>NZ_JBCNAC010000027.1:0-74454 GCF_050477885.1 Neobacillus rhizosphaerae
TTTCAATAAAGAAACGAAAATTTTTTGTTTGTTGACGTTTTTGTTTGTTTAGTTTTCAAAGAACAATTTCACCATCGCTCGAAAGCGACTTTATCATCTTACCAAGTTATCAACCGAAAGTCAACAACTTTTTTAAGTTCTTTTTTCAAGCGTTACTGACTCGCAGCAACAGAAATTAATATTATACTATAAAACCAACTTCGTCAATCCTGAATTTTTATTTTTCAAAAGAAACAACTAAAACTATGTTATTCCGCATCAGGAATTACTATATTACTATCACATTCGCCTCATGTCAACAACATTTAGATTATATCCAGTTCCAGTCTGAAAATTCACCTTAAAAGAACTCGTATAATCCGTTAACAAAATAATCATATTCCCATTTATTAATGATCTTTCCCCCATAGCCTTCAAAGAAAATCTGTTGATCTACTTCATTCTCGAATACATTGGGTTTGGGACGAATAGCTATTGAAACATCATATCTAGGGTCTCCATAAGCTCCACCCCCCCAATCGATTACACCTGTAATGATCCCGTTTTTTACTAGTACATTATCTATAGTATAATCTCCGTGAATAAGCGTCTGCTTATACTCATTAGGCCTATTCCTTTTAATCCTCTGTAATAATGATTCACTTCCGTCCACCTGGCTATTTTTCAAATTCCATTCCGCCTGAACCAACATTTGATCAAGCCAAGGTTGTTGTTCGTGTATAAACTCTTTCGGACAAGGAGTTAAATGGATTTGAGAAAGGGTAGTACCAAAGTTAAATATCATCTCTCTTCTTTTCTCCTCATTCTCCTCGTTAAATAGTGCCGTTCTTAAGGTTTCCCCCTCAAAGAAACCCAATAGAGCCCACGATTGACCTTTATTTTTTTCCAAAAGGTATCTCTTCACTTTCGGAATGGGCAAAGTGCTTCCACTATCCAAAAGGTTAGTCACGGTTACTTCTTTATGTAGCCAAGAACTTAAGATCTCCCCTTTTGTTCTTTTTAGAGCGTACATCCCACTACTTGTATCAATTATTCCTACATTAGAGGTATATCCTTGTCGTGGAAATCTAATGGAATGAATGGTTCCAACATATTGTTTTATTTCAATAGGGATTTCGCTCAAATGAATTGGTTCCAATTTGTTCACTCCGAATTAATGTAAATGAATTAATTTATAAAAGGGCAATATCATTTCAAAGTGCCAATCCAAGCGTCAACGGTCTGCACATCCGCTTGGCGTGGGAATACTTTTTCCATGAGCACGTTGTGAACCTCAGGATCTGCATCCAGACATGCATCCGAAAGCACTGTAATGGAGTAATCTTTATCCGCTGCTTCTCTTACTGTTGATAATACGACTCCACTTGTAGAAATTCCGCTGAGAACAAGTGTGCCAATTTGTTGTGCGCGAAGGATGACTTCGAGATTGCTGCCCGCAAAAGCACTAATACGATACTTGGTAATAATGGGCTCATCAGGTTTAGGCTGGACAGACTCGTGAATCTGGGTGGATGAATCCATCAGGGTCATTCCACCGGCTTTAGAGATAGCTGAGAATATCTTGTTTGTTGGACTGACCTCTGGATACCCTTCACTAAACCCTACTCGAACAAAAATGACGGGTATACGATTTTGACGCGCGGCTTCCAAAGCTCTTTGGAATGGTTGAAGAACCTCAGCATTTTCTGCAAAGCGGGATACAATACCATTTTGCAGATCCATTACTAGCAATGCAGTTTTACCACTTTGATTGTTCATGCGTTTTCTTCTCCTATTCATTTTAATCGTATTTCGTATTTATTAAGTAGGTGTATATATGATATTATTTTAAAAAACAGAAGAGGTTATCATATGAATACAACATTATCATCCCCAGGAACAACTAAAACAAGAGTTATCGTCATCAACGCACTTTTTATCGCCTTAACCCTCGTAGCCACAATGTTCATTAACATTAGGCTCCCATTGATGGGTAACGGAGGTCTCATCCATCTGGGTAACGTACCTCTTTTTATTGCTGCCTTAGTATACGGCAAAAGAACAGGATTCATAGCAGGCGCTTTCGGAATGGGCTTGTTCGATGTGATTTCCGGATGGGCCCTATGGTCACCATTTACCTTTGTCATTGTTGGGGCAATGGGCTTCGTAGTCGGACTTATTTCTGAGAAAGTACCTGGCAAAAGGGTCGTGGTGAACTCTCTTGCAATCGCAACTGCTCTAATCATCAAGGTGGTTGGCTACTATTTTGCAGAAGTGATTCTATACGGAAACTGGATTCAGCCTTTTGGTTCGGTCCCTGGAAACATCATGCAGGTCTTCATAGCGGGTATCATCGTAGTACCTCTTGTAGGACGATTGAAAAAAAGAGCTAAACAATAATTTCATTATAGATTACTTAGAGAGGATCTTTCCTCTCTTTTTTTTAGGCTTTTTTTGCAAAAATTGTTGTAGCAGCCGTACTAGTCTTATATAGTTACTCCTGAGTTTGAAGTTTATTTTGTAACAGAAGGTATATATCCTTTAAATTACTTGAATAAAGATGAGGTAACCGCCAAGATTCATATTCTTGAGGTACTGTTACATTCTGTAATTCCTCGATCGTTCTACCACTGGCCACACACTGGTTTGCGAGTTCGACCAAACCGCTAAAATAATTTCGAATGACCTTAATTTGTTCTTTTCCTACGACGCTGCCATGTCCAGGCAAAATCTGCTTAATAGGTAAGCTTTCAATTTTATCCAAAATAGTAAGCCACTCGTCCACATTTCCATATCTGAGTAAGGGATGGCTTCCGACTGTGATTAAGTCTCCAATTAAAAGTATTTCTTCTTCCTCTAGATGAAGAATAAGGTCACTCGGGGAATGTCCTCCACCGTAACAGAGGAGACGAGCTGTACGATTTTGTCCATGTAGAGTCATCGATTGGTCGAATGTCAGAGTTGGAAGTGTTAATTGGAGATTTTTGATCGTATCACTGATTTCCTTGTAATCCTCAAATTGAAGAATCCTTTCGTTCCTACGATTTATATCTGTTTCTTGTTCAATTAGCTTTGTATATTCAAGAGATTGGTCTGGTTGACTCTTCATGCTTTCAATAACCTTAGTATTTAATGACTCCATTGCTTCTCTAGTTTTACTGGTAGAAAGGATACTACAGTCTTTGAAAACTTGGTTGCCACCGCAATGATCTAGGTGGTTGTGGCTATTTATAACAAGAATTGGCTGCTCACCAAATTCGAGGTTAGCAAATTTACGAAGTTCTTCTGCAGCTCTAGGATTTTGAAAGGTATCCCATACTACGGTTTGACCACCCAGATTTATAACAGCCGCGTTTGCTATGCAGCCTGAACCCCGGTTTATTATAGCCGCAAACACTCCGTTTGCTAACTGTTGTAATTGAAAATATTTGGTTTGAAACGTTACCATTGATCATGCACCCTCCGTTTATGTAAATAACTCCTTCATCTCTTAATCTAACTATTTCTCCTCTCATTAGCAGTACTCCTTCTTTGGAGGGACAGTCCCCCAGCGCTTTAAAGCAGCGGGGGACTGTCCCCATAATTGTTTTTATTCTTTTAGGTTCAAGGCAGTATGAATATAGTATTTTTTGGTCACTACATTCCCTGAGTCACTAAAAACTCCCACTTCAAATTTCGAATTCTCACCTTCAAAAGTCATTCTTTCATCGGGCCCACGTTCAAACACTATTTTTGAAATGTCCTTTCTCGGAGACGAATTAATCTTTTGGATTATTTGACTAATAACCTTCTTATCTTCGATGACAAACGGTCCTTCGTTACCCCCATTCTTATAAACGGTGATTTTTGTTATGTCACTATCTTCAATAATTTGATTTTCTATATGATTGTATCCACATCCACATAAGATGATTATCGTGAGAATTGCCGAACCTATTAGTAATATGTAAGACCTCTGATTCATTTCCATCCACCCATCTAAGTTTCGTACATAAATTATGATTAATCATCTAAAGATAAAAATAAAAACCAAGAGGATTATCCTATGAAAAAATTATTGATTTGTTTGATCATTATTTTGGTTTCATGCTCAAGTGGAATCTATTCTTCAAGCTTTCTTCATACTTCATACGCGCAACGGAAGCCTATTCCTCCTTATGCTAAGTGGGGAGAGTTGGCAATGAAAGAAACACAGGGGAAGTACCCAAATGCCCAAATTAATGACTATCTCCATATCGGACGAATTATCGGTTCTCGGACGTCTACTGAGAAATTTAAATTATGGTTAAAAGATCAACAAAAGGAATTTGGCGTTTTGGTAGATATTGAATTTAACAATACTACTGAGAAAGTCATTAAGGTTACTTTTAAGGAAACAACCAGATGATACCGTGAACTCCCCTGCGGTACGTAGTCCCCATGAATTTTTTTATCAATTATCCTCCTTAATTAAAAGAGTGATCGCCAATACGGCAAAAGAGGATAAACCAAGGATAAGAGCGACTATAAATATGAAACCTTCTTTAAATATTTGAGATAATAAAAAGCATGTACACATAATGATATAGCAAACTTTAAAGACAGATTTTTTCATGGGTTCAACTTGTCTTTTCTTATTTAGCACCAGTAATAGTAGTAAAATGAAAAAGGCTAATATACTGGTACTAATTGTTCCAAAGAGGGAATCTGAATATCCGGTCCACCCTATTATTAAATCAATTAATAGTGCACTAAAAGTACATACATAGAGTGCTTTTTCCGTTTTTATTAGGTCAGAAATTTTCGGCATATCCCCAACTCCTTGAATCCTTTTTGAAGATTCATAAAAATGAGATAGTTCTTATTCCCCTTATTTTAACATAAAAAAACAAGGACAGTCCCCCACTACTTTAAAGCAGCGGGGGACTGTCCCCAATTGGTGAACAATTTTTCCTAATAACAAAAAAACCACAAATAGTGTGGGATTTATTTTGTTACCAGCTATATGCGCTGGGACATTCATTATGTTAAAGCGCTCTGTTAAGAAGCACAAAATATTAATTAACGAGTGATAACAATGACATCAAAAGGATACAATGAATAAGTAGTGTGAATCTTTGTAATCTTCTATAATAAAGTCAGACACCTAATGTAGACAAATCGCTTAAAAAGATCGTACTAAGAGAGGCGGTAGATGAAATGGAGACATCTAAAAAGGTAAAAGTAGAAACAACCGTTCAAGCCCCAGTTGAAAAGGTATGGGAATATTGGACAGAGCCCACCCATATAACAAAATGGAACAGCGCTTCAGACGACTGGCACACACCCATTGCTGAAAATGATCTAAGACCGGGCGGGAAATTCCATTCAAGAATGGAAGCCAAAGATGGCAGTTTTGGTTTCGATTTTGGTGGAACTTATGATGAAGTGGTATTACATGAGGTGATTGCTTATACTCTAGGCGATGGAAGAAAAGTTAAAATTACCTTTAAAGGTCAAGGAAACGAAACCCAAGTAATTGAAACGTTTGATGCTGAAACAACGAATCCTATTGAGATGCAGCAACAGGGATGGCAGGCGATTTTAGACAACTTTAAAAAATACGCAGAGCAATTGTAAGAAGTAATGATAATAGGCACCCTTCCTGGGCAACTGTCCCTTGAAGGTGCCTGACACCTAATTTACGTTGAATTTTTTAGTTCAATACAGGGTTAATATTGAATTTTTCCATTAACGCTAGTGTTGGACAACTTGGGTCATCACAAGGCTCATCTGGATCAAAACTATCGTGTTCAAATTCATAATGAAAGCACGTCCAGTGCATCTTTTCAAATACTTCATACCTGTCTTGATTTACTTTAACTGCACCTTTACAACGTACACAAATTGGATATTCCATTTTACATCCTTCTCCCATTGTTACTTAACTTCTACTCCTATGTGCCATATTAAACTACTCTACTCTGTTGTATCAATAAAAAAAAGAGCAGCACTGCCGCTCCCTGTTTCATTCATGCACCCGTCTTACTATTTAAGCCATCATCACGGTTCAAATAGCTTATATCATGGTCGTTAAGGAGAGTAGGTGTCTTAGTCTAAGTGAGATGTACTATTTGCAAACTTTATTATTTGTAGACCCTTGTAATAATCCAAAAAATGAATTCCTGTATTATTCGTATGGAACCATTTATTATTTTCATTTGGTAATTCAAGAAAGCTTTCAATCAATTTGGTGATCATTCCACCGTGGGTTACTACTGCAATTCTAGTATACTCATTACTATTTTCTTTGATAAATGAAAGAACCGTTTCCCCGCGCAACCTAAATTCTAGATTACTTTCTGATTCCTGCTGTTCTCTTAAATCATCTATGTATTCAACAGAGCAACCAATTGTATTGGATAATACGTCGGCAGTTTCCCTAGCTCTTTTTAATGGACTACTCCATATAAAATCGGGTGGAAACTCATTTAATACGCGTTGTACCATTTTCTCTACTTGCATACGTCCATTTGGTGTTAAAGGCAAATCTGTTGTTCCATTATAATTCTCTTCTAAAAAGTCATCTTCTGATTCTCCGTGACGAATCAGCAAAATCTGCATTTTTTCACACTCCCTCTTTATCGATTTCTAAAGCTAAATTCTAGGAAGAAAGTTGGTTCTCCTTTTAATATTTAAAAGTATTTATTTATTAAACGCTGATAAAATACTTCCTATAAAAATGACAATATGCCTGATTGATGAAATCAATGAACCCCCCTTGGTATTCTAGAACTGAAACCTTTTATGATGTGATACGTATCATAAATCTAAAGCGAATTTTAGAAGGGAGTCAGGTATGAAAAAAGTACATTTTTTTCTTATTATTGCGGTCTCACTGTTCCTAAGCGCATGCTCATTTCTAGGGGAAGTGAATGATTCCATTGACTATGTCAATCAAGCGACTGACCATATTAATAAATTAAATAATTTTGCAGAAGATGCTCCTCAATTGATCGAGCAAGCTGCCAATGATTTAGAAATCCAGAAAGAACTTGAAACTCAATTGGTGACACTTAAGCAAGATATAGAGAACTTTATTAACATCAATAACGTCCCTTCTGTGGCAAAAGAAGTACATCAAGAATTAGTTATTAAAAATGAACTCTTACTCGGTGAAATCAACGAAGTGTTACAAAACGGACATTTGGCGTTAGATAAGTTAGAAAGCTCCCAAATATTCACTACGGTTAATGAAGTAACAAATTTATTAAATAGAATTGAAAACCTGGGGCAATAAAAGGACGCATAGAAAATAAGCAAAAACAGCCAGTTAGGTATACTGGCTGTTTTTTGAAGTGATAACTACACGAGCTATCTCAGCAATAATGATAGGTGTGTAAGAACATTAAATATCAAGTATACGCGTACCAATCCATTTCACAATTTCAGGATCGTTATGTGAGAAGAACACGCTATTCTTCGTATCTAACATTGAAGAGCTTGCGGAAATAGCGAATATGAGTGTTTCTTCGCTTCATAGGCATTTTAAAGAGGTAACCGCTATGAGCCCTATTCAGTTTCAAAAGCAAATGAGACTGCAGGATGCCCGGAGCCTGTTACTCTCCGAGTCAGCCGATGCCGCGGATGTCGCATTCCGGGTAGGTTACGAGAGTCCTTCGCAATTCAGCCGTGAATATTCCCGCATGTTTAGTTTACCACCTAAAGAAGATATAAAGCGCTTGAGGGAAAAATATGACCATAGCATAAACTCATGACTCCCCTTCTCAACGAGAGGGGCTTTACTCCGTATATAATAAAATATAATTTGTCCACACCTTTCCTTCACTGTTGAATCTAATGGTAGCAAGGGGGTGAAATAATATGAGTATGGATGATATCGTTTCAATTGGGGCAAATTGTGTACTCCGCACAAGGAGAAATGGTTCCTTTCTTTTAGCCGAAATTGAAGTAGAAGCGGGTAATGTTGAGATCGAAGAATTCGTGTTTATTCGGATCTCCACATCAGAGGCAAATACTTTAATAAGAGCAGGAGTCATGGAATGTAGAGTTTTAAACAACTTTGATGGATTTAATATTGCAGATGTGGAATGTGTATTTATTGTAGATGGTGAGGCATTTGCAGTGTTTGATGTAGAAGTTGGCGGCACGGACGAAGCCGTACTTGTCAGAATTTCATTAGGACAAGCACGGTCTTTACTCAACAGAGGTGCACGTCGATGCACAGTCATCAATCGGCGCCGTTTTTAAAATACAATTAAAAGAATACACTAGAGGACTATTTTATTGAGTAGTCCTCTTTTACTTTTAATTTAGAATCACCTTTGCCATTTTGTTCAACAGGAATTAGTCTAGCCTTGCTTGAATATACGTAGGTAAAAAGTGAAAATGGAGCGATGATTATGGCATTTGTTGCGATCTATACTGTTGGTAGGCTAACACATCCGTATGAACATCCTGCCTCTCGTGAGTTTTATGAAGTTGGATACAAAGTAATGAGACAGGCTACTAATTCAGGGGATCTCATTAAGGAGTTTTCACCTGATGGAGTGCCCTTTCCTGAGGACGTGATCAAAGGCGACGGTGCTCCTATACTTACACTAACAGTATGGAAAAGCCTTCAATCTTTATATCGTTTTACCTATTCAGGTAAACATAAGCAAGCCCTCCGAGACAGGAGCAAGTGGATTAGACCTCATCAAGAAAAACAGCCTACATATGTGGTGTGGTGGACGGAGAAGGTGAAGGATGTATCTTGGGAGGAGGCTTCCAAGAGATACAACCATTTTATTCAGCATGGACCAACTCCTTTTGCGTTTGACTATAAGCACGCATTTGATGAATGTGGGGAGACGCTCGTGGTTAACTAGCCAGGGGCATTCTCTTTTATCCCAATAAATATGAAATAATCTCTTTATTATTGATCTGCAGTGAGCCCGGTATATCCTCCCGATTTGATTTCAGTGCAAAATACCGTATGTCTGCACGATCTTGAAAAAGGCTATATCGCAAGATACTCGTATCACATGTTACTCCACTTATTATCAGTTCATAGAATTGGCCTTGCGTCATCATATCAACTGAAGCTAAGTGAAAAATGCCCTTTAGATTATTTTTAATAATGTACGTCATTTGTTTTGCTAACTGAACATCCAAAAGATTGTTACATACTAAATTACTGTACACATCGATCACTTTATTCTTTTTGATGCTATCTTTCATTACGTTCCATCTCGGCGAATTCTTACCCCATATCGCTGGGATTCGGATCATCATCGCACGCTCATCTAACATTTCTTTTAACATATTTTCGCATTTGATTTTGAAATTTCCATAATCTGATTCGGCAATAGGTAGATCGGTTTCAGCGTGTGGCTTTGAATAGTCCCCATCAAAAACATTTGTAGTAGAAAAGTAATACAACCGGCTACTACTCTCACGTAATTCCATTGCCAATTCTTTATGAAACTTGAGCTGATGTTCAAACTCTCCTCTTAGGCAAGAAATCACAATGTCAGGTTTAATTGAGCGTATAATTTCTTTCAACTTATCGGTTTGTTGAAGTTCTAATTTAAACTGCTTACCTTCAGGGAGACTGGTTACCGTAGAAGAATATGTTCCATAGATGTCAAATCCATCTCTACATTCATCTATTAAAGCTCTTCCTACAAGACCGCTTGCCCCAAGAATAAGTACCTTTTCCATTGAAATCCCCCCATACGTAATCTCTTTTATTATAAAACGAATGATAACTTAAAAAAGATACTTAGTATCTAAACTTATGATGAAATATTTATTTGTGGATGATAAGATAAAAATATAAGTCAACCAAACAATCATTTTAGTTAACTTTTAATATATTAATACCTGTCGAACTGGGGGTTCATTATGTATAAGCTACGAGGACATCATCTTTTTTGCCTTTTGGGCTATCGGGGAATGGGTTATTCCCAAGAATACGTGGAAAATATGACGCGTTTGCATCAGGCTTTACGAGAAAACCCCAAGACTTTGATTGAGCTTGTTAAGGGACCTGATCAATTGTGTGAAAAGTACCCCAACACCGGTGATTACCACTGTCAGGATGCCAACCTCTATGAGAGGGATGCGGTTATTTTAGAAAAAATGGGCCTTCACATCGGACAGAAACTGAAATGGGAGGACATTGAGTCCCAGATTCAAAAGCACGTCATCCCCACCGATATTCAAACAGTCTGCTCAACCTGCCATTGGCGTTCTTACGGGGTTTGCGAAGAAGGCATTCAAGAGATTCTTGATGGGAAGGGCTTAAGAGAAGTGAAATAAGCCCTTCCTGTTTTTTACTAAACATTTATTTAATGAATATCATGCTTTCTGAAATTGCCGCCCTTCACTTCTGCAACGTCATAGACAGTAACGAAGGCCTTCGGGTCAATTTCATTGATGATTTCCTTTAGCTTGGTTTCTTCTAAACGGTTAATAACACAGGTGATTTCTTTAAACATTTCATTGGAAAAACCGCCGTACGCTTCCTTATATGTAGCCCCACGGCCTAAGCGATCACGAATGGTCTCGATCATTGATTCAGGCTGAGTGGTGATAATTTGAAAGGTTTTTGATCCGCTTAACCCTTCTTCCACAATATGTATGACTTTTGAAGCGATAAAGTAGGCAATGGCCGAAAGAATGGCCCCTTGGAGACCGAATACTATGGAGACGAAGATAAATACAAAGGTATTTAAGAAAAGAATGAGGTCACTTGTCCCAAACGGTAGTTTCCGCGACAGCAGGACGGCAAGCATATCAATTCCATCTAATGCTCCGCCATTACGCAAGGCTAACCCCATCCCAAAACCGAGGATAATCCCGCCTACAACAGTAATTAACAAGGTATCCCCTTCAATAATAGCAGGGGTATGGTGCATGAGACTTGTCCCAACAGCTAAAGAAATGATTCCGATAATCGAAAAAATCGCGAAGCTTTTACCAATCTGTTTGTATCCTAACCAAATAAACGGAAGGTTTAACACGGCAATGAGCACTCCTAATGGCAAATGAAACAGCTCGGAACCAACGATGCTAAGACCCGTCACTCCTCCATCCGATACGTTGTTTGGAATTAATACCGTCTCAAGTCCATAGGCCGCAATAAATCCACCGAGTATAACCAGTAATCCTCGTAAAATCATTCTAAGTTTATTTGTCTTATTCTTTTTAATCGTACCCATCAAATTCCTCACTTTGCTTGTTTTTATTTATTTAAGTTTACCATAACACTCTCCTTTACCTATTCTGCCCAGCCTGCGGATCCATAAAGACAAGCTTACAGGGAAAAATGGTCGCTCAAAGACATAAAGACGTCGCGTAGAGAGATTCTATGAGCCCGTTTCCTTTCCGTAACGACGATAAATGTCGCGTAGAGAGGTTCTATGAGCCCGTTTCCTTCTCGGAACAATGAGAAAGGTCGCATAGAGAGGTTCTATGAACCCGTTTCCTTCTCGGAACGACGGGAAAGGTCGCATAGAGAGGTTCTATGAACCCCTTTCCTTCTAGGAACAACGGGAAAGGTCGCATAGAGAGGTTCTATGAACCCCTTTCCTTCTCGGAACGACGGGAAAGGTCGCATAGAGAGGTTCTATGAACCCCTTTCCTTCTCGGAACAACGAGAAAGGTCGCATAGAGAGGTTCTATAAGCCCGTTTCCTTCTCGGAACAACGAGAAAGGTCGCATAGAAAGGTTCTATGAACCCCTTTCCTTCTAGGAACAACGGAAAAGGTCGCATAGAGAGGTTCTATGAACCCCTTTCCTTCTCGGAACGACGGGAAAGGTCGCATAGAGAGGTTCTATGAGCCCGTTTCCTTCTCGGAACAATGAGAAAGGTCGCATAGAGAGGTTCTATGAACCCGTTTCCTTCTCGGAACGACGGGAAAGGTCGCATAGAGAGGTTCTATGAACCCCTTTCCTTCTCGGAACAATGAGAAAGGTTGCATAGAGAGGTTCTATGAACCCGTTTCCTTCTCGGAACGACGGGAAAGGTCGCTGCGAACTCTATTAAAGTCAGTTGAATCTTGTCCAACTTCATTGACTTCTGACAATGTTACTTGCTTTTCCATCAACTCTGTCCAAAGTTCCAAAACCCCCTATAAAATCAAAACAAGCGTCCCAATCGTAATAAGGACTCCGCCCAAAATCTTATGTTTTGCACTCTCTCTTTTAAAATTATAAAGCTCAACACCATCGTCAGTACGACACTAAATTTGTCGATGGGTGCCATGACCGAAACATCCCCTAAGGCAATCGCGGCAAAATAGCACAGCCACGACAAACCCGTTGCAATGCCCGAAAGTCCAATAAACAATAAAGCTTTATTGGTAATCCTTCTTTTCCATAAAAAATGTGGACCGTACTAAATGCCTTTTAAGATATATATATTTCCCACGTTAATAACAAAGTATTGTAAAATAACAGGTAACAATCTAAAGCGCACAGGTGTACAAATTTTAGCAAAAGGGGTGACTACCCTTGCCAGATTGGTCGTATCATACGCTTTTCAAACCGATTCTTCATCAGCTGCCCCCGTCCTTTAGTCGCGAGTTTATTCACCGTGGGATGAGTGTGTTATCATCTACCTTCATCGGGGAAAAATTGATTGAATTCCTTGGTCACATGACACCATCGAAAAAATTGGAGAGACAGGTATTCGGCATTCCCTTTACTACTCCTGTTGGGTTAAGTGGCAAAATCGACCCGCAAGTATCTGGACTTCAAGCCTTTCAAAACCTTGGGTTCGGCTTCATCGAGATTGGCCCCGTAACCTTTCACGGTTCAATAGGGAAGGAAGAACTGGACGTTCAAGAACAGACCCTGAGTTTGACCGATTTTTCTATCAAACTATCTGTCGTTAAAGACAAACTTCAATCTTTAAAAAAGAAGAAAGTCCCCTTTTTCATAAGGGCTGAGGGATCATTGGAAGAAGTCGAGCAGATTTGCGAAGAGCTCCTCCCGTTCAGTAATGGATTTATTATCAGCGTCCAGACGTTTGATTCGGCTGACCACTATCATCTTTTTCAAAAAAAAGTAAATAAACCCGTTATATTAGCCTATTCAGAAGACAACATAACTAAGCTAGAAAACTATCAACCTAGCGGAATCCTCCTTGAAGGATGCCACCCCGATACGCTCGTTGCATTAAGAAAATCCCTTGGTGATGACGTTCCCATCGTTATGTCAGGTGGAATTAAAGAGCCACAAGATGCGATTATCTTATTGGAACAGGGCGCTTCCCTTGTGATGCTTGGCTTTGAGTATGTTTTTTCCGGACCTGGTCTGCCGAAGCGGATCAATGAGGCCTGCAACGACAGGTTGCCGAAGGAGTCCGTGAAAGTGGAGGGCTGGCTGTGGTATTGGCTGTTTGGACTGGCGATTACGGTCACCGGATTCATTGCCCTGTTTTTCAGCATGACATCTATTATTCTTCCATACGATGAATCGTTTTTGGGCATGCTTCGAAACGACCTCGTCCTCTTCAATCCGGCCATCTTATACTTTATGGCCCATGACCGGATGACCCTTTCTGGGACTATGATCTCCGGTGGAATCATCTATATGCAACTGGCGAGGCATGGAATTAGGCACGGCCTCCATTGGGCGAGAAAAGCAGTCAATATTGCCGGTACGATTGGGTTTCTAGGCATTTTCTTATTTATCGGCTACGGCTATTTCGACTGGCTTCATGGATTGTTTTGGCTGGTTTTATTACCTTTATTTATTCTCGGCTATGTAAAATCAAGAGCGGCAAACGAGACACCAACAAGTATCAACCGCTTCAATCATCAGCAATGGAAATGGAGTTTGATTGGCCAATTATCCTTTGTCATACTCGGATTCGCCTTAACGATTGGCGGCGGTGTCATCTCTGTCATTGGCGCATCCCATGTTTTTGTCCCAACCGATCTGACTTATTTATGTCTCACGCCAGACATGCTAAATGAGTTCAATGATCGATTAATCCCTGTGATTGCCCATGACCGGGCGGGGTTCGGCAGCGCCTTGTTAAGTGTGGGACTGCTGGTCTTGATGCTGGCCTTATGGGGCATCCGCGAAAGGGAAAGCTGGGTTTGGTGGACCTTCACAATCGGCGCCATTCCCGCATTTTTGTCCGGACTTATCACGCATTTTGTGATTTCCTACACGGATTTTGTCCACCTACTACCTGCCTATTTCGCCGTTGTCCTCTACCTGGTTGGCGTCATTTGCACGGCTCCATTTTTATTGAAAAAACAGGATAAGAAATAGGCCAACATCAGTGATTGGCTTATTTCTTATAGTTAAACAGGAAATAGAATTCTTCTAGAAAAATGATTACACTCTCTTAAAACGCATCCGTTTCATGAAAGCCAAACTTTTTAACGACCGGTTTCCTAATTTTTACACACTTCTATTTCTTAATGCTTCCCTGTCAACATTTTGTGGTGGTTGTTCCATCCACCTGTTTTCAATCATCAATTTAACGCCATCATTTGCATATTGAAGTATTTCAGCCACTAGTCTTGTGTAATGTCCTCCTAAATCCTTTCTAAGGCTTGCCCCAATCGCAGCCCCGTAACCCGCTACACTGATGGCAGTTAAACTATTGGTTTGAAACATCATTAACTTATCTGAAAATGGAGCATCTATGGATTGTGAAATCGTAGAATCCCATGTGCTTGGCATCGGCACCCCATCTTCAATTAAAATTTGTCTAAACACAGTTTCATGCTTCGAAGCTATCTCCATCCCTCTCTCCATAAATTTTCTTACTTCAGGTGATTTAGCCGTTTGGGAAAAGCCTGCTATAAAAGTTCTACCAATGGAGTTTGTTTCCGTATTTTTCGAAATATGGGCAAGTTCAATGGCAGTCAAAGGTCGGTGCTTACCGATTAAACCTGATAAAAATGATTCACTTTGAAGGTATTCCGCTTTTTCCATCGGAGCGATGGTAGGCGAACGAACAAAAGCACCCTTCTTGAGTAGCAAGTCACAAGCATCGTTGTAAAGTTTCATGAACCTTTCGGATGTTTTTGAAAAAAGTTCTCTTATATCGTTTCGTGCCAATACTTCTAGTAAAGCTGCTGCTGCAGCTGTTCCAGCAGCTGCCATGTATTTTATGTATCTCAAGGTAAACAAGTCGGAATATAATCGACCCGCTTTTAAATTTACATCTTCTTGTGTAAATCCAATTGGTATGGCATGGTTTTCTTTTTCAAAGATTTGTTTGACTTCATCTACAACAAATAAACAATTAGTTAAAGCGGTCTGAATAATGTCTGTTGCATCTGCATCTTCATTTACACTTCCAAAATGTTGAACTATACAATAAGCCATTGAATTCAGCATATAAGCACTCCACAATGCGGCAACTTCAGAAGAAACAAGTTTCGGGTTATGCTCCATTTTTACTTAATACCCCTTTATTTTTTTCTTAGTATGTACGGAAAGGATTAGAATATGAAATGAAATCCCTAATTTGATCAGCATATTTCAGTGTAAATCGCCTATGAATGGTCCTATACCAATAAAAAACGAGTGCCAAATTTATATAAAATTTAGCACTCGTTTTAAATAACATTTTTAATGTTTACGACAGGTAACGGAACCCATTAGTAGTAGCGCTCCCTAACTTATAAATCTTTTTGATCCACATTTAGCTCAATCAAATTCCCATCCGGGTCGGTACAGAAAATTTGTGCAAATCCACTTTTTCCATGTGGTTTTTCAAGAACTTCCACTTCATTCTGCTTCAACCATTCCAAAGTGTCATAGTAGTTCGCCACTCTGAGGGCAAAGTGACCTTCTCGGCTGGATAAACGTTTATCCTGACGAATCGTCTGCGAAGAAGGATCAACAATTAAGTGGAGCTGCTGTTCCTCAATTTCATACCAGGCACCTGGAAAATCAAAAGCAGGACGCTGTATTTCCTTTAAACACAAAATTCTACTATAGAAGTCTTTTGCTTTTTCCAAATCTGTCACCGTCAAACTTACATGATGGAGGCATTTGTATGTAATCAAACCCTTCCCTTCTTTCCTTAGGATGTAGGCTCAAGAGGAAGGCTGCTCAATTGCACTTTCTTATTCGCGATTTCCTTTAAGCCCCTGCGGATCATGAGAAAAACTACAGTCCATGATACGAGCATCAGGAAGATTTGTCCAATAGGAAACATTCCTGGTATAGGGGTGTCCCATAAAGCATGCATCAACACAACAAGAGCGAAGACCCGGATAAACCTTGGCTTGAACAGCATGTTCAGTTCAAAGGTCTTGTTTCCTTGGACTCGACAAAAAGCGGCCCCTGTTAAAGCAGCCCATGCCACATGTCCGCCGGGGGCTAAGAAGCTGCGCACGAGAATGGTAGAATAGAGGCCAGGGAAACTACCGGATAGGAGCGCTCTTAATGAATATCCAGCCGTTTCAAACGCGGCGAAACCCGCTCCGACCGCAGCCCCTAACAGAAGTCCATTGAGAATATAGCGGTATTTTCTCGTCCGCACGAAAAATATGACGATTAGGGCCTTGGCCAGTTCTTCCACAATCCCAATCGTAATCGGATTGATGTTATTTTTTAATATGTTAAAAAAGAGCAACGCCACTAACATTGAGAGAATTCCGCCGATAAAGACGACATAAATGATTCTATAAATAGCAATATTCTGCGGCGCATTCATTTCCCAAAAGAAGATTAGTGTCGAGATAGGAACAGTAAACGCCCCAACAATGATAAGCCCCGGTATAAAGTTGATATTTTTGAATAAGCTTACTCCCACGTACAATCCTATGAATGATATAAGCGCAATCAGAAATACCCTCGCGAACAGCCAAGGCTTTGGCCACGTTTCCTTCACCTCTTCAATTCTGGGTGTGGTTAGTGCCGTTCCCACTACGAAAAGCCGTTCAGCCTCTAGTTCACTATGCTTTCGGAATACCCTAGAAAAGATATTTTGAAATTTCGGCTCAACCGAACGGAGCTGCTTCGGAACAGCATCAACATACGTGGCAAATTCATAAAAAAGGCTGCTTGAATCTTGCGGCGTGTCGCCGTCTCCCAAAAAGGTAAAGCCGCAATTGATACAGTACTTTCCCTCATGCTTATTGTCATAATCACATTCCGGGCATTTCATGTAGGATCCCCCTCTTAATGTACGACTCTTGAAAATTCATCTTTTTACTTTCCCCTTTAAACCATTGTTATATTAACTTTTTGGTAATAAAAAAGAGCTAATCGACCATTTCGATCGATTAGCTCTTCCTATTAGGTTGGTTGGATATTTGTCGATCTTCGTTTTTTCCTTAAGACCCGGGTTTCCAGAAAATAAGTAGGAATGATGATGGCTGCCCAAATGGCAAAATAATTAAGAACGACTAGGAATGGGTTGCTGCTGCCACCATGTCCTTCTTTTCCGTCTCTATCACCAAATTTCCCTCTGTGAAAATCCTCTCCGTTAGGTGGTTCCTGATTGGAACTTGCTGTAGTTGTATTCCCCATATTTCCATTAGTAAAAGCCTGACCGCTTTGTTGTATTTGTACCGGCTTGAAATTGCCCATACTAGGAGTAACGGTTGAAGCAAACCATTGGATTCCACCTGCCAAAATGGCGATTGATAGAACTACTGATGCGATGACACCTTTTCGAAGCTTTCCTTCTTTGGATTTAAACGCTCTTTTGCAGATACTCATAACCCATTGCCAATGTACCCCAATATGGAGTCCAACAAACGCAAGGGTAGCATCTGCAGATAATCCATGGAGTTCACGAAGAGCATGTCCCCCTTGAACAGCGAGACTTGGAAAAATGACTTTCGAAATGAAGATTCCGGTGATAATAACGGTTGCCATCGAAATTAAAAGTAATATATTTAGCAGATAACTAAATCGTGTTTTCTTAGTTAGTTTGGGATCAAAAATCTTTTTGGTTGTATTGATCACCCATTGGTAGTTCAATCCGATGTGCGCAAGAATAGCGACGCCTATTATCAGGCCAGCAATTTCATGGAACGGTAACCCGTCTAGGACTCTTGGATTCATTAGCAACACAAACGTGATGGCCATCAGCAAATCCAGTACAATTTTTATATAATTCTTTTTCATATTCATTCCTCCAAATTTACTCATAACCTTAACTGTTTCCCATTTTATTGGAGGAACCTTAAGATAACCTTAAGAAAGTTAACATTCCCTTTTTGGGCCTTCTTATTGACTGAGGGGCGGGTTGGATTCGGACACAATTGTCATTAGAATTCTTCCACTCTGTCCAAATCCACCCTCTATTCGGACACGACTGGCCTGGAATCCTTCCACTCTGTCCGAATCCACCCTCTTTTCGGACACGACTGGCCTGGAATCCTTCCACTCTGTCCGAATCCACCCTCTATTCGGACACGACTGGCCTGGAATCCTTCCACTCTGTCCGAATCCACCCTCTTTTCGGACACGCCCCGCCTGGAATCCTTCCAATCTGTCTGAATCCACCCTCTATTCGGACACGACCCGCCTGGAAATCCTCGACTCTGTCCAAATCCACCACCTCCGATTAGGACTTGATAGCCCTAGGAACATGTTTTTAAAGTAACACTGTATAAAAGAGTATATAGCTGAAAAAAATACCATTATTAATGTTTCTTAGGAGAGATCATACGCATGGCATATGAGGAAGGACTCGCTCAATCAGAAAAAGCCTATCACCAGTTAACTGAGGTCAGTTCGTTATTTGCAAAAGCTGTGAAAGAAGATTTTTTTTGGACATGGCAATGGTGGTTTGGTTTGGCATTGTTTATCGTCCCATGGATTGTTTGGTTCCTATTCCGGGAGAAGAATAGTACGGGACGTCTGCTTTTAGGAGGCTTATTGTCCGTCATTTTGTCACTTACCATCGATCTTGCTGCCCTATCTCTTGGGCTCTGGTCTTACCCAATGACAATCATCCCTCTAGCCCCTTTTCTATTTTTACCGTATCACTATTCTCTAGCACCCGTTGGGGTTATGTTCGCTCTACAAATCAAGCCAAAAATGAATCCCTTATTAAAAGGAGCTATATTCTCTGCCCTTGCTGCTTTTGGAGCGATGAAGTTCTTCGACGCAATCGGCTTTTATGACCCAAAACATTGGTCCTCTTTTTATGATTTTATTATTTTTCTAATCCTTTACTTTACAGCTTATTGGGTTACAAATATGGAGAGCTTTTCTAAATTAGATAAGGGCCCAAGCTAAGAAGCATATGTTTGCTTCTTTTTATTTTTCTAACTATTAGAGGAATTGCTAGGCATGCATCCAATCATATCTAGGTGAATATTCATAGTCTACTGTGACATGACATGAAAGGATGATATAAATGTATTATTACATACTATATCACCACTACCATCCGTGGTATAAACCTATGGTCGTTCCCATTATTCCTCCACCGCCGGTTCCACCAGCTGCAGTTACCTACCGGAACTTTTTCGTTCCTTATTAGCCCGTTTCAACCGAGGTAGAGAAGGGTACCTTATTCAAGAGACTTGGATAAGGAGTGAATGAATATGGGTAAAAAAATCGCTGTTGTCGTAACTGATCATTTTGAGGACTCCGAATATACAGATCCGGTGCAGTCCTTCAAAGAAAAGGGCCATACGATTACCGCAATCGAAATGGAGAAGGATAAAACAGTGAAGGGAAAGCAGGGACAGAGTGAAATCGTCATTGATGCAAGCATTGATGATGTCTCTCCTGAGGATTTTGATGCCCTCTTCATTCCAGGTGGATTTTCACCGGATATTCTTCGTGCTGACAAGCGTTTTGTCCTCTTCGCCAAAGCATTTATGGATACTAAAAAACCTGTCTTAGCCATTTGCCACGGACCCCAACTGCTTATCACAGCTGAAACGCTTCAAGGGCGTGATGTAACAGGGTATAAATCTATTCATGTAGATTTAAAGAATGCGGGCGGTCATTTGCATGACAAAGAAGTAGTCGTGTGCCAGAATCAGCTAGTCACCAGTAGACAGCCCGATGATATACCAGCCTTTGTCGAAGAGAGTTTGCGAATATTAGGCTAGCAAAAAGGCAGTGGGATGTTCCCTCTGCCTTTTTTAAGTGATATTCATACTTTTATCGTTTGATTCAATGAGAATTCTACAAAAATAAGAAGGAATTCTACAAAATTTTAATTAATTCTACAAAATCGGAGAAGTATTCTACAAAGTTTGGAAATAAATTTCCAATTTAACCTTAAAAGAACAAATTCACAGAGGAATTCTACAAAATTGAGAGTGAATTCTACAAAATTTCAACTTATTCTACAAAACCAAAGATGAATTCTACAAAATTTGGAAATTATTTTCCAATGCAGACTACCAAGTTAAAAGGAGCCCCATTCATGATTTCTGAAATAATTTAGTTGGTAACAAATGTATTTTCCCTTTTAGATAGAAGTCATAATTGGTTCACCAGATAACAAAAAGCTAATCGACCATCGTCAATTAGCTTTTCTACCCTTTATTGATTTGCTTTTTTTACCCATTCTGCAACTGTAACTGTACGTTTCGCTTGGTGTTTAACTGCAGCCTGAACATCTTCGATCATCTTTCCATCTTGCCCCACGGTAACGCTTGTTCCATAAGGGTTTCCACCTGCCCCGAAGGTTACAGGATCTGTATAACCAGGAGCGGCAACGATTGCACCCCAGTGATACATCGTCGTATAAAGCGATAATATAGTCGCCTCTTGTCCGCCATGTGAATTTTGTGCTGAGGTCATCGCACTTACAACCTTATTCACGAGTTTTCCATTAAACCAAAGACCGCCAGTTGTATCAAGGAATTGCTTCATTTGTGAAGGCATATTACCAAATCTAGTAGGCACACTGAAAATGATTGCATCTGCCCATTCTAAGTCTTCCAATTTAACCTCTGGTACATCATTTGTTGCTTCAACATGCGCTTTCCAAACAGGATTCCCTTCAATCGCTGATTGTGGCGCAAGTTCTGGAACTTTTACCACTTTTACCTCTGCGCCAACTTCTTTTGCTCCTTCTTCGGCCCATTTTGCTAGTTGATAGTTTGTTCCACCCATGCTGTAATAAACCACTGCTAATTTTACATTTGTCATTTTTCCTGTCTCCTTATCAGATGAATTCCCAAACAATTTGGATAAGAAACCCAATTAAACACACCACCTATTATGTCTTGTTTTTAACATTACATTCTTTTAATTAATAATTACCTTGCGATACCAGTCAGCTGCAGCATCAACCTCTTGGAGGGTTAACTGATGGCCTCTGTTCTCCCAATGAAGTTCCACATTCGCATGAGCCTTTTCTAATAAGGATTGTAGTTCAGTCGATTCCATTGGCGAGCAAATCGGATCATTTGTCCCAGCCGCAATAAACACCGACTTACCTGATAAATCAGGAAGATCGATCCCTTTTCTTGGTACCATTGGGTGATGAAGAATAGCACCCTTTAAGGCGTTTTGATAATGGAACAGTAAGCTTGCAGCTATATTCGCACCGTTTGAGTATCCAATAGCGATTATATTATCTCGGTCGAAACCGTACTTTTCCGCTGCTTCATCTAGAAACGCATTTAATTCTTTTGTTCGAAAAATAAGGTCTTCTATATCGAATACTCCCTCCGCTAATCTTCGGAAAAATCGAGGCATTCCATTTTCTAATACATTTCCTCGAACGCTCAATACAGAAGCTTCATCATCTATTCTTCCTGCCAGAGGCAACAGATCTAACTCATTGCCACCCGTACCATGAAGCAATAATAACGTTGGTTTTGTTAGATTTTTCCCTTTATTGAATATATGTTTCATTATTTATCTCCCTCCAGAACCTTCACATAATCAGTCTAGGTTTCTTACTTTAAATGGTAGCAAAGCTTGTTCAATTTGTGCTCTTTGCGGCTCATACTGTGTTGGCAGCATCAATTTTTCTCCCATTGTTGCTAGGGATTCATCATGAGCAAATCCTGGAGGATCCGTCGCGATTTCAAACAGGATTTCTCCATGCTCTCTAAAGTAAATCGCATTAAAGTAATTTCTATCCCGAACAGCAGTGACACCATAACCATTTTCCGCCACATATTGCTGCCAATCAAGTTGATCCTGATCATCAATAGCCCGCCATGCGATATGGTGAACGGTTCCTACTCCCATTCGCCCACGGCCTATTGGGGTTAATTTAAGGTCAATCACATTCCCAATATCTGCGGTTGAACGATATCGAACAAAGTCTTCTTCTTTACCGATTAATTCAAGTCCCATTACTTTTTCTAATAATTCAGCTGTTTTGTTCGGCTGGGTTGATAGTAGAGTGGCTCCGCCAAAGCCTTTAATAGCCACTTCCGGTGTGACGTCACCAAAGGTCCAATGATTGATTTCTCCTTCTTCTCTTTCAACAATTTCCAAGTGAAGACCGTGTGGATCATCAAATTCCAGATACTGCTCTCCAAAGCGTTCCATGATGGTAAAAGGAACATGGAACTTCTCTAACCTTTTTTTCCAAAATTCAATAGCACCTTTTGGTACAACGTATGATGTGACACCTACTTGGCCGTCTCCAATGGTTCCTTGACGAGCTCCTGCCCATGGAAAAAATGTAATGATGGTTCCAGGCTTCCCACCTTCATTCCCAAAATAAAGGTGATACGTACCTGGATCATCAAAATTCACCGTTTGCTTTACTAAACGCAGTCCCAACACTCCAGCATAAAAATCCACGTTTTCTTGGGGATGCCCCACGATGGCTGTAATATGGTGAATACCCATTGTTTTCTTGCTCATTTTTTACCCCTCCTTATAAAAATTCAATAGTAGTATTTTTAAAAGAAAAATATATCTAGAGCATATTTGCCAGGTCCAATTAATGCGATGCCAATAGCAACTGCCAGTAAAGTTAAGTTAAATTCATATCCATTTGATGTTGCCCATAATCCGTTTGCAGCATGCACTTTTACAATAGCCATGATCATGGTCCCTGCAATCAACAGTGCCGCAAGCGGAGTTAAGAATCCTACAGCAAACAAAATACCACCAATAAGTTCTGCCAGTCCTGCTAGAAGTGCCATCGTTACTCCTGGTTTCATTCCAATAGATTCAAACCAGCCTCCTGTACCTTTTAATCCATAGCCTCCGAACCAGCCAAACAATTTTTGAGCCCCATGACCAATGAATAATACACCAACAACTAAACGAATGATTAGTAAACCAAGATTTATCATTATTATATCCTCCTAAAGTGTTATTTATCTCGAATTCGAGATAAATCTATAAAAAAATACTATTTTTCATTACTTACCTTTTTCAAAAGTTTAACCAATAGCTCAGACTCATTTGAATTTAATGAACCAAACATATGATCAACTAATTCTTGATGTTTCGGCATGATTTCCTCCATCAAGCTATTGCCATTATCAGTTAGAGCTACATGTATGGCTCTCCGATCATTTGGACAAGCACTGCGATTCAACAAGCCTTTCTGTTCCAATCTATCAATAACATAGGTCATAGAACCACTAGAAATTAATATTCTGTGACCAATTTGTTGTATGGTTTGTTTTCCTTTGTTATAAAGCACTTCTAGAACAGAAAATTCCGTAATACTCAGGTTGTATTTTGTCATTTCCAGCTTCATTCTCTCCTG
This sequence comes from Neobacillus rhizosphaerae, assembly GCF_050477885.1. Taxonomy (GTDB): domain Bacteria; phylum Bacillota; class Bacilli; order Bacillales; family Cytobacillaceae; genus Neobacillus; species Neobacillus rhizosphaerae_A. Next base: position 23,597 of record NZ_JBCNAC010000027.1, read on the forward strand.
AATTTCTTTTGATGTTTGCATCAATACAAGAAAGGGTAAATTTGTGCATTTTCTGTTCATTCTCTCACCTCCTATTTTATTTTGAATTAAGATATCTTGAACCTGAGATAATAATAAAACTTTTTTACGTTTATGTCAATAGACCGGTTTAAATAAATTAAAGATTTAAGAATGGATTCATTTTTAAGTATATAACAATTCAAATATGTATATGGTGAAAAACCCGCATAGGAAATAGCAAATATAAAAACAAGTATATAAGCAGTGCGTTTCGCAAATCACACTGCTTTTAGCATTTTTAACCACATTTTTATGGTAAAATTAGTAATGAATTTTGTTGAAGATTGTGTTCAAGGAAGTAGGGATGATTTTTGGAACGAAGAATCGAGATATTCTCATCAGAAGGCATTTCAATTGAATATTCCATTATTGGTAGTGGAGAACCCATATTTGTCATGCACGGGGGACATTCAGATTGTAATGAAGAATTTGGGTATAAGGCTTTGGTAGAGAACGGTTTCTCAGTAATCACCCCTTCAAGAGCTGGGTATGGAGAGACTTCTAAAGAAGTTGGAAAAAGCCTTGCAATAGCGTGTGAGTACTATTCGAAGTTAATAAACCATTTAAATATTGAAAAAGTTCACCTACTTGCTATTTCTGCTGGTGGTCCTAGTGGAATTTATTTTGCTTCAAAATATCCACAACTTGTTCGTACACTTACATTGCAATCAGCAGTTACGAAAAGATGGCTTACACCGAAGGATAAAGAATACAAAGCTGCAAGGATTTTATTTCGCCCTAAAGTTGAAAAATATACATGGAGTCTAATTTCTTCTATGAATAATGTTTTCCCGCAGTTTATTTTTAAACAAATGTTTCCTTCATTCAGTAACCTAAAGTATCGTGAAGCGAAAGATAAAATACATAAAGGTGACGTTGAAGCTATTAGAAAAATGAATAATCGTCAACGGTCAGGTTTTGGGTTCTTTATAGACTTAGAACAAGCACATGACATAACGATTGAAGATTTACGAGCAGTTACTTCTCCAACTCTTATTATGCATAGTAAACATGATGGTGCTGTACCTTTAGAACATCCATATTATGCCCATGAAAACATTCCCTCTTCAGAACTTTGTCTACTTGACTCATGGGGTCATTTAATTTGGATTGGTCATTCATCTAATGATGTAGATGAAAACATTATTAAATTTTTAGGAACTTATAAACCATCATAATGGGTGGAGAAAAAATATATTAAACTAGAAGCGCCTGTGCCTTTTTGGCAGATAGGGAAGCAAGTGCAGATTGATTGAATCCTTTCGCGATGAGCCAGACGGCTAAAATCATTTCATTAGCTGCCACTGGTAGCGCCAAAATACCACCCAAAAATGAAACCTGTTCAACCACACCAAACATGACTAACAAGGCACAAATAAAAACAAGAGCTGCCCCTGTCATACCCAGGACTGGTATAAACCTTGGCACGAGCTTGGTTTTATAAAATATATAACTATACATCATTGTATTTATACCGAGCATGAAAAGTGGTCCAAGCATAAATGTCCAATCATGTATGGCTTTTAATACAGTTCCCGAAGCTTGAAAAGAGGCAGTATCCACGGCACCTGCGGCTACAAATTCCCGGCTTAAGGTCAATAGAGAAAGTACGCTGATGACACTAATCGTAATAATAATGGCTTCAAGAAACCTGAAGCATACATGCCAAAGAGCGATCGTTTCATTATACTTTCTTAAAATGGGAAACATGGTCGTTGCCGTACCCACCGCTGATGCGACAAGAATTAACTCCATAAGTGCACCCACTATCACCTGGTTTGCGTGCTCGGAGCCTTTAATCAGATAATCAGGGCCGTTTAGGATCGGATCGTATAAAAGAAGACCGATTACCGCCGTAACGGCCGCCAGTATAAACAGTACTCCCACCAATTTTGCTGCCCTTTTGTTTGTATTCATCTTTATCTCCCCTTTTCTAAATTCATTCAAAAACGGTAAAGCAAAAACAAGCCTAGTTCCTACAGCTTTGTATGGTCACCGTAAAAGAATACCTCTTCCAACGGTAAGTTAAAGGCGTGAGCAATGCGAAAAGCGAGTTCTAGAGATGGGGAGTAGTTTCCCTTTTCGAGAGCCACGATGGTTTGTCTTGTTACGCCCACCTTGTCAGCCAATTGCTGCTGGGTCATTTCATCATGATTGAATCGTAATTTGCGAATGTGATTGCCGACAAGAATTTTACCCATTTTATACTCCTCTCCTATAGTGATAAAGTTTCGTAACGGAGCCGGTCACATCGGAAAGGAACCCTGAAATAATCAGGATTATGAACATCACCTGTGACGGCTGATAAATAACAAGCGAGCCCATTGCAAGTAGAAAGCCGATGATAAACACAAAGAATGAATTTCGGTTTGCTTTCAAATCAATTAACTTATCTAGTTCATCGGCAAATTTCGGTTCCTTTTCTTTAGTTGTTATTCTGAAGACGATGTTAAAAATAATGCTGATTATGATGTGCGCGACTATTGATACCAAAGTTAAGATGAGGACAAAAGAACCCCAATATCGAAAGGTTTCGGTCGACTCCAGACCCCCTCCAGGATGCTGAGGATACATGTATAAGCTATAGGATACGAAAATGAGTATAGCGCTGATTAACGATACAATGCTTTTCTTTTCTTGATAAGTCATAGTTTACACCCCTTGCACTCTAAATTCCAAATTAGGTAAAATTTGTTATACACAATGTAACATGAACTATACATTATGTCAAGTAAACTTTACATAAATGGGCAGTGCTGTCTAATAGGTCAAAGTGAAATTAGTTTAATACTGTATTTTGGGTAGGGGTTGCACCAGGTAAATAGCCTGGTTGTTTGTGTGTTTGGGTGGTGGTGGTTGATATGTTGTTGAAACTGGACGATATCCTTTTGAAATAGGTCGATATCGGGTTCTTGCATCCGAACAAGGACTTTTCGGATAGCCAATCGAGGCAATTTGACAAACCGTAATAAAAAGTGCGTAAATCCTAAGAATTTACGCACCTTTTATCTAACATTCAATTCGTTCAGTCGACCGATAACATAGCTACTTTATATTGAACTTGAACACATATTCAATTCTCCCTGAAGGGGTTCCTATAGATATTTGGCCAACATAATATCCTGGTTCATCAGGCAGTTTTATCGTTTCGATATTCCTTTCTTTTGTATGCTTGGATGTAGATTTAATATCAACAGGTCCCAAGTTTTGCCCATCCTTTGATAAACTAAGCCCCCAATTCCCTATTATTTTATCCCTAGGGGTATTTTCGTCTTGAACTTCCCAAGTTTCTCCATAGCTATCCTGTCCCAATCAGGGGCTCATTCAGACAGCTTTCTTCTTCCCCATAGCTATCTTGTCCGAATCAAGGACTCATTTAGACAGCTTTCCTCTTCCCCATAGTCATCTTGTCCGAATCAATTGGTGAACAAAATCCTATTGATTAAAAGTCCTCTTCTCATGCTGCAAAAGCCATTCTTTTCTCCAGAGCCCTCCCGCATAGCCTGTCAACTTTCCATTTGAGCCAATGATTCGATGGCAAGGGATCACGATGCTCAACTTATTTTTTCCATTGGCACTTCCCACTGCTCGGATGGCCTTATCGTTTCCCATTGAAACAGCGATGTCTTTGTAAGATGCCGTACCACCAAACGGAACACCTTTCAAAGTTTCCCATACCTTTTGCTGAAATGGCGTTCCATCAACGATACAAGGAAAAGTAAACGTCTGCCGCTCCCCCCTAAAATATTCATCCAGTTCACTATTAGCATCCTCTAACACTTTAGGCGTATCAGACTTCCTCACATTTAAGGGACTGTCCCTTTCAGTAAACAAAATAGAAAGAACTCCTTCATTCGTCGCTACTATTTCAACCACTCCAATTGGAGATGGGTAATCCAATTTATACATATAAAGACCTCCATAGATAGAACACCGAGTAAGCTTCCCAGCCTTTCCAGCCCGCCGCCATTACTTTCAATTCAACCAAGGTAGGCTTTCGCTCAAGCCCTAACTGGATTTTTACTGCATTGTGAAGACCCACATCTGTAATGGGAAACGCTGCCCTTTGGTGAAGGCATTTCATCATCACATAATCTGCTGTCCAAGAACCAATGCCTCTTAATTTAGTCAAATAAACATGGATTTGTTGATAGTCCTCCATCCTAAGGAGATCTTCCTTCGATAGTTCCTCATTCACCATAGCTCGAGAAACACCGATCACATATTCAGCCTTTCTGGCCGTGAATTGAAGCTCTCGTAAAGCATCTGCGTCTATTTCTGCGATCCGACTAAAAGTAGGATATAACCAGTAGGTTTCTCCTTCAAAGGTCAAACTTTCGCCAAACCGTTCCACAAACCGTTTCCTTAAGGTGTAAGCAAAGGTCAGATTGATTTGCTGCCCCATGATCGCCCATGTAAGAGCCTCGAACAAATCCGGTATACCAATCATGCGCAATCCTCTATATTTACTTACGACTCGGTGCAACATCTGATCTTTCTGTGCTATTTCATAAAATCCTGCTAAATCCTGGTCCAAATCAAACCAATCCACTACATACTTCGCGGCCATTTTTTGAGCACCCAAAGCGGGTTCACCCATTGGAAATTCAACCTGAATCGCATCATTCTTGTACCCAATTTTCAATAAAACGAGTTCTTTATCAACCTTAAGCAATTTAAATACATATCCATCGATTATCTTGTGCAGCAATTCTTGGTCAGACCTGCCTAGAAAAACTAAACATTCCTTAAAGTTAAAGTCTTCTGGGGGATTTATCTCAATCATTGCCGTCAACCCCCTCACTAACCAAATTTCTATATTCACTCGGTGTACACTTTTTCCTCTGTCTAAACACCCTATAAAAATTAGAAGGGCTTTGGAAACCCACTTCATAGCAAATATCCAGGTTCGTCAGTCCTGTGCTTTTAAGCAAAAATGCGGCTTTATCTATTCTTATTTTTTCCAAGTAGGTTCGCGGTGTTTCTAGTGTTTCCTTCTTAAACAGCCTTTCCAAATAGTAGGGACTCACGCCGATATGAGAGGAAATTCCCTCTAAAGTGAGATTCACTTTATAATGCTCAGCAAGGTACACCATCACACTTCGTACAAGTGTTTCGTGTGGGGAATGTTCGGCCTCTGGCTGGCATCTCTTACATGCTCTGTAACCCGCCTGTTCCGCTTCACTCATCACTAAATAGAATTCCACATTCCTTTTCTTCGGCTTTCTGGATCGACAGGAGGGCCTGCAGTAAATCTTGGTTGTTTTCACTGCAGTATAAAAAAGCCCGTCATAGGACCGGTCACAGGCAATGATTTTCTCCCACATTTCGTCAAACGAAAAAGTAAGCTTTGCCATCAGGGAAATTCCCCTTTCTTTGGATCACTCCTTAATTGACTCTTATTTTACAAGAAGTACGGTTTGCATTCATCCTCGATCTTGCTCTTACTGTCTGATTACATTTTATCGTACCAATAGAAAAAGCTGCTAGGATAGCAGCCTTTTCATGTACACACTTTTTATTAGACGCAAGTAAACGATTGGATTTGGCGCAGGCTAATTCCGAAATACATCCATCTAAATCCAGTCCAACGATACCCTGCGACTGAATCTCGGCCAACAAAGATTGGGAAAAACCAGAACTGCTCATTTCCTCTTAGCCATATATACGTAAACCTAAAAAGACACCGTCTAATCCCACCTGGATCAACGGCAAATGCGGTTGCTTGTTGTTGGGGAACATACGAAGGCGGTGGTGTTGTTGGCGGTCCGGATGTTGGGCCTCCTTGGCCCGGTTGCCCGGATGGCCCTTGACCTGGTGGCCCGAATGGCGGCTGAAATCCTCCTCCTTGGCCAGGCGGTCCGAATGGGGGTTGGAAACCTCCTCCTTGACCAGGCGGTCCAAATGGGGGTTGGAAACCTCCTCCTTGACCAGGCGGTCCGAATGGGGGTTGGAAACCCCCTCCTTGACCAGGTTGGCCGAATGGTGGTTGAAACCCGCCAAATTGTCTTTCATCATGAGTAATATAGTGATAATCTACCTGTTGGACTGGAGTTGAATATACATAATCTTGCTGATTATAGGGATTAGGATACATAGAATGCACTCCTTACTTTTTCATCTCCCCTTATCCTATTCCGTAGTCACACGCCTAACAACTTGTTCCCATAGAAATGGGCGTTTGCCTAAAAAGGGGACAGTCCCCCACTTCACTAAAGCGCTAAAGCGACGGGGGACTGTCCCTAAATTTTGTAGGCATCCGCACAGGCATATAGGTTGTCACCCACATATTCCTATATTGGGGGACTATAGGTCCACCGCCTGCCTTAAAGCAATGGAGGGTTGAACATGATAAATTTTTATTCTTTTCATGGGACTGTCACCATGATTAGTGATTTTTATACCGGGCAAACTGGCGAAGGAGAAGGCTGTTATCAATTAATGACTGTAGAAAATGAAGCAGGAACCATCGCAAATTTCGTAGTTTCGCCTACCACTTACTTTGTAGATCATGTAATGGTGGCAGTCGGAGACCGAGTAACGGGATATTATGATGGGAATGCACCTGTACCGCTCATTTACCCACCGCAATATCGAGCACTTGTCATGGTAAAAGATAGTCCATATCAGAATGTAAAAGTAGCCTATTTTGATAGTCAGCTACTGAGTAGTGATGGTCAATTACGATTAAATCTCTCGCCCTATACCCAAATGGTTTTAACCAATGGGCAATCCTTTTCAAAAAGTCCTACGAACCGAGATCTCATTGTTATTTATGGGCCTGCCACGAAAAGCATCCCGGCCCAAACCACGCCATATAGAATAATTGTGTTGTGTTAGAGGTCATTTTAATAAGTCCAAATCAAAGAATGTTGATTCATTCAACTATACAAACAACAATTATTGCTATAAAAAATAAATAAACCAACTCTTAGTTTGAGTTGGTTATTTTTGTTGCAATCAATCTTTCACTATTCCAGCTCTCAGCTTAGTCACATCAAATTCCATATAGGCCTTTAAACAACTTAACATATAGACCCAGCCTTCTTTATTATCAATTAATTTATTGATGAGCTCGTCATCATCCTCTTTGAAGCCTTCTTCGTTCACTTCAATAATGGTACTCCCATTCTCAATCTCGTTTAGTGTGATTGTGACCAGATGATTTTCACCCCACGAGAACACAATTTTCGCATTTTCAATGATTTCCAATACTTTAATAACAACTTCAGCATTGTATTCATCATATCTCAATGTAATAGTCTTCCCTTGTTCCCATCGCTCAGAGCTTGAAGAAAACCAAAAATTCCCGATTTTTGAAGGATCTACAAAGGCTTCAAATACTTCATTTGCTGGCTTAAAGATTTTAAATTTTGTCAGGTTATTCAATTACATCATCCCTCTTTCTCTTTTTTAAAAATCATATAGCTTACTCATCTACAACATCTTAATATCCTTTGGAATGCAACTGTTGAATTGCATAGTTCACATCTTTGTCTTTAACATAAATCTCGTAATGTCTTTGACGATTTCCCCCGAACATAGGTGTGGTGGTTTGATTAAATGAATTTTTGGTCTTATACCGAATCCCGGCCTGCCTTAGTTTACTAATCGCTCGAAAATAACTTTCATCATTAAGGGCAATATATATTGATGTCCAATTTTTATAATATAAATAATTAATCAATCCAAAGAACAATAAAATAGGAACAACAATCATTAAAAATGTAATAAAAACATTCATTATTTTGCCTCCTATTTTAGCAATCTATAATCATTATATCTCATTTTTCTTCCAATTATTTCATGTATAATAGATTTATGGCTTTTACAAACGGGATTGTTTTTAAAGGGGATGTTTGTTTGGAGAAAAAGGTGTTAAATGGCGGCAAGAAAACCACTTGGGGCGTACTTGGGACGATCGTCGCACTACTATTAGGTAAATTAAAATATCTTTTGGTTATCTTTAAGATCCTTAAGGTTCAAACACTCATTAGCATGCTTATCTATCTCGGGACCTATGCGCTGATCTTTGGGTGGAAGTTTGCTGTGGCTCTCGTCTATTTATTGTTCGTGCACGAAATGGGACATCTGTATGCGGCAAAACGGATCAAGCTTTCTGTTAGCCCAGCCATTTTTATCCCTTTTATGGGTGCAGTAATCGGCCTAAAGGAAATGCCCAAAAACGCAAAAGAGGAAGGGTTCGTTGCCTACATGGGTCCATTGTTCGGACTGTTATCCTTTTTGCCTGCCATTCCGTTGTATCTTTTTACACACGAACCCTTCTGGGCACTGCTGATTATTTTAGGCGGGATGATAAATCTCTTTAACCTCATTCCGATTACCCCATTAGATGGCGGGAGAATTGCGGCAGGGATTAGCACGAAGCTATGGGGATTAGGAATCATCTCATTATTGGCTTTTTCCATTATAAATATTAGTTTCATCGGCTTCCTCATTGTCGTTCTAGGATCAACAGAATGGTATAAATTATACAAAAAACAAAAAAGCCTTAACAATGATCTAGCAGAAATACAGGAACTGGAGTACGTCATGGAAAAATTAAAGCAGGGGGGTCTTCCTCTCGATGGAATCCAGGGAATCGTTACTAAGGCCAAATGGAGCATAAAGAACCTTCAAATCACAGAAGCACTTCAAGCCATCAATATGGAAATTGAAAAAAGGAAAAAGGAGCTGTATCTCCAGCAATTAACAGGTTCATATTCTTTAACCGAAGAGTTGCAAACTGACAATCAAGATGGAATGGAAGGTTTGATCAACCGTTTAGAAGAAAAGCTAACCGAGTTTAAAAAAGAGGTTCGCACGACGCAAACCTACTATAAAACCGATAAAAAAACAAAGGTACAATTATTTCTCATTTATATCGGTCTCGTCATCGTACTGGCCCTTAGCTATTATTATGGCAATGAAATTCTCATGAATCATCCGGAAGTACAAAGAGTGATGAATAGATAAAAATTGGGGACAGTCCCCCGGCACTTTAGCGCAACGGGGGACTGTCCCCAAATCTTTTATTAATGCCCCGCGACCTTCTCTAGTCCGCCTGGCTTATTATGAACGGCAATTTTTTCAAGGAGCTTGTTGCTTTCCGTATTAACTCCTTTAAGATTTACTTTAACTCCATTTTGGTGGTACTTAATGACCACCTTATCGATGGCGCCCACAGCTGAGTCATCCCATAGGTGAGCATTGGATAAATCTAATTCAATTTCAGCGACGTTCTCTTTATAATCAAAGCTATTGACGAAGTCTGTGACCGAAGCAAAGAAAAGTTGCCCTGAAACGTGGTACACCTTCTTATGTGAACCTTCTGCTGATAGACTTGTGACCTTCACTTTTGAAATCTTTGCTGCGAAGAAAATCGCACTTAAGATGATACCAATTAAAACACCCTTCGATAAATCATGTGTTTTTATTACCGTCGAGACAGTGACAACCATAACAAGTGTGTCCGTAACTGGCACCTTCTTAAAGGATTTTAAGCAAGACCAATCAAAGGTACCAATCGATACCATGAACATAACCCCGACAAGGGCTGCCATTGGAATCTGCACGAGGAAGCCTTTTAACGAAACGATTAAGGTCATTAGAAATACACCGGCTACCAGCGTAGACAGTCGTCCACGTCCACCGGATTTCACATTAATTACCGATTGGCCGATCATCGCACATCCAGCCATACCGCCAAAGAAAGCAGAAACAATGTTCGCGATCCCTTGTCCACGTGCTTCTTTATTCTTATCACTTTGCGTATCTGTCATGTCATCCACGATTGAAGCCGTTAATAATGATTCCACTAGACCCACGATAGCGATAGATAAAGAATATGGAAAAATAATTTGGAGTGTCTCAAAGTTTAATGGAATATCCGGAATCATGAATATAGGCAGCTTTGATGTTAATTCACCCATATCCCCTACCGTACGTACATCACTTCCTGTAAAAATAGAAATTGCCGTGATCACGAGAATAGCCACTAATGGTGATGGGACCGCTTTTGTAAAACGAGGCAGAATATAAATGATTGCAAGAGCACCCGCAACCATCGCATACATTTGCCATGATTCGCCCACAAAATGAGGCAACTGTGCCGTGAAAATTAAAATGGCAAGCGCATTAACAAACCCAGTCATAACCGAACGCGGAACAAATTTCATCAAACGACCGAGCTTTAACACACCCATAATAATTTGGATCACACCTGTTAACACTGTGGCTGCAAGTAAATACTGCAAACCATGGTCTTTCACCAATGTCACCATCAATAAAGCAGTTGCACCTGTAGCAGCTGAAATCATCCCAGGTCTTCCACCGACAAAAGCAGTCGTAACGGCGATACAGAAGGAAGCGTATAGCCCGATCATTGGATCTACCCCGGCAATAATAGAGAAAGCAATCGCTTCTGGAATTAAAGCCATAGCCACCACAATCCCTGCCAACACATCTCCCTTGATGTTTCCAAACCATTCATATTTAATTGTATTTAAATTCAAATCTAGCACCTCTCCCTTTGTTTTGTTTTTATTTAATTGACTTTCAACTCTCATGAAAGTCGGGGCCGTTGATAACAGAACATAGTATAAAGGAATGTGACAAATTTGTGAAACCTAATGTAAGCGGACACACTTTACCTTAACTTTGATTTCCTTCTATTTTCTTTGTTTTTCAATAAAACATCTAAAATTTTACTGGGAGTTACATCCATAATAAAAAGACCCATTACGGGTCTCCATTTTATTTCACGATCAAAACAGGACAGTTTGCCCGCTTTGCCACTTTATGGCTCACACTGCCTAACACAAATTCCTGAAGTACATTCAGCCCTCGACTGCCAACGACAACGATTTCAAAATTTTGTTTATTCACGTAATCCACAATGGTTGGGCCAGGATCACCGTGGAGAATTTTAATCTCATAGGATACTCCTGATTCCTTCGCCATTCTTTCCACTTCTCTCATTCGACTTTTCCGGGTATCACCAATATCTGCGGCATTCCAATGACTAAGGACATCAGACTTTACTTTGTCATAATCCACAACGTAAATGACTTCAATCTTGGAATGAGCGCTGCATTTTGCCATATGTATCGCATTTTCAGCAGCCCTCTTGGAGTGTTCAGACCCATCTGTTGCTAACGCAATTTTCTTATACATCCCCATACCCTCCTTACTATTGTATACCCAATTATAAGCTAGTATTAATTCATTCTCTGCGGTCCCTAATTATTCCTGTACACTTTACTGTTTTTTAGGATCTGACCGATATGAGCTGCTTAATGCCAGCGTTTCAATCCGCTCTATTTTCGTTGGAAGGATTCTTTAACATCCTGGATGGTATGCTCTTGGTACAGGTCAGCCGAATAGGTTGTATCGAATACCGGAAAAGAGAAATTTTCTAATTTCTTACATACCCTGAATAATTAAAAGGATTATAAGCAATCTAACTATGTCTAGGAGGTGAGCATAAATGTCTAATCAAAATGAAAAGCAAAATGGGAATTCAGCCCAAAATAGTGTAGGTTCCGGTTCGGAATATCACAAAGAGCATGCGGGGAATGTGGAAGGGTACGGTCAGCCGCATCCAGTGAATGGTGAGGGAAGTATGTCAAAAGAAAATGAACAAACACAATAAACATTCAAGAGTGAATTAGCTGCTAATTCACTCTTGAATGTTTTTTTCATACACAACAAGCAATCCAGTATTTATCCTATTACATCCTTTAGCTGTTTAATATGCTTTTTCAAAAACCACCAAACAATGATTAGCACACTTCCTATAGCAAATAAAAGAATGGGTAACAAGAAAATAGTCCAGATACTCGGACCATAGTATTTTAATTGATGGTGCCGCTCGATCTTCGGTTCATATGAACTTTTGTATTCATATTGAATGACCCATTTGGTATTCGCCATTACCACTGTGCCAAAATCATAATCACTTGGAATAATTCGATCCTTCCGCTCTATCATTCCTTCGGTTCCAATGACCTTGGCAGCCTTTTTATAATCAATTGGAAAAATGGTGGTAGGTTCATGAGTAACGGATGGATTTTCCTTTATCCAATCCTCAACATCTTCCGCTGGAAAAATAGCCAACAGTTTCAGCTTATTTTTATATTTATTAAATACCTCAAACAGCTGTTTTTCTTCATGTGCAGTTACATCATTTGACACCCCTAGAGCATCAAATACATCCGACATAATGTCTGCTCTCTCTTGTTCTACCACTTCTAGCTTATTAATCTCGTTCTCATTTTCTTTCCATTCAACCATGGAGTTGACCAGAAAACCGGCCCCTGCGACCAATGAGAGGAGTGCTGCAATAAGTACGTACTTCGTCAATTTTTTCTGTGCCTTAAAAAAGTCCGCTACTTTTTGGAAGGGCTTCTTCGCCACCTGTATCTTCACTTGGTCGAGTTCGTCTGCCCCCTCCACTTCCTCTTTCATGGTATCAAGGACATTTTTACATTCGCTACAGGAACTAATATGTTCTTCGATAAACTGATTGCTTTCATGGCTGCACAGCTTGTCTATATAAGACGGCAGTAAGTCGCGCACAATGTAGCAGTTATTGTTCATTTCCGCTCGTTCCCCTTTCTCGTAATTTCATTTTTGCGCGGTAAAACGTCACTCTTGCCCAATTTTCATTTTTCCGCTGGATGTCTCCTATTTCTTTAAAACTAAGACCGCCTAAGAGCCTTAGGAGTAAAACCTCTTTATAGGGCTCTTCAAGCAGGTGGATCATTCGGTAAAGAGCCATTTTGTCTTCCGCATGAATGAGTTCTGCTTCAGGTGATGTATGTACAATCTGCTCTTGAAAAATCTCTGTAGGTTGACGTTGCTTCTTACTTTTTTCAAGGTGCTTATAATAGGAATGCTTTGCGATTTGACAGAGCCAAACGGACATTTTGCATTCCCCGTTGTATCGATCAATGGATTTCACTGCTTGATAAAAAGTCTCTTGTGTAAGTTCTTCTGATAATTCGGCATTATGGCAAAGACACATCAAATATTTAAAAACGCCTTCCGAATATTGGTGATATATTTCATCTAGTTCCCCCAAGGCTTAACCTCCTTTCGCACTATATATCCGATTGACGTCTCTTTCGTTACAGAGAATGAAAAAAATTTTTTGCATAAAAAAACCACCAACAAATGGCGGTGAAATAGTAGCTGACCAAAGTTAATTTGATTATATCCAATATTTTCTAAGCGTGATACAATAAATATATCGTCCAAAAGAAGGAGAATGTCTATGGTAAACAATGTTTTCGTTCCAATTTTCGTCGCTTTTATTGGTGCTGCCGTTGTGTGGATTTCTGTTTCTATTGTAAAAAGAAAGAATCGCCATTAATTCTACCAATAGAAAAAACGATGCTTCGTTACATAAGCATCGCTCTTGTTAGCCTTCAAAAGAGGTTATTTATTTTGATTTCTTATCGATTCCCGGTCAATCGATTGTGGTGGTTTTTCAAACCATCCATGATCAATTAAGTGGTTTGCCCCTTCTTTCGCGTAGGCCCCTACCCGAAGAATGTACCCTTCGTAACTTAGGATTAAATCCTTTCGAAAGGATGAAGCAATCGCAAGTCCAAAATCGCCAAGACCAATCGCACTTTGTGCATTCGTATGAAATAGCATCAATTTATCAGAAAATGGTGCCTCAGTACTGTTTGTAATGGTCGAATCCCAGGTGGATGGATAGGAGTTGTCATCTTCTTTTAGCTTAATCATAAAATCCTCCACCATCTTCTTCCCTAACTCATATCCATCTTTAAAGTAGTCACTTATTTTTTTGGATTGAGCTACTTGGCTAAAGCCTAAAAGGATAGTTTTTGCTACATTAGCCACTTCGATATTCACTCCTAAATGAGCAATTTCTATTCCAAGAAGCGGCCGGGGAGCACCGATTAGCCCCCCAAGGAATTTTCTCTCCGTCACATACTCTATTTTATCCGGATAAGAAATATAAGGGGCTCGAATAAAGACACCTTTCTCCTGCATCAGTTCCGCATTTCGGTCAAATAACGTTTCTGTTTGACTGTAAAACTGTTTGAACAAGGCACGGATGTCTTTCCGCGCGGAAACTGACTTCGCTAAGCTGTATGAGTTCAATCCGGTTCTCCCCATATGCTGCAAATAACGCATGTAGGTAACATCAGAAAAAAGCTTCTTTGCCTGCATGTTCACATCTTGTTCTCCAAATCCATTAGGTAGAGGAATCCCTTCCTTTGTAAATAGATCGGAAACTTGGGTCACATGGTCATAGGAATAGCTAAGCGCCAGTTTAATAATTGGTTTAATGTCTTGATCTTCACAGGTTTGTAGAAAATGTTTCAGCACACAAATAGACATCGTGTCACCAATATAGGTGCTCCACAGCATCGATAATTCAGCTGATGATAACTTGGTTAAATGTTGGACCATTCTTTTTCATCCTCATATCATTTTTTAATAGTAAGCTTTTTTATTAAGTAATAAGGGATCAGAGACAGGATAAAAAAACCTATAAACGAGTATGTATGTGCCCAGTTATGTAAAGCAAACATCTCTAATTTAATAAAAATAGGTTCTACTATATAGGAGAAGAACCCAGAAAGTAATAAGGAGAAGACCAAGTATCTTTTAAGCGTGTTTGTGTACTGGTATATAAACATATAAGAAACAGGAATAACGGAAATATCAGCAGGAAATAATGGGGGCACCATCGGCAACAATTTGTCCGGATATCCCCATAATAAGCTCTCTCCTCCAATGACGTCCGTTGCCGAAGCTAAAATTGCCCATAGTAAGCCATAACATAGGATTTCTAATGTTCTTTCTTTATCACGATACTTAATCCAAATAACCCATGGCAGGAAAGTGGCAGCGAGCAATAACCACCATTTCCATGTAAATAAGTCATCTTGAACCCAGTGACTAGTCGAAACATCCTTCAAGGTTTCTCTTGCTTTTTTCACATCTTCAAAAGTTGGATATTTCAATCGAATACACTCCATCTTAGGATTTCCCTTAATTTATCCAATTTTTTTATATGTATTCTTATTTCATCTTAGACTAGAAAAAGGGATCGCACTGCGGTCCCCTTTTCATTCTTAACTAGATTAATCTTCTGTCCCTAACACATCTGTATTGGGTGGTTCATACCCCATCTGGCGCAACATTGCTGTGATTTGCCCCTTGTGATGATACTCGTGCGTAATAGTATGCATGAGCAATTTACCAGGTGTGATTGAGATGATTTCTGGTGCCTTTCTCCAAGGAATCTTTCTTTCCATTAACTCATTTAAGTGAATATCGTATTTTTCGAATACCTCATTCACTATGATATCTACCTGCGTAAAGCGTTCTTTTATTTTATCTAAATCGAAATATTGCCTATCTTCCTTGGGAGTGATAGGTTTCTTTGTTTTTAATAAAACAAATGAACCCAACCACGCATAGTAGCAATCTGCAATATGTACCAATGAATCTCTTACACTTTCCCATCCGAAGCCATTTTGGCGTGTAAAATCATTGGGATCGATTTCTGCACAATAGTCTAACAGTGTATTTCGAGTTTGCCGGACCCATTCGTATTCTTTTTGATTCATACAAGCACCTACTTTCTTATAATTCTACAAAAAAGGGGAGGAATTCTACATAATTTTAATTAATTCTACAAAATCGGGGTAGGATTCCACAAAAATTGGAAACAAACTTCCAATTTCACCTCATAAGAACGGATTCCCAGAGTTATTCTACAAAGTTAAGAGTGAATTCTACAAAATTTCAACTTATTCTACAAAATCAAGAAGGAATTCTACAAAATTTGGAAACCAACTTCCAAATTCGCCTACTTCTATAATCTTTGCTCTACCTTTGTGCTTTTTTTCCTTGGATTCAGACCAACCACCTAAAGCGATTAGTAGCATCACTGTCCAAAAAAGGGTCTTCCAGATGGGTCCCTCTACAAAATCCTGAGAAAGGATTTGGAAAGATGGATGTGCAAGCGTATGTACGAAAAGCTTGACACCCACCCAGCCTACAAGTAACATGGCCGCGGTTTCAAGACTAGGATGCTCAGCTAACACCTTCACGAAGTAACTTGCAGCGAAGCGAATAACGGTTAAACCAGCGATCGCTGCTAATAAAATGACAATAAATTGAGCAGCATCCATACCACCAATTTCCCTCAATGGTGAATCGGGCAATGCGATAACAAGCGCTACTGCTGCTAAAATCGAGTCTACAGCGAAGGCGATATCCGTCAAGGCGATTTGTATAACCGTCAGCTTGTAGCTTTTTCTTTTTTTCCGTGCTCCTTTTTCAATACATGTTTGATAGAAATGAAAATTAAGTAAGCCGCCCCAATCGCCTGAATCTGCCACACATGAAACAGAAACGAAATGATAAAGATAGCTCCAATTCGAAAAACAAAAGCCAATAGCAATCCAATATTGAGCGATTTCTTTTGCTGTTCTGCTGGCAAATGCTTCGCCATAATAGCCAAAACCAACGCATTATCAGCCGATAACAAACCCTCAAGTACAATCAAAATAAGCAAAACCCAGCCATACTCTAAAAATAACGAAAGCTCCATAACATCCCCCTGATTTTTATGGGGACAGTCCCCCGCTGCGTTAACGCGTTACCCGCTCGGGGGACTGTCCCCATTTTCCACTACCAGCATATGATGAATTTAAATAACCTATGTAAGGTGATTCTTACTTTTCACTTGAAAAAGGTGATGATATTGGGAAAAAAGGTACAAAAAAAGAGACAGAATTAGAGTCGTACAATGGCTACCAGAATCGTCTGGTTGCTTTATTTACAATGGTATGATGGTTATGATAGTAATTTTTACCATTAATGTGGGGGATTAGGAATATAATAGATATATATAAACAAGATTAAGAGCGGAGGACTATGAATGATTCAAGCGATTGAAAAAAAGCTAGACAAGGCCGTTGATTCTGATACTAAGGTGGATAATGCCTATTTGCTCGTGCACTCGGATTCTCTGAATCTCCATTTGAATCGGGCTCATGGAAAAACGGGGGATGTACCTGCCAGCCCTGATCAGCCCTTTCATACGGCCAGCATCGGAAAAACCTTTACAGCCGTTCTGATTGCGATGTTAGTGGAAAAGGGCGAAATTAGCTATGAGGATCGGGTCGCGAAATTTTTGCCGGTGGAATTGGCTCAAGGCTTACACATTTATAAAGGAACGGATTACTCGCAGGAGATCCGCATCGACCATTTGGTGAACAATACTTCTGGTTTACCGGATTATTATGAGTTAAAACCGAAAACGGGTCCCTCGTTTCAGGAATTGTTGTTCCAGCAACCGTCCCGCTTTTGGACACCGGAGGAAACAATCGAATGGACGAAGCAACATTTGACTCCGAAGTTCGCACCGGGCAAGGGCTGCCACTATTCGAATACCGGCTTTAATCTGTTAGGGATGATTATTGAAGAAGTAACTGGAAAGCCTTATCACAAAGTGCTGCATGAATACATATTTGATCCGCTTGGAATGAAGCATTCGTACTTATGCCATTACTCAGAGCCCGCGGTAGTGAGCGATTATCCTGTTGCCACTATTTTTATGAAGGATAAGAAAGTGGATGTATCAGAGCATAAAAGCTTTAGCAGTATTTATGCCGGTGGGCAAACGGTGAGCACATCTGAGGATTTGTTACTTTTTATGAAGGCCCTGGAGGGTGGTCAACTGATTAGCAGAGAGTCATTGGAGGCGATGCAAAAGTGGACGAAAATGTGGATCGGCGTTGATTATGGATTCGGGCTGATGAGGGTGCGAATGCAGCCTTTTACCCAAAAGTATCATGTATGGGGCCATTTAGGTTCGACGGGTTCCTTTATGCTGTATAGCCCTGGATTTGATGTGTATGTCATTGGCAGCTTTAATCGTACCGGGTATGTGGGAAAGAGCATTCGATTTGTTTATTCGGTTCTGCGTAACATTGCGAAGGCTGGTAAAAAATAGGGTACAAACCTTGAGTCAATACATCTGTTAAAAGACCAAATCCCATACTGATTTGGTCTTTCTTGGATAGCTTATAAAAGAGCCCATAACCCTGAAATTTTTATAAACTCTGTTCTTCCTGCTGTTTTACTTTTAATCTTTGTTCTAAAACAGAAATCATATGGAGGAAATGATCCGCTTCCCTTACTACATGATCTGCTAATAATGGATCGATCACACTTCGTATTTGACATGTTTTTATTAAATCTAACCCCGCCTGTTTAAAATTACGCAGTTCATGTGTTGCATTTTCACTATCCTTATTAAGCTTTCCGATTATCGGATAAGTTGGACTCTTCTTATATAGCATGGATTCAACATCTCTAGCTTGATTAAGAAGAACTTCAAAATCGTCCCCGAATTTACTCGCGGTTTTTACTAAATTACGTTCTGATTGGTCCAATAGTGAAGCGATAAAACGTGAATGTTCCATCATTATTTTAAGCCAAAATACATTCTCTTTGATAATGGCATCCTGAATGGGGTCCAAAATTCCCTCATTGAACTTTTTTAACGTCCTCATAAAATACTCAGCTTCTCGGGCTATGTGATCGACCAGCAGAGGGAAATTAAACCCCTTAACTTTACAATTAATAATAAGTATAAGGAGATTACGTTTGAAATTTCTTAAT
This sequence comes from Neobacillus rhizosphaerae, assembly GCF_050477885.1. Taxonomy (GTDB): domain Bacteria; phylum Bacillota; class Bacilli; order Bacillales; family Cytobacillaceae; genus Neobacillus; species Neobacillus rhizosphaerae_A. The sequence goes on from NZ_JBCNAC010000027.1 coordinate 42,338, forward strand.
CCTAATACCAATTGAATAGAATCCTCATTTAATTTTCTCACTGCGGTTACATTATTCGGAGTTTGGTACGCTCTCTTTTCCTGTTCCTGAAAATAATAATAAAAACGATCGGTTTGTTGAATAAGATGTTTGTCATGATGGTCGAATCCTTCACTTAAAAAATACGAATGCTCTTTCATAATCCTTAACCAAAATTTATTTTCAGTTAATGATCTTTCAATAAAGAGCTGCTCTGTCAATGATTCAGGTGGTGCGGCAAATGATTCAGGAGAAACTAGCATTTGATTATTACTGTCATATATACCGGCAAATCCCTGATTGACCATTCTTTCGCCTCCTATAATAACCTTCCATTCATATTTATTTGAAAGCTATTTCATATATGTCACGGGACTAGTCTATAGAAGTACAAAAAAGCTTGGGAATCCCCAAGCCCTTTTGTTGCATGTGATTTTTCAGGTACCATTTTTAAAAATCAAAGTTGTCTGGGTCTGGACCGACACGACGGTCTTGGTTAAGGCTGTCAATCGCTTCCATGTCCTCAGCTGTAAGTTCGAAATCGAACACCTGTGAGTTTTCGATGATTCGGTGCTCTTTTGTTGATTTTGGAATCGTCACGACGCCGTTTTGCAGATCCCAGCGCAGGATGACTTGTGCCACGGATTTGTTGTGTTTTTGAGCAATGGTTTGAAGGACTTCATTGTCGAGCAATTGGCCCTGCATTAATGGTGACCATGCTTCTAGCTGAATGCCTTGCTCTTGGCAAAATGCACGGACTTCTTTTTGCGCTAAACGCGGATGGTATTCTACTTGGTTCACCATTGGCTTGATTTCTGCGTCCTTCATGACATCTTCTAGATGATGCACATGGAAATTACTTACGCCGATTGCTTTTACGCGGCCTTCTTTGTAAAGTGTTTCTAATGCTCTCCATGCTTCCTTATATTTACCTTCTACAGGCCAGTGGATAAGGTAAAGGTCTAGGTATTCTAGTCCTAGTTTCTGTAAGCTTGTCTCGTAGGCAGCAATCGTTGACTCGTAGCCGAGGTCTGCGTTCCATACCTTTGAAGTCACGAATAGCTCTTCCCGAGCGATTCCTGATTCGCGGATCGCTTGTCCTACGCCTTCTTCATTTTGGTAGATTGCCGCTGTATCGATACTGCGGTACCCGTTTCTAAGTGCTGATTTCACAGACTCCACTACCTCAGAGCCCTCTTCCACCTTAAACACCCCAAGGCCAAACCAAGGCATCTTCACACCATTACTTAACGTTGTAGTATCTTGTAAATTCTTAACCATAGTAAAAAACCTCCTCTAGTTGTAAATTCATTCCGTGTCCACTCTAGAAGGACACATGTCTTTGAGTGGTGTCAGGCACTATGATGTCCATTGTAGAAAAACAAGTGTCCACAAATGGTGCCTGACACCCTAACCTCTTGCATTTTACCTTTAGCAAGCTTCTTTTGCAAAGTGATTAGCTTTTTGGTCTTTGCGTTCTAGGGCACGGCTCCAGCCGGTTAGGATGACGGCTCCGAAGACCATTAGGGCACCGATCCAGGTGGTGTGGATAAGGCCGATGGAGTCGGTAATCGCTCCGCCCAGGTAGGAACCAATAGCGATACCGGCGTTGAAGGCAGCGATGTTGATGGCTGACGCCACGTCGACCGCGCTTGGCACAAACCGTTCAGCTAGCATGACGACATACACCTGTAGTCCTGGTACGTTCATAAAGGCGAGGAGTCCCATGAAAATAATGGTGATGAGACCGGCCACTTTAAACGGTGCTGTGAACATTAATACAAAGAGGACTACCGCTTGGACGATGAACATATAGAATAACGACCCAATCGGGTTGCGGTTCGAAAGCTTTCCACCGACCATGTTTCCGATTGCAATGGCTACACCGTACGCAAGTAGGATGATGGCGACTGTACCTTCCTTAAAACCTGTTATATCCTGTAGTAATGGTGCTAAATAGGTGAAGACAACAAATGTTCCACCATACCCTAGGGCAGTGATGATAAATACTAATAAAAGACGTCCATTGGTCAGGAGCTTGAACTGGTCTCCGAAGCTTGTTTGAGTTCCTTTTTTCAAAAAAGAAGGAACGAGAACACTGTTGGCGATGAGGCCTATGATGCCGATGGCTACAATTAGGATAAAGGCCATTCTCCAGCCAAATTGCTGGCCGATGAAGGTTCCGAACGGTACGCCGGTTACGGTTGCGACGGTGAGGCCTGAGAACATGATGCTGATGGCGCTCGCACGACGGTTGGCCGGCACGAGGTCAGCCGCAATGGTAGAGCCGATCGACATGAAAACTCCGTGCGATAATGCTGCGATGACGCGGGCGGTGAGTAACACGCTAATGGTGGTCGTGCTCGCGGCGATGCTGTTGCCGATGATGAAAATTATCATGATCCAGAGCAGTAAAGTCTTGCGTGACATACTGGATGTTAGGGATGTCAGGACCGGTGCCCCGAATGTGACGCCAAGTGCATATAATGAGACGGTGAGTCCAGCCGTTGTTACAGGTATGTGTAGATCTTTCGCGATCAGCGGCAGCAAGCCGACGCTGATAAATTCGGTGGTTCCTATGGCGAACGCACTGACTGCTAAGGCTATCAGTGCAAGTGTGCTTTGTTTTTTATTTAAAGACATGATGTGGTTCCTCCTCATTTTTGTAGGTTTGTATGTGAACTGTAAAAAAGTGTATGATTGTTTTCGACCGGCAAGTGTTATTATGGATGATAGAGAAACTATTGAGAAGTACGTACTTTGAAGTGCTATAGATACTTTTAAGTTACGTAGGCACTTTTTGGTGCCTATAGAAGAGGAGGAATGACTGACGATGGAAAAGAAGAAGTATAATATATCAGTGGAAGCGACGTTGGAAGTGATCGGCGGGAAATGGAAGAGTGTGATTCTTTGTCATTTGACGCACGGAAAAAAACGGACAAGCGATTTGAAGCGGCTGATGCCGAATATTACGCAGAAAATGTTGACCCAGCAGTTGCGCGAGTTAGAGGCCGATGGGATTATTAATCGGATTGTCTACAATCAGGTGCCGCCGAAGGTCGAGTATGAGTTGAGCGAATACGGCTGGTCGCTGCAAGGGATCCTGGATTCGCTTTGTGCTTGGGGCGAGAAGCATATTACCAAGGTTTATGGCGATAAGTTCTCGGTGTTGGAAGAGAACGTTTTGAATGAGCCGTTGAAGTAGGTTTTGGGGACAGTCCCCCACTGATTTAAAGCGGTGAGGGACTGTCCCCCTTTGTCTGAAACCCCTACCCCATTACATACTGATAAACTGTTGAAATCCTTCCGCATGCATGGTTGGTGTAAACTCGATAATTTCGTAGGTTGCTATTTTTTTACTATAGAATGGGTCTTCTAGGATGATGGCTTCGACTTCTTCGCGGTTTTCCGCATTACTAAGAATGACTCCACCGACTCTTGGGTTTTGCCTGCCGGAACAGATGAATTTTTGTAAGGAGTAGTATTTTTCTAAGTAGGCTCTGTGTGGTTCTAATTCTTTTTCTACTTCTTCTATTGGCTTAATGTACTTTAATAGTAAAACAAACATGTTAGCAAGCCCTCCTTCATCTTTTATACCAATATTTCAACCTAATCTTATGGTTTTCCTCTTTTTTATGTAAAAAATGCTTAATTTACAGGGGGGCATTTAAAGTATGAAGGACTTTTTTTCTATTTTTCTTGGCGTTTTGTCCTTTATCCCCTTCATGAAAGACATTTTGTTATGCTTCCTTCTCGATTTTGTCCTTCATCCCCTCTATGAAAGACATTTTGCCTTACTTCCTCTTCGATTTTGTCCTTCATCCCCTCTATGAAAGACATTTTGCCTTGCTTCCTCTTCGGTTCTGTCCTTCATCACCCAAAACAAAAAAAACGATTCACCATCCATTATACTGGTTGGCAAACCGTTTCATATTGCAGCTGGGGACAGTCCCCCACTGATTTAAAGCGTTGGGGGACTGTCCCCAGTTTTTACTGCTATGATTGTATAAATGGTCGTTCTTTCAAATGGTTGGTGTGCTCCTTCATGTGCGCATAAAACAGGTCGTAGTGCACCCAGCGGAGAGGGAAGGAAAACGCCACTTCGTTCTTCTTGTTATAAACAACAACGTTCTTTTTGTTGTACTCTATCTTTTTGATATCAGCGATCTCAACCACGTGCTGCTTCGATCCGTCCACTTTCACAAGCTGCTGACCGACGATTTGAACCTTGCGCTTCTTATTTTTCGTTAGTTCATATAAACAAAAACCGCCGCCAATGACCGTGAGCACCACCAAAATAGGAATCGAGTCCTCGGCAAAACCAGTAAACACCGCCTTCACCCAGTGCACGATCGCCAGGCCTAGGAAAAACCAGGCGCCACGACTGAGGCGCGGCGAGCTCTCATAATAAATGCTCGATTCATGCTCCTGCTGTTCTTCCGCTCTTTTTTTAAAAAAGGCTGACTTATGCTCTTCGATGCTAGCTTTGGACCACTCGACAAAATCCGTGTAGCTGCCGTCCCATAGTTCAGCAGTATCGTCGCCGTCCTCAAGCGCATAGCCGCCTGCCCATCCCGCATACCGTATCCCGTTCTCCACAAAGCTCAGCAAATAGTAGCGGACCAGCTGGCCGTACATATTTTCCGTTTCAATCTTGTCCATGACCTGGATATCTTCAGGAAAACGGATTACGCCTTCTTCTTCTTCAGGCAAATTGATAATCGTTGAAAAAAGCCTCGTTTTCGCCAAATGCGGCTGCTTGCCTTCCTTAATCGGGTACAAATGCTCGAGATTCTTCTCCTTCAATTCCCAATAGACCATTTCGGCTGTTTCAATCTGATTGGCCGCTTCTGTTAATTTGCTTGCATCGAAAGGAAGATTTTTACCGATGCACACCAAAAGCGCTTCGGTTTGAATAAAAGGATCGCGGTAACACATTGCCTGCTCCAGCTCCGCTCTCACTTCCTCTGAAAAATAGTATTCCATTAAACTAATAAACAATCGAATCCGTGTCCGAATCGCAAAATAGCTATTTTTCCAAGCGGTGTACACATACTTACTGGAAAAGTCAGCATCGAATTTCAAGTATTCTTCTTTTTCCACCTGATAATCCTTGAGCAAGGACGGGAGAACGCTCTCCTTTTGATAGCCCTTTTCATAGCCGGAGGAGTTTAGCGATAATAATAGATCATAGAGCATAAATTTATAGTATTTGCTGTCGAGCTTGTCCAGCGTCTTATCAAGGATTCCCTTAATTAACATCGGATAGTTCGCGAGCTCTCTTATTGGGATGAGAAAATTCTCCGACGATTGAATTAACTCGACGATTTTTTCCTCCAATATATAAAAAATTTCTTCGTCTTCTGTTCCAAGCAGAAATTCTATGGCACGCTCTTTTGCCTGCAGGTCCAACCCGTTGAAGTGCTTGAGGAGGCCCTCCACTACTTCCGGCATCGGGAAGTCGCACACAAAATCAATCAGATAAAATGATGGGTTGTCCCAGTGATCGACGCGCTTCGGGAAGCCAGATGCCGCCGTTTTGATGATATCTTTTAACACATCTATTTGAATTTCCAGTCCTTCATCCTGCTTATATTGAAAAAGCTGGTCAAGTGCCTCGTATCTTTTTTGCGGATTTTCACTTTTTACCTGTTTTAAAATCGAACGCAGCTTTAATTCGATCACGTAATCCCACCCTATCTACAAATTAATCATGTTATCCATTCATTTTATTTCATACCTATTTTCATCGTCAATTCTAAAATTAGAAAGGATGAAACCGCCTCCAACGTACGGGTGGAATTTCCTATTTTCAATTCTACATCTTTCCTAAAACAACCAAACCTGCTATTTTTTACTATAGGTGTATGGTAAACTCCGAAAAAGTTTTCCAACAGGTGAAATTTCCTGATAGAATTCACGTCTATTTTTAACAAGCAAATATACTTAAAAAAGGGGGAGAAATCATGACTTACATACCTGTTCTGTCTATAAACGTGCGGACACCGCAGGATTTCACATATGGAGAGAGAACATTGCTTTCAGCAATCGATAAAAAGTCGGTTCATGGAAAGGTGTTTCTTTCGACGCTAAATTTCGAAGGCGACCAGCAGGCTGATTTGAATTTTCACGGAGGGCCTGATAAAGCCGTTTGTGTCTATTCCCATGACCATTATTCTTTTTGGGAAAGTGTGCTCGATACAAAGCTGGAGGCCGGTGCCTTTGGCGAAAACCTAACGGTAAAAGGAATCACCGAGGAGGATATATGGATTGGCGATGTCTTCGAACTAGGGGAAGCAATCGTGCAGGTGACGCAGCCACGGCAGCCTTGCTTTAAATTGGCAACCAAGCTGAACCAGCCAAAATTACCTCTGATGGTACAGCATACCGGCTATACCGGGTTCTATTTCCGCGTCCTACAAGAAGGCTATGTTTCCAGCGAGGATTCTTTGAAACTAGTGGAACGGAATCCGGAAAGTGTGAGTATTTCGTACGCAAACAAACTGAAATATAAAGACAAGACGAATCTCGACGGGATGAAGAAGATGCTGAGTCTCGCGGAGCTTTCAAAGGATTGGACAGAGACCTTTGCCAACCGTTTGAGGGAGCTAGAAACCTAGGTTAGGAGCAATCGAAATGAATATATTAAAGTTTCACCGGACGATCAAAATCCGACTGGTCGAATCGTTTTTAAGCTCGACCATTGGCGGAATGATTTTTCCATTTATGGCGATCTATTTGTCCCATCATTTTGGGGCAAAAACGGCCGGCTTATTGCTGCTTGTGAATGTGTTCATCGGCATCCTGATTAACTTTTTCGGTGGCTATTTTTCCGATCAGTTTGGCCGGAAAAAGGTGATTGTCTTTGCCGAAACACTGCGGTTCTTCGCCTTTTTTACCATGATGCTAAGTAACTCCCCCTGGTTCTTCTCGCCATTGTTGACGTTTTTCACGATGACGGCGAATAGTATTTGCTGGGGTCTGGCGGGACCGGCCACCCAGGCGATGCTGATTGATGTGAGTAAGCCCGAGGAACGCAAAACGATGTACTCAATCATGTATTGGGCTAACAACCTGTCGATTGCCCTTGGCGGCGTCATCGGAGGTTTTCTTTTTAAAAATTACTTATTTGAATTGCTACTTTCATTATCTGCCGCAGCGTTACTGACTTGGGTACTCATCACCTTTTTTATCGAAGAAAGCTATGCTACTGAAAAAACGGCAGGTAAGACCGTCAGGGAACATGTACACGGAATGTTGAACGGCTACAAGGAAGTGTTTCTCGATCGGGTATTTATCCTATTTGTCTTAGCCGGTTTGCTCGTTTTGTCGATGGAATTCCAGCTAACCAACTATATCGGAATTCGCTTGGCTAATGAAATGGCCGAACAGCATCTTTTCGGCTGGACCTTTGGTGGAATTGAAATGCTCGGTTTCCTGCGGACGGAAAATACGATTCTTGTGGTGCTGATGGCTTTGGTGGCCACTAAAATTGTGGAGCGTTTTAAAGACAGGCATACCTTGATTGTAAGCTGTATTGTTTTTGTCGTGGGGTATGCGGTAATTTCGTATTCCAATCATATTTGGCTTTTGTTTTTTGCGATGCTGGCAGCGACGGTGGCTGAGGTGCTTCGAGTACCTGTGCAGCAAAACTACATGGCAGAGCTGCCGCCGGAACACGCACGTAGCTCTTATATGGCGGTGTCCGGATTAACGTTTAATCTAGCGATGCTGATTTGTTCGGTCACCGTTACGCTGAGTTCGTTTATTTCCAGCATGGCGACCACGATTTTTATCACAAGTATGGGGGTGATTGGAATCTTTCTTTTTTACCGGATCGTTCCTGCTTTGGACCAAAGGGTTCACAGTGCAGAGGCTGAGACACCCTTGAAAGCAGCTAATCCTCATTCTTAAATGTTTTATAATAGGAGGTTTCTATGTCGTACGATAAGAGTTGCCCATTTTGTCATCCGCATGATGACACAGATCAGAAGATTATGTTTGAAAATGCGACGTGTTATTTTTTGCAACATAAGAAGGAACAGGATGTGTTGGAAGGTTCGGGGGTGATTGTTCCGAAAAAGCATCATGCAAATGCGTTCGCGCTGACACCAGAAGAATGGAACGATACGTATGAGCTTTTACAAAAAGCGAAAGACTACCTCGATGAAACTTACACACCAGATGGATATACTCTTGGTTGGAATGTGGGTGAGGCTTCCAATCAGACGATTTTGCACAGTCATTTACATGTCATCCCAAGATACAATGATGAACCATTAGCAGGTAAAGGATTTCGTTATTGGTTGAAGCAGCCGGAGAATATGCGGGAAAAATTAAAGAAGCGTTAACATAAAAATAGAGCTTGGAGGCGGACTCCAAGCTCTTTCCTGTTCTATTGTAAAATAACAACTTTAACGGTTCTTCTTCCCCATTGATATGCCTGTGTTTTCGTTGGCACGAGGACATCGATTTTGTGGCCCTTGATGGCACCGCCCGTGTCACCAGCGATTGCTACCCCGTATCCTTCTACCCACACTTTACTTCCAAGTGGGATGACGGATGGGTCGACAGCGATTAATTTCATGTTCGGGTTAGCTCCGATATTGTAGCCTAAAGCCGTAATTGATCCAGAATCGTACGGTGTATAAGCCGTTGCCGTTACATACATCTCTTTGCCGCTGATGGCTACACCGGTATCATTGCTTGGTGTAGAAGGTGATGCTGCAACCGGACGAGCTTTTGCAGCCGCCTGTTCTTGGCTGATTTTTGCCTGAATGGTTTTCATTTGTGACTCAATGCCAGCTTTCTGTTGCTCGGCAAGCGCCATTTGTTGCACGATGGCATTATATTTTTCTTGCATGGCTGTTAAGGTTTGTTGTCTTTTTTGCAAGTTTTGATCAAGCTCTGCCTGCTGCCCGGCAAGAGTTTGTCTTTCATTTTCGAGTGACTGCTCCTGCTTGTCGATTTCTTCTTTGTCCTTCTCTATCTGTTGTAGATCCTCTTTTTGGGCCGTCAAGATGTCTTTATCTGCATCGATCAGGGTGGACGCAGCGCTCGCACGCTGGATGAAATCAGAGATACTGTTAGATTCGAAGAATAGGTTAATCATCAGGTTGATATTATTATTTTGCTGCATTGCAACAGCTCGCTGCTTCATAATATCTTTACGGGCAAGGATTTTATCCTCCAACTGGACGATTTCCTCTTTCTTCTCTTCGATTAATTGATTGATCTCATCCATTTTCTTCTGTGTTTTGGCCATCGCATCTTTGTTGGCCGTAATGGTGTTGTATAAAGACTCTAGCTCATGTTGAATATTTTCTATTTCCTTATTTACTGCTTGTTTTTCTTGCTCTTTTTGCTCTACTAATCTAGTTTTTTCATCTAGCGCTTGTTTAGCATTATGTAGGGCATTACTATTGGTTTGTGCATATGTAATCATATTCCCCGATACACATAACATCATTGTAAGTAACATGAGAATTATACGCTTAGTTGTCTTTTGCATACGCTTCCCCCTCCTTATTAACCTATTTATAACAGATTAATGTACCAGTTATGTTACAAAAACATTAAATGTGTATCACAATTTGTCTTATTTGCAAGGAAAGTGTCAATTCTGTGTCATAACAGCACCATCATTTTACAGTAATGGTGAATGGTGTCAGTGAACGGTGTCAGGCACCACCCGTGGACATTGTCCACCCGGAAAGGACACTTCGCTCGCATTTCCGTTATTCGGCTTCTATTTTCTTTCCTACCGCGAGGACGCGATCCTTGTTCTTTTTTCTTTTTTTGCTTTTACGGTATGGGATGGTACGTAGGAAGGTAACTTTGTTTCCTTTTTTGAAGGCAAAGTTATTGATGATGTCAAATACCTCTTCTTCCGTAAGCTGTTTGCTTTTACTTCCTTGTGTAATCTTTAATGAGTCTCTGTCACAGGTGAGTTGGATATCGGAATCAGAGATTTGAAAAGAATTGTTTTTGTAATCTAGTAGAATATGTTGATAGGAAACGCATGTTGTTTGATGGGATGTCTGATTTGATAGGACGACTGCATCAGAAAAACTAGGCTTGCTTTTAATCCAGCATTCTTGCTTACTTACTTGTTCTCCGATAAATATTAAGGCAACCTTTTCATTCAATCAAATACCTCCAAATATACAATATATGACATCGATGTTTACTATTCGACAATAATTTTATTTTTTCCTGCAAAGGAATACCTAGTTTTTTGGAAATTCGTAAAATTTATTAGCGACATAAACACAAGTTTTAAAATTGGACAGGCAATTGTAGAGGGGGTTTTTTTTCGATATGAGGGGCTAAAACATCAAAGAAGCCGCTGACACGTGTTCAGCGGCTTCTATCAAAAAAACAGGGGGGTTTTTTAATTAGTTTATCCCGCTCGCTGAAATTTAAACCTACATAATAAATTCTCTATAAGAATTCCTCGGTGCTTGACACCGCAAATATCTTTCTTCAAAAAAAATTCCGGCAATGGTTAGCCGGAAAAAACGGGGATGCATACGGAGAGGTCTTTGATTCTTTTTAACAACTGGTACCTGTTGCGGGGAAATCTTCAAAAACTCGCCGAAAAGCTACTCGTTGGGGTAAAGTCTTGGGTGAAAATGATTGAAAAATTCCAATGTAGGATCAAAGGTGAAAGGAAATTTTTTCAGAAGAAGGGTGTGGGGTTCTGGAGTACATGTGAATAGGAGTTCTGTCCCTTTGTTCTAACTGCTGTTCCCTGATGAGCCATTCCAATTGGCTGACCCGTTTTTCCAGGCTGTCAATTTTTTGATTGGATTTACCAACCATTTTTATTAATGTTTCTAGTAACTGTTCTAGATTCCTCGCTGCTTCGCTGCTAAATTCCAACGGTCGTTTCCTCCCTTTTTTGCTCCGTCACTACATCGTGAGGCTTAGCACTTAGGAAACGGATCGTTTCCACCACCACCTCTGTAATGTACACTCTTTTTCCCTCTTTATTTTCGTAATTCCGGGTTTGCAATCGACCAGTGATTCCTACAACAGAGCCCTTTCGGCAATATTGGCACGTGTTTTCAGCGGCTTTCCGCCAAAGTGCGCATTGCACGAAATCAGCCTCAATTTCCCCGTTGTGATTCCGAAAATGTCGGCTGACTGCCAGTGTGACATGTGCGACAGAATTCCCTTCCGGCGTCTTTTTTAATTCTGGATCCTTCGTCAGTCGGCCGACAAGCGTGACCTGATTAATCATGGTTTCAACTCCTTTCATTTGATAGTTCCATCATAGACCCCTGGAGCGTTCCTTGTAAAACGGCTTTAAATGACGTATCCAGGGTTTTTCGCCCGGATACGTGCGCTATCCCCGAGCCTTTGGTCAAAAAGTAGCTTCTACGTTTCTCCGAAATATGATTTTTACAAAACTCGACAAATATTTTTCGACATTTGCTTCTGCTCGACATATGTTATAATTTAGAAAAAAGTAACTGGAGGTTGCGATGAAATCTTTTAAGTTATACTCATTGGACGTTATGGATGGTGAAACTTCGGTTGAAGTTCCTTTAGAAGACGGCTTGATTCTTAATAAGGAAGATGAGCGCTCCACCTGGCTGCTTGAGGCGTATACAGATTTGTCCCTCTATGATTTTTTTAAAACGATTCACGATCAAAGCCGCGATTTAATTGTTGAAGCTGTGATTACGAAGAAGGAGAACGCGCCTGCTTATTTTCAAACGAAGATTGTTTCTTTGAATCAATTTGAAAAGCACATCAGTGTGTTATTCGAAGGTCATCTCCGCCGTAATAAAAGTGATTACTCTGAGCTGCTGCTCGATAGTCTGATGCAAAAAGGGCTAAAGGGTCCTGCCCTTCTTAATGAATTTAAGGAGAAAATGAAGAGTAAACCGAAGATTAAAGTAAAAAATCCTTAATTGTTAAATTTTGATTCTGACCTAGACCAGTCTTCGGACTGGTTTTTTTATGTTGCTTACAGTGATAAATTCACATTTTTGTTGATTTTTTCCGTTTCCCTAGAGATACTAAAAGTGTAAGTTGGAAAATTTATTTTTAGGGGGGGAAATTATGACAGGGATCGTTAGTATTATTGTTGAAATTATTATTGCTATTTTCTTATATGTGGATGCGCCGAAACATAATAAGAGCCCATGGCTGTGGGCTATTCTAGGCTTTTTCTTTGGTCCGTTTGCCTTAGGGATTTACTTTATCAAAACTGGACGCAAAGTAGCTGGTTGGATCATCGTTATCGTCGTCGGACTCCTCTACCTGGCCTTCATCGTCTTATTCGTTCTTGCTGCTGTACTATTTGCGAATGGCTTTGGGGCTTGAACAATACTTTGGTGATGTCACTGGCACACTGATGGTGTCAGGCACCACTCGTGGACACTGTCCACTTGGTACGGTCATGAAATAAAACCGTTAGGAAAAAGGACAGGCTTTGTTGCCTGTCCTTTTTGTTTTACTCGTCTTTGTTGTCTCTGTCCTTAACGTCAATGTCATCCTCGATAATGTCTTCTTGCGGAGTATTGTTGTCTTTGCCTGGGTCTTTATCGTGTGGCGTATTCTTATCTTCAGATTCCGGATAATGGTTGCGGTCAATGATGTTGTTGTCATCGATTACATCGTTATTATCATTAGGCGTTAAATCATTATCCATACGGTTATCTGTCGGTGTATTGATATTGTTATTTGTCGGCGGCGGTGGATTTTGATCATCATTGTCATTGTTACAACCCGCTAACATTACAGCCGATAATACAGAACCCGCAAGCAGCATAAATAACTTCTTCTTCAAGCGTAAAAGCCCCTTTCACCAAATAAGTTTTGACCTGTACTTGCAATGGTCTGTTTTTATCTTTCCCATTGGTAAAAAAATGATGGCTTGAAGTTTTTTACAGCAATGCCTGTTAAAATTGTCTGTTGATGTCCGCTCCAATCAACAGGGTATAAAAATCAACACTGTTCTTCACATAGCCTTCTTATAAAAAAACGACCAAAAGCCCCAGGCTTCCAGTCGTCTAGTACAAAACTTATTCCTTTTTCTCACCCAACGCAAACGTAATTTCTGCTTCACATGCCACTTCGCCGTCAACCGTTGCTACTGCCTTCCCTTTTCCAATCGGTCCGCGCAGGCGGATAATTTCTACCTCAAGACGAAGCTGGTCACCAGGCTTTACTTGCTTTTTAAAACGGCAGCCGTCAATTCCAGCAAAAAATGCTAAGCGGCCACGGTTTTCTTCTTTTTTCAACATAGCCACTGCCCCAACCTGTGCCAGTGCTTCAACAATCAGTACACCAGGCATCACAGGGTAATCCGGAAAATGTCCATTAAAAAACTCTTCATTGGCTGAAACATTCTTAATCCCAACCGCTCTAACTCCCTCTTCTACCTCCAAAATACGATCGACCAGCAAAAATGGATAGCGGTGAGGGATGATTTCTTTAATTTGTTCGATATCAAGCATAAATTAGTACCTCCTACTAGTAACAAGTATTATCCTCTATTCTACTCGAAAAGATACACAAAAGGGAAGGGCTTTCGCTCCCCTTCCCAGCCAATTTATTTTTTATCCACCAAATCTTGAATATGAGTCCAGGTCGACTGTTTAAAAACATCCGCCACTTTTCCACCGCCAAGAATCCCGTAGCCAACCGTTGCTCCCGCCAACAAACTGACGAACGTAAACACAACTAAAAGAACCAGACGAAGCCAGATGGGAATCAGACGAATGCGGATTCGTTTGTAGGTGTGTGGTGCGGCCTCCACCTTTTCATTTGTACGCTCCACCTTCACGCGATCCTTTTTCATCATAGCCTTTTCATCCTTGGCTTTTTGCTTTTCATCCTTCATCTTTTGCTGCTCTTCATATTTAGCTCGTTTAAATTCTTCCCTGGTCTTGGCTTGATTGTTTACAGACATTCACTAATTCCCCTTTAACCGGACTGCCCCATGGGCCCAGTGAGTTATACATATTATAACCAACTTTTTTAAAATCGGTAACTTGAATTTCTTTATTAAAATTGCTTTCGCAAACTGTTGAAAAATTTTCATTACTTCTATTATAAAAAAATATTCCCCATTGCACATTATTTTTTTACGAAAAAAGTAAATTGATGTAAAAAAAACGCAAAATCCGTCTATTAAAGAGGAACCAAAGGCAAATAAAAAAGCCCAATGACTGAGGCTTGTCCAGCCTGCTTCATTAGACTTTTCATGTATCATTCGGGGCATGTTCACCATTGGTTAGATGTCATACAACCACGAGCAATAAAAATGTACAAAATTAAAGTGAATCTTTTACCAGAAAATCCTTATCCTAACTTACGGTTAGCAATGCGATCGATGTTATCAAGCATGATGCCTGTTCCAATCGCAACACAGTCCATTGGATTTTCAGCTACAAGAACTGGAACCTTCAATTCGTCAGCAAGCAACATGTCGATTCCGTGCAGCAATGCGCCACCGCCAGTTAAAATCACGCCACGGTCGATGATGTCCGCTGATAATTCTGGTGGTGTGCGTTCAAGAACACTCTTTGCCGCCTGAACGATGACAGCAACCGATTCACGAAGCGCGGACTCAATTTCTTCCGAACGAACAGTAATTGTGCGTGGCAAACCACTCACCATGTCACGGCCGCGGATTTCCATTTCCTCTGAACGAGAACCTTGGAACACGGTACCTATGTTGATTTTAATATTTTCAGCCGTACGCTCACCAATCAAAAGCTTGTACTCACGCTTGATGTAGTTGAGGATTTCCATGTCAAACTTGTCGCCGGCCATTTTAATGGAGGAAGAAGTCACGATATCGCCCATAGAAAGAACTGCAACATCCGTCGTTCCTCCCCCGATGTCCACTACCATGTTACCGCTAGGTTGGAAAATATCCATTCCAGCGCCGATTGCTGCTACCTTTGGCTCTTCTTCAAGATAGATCTTTTTCCCACCGCTCTTTTCGGCTGCTTCTTTAATCGCCTTTTGTTCGACACTTGTGATGTTCGTCGGGCAGCAGATCAGAATGCGCGGCTTCGATAAAAAGCCCTTTACGTTTAACTTATTAATAAAATGCTTCAGCATTGCTTCTGTTACATCAAAGTCAGCGATAACGCCATCTTTCAACGGACGGATCGCAACAATGTTGCCTGGTGTACGGCCGACCATGCGGCGAGCTTCCTCACCAACAGCAAGCACTTTATTTGTATTTTTATCAATTGCTACGACAGATGGCTCATTCAAAACAATTCCACGGCCTTTTACGTGAATTAACACGTTAGCCGTTCCTAAGTCAATCCCAATATCCCTTGCAAACATTCTCTTTTCTTTCCTCCTCAAAGCGGAATTCCACATGCATTTCCTAATTTTCTATTGTATCATAATCCTTAAAATTTCCATAACGTTTTACTAGAATTTTGATGAATTATGTCGGAAATGTTTTCTTGACAGAGGATTCCAAGAGAACGTCTTCAAGGCTTCACGGAAAACCCCATGTACCCCACTGATGTTGCGGCTTATTTGACAGCCTCGCCTTCCTTTTCTTCTTTTTGATACTTCATCTTTGTCGCTTCCCCACCCCTGAGGTGACGAATTGATTTATGGTAATCTAGGATTTCTTTAACCTCATTTGCTAGTTCTGGATTAATTTCAGGAAGCCTCTCTGTCAAATCCTTATGGACTGTACTTTTGGATACGCCAAACTCCTTCGCAATTACGCGAACCGTTTTCCTCGTCTCCACGATATACTTTCCAATCTTGATAGTTCTCTCTTTGATGTAATCGTGCACACTCTCGCCCTCCCTAATATGGATGTGAGTAGTGTGAAATGAGACCCGCTTATCACTTCGACGAATTCTGCTTCCGTGTGGATCCGACTGCTTGGGCTTCACCTCTCTGGTGTCATCTCTGGTGTCAGGCACCATCGAAAGACATTTGTCCGCATACAATGGACAGTCTTCGAAATAGGTGATACTTGTCGAATTCCACACGACAGAAAGTAATTAACCTTCTGACAATACAATGAATAATCATGTCCCCGACTGAATACCCGCTAACTTCAAACGACTCTTCACCTCAAACACTCTCTTTGTAAAGGTTTGTAACCATTTTATTAGCTTGGATACGGGTTTATGCACAAAATCCACAAACGGGACAAGGCATTCCAAAAGTTTTTTGAAAATTGGACAATTTAACACGGTTCGACAACGTGGAAAAAGCCTGCAATAGGTGGATTTCAGCTTGGAAATATAGGATCACCAGCAATATTTCCCAAGAAATTTGTCGAGCGAAAATTGGCTATTTTTTCAAAAAAATATTATTCTAATGTGCCAATCATGACTTTTACGGCCTCCAGTAAATCCCGATCCGACCAGGACGGCAGCTCTTTTTTTCCATGGATCACTAATTCATGCGACGCTGGGATATGAACAAATCCCACCGGCCTATCCTTCACTTCATGTAGCACCACATACATGACATTGTTACATAGATACGTCCCGGCAGAATTTGAAATCTTCGCCGGAAAGCCGCTCTCATTGAGCTTATTGACGAATTGTCTTATTGGCAGTGTGGAAAAATAACCATCCGGACCATCCTCGATGATGGAAGCATCATTCAGTACGACACCATTGTTGTCCGGCGCGCCATCGCGGCAATTGATGGCGATTCGCTCCGGAGTAATCGTTGACCGCCCCGCCGCGAGACCTAAGGAAAGCACCGCATCAGGCTCCTGTTTTTTGATTTCTTCTAGGATTCGTTCCCCCGCCTTCCGATAATCCACCGGCAACATTAAGCCTTTAATTTGATAATTGCCAATGCAGAATCCATCAAGTTCTTTTACAATTTTCTCTGTTGGATTAATCGGAAACTCCAAAAATGGTTCAAACCCTGTTAAAAGTAATGTTTTCATGCTGCTTCCCCTCTTGTCTTTTTTCAAAATATTATATAATGTTCATAGATTGATTAGAAGGATTTTTCTGATTGTTGACACGCATACTGTTGTGCGCCGAATCGGGAACCACCTCCTGAAAGGAACATTGCCATGACACCTTTTACCGAAAATGTAGTTACTATCATTCGCAGCATCCCTGAAGGCAAAGTCATGACCTATGGACAGATCGCTCGCCTCGCTGGAAGCCCCCGCGCTGCCCGCCAGGTCGTCCGCATCCTCCATTCCATGAGCAAGAAGCACCGCCTCCCCTGGCACCGTGTCGTCAACGTGAAGGGCCAGATTGCCCTACAGGAAGATGAAGCCTATAACGAGCAGGTGCTGTCGTTGGAAGCAGAAGGCGTCCAGGTCGGTCTTGGCGGAGTGATTGATTTGGAGAAATATCAGTGGGAGCCACCTAGCGGACATCTATGACAAAATTTATGTTAATCGTATGGGCCCTTAATTTTATTGATCTTTTCGGGCACGGTTCTACGTTACCACTTGCTCTATTTCTCGCTCAGTTCGGGCACGTAGAACCCTTCTGCGTTACCCGAAACTCTCTTTCTCTCTGGTTCGGGCACGTAGAACCCTCCTACGTTTACCGGCACCTCAAAAAAGCCAGGCATATATCCTGGCTCAAGTATCTTCCTTTCAATTATGTGTTGATTACCTCTTGAAGTACCATTTAAATTACCTTTTTTATATGATTTCCTTTCTTACTCGTCACTTTTGATCATTTATTCGTCAAATTTATGATTAACTCGTCGATTTTCTATTTTCCTCGTCAACTTTCATAAATTACTCGTCACTTTCCCCATTTTACTCTCCAACCACAAAACTACACCCACTCCTTCATTAAAAAACCAGGCGTTTAGCCTGGCTCTAGTATGTTCCTTTCAAATTATGTATTGATTACCTCTTGAAGTACCTTTAAAATTACCTTTTTTAAATGATTTCCTTTCTTACTCGTCACTTTCGTGAATTACTCGTCAAATATATGACTTACTCGTCGATTTTCCATTTTACTCGTCAAACTTTACACTTTACTCGTCAATAACCTCATTTTACTCGCCAACTACTAAACTAAACTAAACCCACTCTCCATAAAAACACCACAATTATGCACAAAAAAACGCCCGGTCCCCCAGGCGCCAAAACATAAACATTACTTCCAATTCATAAAAATATTCTTCACCTTTTTCACAGGCACCTGGGAGCCACCTCGGCCCTGCACGTTTTCCACCATCATCGCCACCATTAAGCTCGGGTTATTCGTGTTATAGGCAATAAACCAGCCATTTTCAGAGCCCGTTTCCCCCTGCTTCTGCTTAATCTCAGCTGTCCCTGTTTTTCCAGAAAGCGGATAGTCCGCCATCTCCGCCGCATGCGCCGTTCCACCCGCATCGCCAACAATCTTCCGTAAATCCGCAGCAATCAACGCAGCATGCTCACTAGAGACCGCCGCCTCCTTCCACACCTGTCCCTGCTGCTCATCAGCTAATAGCGTCGGCTTAATCATATTGCCATTATTCATAAATGGAGTATATGACGCCAGCAAATGCACAATGCTCATCTGGATTTGCCCCTGGCCATATCCAGAATCCGCCAATGCAATATCACTGTCCATTTTTCCAATCTGCGATGTCTCAAGAGGATACGTGTACCCCAACTCCTCTTCAAACCCGAACTTCTTCAGTCCTTCCGCAAACCCCTCTTTTCCCATTTTCAACGCTGCTTGTGCGAAATAAATATTATCCGAGAACACGAGTGCTTTTTCTAAATTAACCGGACTGCCCACATGTACCCTCGTCACAAAATAACCACCCCACGACTGATCCTTTTGCCATTTCGGACCAAGAATCGGAACCTGCTCTGTAGGAATAACCGTCCCCTTCTCTAACCCCACAGAAGCCGTGATTGCTTTCATCACCGACCCAGGTGCATACAACTGTTTAAAACGCGTCGTTAACGGCTTCCTCGCGTCATCCTGCAACGCCTTCCACTCGTCAGCCGAGAAGCCTATCACCGCTTGATTCGGATCAAACGCCGGACTGCTGACAAGCGCCAACGTTTCGCCGGTCATCGGGTTCATCGCTGCTGCCGTCCCAGCCTCCCCATTCAGCTCGTTATAGGTCGCTAGCTGCAACTCCGCATCAATCGTTAATTTCACATTTTGCCCGTTCGCTACCGGCTTTTCGGCGAGCACCTCTTCGCCGCCTACCTTCTTCTTAATGACGATTTTTACGCCGCTCGTGCCCTTCAGCTGCTCATCCAACACCTGCTCGAGGCCGCGCTTCCCAATTACATCGCGACTCGTGTATCCTTTGTCTTTCCTCTTTTCCAGCTCATCCGCCGTAATCGGACCCACATAGCCGATTAACTGCGCCGCCGCTTCCTTATACGGATATATCCGTGCCCCCACCTTACGCGTCTGCACAGGCCCTAGCGCAACCAACTGGGCAATCCGCTCCTGGTCATCCATCGATACCTTCTTCAGTGGCACAAACAACCCCGGCTTCACCCAGCTCGCGCTGAGTGCCTTCTGAATCTGTTCGGGTGTCATTTTTAAGAGTGGTGCTAATTGTGCGATGATCGCCTCTTCCACCTTCCCGGCAACCACTCCCACCTCATACACCTGGCCATTCACAGCTAGTCCATTTCCGTTGCGGTCAAGAATTTCCCCACGGGTCGGTGCCACCGTGCTCAAACTGATCTTGTCGCCTTCCTTCATTTTTGGAAAAATGAACCCTGTATGCCAGTCTACATACCAGTTTTTCTTATCGTCTTTTTCTTCCTTTTGTAACTTCGCTTGTTGGGTAAATTGAATCGTTCCTGCGATGCTGCTCATTTTTGCGGTAAAAGAATACTGGGCTTGTTCTTTATCAGCCTGCTTATCTTCTTTCGGTTTTTTGAAGTTAATCTTGAGGTCAGTAATCTGAAGGTCTTCGTAGATTTTTGTATAGCGGCTCGTAAACTCTTCTTTGGTGATTTTCTGCTTCGCATCCTGTGAAAGATAGTCATACATCTTATCAAACTTCTGCTTATTCCATAAGGCTATGTAATCAGAAAAACGATCCTGCGGTGTCGGCTCCTTACTGCACCCGGCCAGCGCAGCAACAACCAGAAGCACCCCAACCAAGAACACTGTAACTCTCCTCACACTTATCCCTCCTTCTACATCCATTCTAACATATATGCAGGACAAGCACCTTTCTTGCACAAAAGATGGGGGGGCAGGCTCCATTCGTGACAATTGGACTCTCCTAAAAGATGGTGTCAGGCACCACTCGTGGACATTTGTACGCCCCAAGAGAACACTTCCCATGTGTCTATGTCTTTGGTGCCTGACACTCAAATAAAGACAAAAAAAAGAGGAAAGTATTTCCCCTTCCCCTTTGGTCACATTCATTATTATGAATTTTTGTTTTGTGTAGAGTTCATTGATTCGTCGTCCGTTTTTTCGTCAGAAGACTTATCGTCACCTGATTTTTTATCGTCAGTAGAGTTCGCAGGATCATCAATCATTTGCTCATCTTCCTTGATTTGTGGACTATCTACAGAATCACTTGAATTGTCATCCGAAAGCTTGTCTTCCTGTAACGTAGTTAACGATTTTTCAAAATAATTCGTTGGGTTTACAGCAACACCGTCTTTGCGAATTTCAAAATGTACATGGGTTCCAGCTTTTTCATTGAACAAGCTTTGTCCAGCCTTGGCAAGAACTTGTCCCTGTTTTACTTCTTCGCCAACCTTGACCTTTATATCTTTAACTGATTGATATTGTGTTACAATACCTTTGTCGTGCTCTACTTCAATGACATTACCTAGGACTGCATCTTCATCGACACGAGTAACGGTACCGCTTAATGATGCAACTACATCAAAAGTCTCGCCGTCTTTCATCGTGATATCAATACCAGTGTTTGGAACATACGTATTGTTGTAGAATACTAATGCTGCTTCCTGGTCTTCTGCTTTGCCTTGGAAATCATAGAATTTCATTTTTACGACTGCGGCATCAGCCTTGGCCACCGGCATCTTGAAGTTTTCCAACGGTTTGTTAACTTCAACAGCTGGTGTTTGATTCTTTTTACCAGCAAGATCAGTGGACTTGTAATCGTATTTGTCTGTCGCACTATTGCTAGTTTGGAACCATAGAACTGCGGTCAGAATGATTGCTGCACTTGCAATATAGATGGCTGGAAATACCCAACGCTTCTTGAAAAAGCGTTTTACACTGGAACTTTGAGAAGATCGTTTGTTTTCTTCCTCTCTCATTTTCATCACCTCAGCAATCATTCTGAACAGATAAGTAGAATTATATACACAAGTCAAAAAAATTTTTTTGCAGTTATTTTTCGACAACCCTATTCTTTTTATGCATGAAGGTGAAAAATTTTTTTACTACTAGGGGGAATATTCACATGAACATACTATTTAAATGGGGCTTACGGGTTCTGCCCCTCGCGTATATGGCCATCATCTGGATTCAATCCAGCCTGCCATCCGACCATTTTGTCGAGCTACCCGATGCGTCCCTCGACACAACTATCAAGGAATCCTTACATTTAGTAGAATTTGCCATTCTGTATGTTTTACTAGTGTTGGCCTTCTTAACGCGAAGCCGCCAGATTACCCAAACCCTGAACGTAGCCTGCGCCGTATTCGCCGCCCTCTACGGAATCAGCGATGAAATTCACCAATCGTTCGTACCATACCGCTCATCATCGCTATTCGATTTTGTCAAAGATATCATTGGAATCAGCGTGTGTTTTTATTTTATAAGAGGGGCCTTGTTTGGAGGGAGATTTCAACGGCTTGGGAAAATACTAAGAACACTTTAGCTTTTCGGTTGATGATACACACGATTTTTAAATGTTCCAGTGTAGGGAAGGTTCATCGATTTTATGATCTTCTGACCAATATGAATGGTGGGAATATGCAAGAATTCACAGATTTCAGCATTCGTAAACGAAGGTTTTATTATTAGAAAATAATCATTAATGGATGGAGCATGGGCGGTTTTTGACATTAGATTACACTTTAAACAGCACCATTTCCCTCCTTTATAAATCATTGGGATTGTGAAACAATCTGGACATTGTACACCGGTAATGATGTCTTTTGGTGATAATTCGTAGGCTTTGAGGATATTCGGGTCATCAGGCGTGTGATTTGTTAAAAGGAGGCGCTTCATTTTTTTCAATTCTTTTTTGTCTAGTTTGTCCTTTTTATAATAGTTGCGTATTTGCTCAATCTTCTCTAACACATTTTCACTGTTACAAATATGTAGAATCATTTGGTCATTGTGTGGTTCAGTTTTTATGAAAGTTCTTTCATTGCTATTTACAAAAAAATAATGAATAGGAAATTCAGGGCAATTATGTTTTCGCAGCCAAACTTTAAGTTTTTTTGCTTGGATTTTTGCTTGCAGGACCGGGTTTTTAACCCTTTCTTCTTCACCATTCCTTTTGCACAGCGTTTGATTAAACTCTTTTTCAAAAGTCAGTTCCCCAGCTACATTCTTTACCTCCAAAACCATCGCAAAAGTGGCACAAAGTAAAAGAAAATCCATTTGAAAATAGAATTGCCCGTCAAATAGGCGAAGTCCATGAAAAATGTAGTAATCTTCTTCAGGAAGCATACATAAGTAAAAGTACACTGATTTCTCCCCTCGGTATCCAGCCATTCTTCTTTTATATTCGGCCACCACCTCAGGATATTTTGGATTTAACTCGGATAATCTTCTAATAAGTGTTTCAAGCTTTTCCATTCTTGGTGTCATACGCATCTCTTTTGCAATCAAACACATCATTCCTTTCATTTTTTTCTAAAATTCCCTTTCTACTTACCATATCCCTGCAAAAATCGACAGTAATTATGAACTTTTTGTAAACTTCTGATTGGTTCCTGCTGCTTTGTTTGGTTTACTCGTCACTTTTGGGGGGTTACTCGTCAAAAAATATGAATACTCGTCAATCTTCACACTTTACTCGTCAGAAACCCCATTTTACTCGCCAACCACTTAAATACACCCTGTTTTCCACTAAGAAGCCAGGCGTTCAGCCTGGCTCAGGTATCTTCCTTTGAAAATATGCGTTGATCTCCTCTTGAAGTGCCTTTAAAATTACCCTTTTTATATAAATTCCTATCTTACTCGTCACTTTTGGCAGTTTACTCGTCAAAATTTACGATTACTCGTCTACTTCTCATTTTACTCGTCAATCTTCACACTTTACTCGTCAAAAACCCCATTTTACTCGCCAACCACCTTTAGCAACACAAAAAAGCCAGGCTCCACCCACGCCTGGCTTTCCCCACACACTACTTCTGCGCCGTAATCGTCGCCATCAAACTCTCTGCCGACGTAATCTCGACCCCCTGATAATAGTGCTTCACAATATCCTTATAATTCTTGCCTTCCTCCGCCATCCCGTTCGCTCCGTACTGGCTCATCCCCACGCCGTGGCCGAAGCCCTTCGTCGTAATCACAATATTCGCGCCCTTGCGCTCCCAGGCAAAATCCGACGACCGAAGATCCAGCTTCTCGCGGATATCCTTGCCAGAAAGCACCTTGCCATTAAAATCAACCTTCGCCACGCGCTTACCCGTCGTACGCTCCACAATCTTGCCCACCTGCGACCCTGTGCCCACCTTCACACCGAGCTTCGCCTCAAACGCCTTCACCGTCATCACCTTCTGGCTGTTAAACTTCGGTGAGCTCTTATCCCACGGGCTCGACACACTTCTTAAATACGGAATGTTACCTGGCCAATAATCCTCCGAATTCTCAGTATATCCATTACTGGTAGAGAAAAAAGTAGCCTGAATCGCCTCACCCTTGTAGGTCAAAATTTGCCCTGCCGTCGAACGGACCGCCTCCACTACCTTCTTCATTTTCCAGTTATAATCCGCGCCCCACGCTCTCCTCAGCTCATCATCACTCTTGTACACCTGATGGATTTGCGTGTCCGTGACCTGAGCCCCTTTAGGAGCCCCTAGCGTATCCTTACTGACCAATCGCTTCACAATATACGTTCTCGCTGTAAGTGCCTGGGCCTTAAGAGCTTCCTCTTTGAAATCTGCCGGCATCTCTGCTGCCACAACACCAACGAGATAATTTTCTAAGTTCACTGTCTCGATCTTTGATTTCGCGGAACGAAACACCGCTACTTCGACCGCAGCATCCGCGGAAGGTGACGCCGCTTTCGCATTTTCCGCCGAGGTCTTCTTCAAATCTTCACCTAATTTTCCGCTCGCCCTATGCTCATCCGAAAACGGTAACACAAGAACAGCTGGAACAACTAAAGTCAGGGCAATGAGGAGTGTCGCTAGTACGATGAGTGGTTTGATTTTTTTCATGATTGTGCCTCCAGTTTGTAAAATTCACACCCGGCGCAAATCAGCCGAGTTGCGTCTCCATTCATACATATGGAAGCGGACAAGCATTTATTACACAAACTTTTATAAAAATGAACTCCATCCCTGGTACCTCACAAGGTTCCAGCTGAGATAAAAACGGTGCACCAAACCCAGTGTCTCTCCCACGCACATAAGTGTCCACGAATGGTGTCAGGCACCATTGAAGGCACCAATATCGAACACTGTACCGATGGTGTCAGGCACCGAATAAAATGGCACCGCACAAAGTACGGTGCCACAAATCCCCATAAAAAAACAGACCCTGATATCCATCAGGGTCCGTTGTCTTAATTATTACCATTATGCGTTCATGTCGCTAACGAATTTTTCGGTTTCCACGAAGATTTCGTCTGCTTCTTTGACACGTTCGATGTCAGCGCCTAATCCAGCTAGTTTGCCGTGGAAGTTCACGTAACCGCGATCCAAGTGCTTCAACTCAGTCACACGCGTCACGCCATCTGACACTAAACCAGTTAAGATTAATGCAGCAGCTGCACGAAGGTCTGTTGCGGAAACTTCCGCACCTTGTAAGTTAGAAGGACCATTTAAAATAACCGAACGACCTTCAATTTTGATATCCGCATTCATGCGGCGGAATTCCTCTACATGCATAAAACGGTTTTCGAATACCGTTTCCGTAATCATAGAAGTACCCTCTGCACGAAGCAATAACGCCATCATTTGGGATTGCATATCCGTTGGGAATCCTGGATGCGGCATTGTTTTGATGTCAACGGCCTTTAACTTATCAGGACCGATTACACGAACGCCGTCCATTTCCTCACTGATCTCAACACCCATCTCCTCCATTTTTGCAATAAGAGAAGAAAGATGCTCAGGAACTGCACCCTTTACTAATACATTTCCGCCAGTAATTGCAGCAGCAACCATGAAGGTACCTGCTTCAATACGGTCAGGGATAATGTTATGATCGGCACCAAATAACACATCGACACCTTCAATACGAAGCGTGCCCGTACCTGCGCCTCTTACTTTAGCGCCCATTTTATTTAAGAAATTAGCCAGATCTACAATCTCTGGTTCTTTTGCGACGTTCTCGATGATGGTTGTACCCTGTGCAAGAGTTGCTGCCATCATGATGTTCTCAGTAGCACCAACACTTGGGAAATCCAAGTAAATCTTTGCTCCCTTTAAGCGGCCATTAACCTCCGCTTCAATAAAGCCGTTTCCAACCTTCACTGTTGCACCCATGGCTTCAAAGCCCTTTAAGTGCTGGTCGATTGGACGAGATCCGATTGCACAGCCGCCAGGTAAAGCGACTCTTGCACGGCCATTACGTGCCAACAAAGATCCCATGACTAGAACAGACGCGCGCATTTTTCGAACGTATTCGAATGGCGCCTCTACTTTCAACTCTCTGGATGCATCGACGACAACTGTATTGTTTTCGAACACGACTTCAGCATTTAAGTTGCGTAAAACTTCATTGATAGTATATACATCGGAGAGTGTAGGTACATCACGTATCACACTTTTTCCATCACTTGCTAATAATGTTGCAGCGATAACAGGCAGGACGGCATTTTTTGCGCCTTCTACTTTAACCGATCCTGTAAGCCTTTGTCCGCCGCGGACGATGATCTTTTCCAAGAGTATTCCCCTCCGCGTCCATTTTCTCTATATTAATATTCAATCGTTATGATTGGTGTGCCAACTACAATGGTAGTCTTACCGCCCAATCGTTCGGAGCGTATACCAATTTGTAAATTCATGTTATCTCTTTGATTTTCTATGGAGCCAGTAAACATCGGCGAATTCGCCGAAACAGACATGAATGTCTCCTCTTTTAACGCTTCGATTTCTTTTGCATGAAAAACGGACAGTAACTTCTTTACTGTTATGGGTAAAGCCGTATCAATCTTATCACTGAAAACGCCTTTCATACAAGAAAAAACTGTAGGTTTTCCACGAAATATGTCGGATAGCCTACTTTTAAATTCCTTAGTAGTGAAATAAGCCGCTATCGCTTTATTCCACTCTTTTCCACTGACACTATATACTATATACGCATTAACAGGTTGTTTTGTGTGGGTTGCCATAATTTGAAGCATTTCGCTGTGGTGTTTTGATGTTGGAGATACTGCTGTTACTTCCCATTTTTGGCTGGTATTTTCAATTGACCAATCCCAATCGGGGAACTTTTCCTGAAGTTGTTCGGCGTATTCCTTCACGTCCCGCTCACTTTTTATGCCGGTCATTTTTTCTCTTGCATAAAAAGACCATTCATCGAGCAAAATATTTTCGGCTTCTAAAACAGAGCCGATTTTTGCCAGATCGTCGGCACCATCCGGATTCGCTTGAAAACGTGTAAAAGCACCATTACCATTTGCTTCAGTTGTGTTGTACCCGAAAACAACCAGGATCAAACTTAAAATTGTCATCACAGATAAAAAAAACGAACGATATCTTTTCATCTCTCTACTCCCCCTTACTACCATTGTTACCAGGTAGCGGGTGAGCATACTTGGGAATTGTCGTCACATTTAGACAAGTTCCAAAAACTTAACTCTAAAATTGACAAGTTCCTAAGGGAGACAACCTTAGCTTTCCACATAAAGATGATTGTACTCAAAATATCGTTAAATGGGAACATGTACGAAGACCTAAATTTTTTCCAATTGTATGTACAGGATTAGTAAAATTGTCATTTTGAACCATTTTTTCTAATTATTGAAAATCAATGGCAGTTGTCTGGACCATTGAAGATAATCCAGGAAAAAGTTACTAACAGATGATCCGATGAAAATGGCTAATAATATATAGAGAAGCCGTGCTTGAAAGACATGGTTTGGCCTAATCAGCTTTTCTAAGCGAATCGACTGCAGTGCCCACCAGGAAATGGCAATGAAAACCAAATGTGACAGGATGCTGACTAACGCCAATTGCCCAAAATCATTTATCATTCTGCTACCCCCTTTTTACACACAAGGACTATTCTAACATATAGACGAAGGAAAGATATAACAGTTTCTATTTTTTTCAAACTCCCCCTTAAATGTGACGATTTTGTGAAAACTTCTAACACTTTAATCTTAAAAAACGCAAAAAGCCGCATCGAGAGTCCGACACGGCTTTCAAACTAATGGCTGAAGCTGCCACTTGCGTTGAAGTAATACCATTTTCCACTAATCCAAACCCGTCCCGTTACCATTGCCCCGGAACTGTTAAGGTAATACCATTTTTTATTGTAGTACAACCAACCGATTCTCATCGCCCCCGAACTCTCAAGACAATACCACTTGCCTCCATCAACCCAATCGGTTCGTATGAATGCTCCACTTTATTAAAGTTGAACAACATCACCTAAACCTAAGTTAATGAAGAAAGTGGACTAAGGTCCGTCCATGTTGTCTCTCTATTTGCATTATGTATATCAAATTCCATTATACTCCATTTTTGTAAGAAAAAATAAAAATTTTCGAAGAAGCGTTCTATCGAATCGGGATAATTAGTATTGGTTAAAAATGGAGTTTGGCGGAATAATTGGCGAGGCTGGCGGAATTCTACGTGAATCCGGCGGAATATTTCCTGGATGTGGCGGAATAAACCGTAAATCCGGCGGAATCCCATAAAAAGTCGGCGGAATCCCACCTTATCACAAGCAAGTTTTTCCCAAAAAAACAAACTAACTGCCTAAATTCCGTTCGTCTTTCTCTAAACGGGATTTAGGCAGCTAGTTTGGGTGTGTATATATTAATTTACGCTTCATTCCATACTCGATATAGGTTTAATGGGACGTACACTCGGTCTCCCTGAATCTCTCGGTGAATAATCGGGGTCTCAAAATGCTGCTCCAGGTTGCGTTCTGATCGTATTTTATGACGTGCTCGCTCACTAGCTCCTACTAATTTCTCCAAACTTAAATTCGAAAATTTCATCTCGTTCCTCTCCTTTTTATTAATAAAATGGAATCGATAGGAAACAAAAGACCCACACTTTTGCTTCCTATCAAGTATTGACCTCATGCAGATTTTGTTGCTACAACGACCACTCGGCCATGATCCATTTCTTCCTCAAAGCGCTCGGCCTCTGATTGTGACAAGCCTAACGACTCCAGCTTCGTACGCAGCTCATCTCCTCGTGAGCGAAACACATTGGCCATGCTATCAAATAAGCCTTGTTCGGCGACACCAACATCGTTAAGGTCCAGACCATCCGCTAGGTTCTCAGAACGATTTTTATCGTGCGCCAATAAATAAATCTCATCCTTCGTATAGCCCTGTGTCATCAACTGTTCAATTTCCCTTTTCGCTTGTACACCATTTTCAACGACTTTCACAGTTTCCATTGTTGTTTCCTCCTTGTGATTTGAATGAGCTGCCTTTTTCATTAGCAGCTTGTCGTTCTACTTGTTATATAACCGCTCCTGAAAAATTGAAACCTATTAATCTAAAAAATTTTGATGGGTTAAAAATGAATTCACTGTGGGTATATAGGAAATAGATTTTTACTGACGAGCTAAAAGCTGCAATTATTATGGAGGTGTACGAATGATGAGGAAACTTTTATGCAAGAACTGTGGGAACGCTGAATTTTACATCATTAATATGAACGAAACATTGTGCAAGTGCGGTTGCCGATTGTCGAAGCTCAGCGATTATCGCTGGGAGGAATCAAAGAAATGGAAAGAAGTCTATCTTGAAGAGCAAAAGCGGCAAACCGAACTGATCTTTAAGATTAGTTTAATAAAGAGGAAAATCGACACGTGCTTGGATGAGCGAGACCAAGATGGCTTCAAAAAGCTCACCTCGGAACTAAAAGCCTGTGAGAAAGCATTAAAGACTGGAACGCCCTACCCTAAATCACGAGTGCGTGAGCGAATCCAGCACAATAAAGATGTCGTTTAACTACAAAAAAAAACTCGACCAGCTGAACAAGACCGGATAGAGCCGGTTTTGTTCAGCGGACGAGTTTTTTCATATAGGCTCTTTATAGTTGTCTCTTGATTTCCGTTTCCAGGTGCCTCGTGCTTTCCGCAGGCGTTCTTATTGAATGAATGCTTCCTGTGATGGAACCTGTCCACCTGCTACCTGATAACGAGCATAAAATTCCTGTAAAAATTGATTGGCAATTTTATCACTATGAATTACGAGCATGTTTTCATCATTGGTTGCGTCCCCGTTTGAACTCCAGTTCGTTGAACCTACTACTACCATTGGATCACTGCTCGTATTCGGATCGATAATCATCGTCTTGGCATGAAGCTTACGCGATTCTTTTCCTGTATAAACGGGCGCAGGCGTGTTCCAACGAGTGTTCGGATTGTCCACGCTTGTTTGCGACGCTGTTCGTTGCGTCATGTCCACAGAAGCCGACCACCATTGATTCCAAAAACTAGGATCGAATAATCCCTTCATATCAAATCCCGTACGAGTTCCTTCCATATCATTATAGGAACCTTCCCACTTATACTTTAATTCGTTGACTAAGGTTTGATCAGAGAATGCAAAAATCTCAAAATAGGCCCGATGCTGTGCTTCATTTTTCACCGCATTGGTTATACGATTTAATGCGCCATCCCCAGGAGAGAAATAGACCTCAACAAGCGTCCCATTTACATTGACTTGATGCGCCGTATTATCGGTTTTCCGGCTATGAAATTTCGCGTTTGTTGGATTTGGAACAGCCGTGTTACTTCCATACATCTCTTGAAATTCCGTTTTGTAAATCGAAGCAAGGTCAACAGAGTTAATTTCTACTGTCTGGTTTTGATTGCCATTCAACAAGTCTTGGTTCATATCTTCATCCGTTCCGTATGTACCCGTCTCGGTAAAATTCCACGTACCTGTCCACACCCACTTCCCATCAATGATCATAAATTTATTATGCATTTGATCACCAGGAGCATAGTAAGACCCATCCGCTTTGCGTTCCGCATCCACTAACAAATGCCCTGTTTGGTTTCCTGAACCAATTTTCACCGTTTGAACAGGGAAATCATCGAAGGAAGCCGGAAGACCATATTTTGCACGTAGGGTAGCGTCTTCTTCCACAAACATAGCGGAGTCCCCTAATATATGTGCATCATCCGCTGTTCCAACCATTTGGTCTTTCCCACGAATTAATTTTTCTAAATTCAGTCTATGAATGCCGTAGCGGTTTTCTGTATCATTCGGGTCCACGTCTTTTGCATCTGCAACCACGCGGACTGTTACGCCCTGGCTTGCTTTATCCACTAAGGTATTCACTATTTTAGGCAGGTTTAATTCATAGGTGGCTACATCAATTGAACTGGTGGCTTGACTGATGCGACTCACTAATTGATCTTCTAAATTGATGCT
This sequence comes from Neobacillus rhizosphaerae, assembly GCF_050477885.1. Taxonomy (GTDB): domain Bacteria; phylum Bacillota; class Bacilli; order Bacillales; family Cytobacillaceae; genus Neobacillus; species Neobacillus rhizosphaerae_A. The sequence goes on from NZ_JBCNAC010000027.1 coordinate 73,013, forward strand.
CCAATTCGCTTCGTTTCCATCATAGGCAAACTGCGGCAGGGCTGTTTTGTTAAAATAAACATTGATGGCGCCGTCCGCATTCGAAACATGGTTTAAGTGGTGGATGGTCCCTTGTGATGTCCCCACTGAATTCGCTAATTTAGGTGTTCCAAAACCACCGTCATAGGCTGCGGTAGCTGTCTTCCAATTGGAAGACACATCGCCACTATCTGCCGCATTGACACGTTCCATCGTGGCTTTCGTATTGTTGTCACCTGCATACCAAGATGAAACTGTATCTACTAAATTACCATTTGCATCATACAACTCTAATGCTTCTGCCGAATTTCCTAATGCCCCCGTATAAATTTGGTCGGCTTTCACACCGACAACCGCATCATCGGTCGAACGCTCCAACAGAAAATAGCTGCCCGCCTTAACCGTACCTGATAGATTGATAGAAGGGCTTCCGTCTTTCGCCTGCAGCTTCCATCCCGTTAATGATAGATCTTGACTGGTGTTGTTCTTTAGTTCCATCCATTCATTGTTGTAGCTTGTGCTTGTACCCATCCATGCCACTTCATTTATGGCAACGGGTGAATTGGTTACAGCTTTTGCCGGTTCGTTTCCTGTAAAAAGAGTAGAAAATAGGACTGTTGATAACGCTCCGATAGAAAATACTTTCTTCAAGGTACTCTGTTTCTTAGACGGCATAAACGATGTTTCCCCCTGTGCTCGTTTTATTTTTCTTTAACGTCAAAAATTTAACACCGCAATTATAGCACGGGGATCTTAGGGGTTAGATGAACAAGAAGTCCTATCCTTCGTAAAAATATTGTAAAGTTTCAATAAATAATATTTTTATGTTTAAGGCTCCTTAAAGCGGGTATTTAATAATCAGAGTTACTTACTTAAAAAAAAGAAAGGAGAGAAATCATATGGGATTCATTTGGGCATTAATTATCGGAGGAATTATTGGCTGGTTAGCCGGACTTATTTTGGGGCGTGACCTGCCAGGTGGTATCATTGGAAATATTATCGCAGGATTCATTGGAGCATGGTTGGGATCCTTCCTATTAGGAAGCTGGGGTCCTGAAGTCGGAGGCTTCTTTATCATCCCGGCTCTCATTGGTGCGATTGTCCTTGTATTTATTGTAAGCTTTATTTTAAAAAGCATGAAACGCACTGCGTAACATCATTCATTATCCGTTCAAACAACAACATCCCCCCTACCTATATAATATAAAGAGACTGCAAACTAGTTGCAGTCTCTCTTTTTGTTTCTACCGTCGTTAAGCCGTTTTCTTTTGTTTTACATTACCTTTGTTCATTTTTCTGAAGTAAGGTACAACCCAGCGATCTAAACCGATTTTACCAGCGTTGTAGCCAGCAGTTAAGATGATGAAGCCAAGGAAGATGTCTCTAGGGTTGTGAGATACAGTTCCAGCTAAGAAGAAGCTGAA
>NZ_JBCNAC010000028.1:0-86825 GCF_050477885.1 Neobacillus rhizosphaerae
TTTCTTGACGTAGTATCATTTATGAGCGAATTTTACTGATTTATGAGCGAATGCTATTCTACTGTGTCACTCGTTCAGATAATTCACCATGAATCTTCGAGTTCAATCGAACAAGTTGTTCAGAATTCCTTACTTTAAACGTCAGCAATAATCCAACCACTAAACACAGTGACGAAAATAAAAAAGCACTTTTGAAGCCGCCAAAATCCTCGATCAACCAGCCTGCTATTGTAGGACCAATAAATTGCCCAACTGCAAAATAAAAGGTAACATAACTAAAAGCTAATGGCATGTCAGTAGGCCGAACATGGTCCATACTTGAAGCCTGTGTTAACGTAAATAATCCGGTAGACGTGCAGCTTAAAATAATGATATGGATGGTAAAGCCTAGGAGCGTGGTAAAGAAAATAGGCAGCGCCATTGAAAATAAGGTCAGGCCCATTGTTAAAATGAGTGACGTTCTCCTTCCGATTTTATCAGAAATAAATCCCCATATTGGTCCGCTAAAAATAGACAAAATCCCATTCAATGCCATTAGTTGCCCTGCAAACTTCATATTAATACCTGATTCAATCATAAAGCTCATGATAAAAATCATTTGGACAATGTAGGTAATTCCAACAATTCCATAGATTAATCCAACATTTATAACATGTGGATTTTTATAAATATCTCTGGGTGATTTCTTTTTGAAACGTTGTTCAGTAGAGAATTCAACTGGTGGGTTTTTGATAAAAAATAGAGTGAGAATTACAACAACCACCCCAATAGCGGCGAATACTCCCCAAGCAATTCTCCAACCAATCTCGGTATTCAAGCTGCCAAGGTAGGGAACGATGATTCCTGCAAAGAGGATTCCAATACCTGCCCCGCTCGTTGTTAAACCGATGACAAATCCCTTTTTTTGCGGGAACCAGGCAACAAGTAAGGAGATAAAAGGGGTATAGGTAAAGGAGGTCCCAATCCCTAATAAAAGCATAAATAGAAAGGTGACTAGAAATGAAGGAGTAATAGTGAGACCAGCTAGGCCTAGCGTAACAAGAGAAATACCAAGTAAAATCGTCCGTTTACTACCCCATCTTGAAGCAAGGATCCCAGCAAAGATAATGGTGATTAAATACCCTAGGGAGGTAGTGGTACCGAGGTAACCTGCTTCCTTATAAGTTAGATAAAGGCCCTCTCGCATAAAAGGAAGGATTACCCCATAAGAGAGTCTTGCAAATGCCAAAACAACGACGGTTGTTAACATACCAATAGTGGCATAACCCCACAAACGTTTATTGCTACTTTTTTCCATTGAACAACCTCCTATTTCCCAAAATCCGATTCAATTTAATTTATTTATCATTTTATTCGGGTACCTAAATTTCTATGTGAACTATTATAAGATAAGCATCCGAAGCACTATTACTTTATTAATTTAAAAAAATCCAACTTGACAATTTACTAATTTCTATGGATAATCAAATAAATTGAAAAATCGAAAAATGGTAAGGGATTAGTAAATCTTTGGAACGTGTTAGAGAATGAAACCCACTGGCTGAAAGGTTTCTCACGGAAAAATAATTGAACCTGCCCTCAAATGCTGCTTATGCAAACATAAGCCGTCCTCCCACGTTACAGGTTCAAGTGGATGTAGGCGCAAGCTTCCTGCATCAATAAAGGTGGTACCGCGGAAACGACTATTCCGTCCTTTTTTAAGGACAGGAGAGTCGTTTTTTTATTTTATAATGGAAAGGTCCGAAGACAGATGAAGAAACAGCTGGTGGTAGTGAAGATTGGAAGCAGCTCACTAACAAGTGCCTCGGGGCATATTTCAGAAGATAAAATACGTGATCACGTGAAAGCACTGTCCTATTTAAAAGAACAGGGGCATGAGGTTATTCTCATTTCTTCCGGAGCTGTTGCTGCAGGCTTTGGATCGCTTGGATATCCAACACGACCTAAAAGTACAGCTGGTAAACAGGCAGCTGCAGCTGTCGGGCAAGGTCTATTAATGCAGCAATACATTCAACTTTTTAAAGAGTTTGGTATCATTCCAGCTCAAATATTATTAACACGAGAAGATTTTTACAGTCAGGTCCGGTTTCAAAACTTATTTTCAACGATGACTGAGCTTCTTCAACGAGGGGTTTTACCAATTATCAATGAGAATGATTCCGTGTCAATTGAGGAATTAACCTTCGGAGACAATGATTTATTGTCAGCACTGGTTAGTGGTTTTCTACATGCCAATGCGTTAATTATTCTAACGGATATCAATGGACTCTACGATGGGAATCCGAAAGTGAATAAAGAGGCAAAAAAATATCATTTTATACCAGAAATATCAGATCAACTCATCTCAGTTGCCGGTGAAAGTGGGTCTTCTGTAGGTACAGGAGGGATGAAGTCAAAGCTACTTGCTGCAAAAAAAGCATTATCCCTTGGTGTCAGTGTTTTTGTCGGCACCGGCACTGGAAAGGAAAAACTGGTCGATATTTTATCTGGGAAAGGCGACGGGACATATATTGGAGGACCCTTCCAAACACAGATGCAAATGAAAAAGCAATGGATTGCTTATCACTCGCAAGTCGGCGGTGTTATTGAGATTGATGAAGGAGCAGAAAAAGCCATTGTGTTTCATGGAAAAAGCTTATTGCCTGTAGGGGTTACCAATGTCATCGGCGAGTTTAATGCCTTAGACGTTGTCATCGTTAGAAATCAAAAAGGGTATGTCATAGGTAAGGGGCAAATTTATTATTCTTCTAAAAACTTATTAAAAGTGAAAGGCTTACCTGGTGAACAATCGAAAGGATATTCGATCAATCAAAAAGTAGAAGTGATACATCGTGATAATTGGGTCATTATGCCAAAGGAGTGAGTAGGAGAATGAGTGAATTACTAGAGAAATCCCGTCTTTTAAAAATTGCTTCAAAAACATTAGGAATGCTTTCATCGATCGAAAAAAACGAAGCGTTAGAAAAAATGGCTAAGCATATTCAATCTAAAAAGGAATGGATTATCAGTGAAAATGCGAAGGACATTGAGGCTGGGAAAAAAAATGGACTATCAGACTCTTTAATTGATCGACTCTCATTAACAAACGAGAGAATCGAACAGATTGTGGATGGAGTTCGTCAATTAATACATTTAGAGGACCCAATCGGTGAAACGATTGAGGCTTGGGAACGACCAAATGGACTTCGCATTGAAACGATTAGGGTTCCACTCGGGGTTATTGGGATGGTATACGAAGCTCGACCGAATGTAACGGTAGATGCAGGAAGTCTTTGTTTAAAAGCTGGAAATGCGGTTCTTCTAAGAGGGAGCTCTACCGCTTTTCATTCCAATAAAGCCCTTGTCCATACTATGCAAGAGGCGCTAGAAGGAACGGCGATTCCGAAGGATGCGGTCCAGCTATTGGAGGATACGAGCCGTGAGACAGCTTCTGAAATGTTTAAGTTGAACCAATACTTAGATGTCCTCATTCCTCGTGGTGGAGCAGGACTCATTCAAACCGTTATTAATCATGCTACTGTTCCAGTTTTAGAAACGGGCGTAGGTAATTGCCATGTGTATATTGACGAATCAGCTGAAGAAAAAATGGCAACAGAAATTGCTATCAATGCCAAATTACATCGGCCTTCCGTATGTAATGCGGCTGAAACATTGTTAATTCATGAAAAATGGCCTTATAAGTCGGAACTCTTAAGAGCCCTTTATGACCGGGAAGTTGAACTTCGAGGGGATGCAACAATAGCAGCTGATTATCCATTTGTACAGCAAGCCTCAGAGGAAGACTGGCACACAGAATACTTAGCACCTATATTAGCAGTTAAAGTGGTTAGCAATGTAAAGGAAGCGATTGAACATATTGATCGTTATGGTACGAAGCATTCGGAAGCGATCATTAGTGATAATGAAGCAAATGTTCATCTGTTTTATCAATCGGTGGATGCGGCGGTGTTATACCACAATGCTTCTACCCGTTTTACAGATGGGGAGCAATTTGGCTATGGGGCAGAAATCGGAATTAGTACGCAAAAGCTTCATGCTCGCGGACCAATGGGCCTAAAGGCAATTACAACGACAAAAACAATTGTCCGTGGTACAGGACAAATTAGGTTATAATTCTAAAATACTCGAAAAATATCAAACAAGTAAGGGCAATTAGTCCTTACTTGTTTTTGTTATGAATTCATTTCTGCTATACTTAAAATACAAACATACATTCTTATATTTATAATAGTTGGTGATCATGTGACAAATACGATTCAACTATCCGTTCGGAAGCTTGTAGAATATGTTTATCTGGCTGGCAGCATAGATAACCGTTTCCGCTCTCAATCGTCTCTTTTAGATGGAACAAGAATTCATCAAACAATCCAGCAAACGTATAAAGATGGTGATCAGAAAGAAGTGTATCTTCGTTCAGAAATTCCCTTTGAAGAGCTAACCTTTCTTATTGATGGCCGTTGTGATGGGCTTTTGTTTCAGGATCATGTCGTGACGGTAGATGAAATTAAATCTTTTTCGAGACCACTTGAGGAACTAGATCTGGAAGGGGTTCTTGTTCACTGGGCACAGGCAAAAATGTATGCCTATATGTATATGCTAGATCATGAATTACAGGAAATCACGGTTCAGCTTACCTATGTACATGTGGAAACACTAGAAAAAAAGCAATTAAAAACAATTTGTACTTTTTCAGAGCTTGAGGCATTTGTCTTTCATGTGATTGAAAAGTACGCACCCTATGCAAGATTGATACACGTTCATCGAATGAAGCGAAATGAGAGTATAAAAGACCTCCCTTTCCCTTTTGAAACGTATCGCGCAGGACAAAGGAAATTAGCGGGAGCTGTGTATAAATCCATATTAGATGAGAAGAATCTTTTTGTTAAAGCCCCAACCGGAATTGGCAAAACGATATCAACCCTCTTTCCAGCAGTCAAGGCTATAGGGGAAGGGCATCTAACCCGTATTTTTTATCTTACAGCAAAAACAATTACACGATCAACGGCAGAGGAAGCTTTTGCAAGGATGACATCACGCGGACTATGTATGAAAACTGTCACGATTACCGCTAAAGACAAGGTTTGTTTTAAGGACGAGACCAAATGCCAAAAGGAATACTGTGAGTTCGCTGACGGGTACTATGACCGCATCAACGAAGCTATTCTTGATATTTTATCCAAGGAAAACAGACTGACCCGTGAAGTGATCGGTGACTATGCACGGAAACATACAATTTGTCCATTTGAATTTTCGCTTGACCTTTCCTATGCGGCTGATGCGATTATTTGTGATTATAATTATATTTTTGATCCACGAGTATCCTTAAAACGCTTGGTTGAAGAGCAAAAGAAAACGACTGTTTTACTGGTAGATGAAGCACATAATCTCGTTGACCGGGGGAGGGATATGTTCTCTGCATCACTAAATAAAGATATGTTTTTACAATTGAAAAAAGAGCATAAAGGGATTGATAAAGAAATTTACGAGTCTGCCAGCCAGATCAATAGCATCTTTATTTCAATGAAAAAGGATATGGAAAGAGAGAATGAAATGGTGTTAGAGGTTTTAAATGAATCATTCTTAAGTCATCTTATTGATTTTGTAAAAAAGGCAGAAAAAATGCTTATAGAAAATGCCTCGCCCAATTTATTGGAAGCCTACTTTAAGGTGAATCAATTCATAAAAATGGTTGATTTTGTAGATGAGCATTATGTTATTTATACTGAAAAAAATAAAAATGATTTGCTGGTCAAACTCTTTTGTATGGACCCTTCTAAACTCCTTGCACAAATGGGGAAAGGATATCGGACAAAAGTATATTTCTCAGCCACCTTATCACCGTTACCTTATTATCAAGAAATCCTTGGAGGAAATGAGGGAGATTATGTACTCTCCATTCCTTCTCCTTTTTCAAAGGAACAGGTGGATATTTTTATTAAACCATTGTCCACCAGATATCGTGACCGTAAACAGACAAAAGTGAAAATCATACGTGTGTTACTTGCATTAGTAAAACAACGACCGGGTAACTATCTATTCTTCTTTCCTTCCTATGATTACTTACTAACTGTCTATGAAGGGTTTAAGGTAGAGGACCAAGTAACACAAACGATCATTCAGGCTTCAGGAATGTCTGAAGCAGAACGGGAACACTTTCTAGAAACCTTTAAGCCTCAATCAGAAAAGGGAGTCCTAGGATTTGCTGTCCTCGGAGGTATTTTTTCGGAGGGAATAGATTTAATCGGAGATCGATTAAACGGTGTGGTCATCGTAGGAGTCGGATTACCTAAAATAGGTTTTGAGAAAAATCTCATTAAGGATCACTTTAATAAAAAGAACAAGAGGGGATATGATTATGCCTATATCTATCCAGGAATGAATAAAGTGTTACAAGCTGGAGGCAGATTAATTCGCTCTGAACACGACCAAGGAACCATCGTCCTGATAGATGATCGATTTTTACACAACCACTATCAGAGCCTTCTGCCCGAGGAGTGGAATGAGTTTACTATTTTATAATTAGCCATAGTTGATAAGCTGCCTAAAAATAGGCAGCTTATTTTTTAAAAAAAGGTGACAAATAGGGGAATCATCACATATAATTAAACAAAAGTTGCACGAGGTAAAAACTTTGAAAGTGGGGAAAGAGAGATGGATAAACCTAAAACAATGAAATTGGTTCAAGGGGAAAAGGGAAATTTAATAAAAATAACATCCTTAAATTTAGAAGGTGTGATGAGACGAAGACTGTTAGATTTAGGCTTTGTAAATGGAGCGTTAGTAGAAGTTGTTCGTAAGAGTCCATTAGGAGACCCTATTGCTTTTCGTGTGAGTCAAACAACGATTGCTTTAAGAAAAGAGGAAAGTTCTAAAATAGAGGGGGAGCTGATTACTGATGCGGGATGAATATCGCATTGCCTTAGCAGGTAATCCGAATACGGGTAAAAGTACCTTATTTAATGCTCTAACAGGCCTCCGCCAGCATACTGGGAATTGGGCAGGAAAAACAGTTACACATGCTCAAGGAAGTGTTCAATATAAAGACAAAACCTTTCATCTGATTGACCTTCCAGGGACATATTCACTTTTTTCTAACTCAACGGATGAAGAAGTTGCACGCAATTATATAGTATTTGAGAAACCAGATCTTACGCTTGTAGTTCTTGATGCCACCTCATTAGAAAGAAACTTCAATTTGGCATTACAAGTGCTAGAGATGACAAAAAACGTAGTGATTTGTATAAATCTAATCGATGTTGCAGAAGAGCGTGGGATTCATATAAATGAAAGGTTGCTGACAAATCGATTAGGTGTACCAGTTATTAAAATTTCTGCAAGGAATAAAAAGGGGTTTCCTATGCTTCTAGATACTATAGACCGTATTGTGACAGGAGCAATAGAATGTAATCCGATACAAATCACGTATCCTGATGAAATAGAAGAAAAGATCAAACAAATTGAGCCGAAAGTTCGGGGAATCGTCGGGAATCATCTATCTGCTCGCTGGGTTTCTTTAAGATTACTAGATGGTGATGAGGCTTTACTCAATGAAATAAGTAAGCGGTTAGTGGTAGCTGAGGAGGTATAGAAAATGAGTCTTCAAGAGCTTTATGCAGAAGCACGTAGTTTGTCAACATCAGAGCTTAGAGATGAGATTGTCCAACATCTATACGACCGAAGTCATAAATTATGTCATGAAGGCATTTCTTACACGAAATCAAAACAGGATTCGCGAACGGAAAAATTGGATGCGATTTTTACCTCACCGGTATTCGGATTCCCGATTATGATTACCATGTTAGGTGTACTGTTTTATTTAACGATTGCTGGAGCGAATATCCCTTCATCATTGTTAGCAGAGTTTTTCGGTTTCCTTGAGGGGTATCTAACTTCATTCTTTCAATTCATACATGCACCTGATTGGCTGCACGGTATATTAGTTCTCGGGTTGTATCGGGGAACGACGTGGGTCATCAGTGTGATGTTGCCGCCAATGGCAATTTTCTTTCCAACCTTTGCTCTTCTTGAAAACTATGGTTATCTGCCAAGGGTTGCCTTTAATATGGATCGTTTGTTTAAGAGGGTTGGAGCACACGGGAAGCAATCCTTAACAATGGCAATGGGCTTTGGTTGTAATGCAGCCGCTGTTATATCGACACGAATCATTGAATCTCCAAGGGAGAGAATGCTTGCCATACTGACAAATAACTTTGTACCCTGTAACGGCCGTTGGGGAACATTGATAGTATTAGCTTCCCTGTTTATGGCTGCTAATTTTACAGGTGGGTTAAAATCGTTAGTTACCACAGGGGTTATTGTCGGAATTGTATTATTTGGAATTATCGTCACTTTTTTTGTCTCCTGGGTATTGTCAAAAACTGCTTTAAAGGGAGTCCCTACACATTATACTCTAGAGCTCCCGCCTTACCGGAAGCCAAAGATTTTTGATACGGTGATACGCTCCTCTTTAACTAAATCATGGTCGGTTTTAGTACGTGCGGTTAAGGTTGCTGCACCAGCAGCCATCCTCACATGGGTGTTCGCAAACATCTATATCGGTGATACAAGTATTTTGATGTATGCGGTAGAATTTTTAGACCCGTTTGGAAAAATGCTCGGACTTGACGGGTATATTATGATGGCATTTATTCTTGGGTTACCAGCTAATGAGATCGTCTTGCCTATCCTTTTAATGGGGTATTTATCAACAGGTTCCTTAACTGAAGTTGATAATTTAGCGGATTTAAAGAATATTTTCCTTGACCATGGATGGACGTGGCTGACAGCGTTAAATATGATGTTATTTTCACTATTGCACTATCCATGCGGAACTACCTTGCTAAATATTTACAAAGAAACAAAAAGTAAAAAATGGACCTTCATGGCTTTCCTTATCCCAACAGTTATCGCCATCTTGGTTCCATTAATCATTACCCAAACGGTAAGAATGCTTGGAATTCTATAAAGTAAGGAAGACACCTGAATTAATTCTCAGGTGTCTTTTTCATGAAAAACTTATTTTCTTTTTTTAATCTCTTCCGTCACTACGAATGCAAGGTCCTCGTTTCCAAACAAGGATAATACACCTAGAAGAGTTTCATCAGGTACTTCACCAGCTTCTTCCTTCGGTACGGTTAACTCAATCGCTTCCCTCAACGCAGGGTTGGCTGCTTGATCAGGGTAAGCCCTTATGTATACTTCTTCAGGATTAAGGTGGTGATTAATGCACCATTGGGCAAAAACGAGGATCATCATTTTCTCTTCTCCGCGATAATTTTCAATGATCTTTTCTTCTAACTCTTTTTGATTCATTTGAATTCTCCTTACAAAAAACTTAATAACACAATTATATCGGATTTTTAACTATGTTGCTGAGATTTTCGAAAAGTATGATTACTGATTTAGATTAAATTCATTGGTTTTATGAGATACTGTTTGAAGGTAGAAAATTTTTCATTAGGGGTGAATGAACATGAGTAAAATTGAAATTGGTGAGATTTTTACAATTAGCGATGAGAATGACGATGAACAGGAAGTAGAAGTACTTGGAGTTATGACAATTGAAGGTTCAGAGTATGTAGCCGTCGCATTTGCAGACGAAGTGAAACAAGAAACGGAAGAGGATATTGATATCTTCTTTTTAAAAGTAGATGAGGATGGAGATTTTACAGCGATTGAAAGCGATGAAGAATTTGATAAGGTATCTGAGGCTTTTGATGATATGATGGAAGAAGATGAATAGCATACTTTGAGAGAGAGGTATACCTCTCTTTTTTTTGTTATGAACCTGCTGGAAAAATTATGTATGCAAACATTGATTTTTGGCATACTAACATGGAGAATATTTACAAAGGAGACTTTCATGTTTATTGAAGAGGGTTCAAAGTATCAAATTTCCCAAAGTATCAAAAGTTTTTTCAATTCTGCTGAATTAATGACAGTGACAAGTAATAATGGCATCACTGTCCAATTCATTCTTGGCGACAGTAAAGGTCATGGATCTATGCCAGTTGAACATATGAATTACTTATTGAAAAGGTCTAATTTAACTCAAATCCCGAGTAAACGAGCTTTATTGAATACGGACCAAACTGAGGAACAGATTGGATAATATGTATATAAAGAAACTATGGCATTGCTCTGAAAAAGCAATGCTTTCTTTATGGTAAAATTGGGTATATATATGACTAGAAGAGTGAAATGGATAGGAGTGAGGATGATGGAAGTGAAATTTCAAAAACTTGATGGTTCATCGATTTCATATGTGGATAAAGGAGAAGGAATGCCAGTTGTTCTTCTTCATGGTTTTTGTGGTAGTTCTCGTTATTGGGAAGAGGTCATACCGGAATTATCAAGAAACTACCGGGTCATTGCACCAAATTTGCCTGGTCACGGGGAATCCGAACCACTTTCAAATGGTGCGACGATTGAAGCGATGGTTGATCGGATAAAAGAACTTATAGATGTACTTGATTTAGAGAAGGTAACGATGTTCGGGCACTCCTTGGGAGGTTATATTACTCTTGCTTTTGCTGAGAAATACAGTGACCAATTATATGGATTCTCTTTAGTTCATTCCACTGCATATCCAGATTCAGATGAGGCCAAAAAGGGAAGACAGGTAAATATTGAAAAAGTGCAGCAGCAGGGAGTCCGGCCTCTAATTGATGGGTTAGTACCAAAGCTTTTTTCTCCTGAACATACAGATGAAAAATACGTAGAAACGGCAAAAGAGATCGGTTACGGTACGACACAAGAGGGTACCATTCATGCATTGCAAGCAATGAAAGACAGACCTGACCGTAATCAAATATTAGAAAAGACAGAGTTACCTGTCCTATTATTAGCAGGGGAACAAGATCAAATCATCCCTGCAGAGAAAACATTTTCAGTAACAAAACCTAATATTACTCATTCAGTGATAAAATCTTCGGGACATATGAGCATGTACGAAAATCCTATAGAATTGATAAGAAAGATGCAAGAGTTTATGTTTAAGTAGGATTAGAAAAAAAGGTTCCCAACTGTATGGGAACCTTTATCCTTGTTAAGGAAGTAATACAGGTAATTCTGTTTCTGGATTAAGAGCTCCCGCAAATTTACCATTTACAAAACCAGCAATAATAACTTTTCCATCGCTAGTATAAAAAGGAACAACAACAATAGTAACAGGATTCTCTGGATCTTGATTATTGTTTTTGGCTACTTGGATGAGATTTACCCCTTTGAAAGAATACCCAGCGGTTATAAGCGTTTCTTTTGCTGATTTAAAATTTTGACTGCTTAATAAGTCAGCCACAATAATATTCCTTTCCACGCCTACAACTGGTGTACATCCACAATCCTCATTTTCAGCTGCTTTTGCTGTATTCCCCGTAGTGACAAAGAGGGATAAAGCGATTAATGCACCAAATAATAATGTTAATAATTTCTTCATCTTTCTTCCTCCTTTTTTCAACTCCCTATTTTATTCTTCTTTTTTCGACAATCTCCTTCAAAAAACCTGGAAAAATATTCGACAAATGCCATATTTTGTGACAAATTCATGTCATGTAAATGTAGATGCTAAAAAGTAAACAATAAAAAAGCTGAACCATCTTTTTAAGAGAGTTCAGCTTCATATCCTTAATCTTTCTTAACCGTATAGTATTTAACTGGTTCCTTATTGGAATCTTTCAAAACATTGTAAATAGATGAAGTTAAACTATGAGAGCCTTGTGCATCGAGACCCGCTTCCCAGAGCATCATTCCACCTAAGCTGTGGTCAAGTGCCAATTTCGTTTTCTTTTTCATCGTTGCATCGCCATTATAATAATAGGTTGTTCCGTTCATCTTTACTGTATCACTGTTTGCATTAGCGGGGTTTTCGTTAATGATGGCCCCATAAGATACCTGTTTAATTTTTGGATCAGCAGGTTGTGCGTAAAGCGGTACACCTAATACCAGCTTTTCTGTTGGGTAATGGTATGTTTCAAATAAATGAGTCCAATAGGTTACAATTTTTTCTGTAAAGGGGAACGGTGATAAGTTTGCTCCATTATACCCACCATCCCACTGTCCGTCATATGCCATAATATTGACATGATCTACATCGGCGAACATCGATGGCTCATACACCACAAAGCCAATTTCTGTAAGAGTTTGTGCATGGATTTTGGAGTAAACAGCAATTGATAATTCCTTATTATTTGCATGCAACTGGGTACTTAATTCCTTCGTAAAAGCAGCTAGATTTTTTGCATCTGCTTTAGAACGAGGGTGTTCAAAATCTATATCAATACCATCTAGCTTTTCTCGTTCTGCGATACTAGTAAGCTCGTTAACTAACCTTGTTCGGCTAACAGGATTAGAAATCGCTGTTTTGAAATACTCATACGATTCGCCGCCGTTTATATGAAACCAACCGCCAACAGCCAGCATCACTTTTGTATCATATTTATGAGCTTTAGCAACCATTGCCCGAAGGTTCCCTATAGCAGCATCACCATTGAGCAAAATCCCTCCGTCTTTTGTCGGATGAGCAAAAGAAAAAATCACATGTGTTAATTTTTTGTAATCCACTATATTGGGATCACGAAAATCCTGTACATAACCAATAAGGACTTTCGAAGCGGCTTTTTTAACTTCTGGTAAGCCCTTTGTCTGCGGCTTTATTTCAGACTGTGCTACTTTTTGTATATTTTTAGATTGTGAATGTTCATTGTTAATAGAGAAAAATACTCCAGTAAAAATGCCACCAATAAAGGTAATAGAAATTACCAGGGCAAGGAGGCTATAATGTTTTTTCATTAGATGAGTTCCTCCTCCGTTTTTCTTCCATGAAAATTGTAACAGAAAAAGCAGGGAAGATAGGTTGGTAATATCCACCTTTTAGCTAAAAAAACCAAAGACGGAGGTTTAGACATTTGAAAAGTAGTTCGAGTTTTTGATATAGTAATAAGGTTAATGTTAAAAATACGTATGTTTTATACGTTTTATTATAGGAAAGTGCAAGGTGGTAAACATGACTCAAGAATATAGAGTGTTATTATATTATAAGTATGTTCAGATAGAGGATCCTGAAGAAACGGTGAATGAACATCGTCAATTCTGTAATGATTTAGGCTTAAAAGGCCGAATTATTATTGCTGCAGAAGGAATTAATGGAACTGTTTCCGGTACTATTGAACAAACAGAAGCCTATATCCAATACATGGACCAGCACCCTCTGTTTTCTGGAACAATTTTTAAAATAGATGAAGCATCAGAACATGCATTCAAAAAGATGAAGGTCCGTTTTAGATCGGAACTGGTTACCTTACGTTTAGAGGATGATATTAATCCAAATGTTTTGACTGGAAAGCATTTGAAACCGAAGGAATTTTTTGAACAAATGCAGAGTGAAGATACTGTGGTTATTGATGCTAGAAATGACTATGAATATGATTTAGGACACTTCCGAGGCGCTGTTAGACCGGATATTTTAAATTTCCGTGATCTACCGCAATGGATTAGAGATAATAAGAAAGAGTTTGAGGGTAAAAAGATTCTTACTTATTGTACTGGTGGCATTCGTTGTGAAAAATTTTCAGGTTGGATGCTTCAAGAGGGATTCGAAGATGTATCACAGCTTGATGGCGGTATTGTTACTTATGGAAAAGATCCAGAAGTAAAGGGAGATCTTTGGGATGGCCAACTCTATGTGTTTGATGAGCGTATTAGTGTCCCTGTAAATCAAAAAGAGCATGTGGTGGTAGGAAAAGACTACTACACTGGAGAGCCATGTGAACGCTATGTCAACTGTGCAAATCCAGAATGTAACCGAAAAATCCTTTGTTCAGAAGAAAACGAGCACAAACATTTACGCAGCTGTTCTCATGATTGCAGGGTTCACCCAAGGAACCGTTATGTGGCTCAGCATGGATTAAGTGAAGAAGAGGTCAACGAAAGATTAATAGCTCTTAAGTAATAAATATTTATTTAGAAGCAGGTCAGATTATAAGCTGACCTGCTTTTTATTTTTCGAAAAATGGGATATTTAGACACTTATGGTATATAATTGTGAAAATGATTTTCGAGGAAGGGGTTTAATATGCAAACCTATACAAGCCGCAACGAAGTACCCGTTTATGAGAAGTGGAATCTTGCAGATATCTATACGAATATAAGTAATTGGGAAGAAGAGTATCAATTAGTTGAACAAATAGCTTTACAATTGAATGAGTATGACGGAAATATTCATGATGGCCCCACCTTGTATAAGTATCTTCAACAAAGAGAGGTTTTATCGTTTCATTTTAATAAGTTGTACGCTTTTGCCATGTTATTAGTGGATGAAAACACAAGGGATACAAATGCCCAATCTCTTTTAGAGCGGGCGAAACAACTTAGCGTGAAGGTTAGCTCGTCCACCTCATTCTTTATGCCCTATTTATTAAGCTTAGATGAGAAAACTTTAAAAAGATACATTGAAGGAGAAGAAAAGCTTGAATACTTTGCAGAGGATTTATGGGAATCCTTTCGTTATAAGAAACATGTGCTTAGTAAGGAAAGGGAAGAACTACTATCACAATTAGGTGATGCATTGTCTGTTCCTAGTCATACGTTTGGGATGATGAATAACGCTGACATAAAGTTCGGGGACGTGACAAATGACAATGGGGAACGTGTGGAGTTAACTAGGGGAATGTACGCAAAGCTCATTGAGAATGAAAATCGAGAGAAGCGAAGAGAAGCTTATAAGGCATATTATCAGCCGTATGTTCAATTAAAAAACTCTATTGCATCAACTCTTGCAGCTGCCATAAAAAATAATGTTACTTTAGCTAAAATACGACAATATCCATCTGCACTTGAAAAATCTTTATTTGGTGATAAAGTTCCGAAGGACGTATATGAGAACTTAATTCAAACAACAAAAAAGAATATTGCCCCATTGCATCGATATACACAAATCCGTAAGGAGAAATTAAAGTTAGATGAAATTCGCCAATACGATATGAGTGTTCCACTCGTAAGTGGAGTGAAGCAAGTAATCTCATATGAGGAAGCTTATGACACCATGTGTAAGGCATTAGCTCCTCTCGGAGAGGAATATATTCAAATTCTTAAGGAGTTTAAGGATGCTAGATATATCGATGTTCGGGAAACGCCTGGTAAACGATCAGGCGCCTACAATTTAGGTGTTTATGGAGTGCATCCGTTTATCCTTTTGAATCATCAGGATGATTTGGATAGTTTATTTACCTTAGTGCATGAATGCGGTCACGGAGTACACAGCAGACTAAGTTCCGAGCATCAGCCACAAATAACAGCGAGATATAGCATTTTTGTAGCAGAGGTAGCTTCCACAGTTAATGAAGTGCTATTAATTAATTATTTATTGAAAAATGAGGAGAATGTAGAGGCTCGCAAACATTTACTCAATCATTTTATTGATCAATACAAGGGTACTTTCTTTACACAAGTGATGTTTGCTGAGTTTGAAAAGATAACCCATGAGAAGGCAGAAAAAGGGACACCGCTTAATGTTGAGGTATTTAATCAAACTTACGAAAGCTTGTTTAGAGAATACAATGGGAATGAACTTGTATTTGATGAGGAAGTAAAATATGGATGGTCAAGAATACCCCATTTCTATCGTCCTTTTTATGTTTATAAGTACGCAACTGGTTTTGCTTCAGCGATTCATTTGGCAACTAGGATTCTCGAAGGTGATGAGGATACACTTCAATCCTACCTGGAATTTTTAAAGAGTGGCAGTTCCGATTATCCTTTAGAGTTAATGAAGAAGACTGGTGTAGATTTGACGTCACCCTATCCAATTGAAAACTCATTAAAGAAATTTGAAGAATTAGTTGAAGAGTTCTCCAAACTGTAAATTTACCAAAAACCGTGATTCTTCCTTTTACTAGGGGATCATGGTTTTTTTTTGATAGAGTATTGTAAGAATTTGTTATAGAATTAAGAAAGTTAGAAAAATATTAAAGGGGTTAATTGCATTTATGAATGAAGAGACAGATAAAAAAGGGACAGAAACCAGATTAGTGCGCCATCGATCGCCAAAAAAAAGACGGAATATTATCCTCATGATCCTCTTAGTTTTTATTGCTTCCGCTGGAGCGTATTATTTCATGGGCATAAACTCAGAACAAGCTTCTACAAAATTAGTGAAAAAAGAATCAATATCTACGGAGCAGAATACAAAAGCAAAGGCGAAAGAAGAAACCAAACAGGAAGAAAAGAAAGAAGATAACCAGACTGCTACTCCAGAACCAGTTACAGAAACTAGTATTAAAATTAGTGCAGCCGGTGATTTTACGCTTGGAACAGATGAAAGCTTTACTTATAGCGATTCCTTCGTCAAGACCGCCTCTGCAAACGGTTTAGCTTATTTTGTAAAAGGGTTAAATGATATTTTTAAGAACGACGACCTCACAACTGTTAATCTAGAAACAACCTTAACAAATGCCACTCAAAAAGCACAAAAGACTTTCCGCTTTAAAGGTGACCCATCGTACGCACAAATTTTAGAGCTTGGAGGGATTGAAGCTGTCAATCTAGCAAACAATCATATCCATGATTATCTTGAGAAAGGGTATTCTGATACCATTAATACATTGAAAAGTCAAAAAATCGGTTATTTTGGATACGATCATCAATTTATTACCACGGTTAAAGGCGTGAAAATTGGGGCTTTAGGATATGAAGGCTGGAATGATACAGCAGAAGTTCGCAATAGAACGGCTCAGGATATTAAAAACCTAAGGGATCAGGGTGTCCAGATAATTCTTGTCCATTATCATTGGGGAAACGAGGGGCATTACGTACCAGAAGGGTCACAGCAATCATTAGCTCATTTTACCATCGATAGTGGTGCGGATTTGGTATTGGGTCATCATCCACATGTTGTGCAAGGTATAGAAGAGTATAAAGGTAAGTTTATTGTCTATAGTCTTGGGAATTTCATGTTTGGTGGGAATAGAAACCCTAAAGATAAGGACACATTTGTGTTTCAACAAACGTTTCATTTGAAGAATGGGTTACTTACAGACAAAAAGGAAATTAATATCGTTCCATTTTCTATTTCATCGGTTTCTTCAAGGAATAACTATCAACCAACTTTATTAACGGGTACTGAGCACGACCGTGTTAAGAACAAGATAATTAATGCTTCAAATAAAATTAATGGCTCTGAATGGTTAGTATATGAAAATAAAGACCAGGTTGCAAAAAAGTAAAGAGTTAAGGCTATATAAATTCAGATTTGCCATTTCATTCTAGGAGGGTTCAAATTGGATACAAAGTTTAATAAACCAAAAGGATTTGGTGAAATTCTTGATCATACCTTTAGCTTAAGTAAAAGCCGCTTTAAGGACTTTTTCCGTATTCTACTATTGTTAATGGGACCTTTATATTTACTAGAAGCTATAGTCCAGTTAGCTTCTGGAACAAGTTTTTTTAGAGCAGTTGGTACAGGTGGTGCTTGGTATGAACAGATGCTATCTAGCTTTGAAGAAACAGGAACATTTGATTCAAGCAGTTTGGGAGCAGACGTTGGCGTGATCTTGGTGGGCCTAATTAGCCTCATATTAGGTCCGGTGGCTGAGGCAGCTATTCTTTTTGCAATTGATCATGTACGAAAAAATGAAGAATATACGGTTGGTACTGTCATTAAACAGGCCTTTTCCCGATTTTGGCCGATGATTGGAAGTAGTATTTTATTTGGATTAATCGTTTTTGCTATTATCTTAGTTCCGATTATTATCATTACTTTAATAGTAGTTATTGGCGTTGAAATCCATCCTGTAATAAGTATTCTAGGTGCCATCTTATTGTTTTTGGGATGTGCAGTTGCAGTTGGGCTGCTTTTGACCCGTTGGAGCTTTTATTTCGGTTCTGTGGTATTAGATAAAGAATCACCAGGTATGGCTAGAAGCTGGAGACTTACGAAAAAAAGAACATGGCCATTAATGGGGCTATATATCGTTTTTTATTTGATTATTTCAAGTATCGGTTTCGCCGTTCAAATGACGTTTGGAATTATTTTAGGGAATAGTGTGCTATTAAGTATTATTTCAAATATTGCTACACTATTTACAACCTTGATTTTTTCAGTTGGCTATGGTGTTATGTATCTTGATTTAAAGCTCAGACATGATGCTGATGATTTAAAAGAAATGATTGATGATTATAACCTGGTAAAGTAAATACCTAAAGTAAGCTAGGTGATGAAAATGCTTGATCCAAGCAAAGCTCGTGACACGTTAGAAAATATATTAAACCGTAAGGAATATAGGGTCTACCAAGATGGTACCAAAGGATTGTTAGAGACCTGGTGGGAAAAAGCAAAGGAATGGGTCGCGGACCGATTGTCTAAGCTGTTTCCTTCCATGGAATCAGCAAGCAGCGCTTCAGGACCAGTTCTTATTGGTATTATCGTAGTAGTTGTTCTTTTTTTGTTAATTTTTACATTTTTTATGGTTCGTAACATTAGACGGAACCGGACGTTTCGAGAGAAAAAACCTCTGCAATCATTAAAGGAAATGAATTGGTCCTATCAAAAACATATAGAAGAGGCGAAAAAACAGGAAGAACAGGGAGAATACACACTTTCAACCCGTCATTTATTTTTGGCCTTACTTTTATATCTCCATGATAAGGAATGGCTTGAAGCGAGGATATGGAAAACAAATTGGGAGTATTATGAAGAACTTCGGAAAATACATCAATTTCGGGCAGACCAATTTTTCCTCCTAGCCAATTTTTTTGATGAAGTGACTTATGGTGAAAGAAAAGTGAGCAAAGAAGAATATAGAAATTTTTCGATAGAAATTAACAAGTGGCTTGCTGAACATGAAGTTGAACACCTAAGAGAAAGGAGATAGGAGAGCTTTGAGAAAACTTCCATCAATTAGCCGTTCATGGATTGGGCTGACTGTTTTACTCTTTTTATTTATTCTTATAAGTTTTTTCATTTTTTCGCAAAAGCCAAAGAGTTATCCAAGTTACGTTTCTGACTCTCCTGCTCCAACCGGTGTGAAAGCATTTTATACATATGTAAAGAATGAAATAGGAGGTAAAACCTGGTCCTATTCTCCTGACATACTGCCAAAAGGAGAAAGCAATCAACTTCTTGTAATGGTCGAACCATTTTTTACTCCCGATCAAAAAGAAACGAAAGCGTATGTAGATTTTATGGAAGCTGGAAATACCATTTTATTGTTTAAAAACAATCCTAAAGGAATGTTTGATATAAACACTGGACCAGAAGAGTCTCCTGGAACATCACAGGATGTATCGAATTTGAATAATCAAAATCATATCTCCTTTAAAGCAGAGATAAACTCATTTATTCGATTAGATCCCACCGATAAGGATCAGCTTTTACTAAAAGATGCTGCAGGTACTGTTGCACTAAAACGAACATATGGACAAGGTCAGTTGATTGTAACTATTGCCCCTGAATGGATAACAAATGGACAGCTATTAAAACATGATCATTTGCCAATTATTTTAAGTCTACTAGATGAAGGTAAACCTCAAAAAATCTTGTTTGATGAATACCTGCATACTGGCAAGAGTACAGCTGGCCAATTAGCGGTATATCCAATGTGGTTCTTAATAATGCTGTTTCAAGGCATTCTCATCATTATTCTATGGCTATGGAATAAAGGAAAACGCTTTGGACCTATTTTTACCCCAAGAGAAGAATCCGTTCGATTTAGTGATGAGGGAATCCAAGCCTTGACCGCTTGGTATTTACGGGGCAGAAGGTATCAGGATTCCATTAGGATTCAGGCTGATTATGTGAAACACATGCTACAGGAACATTGGCGGATCCCCTATAGCAAAGAGTGGAGGGATTCCATCAGTTTGTTGGAGAAGAAATGGAAGCTAATGCCGAGTAGTGAGATTCATTCCTTTATAAACGGATTAGAAATAATATTAGAAAAAGAAAAGATTAGTCAACAAGAATACTTGCTTTGGTCTAAAAAGCTAGATCGATTAAGGAAAGAGGTGAATGAGGGATGAAAACTGTTTTAACATCCTTCTTAGAAAAATATGAGGAACGGATTTTAGGTCAAGGACTCAATCTAAGACTCTTATTGTCAGCTATATTAGCTGGAGGACATGTCTTACTAGAAGGAGTTCCAGGTACTGGTAAAACACAAATGGTAAGGACACTGGCGAGTTTCCTTGGAGGAAACTTTAATAGGATTCAATTTACACCTGATTTGCTTCCAAGTGATATTACTGGAAGTACCATTTACAACATGAAAGAAAGTGCGTTTCAAACACTTAAGGGACCTATTTTTACAAATATTCTCCTTGCAGATGAAATTAATCGCACACCTGCAAAGACACAGGCAGCTTTATTAGAAGCGATGGAAGAAAAACAAGTGACGATTCAAGGTGAAACGTATCCATTGCCGGAAGTGTTTTTTGTCGTCGCCACCCAAAATCCAATTGAATTTGAAGGTACATACCCTCTACCAGAAGCACAGCAGGACCGCTTCCTATTCAAACTACAAATTAACTTCCCGTCGTTTGAGGAGGAAAAGAAGGTATTACAACAAGTGATTGAAAAGCGTTTTACTGAAAATCAAGTAGAATCCTTCTTAGATATGAATACTTTTCAAACGATTAGACAGGAAATTGAGCGAGTGACAGTAGGAGAAAATGTCTTAGATTATATTATGCAGATTGTAAGGAGATCACGGGAGTCAGATTCCATCCGTTTTGGGGCAAGCACGCGTGCAGGAATATCAATAGGGAAGGCAGCGCAGGCTTGGGCATACATACATGGCCGGAATTACGTAACACCTGATGATATCAAAATGGTTGCAAAGCCAGCTTTAAGACACCGGGTACAGTTATCTCCACATGTGGAATTGGAGGGAGCAAACGTTGACCAAATCATTGAAGAGCTTGTGGGGTCGGTTCCTGTTCCAAGATAGAGGGATTCTTCCAACGAAAAGGTTCATGCTTATTGCCATGATCCTATCAATTCTGTTGGTAATTGGCAGCGTATTAGAAATATCATGGGTATCTATTATTACGGTTGATATTATGATGATAGTAGCGAGTTTCCTTGATTTGTTTTTTTCTCCTAAAAAGGCACAATTAACTTTTAAACGATCTTTACCGGAGGAGTTAGAAAGAGGCTTGAATTATAAGACAGTGATCGAGGTAACAAATACATCAGGCTGGTCTCTTACCTATCGAATAATTGATGGTTTGCCACAATCATTCAACACATCGTTTCCCCTCTTGGGTGAGATACCAAGAAAATCTACTGTACAGGTAACCTATGAAATGACTGCCACAAAAAGAGGGAATTATGATATTTCTAAACTATATTTTCGATATAAAAGTTTCCTTGGATTATGGGAGAAACAGAGCACTCTAGAGATTAAAGATTCAGTAAAAGTGATACCAGATCTAACAGAGACAAAGCAGTATTTAGCCAATGCACAAAGGTTTCTTGTCAATGAGGGTTTGCAAATTCGTAAACATCGAAGTGGTGTGGGTGATTTTTCAAAAATAAGAAGTTATGTAGTAGGCGATGACCCTCGGAAAATAAATTGGCGCCAAACTGCAAAGCTACAGGAAGTTATGACAAATGATTATGAACCAGAGCACGGAAAGTATATTACTTTATTAATTGATTGTGGACGAATGATGGGAGCAGAACTCAAAAAGGGAAATCGGTTAGAAAAATCCTTAGAAGCTGCGTTAACTGTAGCGGCGGCGGCTCTACAAAAAGGCGATTATGTTTCTGTCCTTGCTTTTTCAAAAAAGATAAAGGTTTTTGTGCCTCCTGCCAAGGGGATGGCTCATTTACAGGTGATTCTTAAGGCCGTCTATAATATAAATGTCGACGCAACAGAATCTAATTATGCTTCAGTACTACAGTACTTAGAAACGGTACAAAAGAAACGAAGTCTCTTGCTTTTATTTAGTGATGTGCGCACCTTTCTTCATGAGGAGAGTGCACTTACTTACTTAAAGCGTCTTAGACAACGACATATGTTTTTAATGGTAGGTATTGAAGATGAGACCCTATTAAAAAGAAGGAATGAAGAACCAAAGGATGTACATGCTGCCATGGTAAAAAGTATGGCCCAACAACAGTTACTTTTTAAGAAGCGGGAGAAAATCAAGTGGGAAAAGCAGGGCCTCCAAATGATTGAGGCCCTAGAGGAGAAATTGGCGATTACTGTAGTATCTCAGTATATCGACATTATGAATCAAAACCTTTTGTAGGCTCATTTTTTATAAGTAACAGCTTACCAATAACAACATATAGAACTAAACTGAGCACAGTTAAACAAGCAACAATATACTTAGCTTCTAATGAGATGGCTGCTGGTGTGATAAAGCCCTCGATTAATCCAGCAATAACAAATAATGGGATTGTTCCAAGAAGTAGCTGAACAGACCGAATCGCTTGTTGTTTTAATTGAAAGCCCCTTGAAAAGTGGCCAGGAACAAAGAGCTTATAGCCCATTAACAATCCTGCTCCGCCGGCAATAAAAATAGCTGTAAGCTCAATCATTCCATGTGGAACGATATAGGCCCAAAAATCATAGGACTTATTGTGATGCCAAAAAAGTGCGGCGAGTGACCCAATGATGATGCCATTATAGACAAGTAAATAAACCGTCAACAGACCAAATGTGATTCCCCCTGCAAAGGCTAAAATGGCCACCTTGATATTATTCGTCATAATGCTTGCTGACATTAGCGAGGAATCAACTGCACCATTTCTATTTCCAAGTTGTTCAGGGTCAACTCCTTGAGCAATTTCTGCAGGGAGAATGGAATAAATATGTAAGGGATCATTCAATACGGATAGAAAGCTGCCTATAGCACCGATGGTAAAAAGAATCATGGCAGTGACAACAAATCTCCATTGTTCGATTAATAATCCAATAAACTTCGTGCTGAAAAAATAACGAATTTGCTTCATACTCGATACTTGATCCTTATACATAAGGTTATGTGATTTTGCAACTAGTCCGTTTAGGTAAAAGGTAACATCATCATCAGGAAAGTATGTTTGACTATACGAAAGATTTTGAGCAGCTTTTTGATAAAGCCGATGGAATTGAATAATGGTATCACCGGTAATACTTTTTCTGCTTTTATTTAGGGAAGTGACCAATAGCTCTAGCTGATTCCACTCATCACGGTGCTTTTTAACAAATTGTTTAACATTCATATTGACACCTTCTTGGTTTGGCATTTAGTAAACTTTTCATTCTATTAAAACTTTCTTATCCACCTAATTATAGTAATTTTGTTAGTAAATTGAAACAACTAAAGAAATATTCTAGATAGAGATGGGGGATTCCTGTTGAATGAAGACCATTTAGATATAAAAACACCTGAATACGTATCCCTTCAGTTTCAGCTTGCAGGTTTGGGAAGCAGGGCAGCAGCCTTTATCATTGATCAATTATTATTAATGACCATCAATGTCATCATTTTAGTGGTCCTTTTTGTAGTTATGAGCGGAATGTCATCCTTGTCGTTTTATATTATGGATAATTCAATTCCTCTTGCTATTACAATTATTCTCCTGTTTATATTGAATGGGGGTTACTTCTTCGCTTTTGAGTTCTTTTCAGGTGGACGGACGATTGGAAAGAAATTAATTGGGATTCGAGTCATTCAGGAAACTGGCCACAGTATCACCTTACTTTCGAGCTTTATTCGAAACCTGATGCGCATTGTTGATTCACTGCCAGTTAGCTATTTTCTTGGTATGATCATGATTTTTTTCCATTCCAAACATAAAAGGCTTGGAGATATTGTTGCGGGGACCATGGTAGTTCATGAGCGGAAAGCAAAAATGAAAAGAAAACTTTCACCCATTGAGAAGGAAATACAAGCCAGAGGATTAACAGTAAATGACCTGTCCATTGATGATTGGTCATTGAAATCTTTAGGTATGAAGGAATGGAAACTAATCAGTACATACTCCCGCCGATTTCATCAGTTATCGTTGAATGATAGGCGTGATTTAACAAAACAAATTGCAGATATTCTATTACCCAAAATCAAGTTTGAGACAGAGGGGAAAACGGAAGAGGAGTTAGAAAATATGCTTCTTGTCCTTTATTTGATTCTGAAGGATGAATGGGAGTTTGAACTATAAAAAAAGGGATAGAAAAACCTCGGCATATGTGAACCTGCCGAGGTTTTTTAACTGTTTATTCAGTTGCTTCCTGCCCATGTATGTTTGCTTGAAGCTCGTTTTCTTCTGTTAGTTCTTTATCTCTCTTAATACGACCTTTTCCTACAGATAACGCGACTAAAATTCCAATCGAAATAAAGATAAGACCTGTTAAGAATACTGTTGTAAACGATTCTGACCATGCAGTTTGAATACCATGAATAACCATCTTTTGAATGTCACTTGGCAATTTTAACAAACCCGGGTTGATCAATAAACCAAATAATACATCCGTTTTTTCAGAAAGCTTGGTTAATGCAGCCTGGGCGATTGGATTATCTGCATTATTTGCCGCTTCAACCATTTTTGTTCCTAATGAATGATTCATAACAGAATTCAAAATGGTGATTCCGATAGTGCCACCAATCGAACGGAAGAAGGTGGACGCCGAAGTAACTGTTCCGAGCTGAGATTTTGGAAATTCATTCTGAATAGCAATCATCAATGTTGGCATGACTAGACCCATACCTAACCCCAGAACAACCATATATGCATAGGCAGTAAACTCACTAGATTCAAGTCCCATCGTACTCATTAAAAAGAACCCAGCAGATGCTAGTAACATACCAGCTGTTAACACCGTACGGAAAGTGAATCTAAGGAGCAGTTGTCCGCCTAGGATACTCGCAGCGATCATGGCGATCATCATAGGTGTCATAGTCGAGCCCGCTTGAGTTGGAGAAACACCTAAAATTCCTTGCATAAACATTGGAACGAACATGATTGCTCCAAACATTCCAAGACCTAACAAGAATCCTAACCCATTCATCGTTGCAAAAATTCTATTTTTAAACAAAGAAAGATCTAAAATTGGTTCTTCCGCTTTTTTCTCAATAAAGCCAAAGAGAATAAACAGTACAATGCTTCCGCCAAAAATCAAGTAAGATTTCGTTGACAGCCATTCAAACTTATCTCCGCCAAAGGTTAAACCAAGCAGTAATAAGACAATTGCAGGTATTAAGGTAACAATACCTAAGTAGTCGATACTTACCTTATCCTTTTTCCCAACATTTTCATGTTTCAGTCCAGCAAAAATTAATAAAGCAGACAATAATCCGAAAGGTACATTAATAAGGAATATCCAATGCCAACTGATATGATCCACAATAAGTCCTCCTAGGAAAGGACCAATTACAGAACTTAATCCAAATAGACCGCCAAATATTCCTTGCCATTTTGCACGTTGTTCCGCTGTGAAAATATCACCAATAATCGTTTGTGAAAGTGGCATTATCATCCCACCGCCAAGTCCCTGAAGACCTCGATAAAGTACTAATTGTTCCATTGACGTGGCAGTTGCACATAGACCAGAACCAATAATGAATATAATGGTCCCTAGTAGATAAAGAAAACGCCTGCCATACAGGTCTGATAATTTACCGACAACAGGTACGATTGTTGTCGATGTGATCATATAGGCTGTTGTCACCCAAGCAAAAATTTTAAATCCATTGAGTTCAGCAATAATAGTAGGCATAGCAGTTCCTACAATTGTTTGTTCAAGAGCACTAAAGAACATTCCGATAATTAGTCCAGTAATGACTAATCGTGTATTGATCCCTTTTTGTTGTATTTCCATCTTTTTATCTCCAATCTAGTTGGTTTTATATTGTCATTTATGGCTGACCTCCCAGTCAGAAATTATAACTCTGAATGTCCAGTCAGTCAATAGTATTCATTCCGCGTTTTAAAATCCACCAATTAAAGATTGTAAAAGGAAGAAATCACTCTCACATACCCTTTAAATTCCTCGGTTTCTTTAAAATTGGTGAGCATTCCTTTAATAACCGGTTTTCTAGGATTTTCTCGCTTCATTTCCTCTTCTAATACGTCAAGCGATATTTCTAGTGCTTCTTTATTTTCGAACTGCTCTAATTCATTTCTCATTTTTTGTACGATTTCGCTGATATCGGTACTGCCAAATAGGTCCATGGATTTTTGTATCACCTTTTCCAATTTCTCTTCAGATATAAATGGTTTTTCAGCAGTAATATCCTTTACAATGCTATCCATTCTTCTCATTAGAAATTGGGTTAGACCTTCCAATTCAAATTCAGCTGGTTCAAATATGATTAACCTCATATAGGAATGAAATAGTCCTTCTAATATCATTGATAGATCTGTTGAAAAGGGTTCGATATTTTTTCCATAGATGGATATTAATCCATTTCGAAAAAGCTGGTGTGTTTCAAATTGCTTTTTAAATAATAGCTTTTTGATTTCATCATTTCGAGGTATGGCTTGTTCTTTTGAAAGCATGATAAAAAATTCTTTATGTCCCATGAAGGTCCCCATGAGAGAGGATAGCTGCTTACAAAACCTTTCGCGTGAAGGTAAATCCGAATGTTCGAACTTTAGGATGTTTGAATGAACTGTCTCGAAGATAAACTCAAGTATGGCAAATAATAACTCATCCTTTGATTTAAAGTGTAAATAGAAAGCTCCTTTTGATATACCGCTATCAGTTGCAATTTCCTGAATAGAAGTGGAGGAGAAACCCTTCGTAGCAAAAAGCTTCATTCCTGATTCAATTATTAATTTTTCCTTCTCATTCAAAATAAACCCTCCATATAAACATCATAATACTATATAAAAACAACTTTATTTCTTGACTTATGACTGTCCGGTCAGTAACATTAGTTTTGTTCAATATAGTCAAATGCTAGACGAATTCATTTTAATTGTCAACAACATTACAAATAAGGAGAAATATATGAAAAAAATCATTCAATTTTCATTGAAGAATAAGTTTGCTGTATGGTTATTAACGATTATTGTAACAGTAGCCGGTCTGTATTCAGGTATGAATATGAAGCTTGAAACGATTCCAAATATCAATACACCTCTCGTTACTGTTTTGACCGTCTATCCAGGAGCTACTCCAGAGCAGGTTGCTGAGAAGGTAACAGAACCTATTGAAAGTAGAGTAAAGAATTTAGATGGAGTTTCAGTGGTAAGTTCATCTTCGTTTCAAAATGCTTCTTCCATACAAATAGAATACAATTTTGATAAAGACATGGAAAAGGCCCAAAACGAAGTAAAAGAGGCATTAAATGATCTTACATTACCAGATGGTGTCCAAGCACCAAAAGTATCACGTTTAAGCTTTTCATCCATACCTGTAATGTCATTAAGCATTTCCAATAAAAAACAATCATTAGCTGAATTAACTGATACGGTGGAAAAGAAAATTGTTCCGGAACTTAAAGGAATTGATGGAGTTGGTTCGGTTCAAATCTCTGGTCAGCAAATAGATGAAGTTCAATTAAGATTTGACCAGGATAAATTAAAACAATATGGATTACAGGAAGATACGATTCGCAATTTAATTAAAGCATCTGATATTTCTTTTCCACTCGGTTTGTATACTTTCAAGGATACACAAAAGTCAGTAGTAGTTGATGGAAATATCCAGACGCTTGAAGAGTTAAAGTCTTTAAAAATACCGGTGATTCCATCTTCAGCTGGACAACAGCAAGGGATGACGGGAAATACCTCCCCTACACAAGGGAAACAGCAAAACCCAACTGGTGTACCATCCATGCAAGGGCAAAATACCCCAAAACAGGCTGGTATTCCAACAATTGAATTAAGGGATATCGCTTCGGTTGAAGTGGTTGGTAAAGCAGAGTCCATATCTAAAACCAACGGTAGGGAATCCATTGGATTACAAATTGTAAGTGCGCAAGATGCCAATACAGTCGATGTCGTTAACGCGGTAAAAGACCAACTAAGTGAGTTAGAGAAAAAGATTGATGGCTTAAAGGTTACCCCAATATTTGATCAGGGAAAACCAATCGAAGAATCTGTTTCAACGATGTTGGATAAAGCTATATTTGGTGCTATTTTTGCCATGATTATCATTTTGCTTTTCTTAAGAAACTTCCGAACTACAATTATCTCAGTCGTATCTATTCCGCTATCACTACTTATTGCTGTATTACTGTTAAAACAAATGGATATCACACTTAATATGATGACGCTTGGTGCAATGACCGTTGCAATTGGTCGCGTAATTGACGACTCCATCGTTGTCATTGAAAATATTTTTAGAAGAATGTCCTTACAAAATGAAAAGTTAACTGGTAAAGAACTTATTGTAGAAGCCACAAGAGAAATGTTTATGCCAATTATGTCTTCTACCATTGTTACTATTGCAGTGTTCCTTCCATTAGGTTTAGTTAAGGGACCGATTGGAGAAATGTTCTTGCCATTTGCATTAACCATAGTTTTCTCGCTACTTGCTTCCTTATTAGTAGCAATTACAGTTGTTCCAATGATGGCTCATTCCCTCTTTAAGAAGGGTGTAACCTCAAAACACATTCACGAGGAAGGCAAGCCCAATAAATTAGCTTCAGGATATAGAAAGGTTCTAAGATGGGCGTTAAATCATAAACTTATCACGTCTGGTTTGGCAATATTGATGTTAGTGGGAAGTTTGTTCCTTGTTCCTGTTATTGGAGTGAGCTTTTTACCTTCTGATGAACAGAAAATGATTGTGGCGACCTACAAGCCTGCTCCAGGACAAACAATAGAAGATGTAGAACGAATTGCCACAGAAGCCAATGAATTTTTAAGTAAAAGAAAGAACGTAAAGGATATACAGTTTTCTGTTGGTGGAGAGAATCCAATGAATCCTGGTGAAAGTAATTCTGCCATGTTTTTCGTTGGTTACGATAAAGACACGAAGAATTTTGATAAAGAGACAGAAAATGTTATTAAGGCACTAAAGGATAGAAACGATAAAGGTGAGTGGGGGAAACAAGACTTTTCTGGTATGGGCTCAAGTAACCAACTGGCACTCAATGTTTATGGTGATACGATCGATGACATTAAGCCTATAGTCACCCAGATTGAAAAGATCATGAAGAACAATAACTCACTTACCAACGTAAAAACAGGTATTTCTGCTACGTATGATGAATATACGCTTGTAGCTAATCAAGAAAAGCTTAGTAAACTTGGACTGACAGCAGCCCAAATTGGCATGGAGCTTTCCGCTAATGGACAACGCCAGGTATTAACAACTATAAAAAAAGATAATAAAGAATTAAATGTCTATGTAGATGTGGAGAAGAAGGGATATTCTGATATTCATGAATTAACAGATAAGACTCTAACATCACCACTTGGAGTGACTGTTCCAATCAAAGACGTTGTGGAAATTAAAGAAGGAAATACATCAGATACGATAAAACGTCGAGATGGTCGTATTTATACGAATGTAACGGGTGAGATTAAAACGAAGGATGTAGCAAAAGTTTCAACTGCAGTACAGAAAAAAGTAGATAAGCTTGGCATTCCAGCGAATGTGGATGTTTCAATGGGCGGTGTAACGGAAGATATTAATGATTCTTTCAAACAACTTGGACTTGCGATGCTCGCAGCAATTGCGATTGTTTACTTAGTCCTTGTTATCACATTTGGAGGCGGATTAGCCCCATTTGCTATTCTGTTCTCTCTGCCATTTACAATTATTGGTGGTTTGATTGGGTTACTGATTGCTGGAGAAACCTTGAGCGTATCTGCAATGATAGGCGCACTCATGTTAATAGGAATCGTAGTAACCAATGCGATTGTTTTAATAGACCGTGTCATTCATAAAGAAAATGAAGGTTTATCTACAAGAGATGCTATTATTGAAGCGGCTGGAACGCGTGTTCGCCCGATTCTTATGACTGCTATTGCAACCATTGGTGCCCTTATTCCACTTGCAGTGGGAATTGAAGGTAGCGGTTTAATCACAAAAGGCTTGGGTGTAACTGTAATTGGTGGGTTAACAAGTTCTACCTTACTCACGCTGTTGATTGTTCCGATTGTGTATGAAACATTAATGAAATTGAAGAGAAAAGGGAAGAAACAAGTAGTAAATGAATAAAGGCAACAATAAACAACTCGGCACTCTATCAGAGGCCGAGTTGTTTTATTTCATAAAGAGCTTAATTTTTTGTAGTCCATTTTTAACATTCGGATAGCGAAAGGGGATATCGAATAAGGTCGTTTGCTTAAGGACACTCTTATTATGGGAGAACGTATCAAAATTCCCTTTTCCATGATAAGCACCGATGCCGCTATTTCCCACACCGCCAAATGGCAGGTAAGGTGAGACAAAGTGGTAAACTGTATCGTTCACACATCCTCCACCAAAAGAGACGCTGTTTATAACCTCTTGTTGGAGGTTTTTGCTTTCTGTAAAAATATAAAGGGCGAGCGGTTTTGGGTGACGGTGAATTCCCTCAATCACCTCATGTAAATCACTGTATTCAAGTACGGGAAGGATCGGACCAAAAATTTCATCCTGCATAACCGGATCATCCCAAGTGATTTGAGTAAGAACGGTCGGTTCAATACTTAGTTTGTCTTTATTTGTTTGACCTCCCATAAACTGTTTTCCATTATCTAAGAAGGAAGTTAATCGATCAAAATGACGGTCACTTACAATCCGAGTAAAATTTGGATTATTTATCGGTTGTCTCCCGTATAATTCCAATGTTGTCTCTTTAAATTGTTGAAGGAATTGATCTTTGATATTTTTATGAATGTATAAGTAGTCAGGTGCAATACAGGTTTGTCCGGCATTAGTGAATTTTCCCCAAGCAATTCGTTTGGCAGCAAGTTTTATATTGGCATCTTCGTGTACAATACAAGGGCTCTTACCACCAAGCTCTAATGTAACAGGAATCAAGTTTTTCGCGGCAGCTTCCATAATCACTTTTCCAACAGGGACACTTCCGGTAAAG
This sequence comes from Neobacillus rhizosphaerae, assembly GCF_050477885.1. Lineage (GTDB taxonomy): Bacteria > Bacillota > Bacilli > Bacillales > Cytobacillaceae > Neobacillus > Neobacillus rhizosphaerae_A. The sequence continues at coordinate 30,964 of NZ_JBCNAC010000028.1, forward strand.
AAGATATAATCAAATTTCTCCTGCAGCAACGCCTGACTAGTTTCTACACCACCTTGAACAACAGCAACAAACTCCTCAGAGAATAACTCTCTTATCATTTTACCTAGTAATTCAGATGTTTTTGGTGTTAACTCTGAAGGCTTAATAACGGCGCAGTTTCCTGCCGCTATGGCGCCGATTAAAGGTGCTATGGCTAACTGAAACGGATAATTCCATGGAGCGATAATCAACGTTACACCATATGGTTCCGAATAAATGTAGCTAGTTGAACCGATATGGGTGAGCGGTGTTTTCACTCGTTTAGGCTTCACCCAAGAACGTAAATGTTTAATCGTAAATCGTAATTCTTCTAGAACAAAACCAATTTCAGAGGTATAGGCATCGAACTCAGATTTGTTTAAATCTGCTCTAAGTGCTTCCATTAGTTTGTTTTCATTATTTTTAATAGCTGCTCGCAGCTTCTGAAGCGCATCGAGGCGGAAAGCAAGGTCTTTTGTCATTTCCGTTCGAAAGTAAGATTTTTGTTTAGCTACTAGGGAGCTATAGTTTTCCATTTTTCTTCAACCACCTTGCTATATTTGACATTTCAGCAGTAATGAAATGCATGCATCTTATTCCTTAATTTGTTGATAAAGTGTGTCCAAGTCCTCTTTATAAAGAATTTTCGGTACAGGGTAGAGGGGATTGGCTTCCTTCAAAGCTCGATCCACCATCACTGGGATATCATTGTCGATAATTCCGCTGATCTTTTTTGGTATTTCTAATTTTTCGTTCAGTTTCTTTATGGCATCAATGAATTTACGAGCTTTTTGCTCAATGGTATCGTCAGGTTGACTGAGTCCAACTAAATCAGAAAGCTCTGAAAGCGGCTGATAGACCGAATCCCCATAATACTCTAGTACATATGGTAAAATGACGGCATTTGCCAGACCATGCGGTACGGAATAAAAACCACCTAGTGTATGTGCAATTGCATGGACATAACCAACATACGCTCTAGTAAATGCCATTCCTGCCAAATAGGCCGCTTTTTGCATGTTTTTACGTGCCATTATGTTTGTCCCATTGGAATAGGCTTCATACAGATTTTCAAAAATCAACTTTACGGCTTCAATACTGTATTTCTTTGTATCTTTGGTGTTACTTCTCCCGATATAGGCTTCAACCGCATGTGTCAAAGCATCAATTCCCGTTGCGGCAGTGATATGAGGGGGAAGGTTAACCGTTAACAAAGGATCTAATACAGCCACATGTGGGAGGAGAGAAGGATCCATTAATGCATATTTTTCATGCGTCTCACTATTCGATACCACCGCTGCAATGGTGGCTTCACTTCCTGTACCAGCCGTAGTAGGAACGGCAAAAAGGGGCGGCATTTTTTTCAATATCTTCAATATACCTTTCATTTGGGAGATGGTTTTATTAGGTCTAGCCACCCGTGCCCCCACACCTTTCGCGCAATCCATGGGTGAGCCCCCGCCGAAAGCAACAATCCCGCTACAATTGTTAGAGTGATACAATTTTAAAGCTTCCTCGATGTTTTCTATTGTCGGGTTCGGTACGGTTTTGTCAAACATAACGAATTTAATTTTTTCAACACGTAAGGCTTCAAGAAATTTATCTATTAATCCAACAGATACAATACCTTTGTCGGTAACGATTAGAACGCTTTCAATATTTTGATTTTTGATTCGTTGTGGCAATTCATATAAACTGTTTTCACCCTCTAATAATTCAGGCTCCCTCCAGGGTAAGAAGTAGGAGGTAGTTTTCATTACTCCTTGAAAGGATCTGCAATAGACTTTATACATAACATTACCTCGCTTTTATAAAAATATAGGATTGCCTTTTATAGTAGTCTACGAAGTATATGTAAATCTGGAGGATACACAAAAGACCCAAAAAGTGGGTTAAACTTACCCAAAAGACCAAAAAACAAAAGGGTATACAACATATATAACTTGATTATCTGATGATTGTCAAGAGAGTCTTATGAATATAATTAATATTCAGAAAATTATATATATAGAATAAAATTAATTCCAAAATAAAAAAATAGTCAGACAGTGGAGTCCTGACTGACTTACAATAGTAATGAAGGGGAAGTGAGTTATTAGCTTTGCTCGATAAACGCTATCAATAACTGTAGTTCCTCTCCATTTAGTTGATTAACATTATCGAAAAATTGTTGTACCAAGGTGATCATTTCAGGACTTAACTCATCACCGACAGACTGAATGATCATTCCTATAACCGCACCGACGAAAACAGTAAGTTTTAATTTGGTTTCTGGTGACGCATTGACCATGTTGACGGTGAGACTCTTAACAGTTGTTCCTAAGCTATTTAAATATAAAATCAGGACACATAGAAAGTATGCACAAAATTCCAGCTTAACGTCTACTGTTTTCATGCGAGTGATAATATTATGAATCGCATCCATTAAGGGTAGATTTTGATGATTCTCAATTAATTCTGTCATATGGTTTAGAATTGCTTCCCATTCTTCCATATTTGATGTTTCTCTTCGTTCTTTTTGAAACATTTCCTCTGCCATTTCAGTAGGAGAGAAGACCACAACTGAACGCCCTGTTTCATTTTCATTAGTAGAATAGTTTCTTTTTACAAGACCTTGGCTTTCAAGGGTTTTTAGCACATCGTACGCTGTCCATTTACTCACACCAATTGCTTCGGCCACCTCAGAATAATGTACAGGAAGATTGGTTGTATGATATTGTCGGCAAATTTGATCCAAAAATTCACGTCTTCTTTTTGTTAAGATCATTGCAGCAGCCCTCACGATCTGTTTTTCAGTATGTTATTTATAAGATATCAAATATAGGGAGAAAGAAATACTACTTTTTTTCATTCAAAAGAACAATAGTCGACAAAATACAGCGCTAAAGTATAATATGGAAACAGTGCTAGATTTTTAATAGAAAAGAAAAGGTAACGAAGATGAGTATAATAAAGGATTTTTTGCTGCAAATAACGTTCATGGTCATACCCATATTTATTTACTATACATTTATTACTGAGAGGGTAGAGACTGATAAGAATAGAAACTTAATAATGACCATTTTGTGGGGAATATCAATCTTATTTTGCATGTCCTTTCCAGTGAGTTATGGTCAAAATGCTCGATTGGAGTTAAGAATTATTCCTCTTTTATTTGGAGCCTTATACGGCGGATATTGGCCGGGCATCTTTCTATCAGCCCTTATCATTATCTTTCGCCTATATTCTGGGTTCAGTATAGGATTTTATAATACGGTTCTTGTCTTATTATTCTCACTGCCTGTGATATTGTTTTTTCAAAGATCGTTTGCAAGTTCGAAAAAAGATAAAAGGGTTAAAATTGCTGTCAGTCTTTCCTCTTACTACTGTGTGTTTGGCCTTATTTTTTTTGGTATTCTTAGAGGTTTTTCCGCAGAGTATCTTAAAGTACAGATGATTCATCTTATTTTTGTAGTTATAGTTACATGGGTATTCACTTTGTTAATTGAAAATATAAGGGAGATTCACCAGCTGCGGTTAGAGATGCAAAATTCGGAGAAATTACGAGTTATAAGTGAGTTAACCAGTGTTTTTGCTCATGAAATAAGAAATCCGATGCAAGTTACTCGTGGCTTCCTGCAACTTTTAAACGAGCCTGATTTGCCTGATAAAAAGAAAGAATATATCCAATTATCCATTGAAGAATTAGATCGTGCAAATGAAATTATTAATGATTTTTTATCTTTTGGAAAACCTTCCATAAATCATTTCGAAAAAATCGAAGTAGGTTATCAGTTGCAACGAGTAGCAAATATCATTCAAGGTTATGCCAAGAACCATAAGGTAGACGTTAAAACTGATGTTCGTGATAATTGTTGGATATATGCTAATCCTCAAAAATTAAACCAATCTTTGATTAATATTTTAAAAAATGCGATAGAGTCAATGCCGAATGGTGGAAATGTCTGGATTACATGTAATTCTACGAATGATGGATATATAAAGATTATCATTAAAGACCAAGGAATCGGCATGACGAAAGATCAAATTGATAGGCTTGGATCTCCGTTTTATTCTTTAAAGGAAAGTGGAACTGGATTAGGGATGATGGTAAGTTTTCAAATCATCCGTTTATTCAAGGGGAAAATATATGTGAACAGTGAAAAGGATAAGGGGACAGAATTTATTATTCTTTTACCCGAGATAACCTAAGAGCAATGACACGAAATTCCTTGAAACACAGGATTTTTGTGTCATTATTTTTTTGTTCGCTATCATATCGCGCCAGTCGTTTATATCGCATTGGTCAATTCCTTAAGCCCTTCCCATTATAAATCTCTAGAATATCTTCTTCGCAAACTCCGTAAGAACTCCAAGAAAAAAATTCTACAAACTGTTTGAAAAACTAGATTGAATATTAGCTTTAGAATTGTCGGTTGTAAAAATAGTGAGTAAATCTTTCATTATTAAATTAGGTGATATTTGAAAGTCACTTTTAATCCATTCATGGATTAAACCGTAAAACCCATACGCTTTATAGAAGGCATTCGAATTAAATATAGGTGAACTATCTTGGAAATTAGCGAAAAGCAGTTCATTTTGTAATATTGTAATAATGGTTTCTATAATTGAACTCTGTAATTTTGGAACAGTGTCGTTTACTATTAATAATCTATAATAATGAGAATGTTTCAAAATATGATGGAAAATCGTAAACTCTTGTGGCTTCATGCGATTGAAGTTAATTTGTTCTTTTTCATTAAAAGGATGAAGGCATTCTTGATAGAACTCATGAGATAGGTATTCAACGAAAGAGTTGGCAAGATCTTGTTTATTCTTAAAGTATTTATAAAATGTCGCACGATTATATCCGGAGTGTGACACGATTTCTGAAATAGATAACATGGAATATCCGTTTTTAGCCGTCATGTCCGCCAAGACGAAGTAGAAATCCATTACTGTATGTTGTTGTTTTTTAGAGATATTTTTGTAATCGATCATGAAAAATCCTCCTTAAGTCAACAATTTTTGGTAAATTGTTTATTACCTCAACACATTTTAACCTTCTGTTGATTGTGGGCCTTTTAGTCAGTTTGGTATAGTGATTATATCATAAAATAGTATGTATATTCTAAAAATTCAATAATCATTTTTTCCTAAAAATATACTATTTTATGAATATATTATCTTACTATACTAGAAAAGGAAAAAGAGAGAAGGTGGGGGTAAAATGAAAGTACAACAAAACAAATGGCTTGTTGTTGCCAGCTTTTTGGTCCTGTTTGTCATCGTTGTCGGGTTTTATTTTTTTCTGAACTCAGGCAATAAAACCGAACAAACAGCTAGCAAACCTAATGAAACTGAAAAAGTTCCCGAACAACAAGTAGAGGTGCCAAAGGATCCGATTCCACCAGCATTTACGAGCAAGGAATTGACAACGCTTCCAGGAGAGAATTGGATTACTAATGGCGGCAGTACATTTAATCAACGATTTTCTACATTAAATGAAATCAACACTACTAATGTTAAAAATTTAAAAGGAAAATGGGTAACACACCTTGGTTCTGGTCAAGAGTTTAAGTATTCAGGCGAGGCATCGCCGATAGTTTATAATGGAGTAATGTATATTATTACAGGGGCTGATGAGGTATCGGCACTGGATGTAAAAACGGGTGAGAATTTATGGATTTATAAGCCTAAAATTGACGATTTAACAACCGTTTGCTGTGGCTGGACAAGTCGGGGAGTTGCCATTGGCGATGGATTAGTTTATGTAGGTCTTTTAGATGCAAAGCTTGTGGCGTTAGATCAGAAAACAGGAAAAGAAGTTTGGTCCACTGTTGTTGATGATTGGAAAAAGGGCTATACGATTACAAGTGCACCGCTATACTATAACGGCAAAATATACACGGGTATCTCAGGCGGTGAATATGGAACAAGGGGCAGGGTAACTGCCTTTGATGCCAAAAGTGGAAAAGAACTTTGGCGATTCTATACCATTCCAGGGCCCGGAGAAACTGGACATGAAACATGGCCTAGTGACAATGATTCATGGAAACGCGGCGGTGCGCCAGTCTGGCAGACACCGGCTGTTGACCCTGAAACGGGACTGCTCTATTTCTCAACTGGGAATGCTGGCCCAGACTTAGATGGAAACGTACGATCAGGGGATAACCTTTTTGCCGCTTCAATTGTGGCGATTGATGCAGAAACGGGTAAATACAAGTGGCATTTTCAAGAGGTGCACCATGATATTTGGGATTTAGATGCACCAAATCCTGTCATTTTATTTGACGTTGAGATTGATGGGGAAATGAGAAAAGGATTAGCTCAAGCCGGGAAAACGGGTTGGGTATACATTTTAGATCGGACAAATGGGAAGCCATTAATAGGAATTGACGAAGTACCTGTTCCGCAGGATAAGCGACAGGCAACTGCACCTACACAGCCGATTCCAAAAGGGGATGCGTTTGTTCCACAAGAGGTAACAAAAGAAGCTCTTGCTAAGGATGCACCTAAATATGAAGGGAAATTTGGTAAGATATTTGATCCTTTCTGGGAAGAGCCACTTCTTTTAAAACCAGCAGCAGCTGGAGGTGCCAACTGGCCACCATCTGCCTACAATCCAGACACTGGATATTTTTATGTCGTAGCTACAGACCAGTACCAGCTTTTCACCAGAAGTGAAGAAAAGTTTAAAGAAGGAAGTATGTATCTTGGAAGTATCATTGCGCCTGTAGATGATTCTCCAAGACGAGGCACCGTGACGGCGATCGATGTGAAAACAAATAAAATAGCTTGGCAAAAGGTATGGGATGATAGTGCCTATAGTGGTGTTTTAACGACTAAGGGTGGCCTTGTTTTTGTCGGTCATAATGATGGCAGATTAATTGCATATGATGCCAAAACGGGTGATCAAGTGTGGGAGTTCAAGACAGATGCTGGTGTAAATGCCGCGCCAATCGCCTATGAAGTCGATGGAAAACAATATATTTCTGTCCTTGTTGCAGGAAATTCTCTTGCTGGGACGAAGCATGGAGACTCACTATGGACATTTGCCTTGGACGGTACGATTGAATCTGGGACTACTCCAGTAGCTGTTAATAATGATGAAAGCACAAACGATGGTGCTGTTGAAGTAACTGCAAGTGTCGATGATGGCCAGACAGTATTTGAAGGAAACTGTCTAGCCTGTCACGGGAGAGAAGGAACAGGGGGACATAATGGGCCTGATTTACAGCTTAGTCAAGTTGCAAAGGATCCCGAGAAGGTAACAGAAAGGGTAAATAAGGGCGGAACAACTATGCCTGCATTTGGAGATATTCTTACAAAGCAACAAATAAAAGATGTCACCGCCTATATCACTGAGATTATTGCAAAAAAGCGAGAATAGAACTGAGAGAGTCAGGCCCCCGAATGCTAATTCTTTAGCGCGAGGGGGTCTTTTCATTTTGTAAAGGCATAAGAAGGAATGTTAATTCGTATGATAGAATTTTTAACTAGGGAAAAGGAAGAATAATGAATATGTTATGAGGAATGAAAAAACATTCAACGAATGAGGGATATGATGAAACTATCAGGGAATACCGTACTTATTACGGGAGGGGCAGCAGGAATCGGGTTTGCTTTTGCCGAGAGATTCATAAAAGCAGGCAACAAGGTCATTGTCTGCGGCAGACGCGAAGCAAAGCTAAAGGAAGCAAAGGAAAAATATCCTGAACTGATTACCCGCGTTTGTGATGTCACCAAAGTATCTGATCGGATTACTTTGTTCGACTGGGTAAAGGACGAGCACCCTGAAGTGAACGTGCTTGTAAACAACGCAGGCATTCAGCAGCGCTATCATGTACTTAAAACGAACACAATGGAAGATTGGAGCTATTACAGTCATGAAATAGCGTCTAACATCGAGGCACCATTTCATTTATGCATGCTATTTGCGCCGTACTTTGCCAATAAAGACTATGGGGCTATCCTTAATTTATCATCTGGTTTAGCGTTTACCCCAATGGTGATTGCACCGATTTATTCAGCTACGAAAGCGGCGGTTCATTCATTTACGATGAGCTTACGACATCAGCTTGAAGATACGGCCATTGAGGTGATCGAAATTGCGCCTCCGGCAGTTAATACCGATTTAGGCGGAGTAGGCTTGCATACCTTTGGCACCCCAGTAGATGAATTTGCAGATGCTATATTTAAAGGCCTAGAAGCAGGAAAAACCGAAATTGGTTACGCACGTGCTGAAAAAGCGATGAGGATGTCCCGAGATGAAATTGATGAGACCGTAAAGGCGATGTACGCCAATATGAAAAACACAATTCTATAATGACGCAATGAGCTACCGTGTGGGTAGCTCATTATTGTTGAATTAACGAATGTGGAGAAGATGAAATTATGTAATTTATTATTATTACGTAAAATATAAATTTGACGTAATAATAGGAGGATTTTAAAAAGGGGGGGCGAATATATAAATGATGAGGTGAATTTATGGCAAATCAAACAAAACAATTAAATTATAAAAAGCTGCAGCAATTATTAAATGAATTGCCATGGTATGTGGCTGAATATATCAATCATAAACAACGAAAGCTTTCAGCAGCATCCTTATTAAACTATTGTCATGATTTCAAGATCTTTTTTAATTGGATGATCAGTGAGCAATTGTGGACTGGTGATGTTAAAGATATTCCACTTGAACAATTAGAGAAAATGACTGTCATCGAGGTCGATAATTTCTTAAACTTTTTACATTATCAGTTAAATAACAAAGAAATTACTGTCAATCGTAAGCTTTCGGCGCTGAAATCCTTATTTAACTATTTGCAGAATATCGCTGAGACACGTGATTTACAGCCCTATATCCAGCGAAATGTCATGGCTAAGATTGAATTTAATGAGATTAAGGAAAGCATGGAAACAATCGCCAATAAAATGGAAGGCAAAATCCTTCTTGGCGATGAATATGAGAAGTTTAGAGCATTTATTGCACATGATTACGGAGAATTAAACAAAGATAATAAGAGAATCTATCATTTTTATAAAATGAATCAGCAGCGTGATACGGCTATTGTATCGTTAATATTAGGTTCCGGCCTCCGTTTATCTGAGTTGGTCGGATTAGATGTGGATGATATTGATTTTAGCAAGTTCACAGCAAGAGTGATTCGTAAAGGAAATAAAGAGCAATACGTGTATTTCAGCCAGGTGGCGATGGCGGATTTACAAGAATATTTGGCTGTCAGAGTTTCAAAATACCAAATTGATAAGAATAATAAAGCGCTATTTATTTCGGCTCCCATGGGTCCAAAAGGTAAATCTCGTAGACTGACAGCACGTGCGGTGGAAAAATTAATCGAAAAATATGCTGCAGCATTCGGTAAACCAGCGTTATCAGTACATAAGCTGCGGCATTCATTTGCTACCAGATACCATTCGGAGATAAATGATGTACCGAAATTAAGACGGCAATTAGGCCATTCATCGATCCAAACAACAATGATATACACGCATATACGTAATGATGATCTAAAAGATGCTGTTGATAAGATGGATATGCCGAAGGATTAAATTTGATATTTATTTTTTACTGGTCTGTATTTGTTACGATTATTAGACAAATGCAGATTTTTTATTTGATATAATTCTCATGTTTTTTGACACAAAGAACATTTGTTCGTATAATTAAATTAGGTTGCTTCTATCTTAGGAGGATGTTCAAATGCATAGAAAGAAAGATATTACCTACGAGCAAATCATTGAAATGTACTTAAATGGTCTATCTTATAAATTGATGGTTGAGGTCCTTTCCAGATGTTCCTAATAAATACTTACCTCCATTTATAAGAGGTGTGATTGATGGTGATGGTTGGGTTCAAAAGACAGGATATGTAATGAATATAACAACAGGAAGTATTGGATTTGCCAACGGTCTTCTATCTGTTTTTCAATCTTGGAATTTACGAACGGAGATAACATCCCAGATTAGTAATGCTGGAAATCTGATATATAGAGTTTGGGTTAAAGGAAAATACGAACTTCCTAAACTAGCAAAAATTATATATAATGAAGTAATTGATTATTACGCTTCATATAAAAAGGATTATATGACACAACGTATAAATGAAATATAAGTCAATATTAAATATTTGGAGTGGTTGAAATGTGGGTAACAGTAAATGGAAAGTTGATTCAAACAACAGATATTTCGAGAATTAAATTCAGAACAAACATTAGTAGATCTTTAATTAATGATTTAAATGAATTAGCCAAAAACAATAATACACATATTAATTACTTGATTGAAAGTGGATTACAAAATGTTTTATCTAAAGGCTATATTAGTTTTAACAAAGAATTAAGACCTACTGACAGGGTTCAATATAAAACAACATATGACAAAAACCTTTTAGAAAAAGTAAAAGAATTTGCAAAAAAGCATGATTTATTTATTAATGATGTAATTGAATATAGTGTTAATTTTATTGATGTGGAGAAGGCTAAAAAAAGTAATTATAAACATCGGATAGAGTAAAATTTTAGTATCATATACAACGCCCCGAACATAATACATATTCTAGGAACTTATAAAAAGAAATTAAAAACTGTCTCATATCCAAAGTATACTTGTGATATTGAGACAGAATGAATTTTTTTAGTTTAAATTGATTTCAATCTTAGGATTTATTTTTTTGATCATCTCACAGAATTTGTTATCATGTTTAGGTGAAATTAAGATCGTGTTGTATGTACCATATTGTATTTCTAGTCGTTTTAATGATAATGCTGGGCTTGATAATGGATTTAGTGTTTTTCGAATGCTATTGATTGACATAATATCAATTTTCCAACGAAATGGTCCACCGACAACGATTAATTGTTTTCCTTTAATTTCATAATACGTTCCGAACCACACCCAGCTAATAAATGTGGTTAATAAAATAGTAGTTAATATGGTTGTAGTGGTCTCCCCCATCCCCTCTGGTCCTCCGGGGAGAAAAATGAATGATCCTATTAAAAAGAGTATGGTACCCCATAAAAGAACCCCGGTGATAAGCCCTTTTTTTGAATAGAACCGCATATCGTTAGGCCTCCCTTCTACTATTTTTTATCCTTATTGGTTGCCATGTCATATGCCTTTTTTAAAAACTCCTCTTCTGTGATTTTTCCTTTAAGTCGATCCCGTACCAACTGAATTTGAGCCTCTGTTAGAGATAATCCATCGATTTCTAACGAAGCTCGAGCATTTTTCATTGCATTTTCGATTCTTTCATTCATAATGGGCACCTCATATAATTTTTCTACACAAAATTGATTCATATCTACAAATGGCTTATGGGCTTCATAGGAATTCTACAAAATCCATAATCAATTCTACAAAACTAATGAAGAATTCTACAAATTTTACGAGTTATTCTACAAAATCACAAAGGAATTCTACAAAGTATGGATAATACTCCCAAATCCACGCACAAATCCCTACCTCTTATCTACGTTCCAACACTCCAAAAGTTACAAAAAAACGTCTAGAAAGTCCACTAGACTCCCTAAACGCCTCTGTCAACTACACTATCCTACATTCTTTATTCCACCACTACCAGTAAACTGACTATTATACAAATCAGCATAAAATCCGCCACTTGCTAACAACTCTGCGTGATTCCCTTTTTCAATCACACTTCCATTATTCATCACAAGAATAAGATCGGCATCTCGAATCGTAGATAACCGGTGTGCAATAATAAAGCTCGTGCGTCCCTTCATCAAATGATTCATGGCCCGCTGAATCTGCAGTTCTGTCCGAGTATCTACACTACTGGTTGCTTCATCTAAAATCAAAATAGCAGGGTTTGCTAGAATCGCCCTGGCAATCGTTAATAGCTGCTTCTGTCCTTGCGAGATATTGGATGCTTCTTCATTCAAAATCGTATCATAACCTTCAGGTAGTGTGCGGATAAAATGGTCGGCGTTAGCCGCTTGTGACGCTGAAATAATTTCCTCTTCTGTTGCTCCCTCTCTACCGTACGCGATATTGTCACGAATCGAGCTATTGAACAGCCAAGTGTCTTGCAGCACCATACCGAAAAAGCTTCTAAGGTGCGCACGTTTTAACATTCTAATATCAATGCCATCTATCAAAATTCTACCCTTGTTGATTTCATAAAATCGCATCAATAAATTTATAAGGGTCGTTTTACCAGCACCTGTTGGCCCTACAATCGCCACCTTTTGGCCTCTTTCCACTTCAATATTCATGTCTTCAATTAACAGTTCTGTTTCTTTATATCCAAACGAGACATTTTCAAATGCTACGTCACCCTTTGGAGAATCAATTTCGAGAGCTTCAACCGCTTCAGGTACCTCTTCGGTCTCGTCTAATATCTCGAACACCCGCTCCGCACTCGCAACTGTTGACTGAATTACGTTTGCAATCGATGCTGTTTGAGCGATTGGCTGAGAAAATTGTCTGGTGTATTGAATAAAGGCTTGAATATCACCGATCTCAATCGCCTTTTTTGTAACTAAGATACCGCCAGCAACAGATACTAAAACATACCCAATATTATTAATAAAAGACATTAAAGGCATAATCATGCCAGAAACGAATTGCGCTTTCCAGCCTGCTTGATAGAGCTTTTCATTTATTCCCTCAAATTGTTCAATGGACTTTTTTTCATGCCCAAATACCTTAATGACTTTATGACCTGTATACATTTCTTCAACATGTCCATTAAGCTGTCCCAACGATTTTTGCTGACCTTTGAAAAACTGTTGTGATTTTTTTGCGATTTTTGCAGTGGCAATAAAGCTCAACGGCAGTGTTACAACCACGATGAGTGTCATCAACGGACTAATTGAAAGCATCATCACAATCACTCCAATTAGCGTGACAACCGAAGTAATGAGCTGGGTTAAGCTTTGCTGTAAAGTAGTACTAATATTATCTACATCATTCACTGCACGGCTGAGAATTTCCCCATGTGTCCGGGAATCAAAGTATTTTAGCGGCAGTCGGTTAAGTTTTTCTTCCACTTCATTACGCAGGTTATAGACGGTTTTTTGAGCGACTCCGGCCATGATATACTGCTGAATATAGGCAAATATCGCACTCATTAGATAAAGACCAATTAATAAAATTATGATATGACCAATATAGTCAAAATCTATTTTTGCTCCAGGCACACCTTTAATCTTCATCATTAAGCCCTCAAACAGTTTGGTTGTTGCCTTACCCATAATTTTGGGGCTGACAATAGCGAATACTGTGCTGATCATTGCAGTAAGTAATACAGAAAGAAGCTGTAGTTTATATGGTCTTAAGTATCCTATTAATCTTCTAAGTGTTCCTCTAAAATCCTTTGCTTTTTGGACAGGCATCCCCATCCCCATTGGGCCAAATCCGCCTCCTGGCCCCGGTCTCCGTCCTCCAGCACCTGGTACAGCATCCTGTTTCTTCGACTCTCTACTCATGCAATCTCCTCCTCGGAAAGCTGAGACATTACGATTTCACGATATATAGGACTCTTATCCAACAGTTCTTTATGAGTACCAATGCCTGAGATCCGGCCATTATCTAGTACAATGATTTGGTCTGCATCTATAATCGTACTCACACGCTGCGCAACAATTAATACGGTTGAATCAACAGTTTCCTGTTTTAAAGCAGACCGTAACTTGGCATCTGTTTTAAAGTCCAATGCGGAGAAACTATCATCAAAAATATAAATCTCAGGTTTTCGTACTAGTGCACGGGCGATGGATAATCTCTGTTTTTGACCTCCAGAAACATTTGTTCCCCCCTGAGCAATCTTTGCATCAAATCCATCTTCCATTGCAGAAATAAATTCAGTTGCTTGCGCGATATCAGCCGCATGCAAAACTTCATCCTCCGTTGCATTTTCTTTACCGTAACGGATATTTTCTGATATCGTCCCAGTAAAAAGCACGGCCTGTTGCGGAACAAATCCAATCTTTTCACGGAGTCGTTCCTGCGTCATTTCATGCACATCCACACCATCTACTAAGACGGTGCCGCTGTCCGCATCATAAAAACGAGGGATCAAATTAATGAGTGTTGATTTTCCAGACCCTGTTCCACCTATTATGGCTGTTACCTCACCAGGCTTCATTTTAAACGATATATTCTCGATCGCTGGCATTTCAGCTCCAGGATAACTAAACGTGACATCTTTGAATTCTACCAGACCACGCATGCTTCCTACGGACATAGACACAGACCGATCATTAATATCTGTCACAGTCTCAAGCACCTCGTTTATTCTGACAGCTGAAACGGAGGCCCGTGGTATCATTACGAACATCATAGATAGCATGAGAAACGAGAACATTATTTGCATGGCATATTGAATAAATGCCATCATATCTCCTACCTGCATGTGACCATTGCTTATACGAAGACCACCAAACCAGATAATAGCGACGGTTGAAAGATTAAGGATGAGCATCATAATTGGCATCATAGCTGCCATAATTTTATTTACTTTAATTGCGGTTTGCGTTAAGTCCCAGTTGGCTTCATTAAACCTCTTTTTCTCGTGATTAGTCCGATTAAATGAGCGAATGACGCGAATTCCTGTTAAGTTTTCTCGTAAAACCCGGTTAAGTTTATCTAGTTTTACTTGCATTGCTTTAAATAGCGGAATTCCTTTTCTAGCGATGATTACAATGGCAAGAACAAGAACAGGCAAAGAAACGGCCAGCACTAGCGTCAATTTGGTATCCTTTGAATAGGCCATAATAATCCCACCAATGCACATCATTGGGGCCATGGCCATCATTCTCAGCATCATTACAAGTACTTGTTGGATTTGTGTAATGTCGTTTGTTGTTCTTGTAATCAATGAAGACGTACCCAGTAGATCGAATTCATGTAAGGAAAAATTGCTTACGTGAGAAAATACGCTAGAACGCAATAATTTTCCAAAACCTGAGGCGGCCTTGGCTGAAAAAAAACTAGCTGCAATCGAACAAATCATCCCTCCAGCTGCGATGATCAACATGAAACCACCAATTTTCCATATGTATGCTGTATCTCCTGTTACAACGCCCTTGTCGACTATATCGGACATTAACGTTGGCAGATATAGCTCAGCTAATGACTGTAGAAGGACAAGGACAAGTACCAGGTAGATTGGCAGCTGAAATGGTCTTAAATATTTTGTTAATTTTAACAAAAATCTTTCCTCCCTTTTTTGCCACAAAATTGATAAAAATTTTAAAAAAATAATGTTACTACTTACCTTTTCAGCTTTAGTGAATTAAGTATATTCCCCATGAAAAATTTGGTCAAATTTTACCCAGATTAGTTGTTTTAAGCACAAAAAACACAGGTCTTCCTGTGTTTTAAATTTATATCTACATGATTCTCAAACTAAATAGTTCCTTGGTGTACCGTAAAATATAACCTGATTAAATTGAGGATAAATAGATTCAAAATGAACGTAGATTGGGGCATCCAACAGCCATGGAAAGTTTGAATACAATGCTTGGTCCCCATTAACCATTGCTTTTAATGCTAAATTTAATTCCTTTTGAAAAATCATAAAACGGACTTTTGTGTAATTTTCATCATAATCCCCACCGCTTACATAGACACGAGCACACAATGAATATTCCCCTAACTGTGGTACCCACTCAGCTAATACCTCATCACGCATATTATAGTTAATAGCACTATAATTATAGTTGCAGCCAATAGAAAGAAAAAGCTGTCCTGTTGTATCAGAATGAGTGAGTGTATATTTTCTTCCCTCTACAGGACGAAAAGGGGTAGCAGGGGCTTGGTAGCTTACTGATAATTTTGAAGGAATGAAGACACTCATCAAAAGCTTCCTCCTTTCAAAAGAGCTACCTTAGTATATGAAAATTAAATTTTTTCGTGACAAATGCCTATTTCATGAAGAATCATTATAGTTAATTTGGTTGGTCCTTCTTTAGATTGCTTAAAAGCAATCTCCAATGACCGTTGTCAAATATCCAGGTAGATTCAACCAATGCAATCGTGTCTCCATTTGCAATACCGGTTACTCGTTGTATTCCTTTTAGCCCCTTAATCTCTCCTTCCAGTGTAACAGGGGTCAGGCTGCTAAATGTATTGACTGTTAATTCGGTTGGTTCATTTAATTTTCCTTTATAATAGACGCCCATTTTTTTATAATAATTCTTTCGATCTTTTAGATCCAATAAATATGACTTTCCAGTTTGGGCTAATCGGATCTCTGCCTTAAAATTATTTAAAAAGTGACTTTCCATCTCGAGTGGTTCAGGTACCGCTAATTTGGTGACTTCAAAGTCTTTTAAAGAGTATAGAAGGTTGTAGACGGTTCCTTCATTTTCTTCCGATAACACACTCGTAAATAAGTCCTTTACACCATCATTATTTAAGTCGATAAGCTGAACCGATGCCTTAGAACCACTTTCTAATGAAATGGTATACGTTTTCTCATTTGAAGCAACCACTTCAAGATAAATTCTTTTTAAAAATGAATCCTCTTCATCATAGGGAACTCCCTTTAACAGAATTACATCATTTTTTCCATCACCGGTAATATCCATTTCTTCTTTGGATAACGTGACTGTTTCCTTACTTTTTTCGATTGCGTATACTCCGGTAATGGCAGTTAAAGATATAAAAAAACACGCAACCATAGCAAGCAGCATCTCTTTTTTCATCAATTTCCCCTCCAAACCTTATTAATAACTAGTATGTCCAGAAATGGAAAAATGATGAAAAAAAGACTCTCTATATTTTAGAGAGTCCATTAACTATTTTATTCAATTGAACTTTGAGAAGAAGTTTCCTCTTTCCAAAGGTTACTAACCTTTCCATTATCACCTTCATCAAGAATAAACGAGCCGTTTGAATAACGGTCACTAAAGCGAATATCTTCAGTTTTAAGGGTTTCTATATACCCCTTTTCTGTTTGAATAAAGATCATGTCCGGGTCATTAGCTACCACGAAGCCCATGACTCGGTGCGGGTTCGATTTAAGCTCTCTTAAAATGACTACACCACGTTTAGCACGAGAGGATTTTTCGAACTCTTTTAACTTCATCCTCTTTACAGAGCCACGCTGAGTTGAAATGACAATGCTTTCCTTGCTGTCAGGGGTAATCAGTTTACCGCCAACTACAAAGTCGCCATCCTTTAAATTGATGCCCTTCACTCCAGCGGCACGTTGACCAACAATACTAATTTCTTCCTCATGGAACCAAAGTGCATACCCCAAATTAGTAATCATAAATACTTCCTTTGTTCCATCCGTTAGGTGTACGTCAATCACTTGGTCATCGTCTTTAAGATTCACAGCAACAAGCGGCTTGGAGTAGCGCTGTGCTTTATATGCTTTAAGCTCTGTTTTCTTTACCATTCCGTTTTTGGTAACAAATACTAAGAAGGCTTCCGTTTCAAAATTCTTAATCGGAAGGGCTTTGATAATTTCTTCGTCCCGTTCAATTGGAATAATATTGGCCACATGCTGTCCAAGATCTTTCCAGCGGATATCAGGCAATTCATGAACAGGGCAGAATAAGTAATTCCCTTTGTTCGTGAAGAGAAGAAGGACATCCTTTGTATTCATATCGAGCTGTGCAAATAAACGATCGGAATCCTTCATTGCTAAATCTTGTCCGTTGGAAGCAGCATAAGAACGTTGACTTGTCCGCTTTACATAACCTTCCTTTGTGACGGTGACAATAACATCTTCACTTGGTACGGTTACTTCTAGATTGATTTTCAATTCTTCGATTTCTGCTTCAATCTTAGAGCGGCGCTCATCAGCAAAGCGCTTTTTCACATCTTTTAACTCTTTTTTAATGACAGAAAAAAGCTTTTTCTCACTAGCTAAGATGCTAGAAAGCTCTTCGATTTTCTTGGCCAATTCTTCTGCTTCCTGTCTTAAAGCTGTGATATCCGTATTCGTTAAGCGATAAAGCTGTAAAGAAACGATGGCTTCTGCCTGTAGCTCGGTAAACGCATATTTCGCAATTAAATTGTCCTTCGCATCGCGTTTATCTTTCGATGCACGGATCGTTGCAATAACCTCATCAAGGATAGATAATGCTTTCATTAATCCTTCGACGATGTGCTGGCGTTCCTTTGCTTTGTTTAACTCGAATTGAGTTCTTTTTGTAACTACTTCCTTTTGATGTTCAATATAAGCATCTAGTAATTCTCTAAGACCCATTAATTTTGGACGTTTATTATGGATAGCAACCATATTAAAGTTGTAGGTTACTTGAAGATCACTATTTTTATATAAATAGTTCAAAACACCTTCTGCATCGGCATCCTTTTTCAATTCAATAACGATTCGTAGGCCTGTACGGTCTGTCTCATCCCGTACCTCCGACATTCCTTCGACTTTCCGATCAAGGCGAAATTCATCCATTTTTTTGACAAGGTTAGCCTTATTGACTTCGTAAGGAATTTCGGTGATCACAATTTGCTGCTTACCACCACGAACTTCTTCAATTTCGGCCTTTCCTCGAACGATAATTTTGCCTTTACCAGTTTCATAGGCTTTTTTTATGCCGTCTATTCCTTGAATAATCCCGCCTGTTGGAAAGTCGGGGCCTTTGACAATATTCATGAGTTCATCGACTGAAACATCGGGTTGTTCCATTCTCATTATAACCCCATCAATGATTTCTCCAAGATGATGCGGAGGAATGTCAGTTGCATATCCTGCAGAAATTCCTGTTGATCCGTTTACTAAGAGATTTGGAAACATCGCCGGTAAAACAGTTGGTTCCTTCGATGTATCATCAAAGTTGGGAATAAATTCTACCGTTTGCTTCTCTATATCACGTAACAGTTCAGCAGCTATAGCCGAAAGGCGAGCTTCTGTGTAACGCATCGCCGCAGGCGGATCACCGTCTACACTACCGTTATTTCCGTGCATTTGGACAAGAACGTTTCTAACCTTCCAGTCCTGACTCATCCGGACCATTGCTTCATACACGGAAGAGTCACCATGTGGATGGTAATTACCAATTACGTTACCAACTGTTTTTGCTGATTTACGAAAGCCTTTATCAAACGTATTTCCTTCCACATGCATCGCATAAAGAATTCTTCGCTGCACGGGCTTTAGGCCGTCCCTAGCATCTGGCAGGGCACGTTCCTGAATAATATATTTACTATATCTTCCAAAACGATCACCAAGTACATCTTCTAGAGGTAAGTCACGGAATTTTTCTGTTGCACTCATCCTTCAGAACCCTCCTCAGAGACCGTTAAATTTTCATTTTCCAAAATAGTGTCATCCTCTTCTAACCCAAATGCCACATTATTTTCAATCCATTTACGGCGCGGCTCCACCTTGTCGCCCATAAGGGTAGTTACACGGCGTTCCGCTCTTGCAGCATCATCAATTTTCACTCGAATCAGCGTTCTAGTTTCAGGGTCCATGGTTGTTTCCCATAACTGATCCGCATTCATTTCTCCAAGTCCTTTATAACGTTGGATAATATAACCTCTTCCAACCTTTTTCATGGCATCCTGAAGTTCATCTTCATTCCAAGCATATTCAATGATTTCCTTTTTCCCCGTCCCTTTACTCACTTTATAAAGTGGAGGAAGGGCAATAAACACTTTTCCTGCTTCAAGTAAAGGCTTCATGTAGCGATAAAAGAATGTAAGCAATAATACCTGAATATGTGCTCCATCTGTATCAGCATCTGTCATAATAACGACTTTATCATAATTGATATCTTCTACTTTGAAGTCAGAACCAACACCGCCGCCGATTGCATGGATGATGGTATTTATTTCTTCGTTTTTAAAAATATCAGCTAGCTTTGCTTTCTCAGTGTTGATAACTTTACCTCGCAGTGGCAGCACCGCCTGAAAACGACGGTCACGACCTTGCTTTGCTGATCCTCCCGCAGAGTCACCCTCAACTAGATATAGCTCGTTCCTTTGCGGATTTCTTGATTGAGCTGGAGTTAGTTTCCCAGATAAGACTGCTTCAGAACGTTTCCGTTTTTTTCCGCTTCTTGCATCCTCACGCGCTTTTCTTGCTGCTTCCCGCGCTTGGTATGCTTTAATAGATTTCCTAATGAGTAAAGAACTTATATCAGGATTTTCTTCAAGGAAATAAGAGAGATGCTCAGATACAACCGCATCAACCGATGATCTTGCTTCACTTGTGCCTAATTTCCCTTTTGTTTGTCCTTCAAACTGGAGAAGCTCTTCAGGGATCCTGACGGAAATTATGGCTGCTAAGCCCTCTCGGATATCTGCACCATCCAGGTTTTTGTCTTTTTCTTTTAAAAGAGAAACCTTTCTCGCATAATCATTGAAAACACGTGTCATTGCTGTTTTGGAACCAGCTTCGTGCGTACCGCCATCCTTCGTACGAACATTGTTGACAAACGAAAGGACATTTTCGGAGTAGCCATCATTAAATTGGAAAGCAAATTCTACCTCAATTCCATTCTGTGTTCCTTCAAAGCTGACAACAGGGTGGAGTGAATCCTTCTCTTCGTTTAGGTATTCAACAAAGGCTTCAATCCCATTTTCAAAGTGAAAAACTTCATGAAATCCATTTCTATCGTCAATAATTTCGATTTTAAGTCCTTTTAGCAAGAAGGCTGATTCTCTTAACCTCTCACATAAGGTTTCAAAATTATATGTTGTGGTTGAAAAAATAGTTGGGTCCGGCTTAAAGTGAATCGTTGTTCCTGTTTGATTCGTCTTGCCGATTTTTTCAAGTGTGGTTACTGGCTTACCGCCATTTTCAAACCTCTGTTCATAAATAAATCCGTCCCTTTTTATGGTAACGGTTAACCACTCTGATAATGCATTAACAACAGATGCACCAACACCATGTAAACCACCACTCGTCTTATAACCGCCTTGGCCAAACTTACCCCCGGCATGAAGGACTGTTAATATGACCTCAGGTGTAGGTTTTCCCATTTTGTGCATCCCTGTAGGCATTCCACGTCCTCTATCAATAACACTGATGGAATTATCTTTGTGTATTTTTACAATAATGTGATCACCAAAGCCTGCTAGCACTTCATCGACAGAGTTATCCACGATTTCATACACTAAATGGTGCAGTCCTCGTGCATCCGTACTGCCAATGTACATTCCCGGGCGCTTTCTGACGGCTTCTAACCCTTCAAGCACCTGTATGGCATCATCATTATAATCAAAAGCTTGCTGATTTCTTGCCACTAAAATACCCCTTTCATACCCTACAAAAAGAAACAACCTTCTCATTGCCTTAATAAACTGTTCATTTAATCATTCGCTCAGATGAGTTAATTATCCTTTAAAAATGGAATAGAACCCATGTTTGCCACTATTTATTTTATCACATGTTCTTGTGACGTCTATGCTTAATTGTAGCGATTTATTCAGATTTGGCAAATACGTAATTTAAAACAACATATTTTTGTCATATCATTTTCCTCACTTTTGGGTTAAAAAAATAGAAAAAACTGCTAATTATTAGCAGTTTTTTTAAATACTATCTTGTTAATGCATGCTCCACTTTAATACAGCGATCCATAACAACTGTATATCCCTTTCCTTTTAGGAATGTATAGGCTTCTTCATTGATAAGACCAAGCTGGGCCCAAAAGATATCTGCATCAATATCAACAAATTCCTTTGCAACATCAAATAACTGTTCGGAACGGCGGAAAACGTTTACGATATCAATATGACCCTCGATATCCTTTAGTGATGCGACGGCTTTTACACCTAGTACTTCCCCATCAACGGTAGGGTTTACAGGGATAATTTCATAGCCTGCCTTTTGCATTGCTGCTGAAACCTGGTAGGAGGTCCGTTCAGGGTTATTGCTTAGACCTACAACCGCAATTCTTTTTGCTTTTTTTAAAATTGCCCCTAGTTCTTCGCGACTTGGGATATCAATTGTCATAATACTCACTCCTAGCTTTTTTCTTTTATTTTACCGTTACCGTAGCAAAAAACATAATTTAACGCTTTCAAATTTAAAAAGCCCCTGCTTTTATCAGGAGCTAACGAGATCATTTATACGGAAACAACCTCACGTTCAGTTGAAACAGCACACCTTGGCAGTGTAATGTGGAATTTGGAACCTTCGCTTGTATTTTCTACAGAAATCCGACCATCCATTTTCTCAAGTATCATTTTTGCTATATACTGGTCCAATCCGGATCCATCAGAATCGGTGGAGAAAGATGGGGCAAATATCTTTTGAATGTGAGCGGGTTCGATACCACCTGAATTTTCAAACACCTCTACATTAACACATTCTTTTGATTCCTCTAATTTGATAACCAAATCGCGTTTCTTACTATTTTTATCCACAAAAGCATCTCGAATATTTGAAAAAAGAATGACCATGACCTGGCTAAATTCATTAGGATAACCATATCCGATATGTTGCCCCCTATATTCAAATGCCACCTGGATATTATGATTTTTTAGGCTGGAGGAAAACATAGATAATGCATCCTCAATCGAATCACCAACAGAGAAGAAGCATTTTTCCGAATTTAGCTGATAAAACTTTCGTAAATCATTCACTATACCTGACATTACATTTATTTGAGCCAAACTTTCCACTGTAAAGCGGTCAATATACAGATCATCAATTTCACCAAATTCACGTGCTTCTCTGACATCCTGAATTAATAGAGATAAACTATTTAGGGGTTGAAGCCATTGTTGCCCCATGCTCGAAATCATTTCACCAATTGCTGCAAATCTAGAATGTCGGATTAATAGAAGATCTTTTTGCCTGTTTTTTTCAAGTTCTTCCTGCATTCGTATGTCAAATTTTTGATTCCTCGAGTGATACTTTTCTGTTACATCTTGATATTTTCTTTCACTCGTTTTTAGCAGATTCATTAATTCACGAATCTTTCTAAAATAGTGGAACAATATTAGCACCAGTAAGCAAATGGTTAGGGAAAGTGTTATAATCAAAAATAACAATTGGGCACCTTCTTAGTGGATTTTGCTGAACAATGTTACACGATTCCGTCCATTCTTTTTTGACTCATAGAGTGCTATCTCTGCCTCATTTAGTATTTCTTTCTTTGATTTACAGTTTAGATACTCAGTAACCCCAAAGCTGCAGGTAACTTTTCCAATACTTTTAAAATCAAAGGTCCCTATTAAAAAACGAAGGGACTCTGCAATTTCAACCGCATCATCTGCTTCAGTATTCGGGAGTAGAAGGAAGAATTCATCCGTTTTCCCACTGCCCAAAATATCCTTTTCTCGAATTCTCTGTTGGATAATGGTTGAAATGGTAGTTAACACTTCTTCACCTGCATTCTTGCCATAACAATCAATAATCTTTTGAAAGAAGTCGATTTCCATTTTAATCATAGAAAAAGGGTGCGTACCTTGTCTGGTTCGTTTTACTTCATTTATCAGATATTCATGAAACTTCTCACGGTCTATACTATTTGCGGAGGAATCAATGGCAGCTACTTTGTTTTTCCTTTCAATTTCTAATTGAATTTGGTTCACAGATAATTGTATGGCTTGAAAGAAATAATCTAAATTTATGGGCTTTAGGATAATATGATTCGAGTAACCCTTAATCATGTGACTAAAGAAATCAATATCATCATGGTTAGTTGTTAGAATTACTTGTACTTTATCATTCATTTCTCTTATTCTTTGCACCATTTCTAACTGACTCATCTGATCCATTGTAGTATCAACGATGATGATGTCAGGTTGATATTTCTGATAGAGCTTTATACCCTCCACACTGTCACTAGCTACAAAAAGCGTTGAGAAACGGCGCTTAAGAATACGAAAAAGCTTCTCACGAGAAAATTTTTCTTCTTCAACTAACAACACCTTAATATCAGGATATTGATAGGTTAAATATTGTGGGATATTTCTTGCCATATGATGATCACCTCTTTCTTTTTTATTGAAAGTTATGTATGAAAAAGGGCCCATTTGTTTGTTTGAAATCGGCCGGATTTTGCTTGTTTATCTGATTTTATCTAAATTATATGGGCTCTATACATTGCTTTCAACGAGTTAACAAATGGTTTGAAAATTCTTCATATTTTTGTAATAAAATTGACTCTAATTGTTCTTAGTTACTTAGAAAAATAGGTATATTACAAAAAAAATAATCAAAGGAGTGCTTCCCCTTTGATTATTTTTGCGTCACTGATCGATCAGCTAGTAGATTTAATGCTGTCCAGGCAGTTTGATCCCCAAATAGTCGGGACCATGTACCAATCCCAGCGAGTTCATATTGGATCGCTAGCTCTGCTCGTTTATTCAATGAAAATTCATCCTCAATCCATATTTTATAGGTCGCTTTTTCATCCGCTGCATAAAATTCCGCGTAGTTTTGGCCGCTTTCTTCATCATATTTTGGCTGTAGACCTTTTTCAGTCAGCCACGCTTTCACTTTATCCATCGCTAGTGCCTTTGCCGTTATTTCAACCGTACCATCTGCATTCATTTGTTCCTTCCAGAGCCGTGCATATAAGGGAACTCCAAGAATTAATTTTTCTTTTGGCACTTCTGTCAGAAGTCTTTCAAGGTTTCGTTCCACCCATGGAAAACTTGCCACACTCCCTGATCCTGAAGAGGCATTGGTGTGCTCATCATAGGCCATAACAATAAGGTAGTCGACAATTTTGGCTAGTTGTGGTCTTTCATAAAATGATGACCAGTTGTTGTTATCACCTGCTGAGAAGGTGATATCCATCGAAATGACAAGGCCTGCTTCATGCAGGTAGGGTGCTGCCTCTCTCATGAATTGAGTAACTAACGGACCATCCTCCGGATTAACATTTTCAATGTCAAAGTTCATTCCTTGAAGCTGATACATCTGACTAAAATGAAGCAGTTGCCGGATGATCGTTGCTCTTGTATCAAAATCTTTGAATGCTTCGTGGGTCAATTGAGGATCAAAAGAATTAGAAAACACACCCCAAACTTGATACCCCTTCCCTTGCGCCCATTTACTATAATCAAGTGATGCAAGGTTTTTAACTGCGCCATCATTGTTAGCAAGGGAGAACCATGTAGGTGAAATAACATTTAATCCTGTCATATCTGGTATTTTCGACATGTCAGGATTCCTGGTATAAACGGCCTCCCATGTTAATTGAATGGGTCCATTTATTTTGGGTATTTGAAATGTCTTCCGCTCCTGCTTTACGGATATCTTTACGCGTGCCCCTTTTGAGACATACTCTTTTTTTATATAGCCGCTAACACCGTTTGCTTTCCTAACAAGATAAAAATTGTCTTTTTCACCCTCGATGATAATCTCTTCATTCAATTTCATGTCAGCGACATATGGTGACTGCCAGGTGGGCTTTGTACGAAGTCTAAGCTTCTCTTTATTAGTTTCCTTATCTGTTAACCTACCATTCTCGTATTGATCACCATCCTGTTGAATCCATAATGCATCACTATCAGGTAATGTTTTATATTGAATAGGGTAAAGAGATAAGATTGGATCAAGGGCAATATATAGTTCTCCATTCTTCGTAAGAATGGGAGAAAGCTGTAAGTTTACTGTCTTTTGATTCACATAATAACTTAACGAATCAGTTGGCATTCGTACAACTTTATCTGTCGTAGTGATAATAACCGATTTTGATTTCTCATCATAATGGATTGTGCTATCAATATTTTTTTTGACAAATGAAAGTGGTACAAATAAAGTGTTTCCCTCAATAAGGGCATTTCCTTGTTGCTTTCCCTTGAAGAGGATTGGATGCTGACCTTGAAAATAGGTCTTTTTCTCGGTTGATGCAAATGGATAAAGTATAAGAAAAATAGAAGAGATCATAAGTAAAATTGCACCTATTAATCCTCCAATTATCCATTTGGTTGATAGTTTATTATTTTTTGTATATTCTAGACGTGCCATGTTTCCCTTCCTCCTTATTTCTATCCTAAGGTATCTTATTGCAATTGAGAAGGTATTTTTAGAATCACTTTCAATCCTTTCTTCACTAATTATTAAAGTTAATCAAGAAAGCAATAGTGTTTTTTAATCAATACATGGTAAAATAAAAGAACTGGATCTTTTATCGAAGGAGAAATTATGAATGGTTCAAATTATATTAGTCTTGATCCTTGCCTATTTGCTAGGCTCAATCCCCTCAGGGTTAATCATCGGTAAAACGTTTTATAAAACCGATATTCGTCAGCATGGAAGCGGAAATTTAGGCGGCACGAACACTTTTCGAACACTTGGAGTGAAAGCAGGAATTGCCGTTACTCTTGCTGATATTTTGAAAGGGACCTTAGCAGCTTCCTTACCCTATCTCTTTCATGTAGACATTAACCCATTACTAGCCGGTGGACTTGCTGTTATTGGTCACACTTACCCAATTTTTGCGGGATTCCGTGGAGGTAAAGCGGTTGCCACTTCAGGAGGAGTTTTACTACTCTGTGCTCCATTTATGTTCATCACTGTTTTGGTTGTCTTTTTTCTCAGTCTGTACATAACAAAATATGTTTCTTTATCCTCTATGATTGCGGGTCTCTGTGCAGTCATTTACGCAATAGTCATATGGAATGTCCCGTTACTAATTGCCGTAACATTATTAGCATCATTTGTCATTTACCGCCACCGGGCAAATATTAAGAGAATCATCAATAAGACAGAACCAAAAATCAAATGGCTATAAAGGAACCGAATCGGTTCTTTTATAGCCATTTTTCATGAAAATGTCGAAATCCCTTCAGTCATATCCCTATTATTTCTTATAGAATAAAAGTAGGAATTAGTGTTAGTTCATGGAGGGGATAAAATTGCAAATTGTTAAACAAGAACTTATCTTTTCAACCGTTGTTTCAGATAGCACTGATGTAAATGACTTTATAGTCGAGTTTATGAGTCCTGAAGAAACAACGGGCCTTTCCCTAATAAAAGTGACTAGAAACTTCGATGAATTATTGCAATTCCTCGATGACTTGGAAGATGCATAATTGTAGTGTAGAGGCTGACTAGTACCTAGTTAGCTTCTTTTTTTCTACATTTTTAGATAAAGTTTTTAAAAAACCATAGTAATATATTATAGTATTATCAAGGACCACAAAAATAATTTGCTTGAACCAGCTAGGACAAGGAGAAATTATGAAAAAGAAATCCATTATTCCCTCGGTTTTAATAATTATTATATGTGTATCCCTTTCCTCGTTTCTCTTCGTCAAAGAACAAAAGGGAGAAAACAAAGCGAAAGTGTTTCCTACAAAAAAACACAGTACTCGACCTTTTCAACTTGTAAATCGGGGTTTGATAGAAAAAGTAACGATTGGAGCAATTGGGGATATACTGATCCACGATGTAGTCTATCAAGATGCCTTTAATAGAAAAAGTTATAATTTCGATCCAGTGTTTGAAAATATGAAAGCGCTGTTAGAAAAACCAGACATCTTAACAGCAAATCAAGAAAGCATGTTGGGAGGCGTGCAGCTCGGGCTTTCAGGTTACCCTAGGTTTAATAGTCCCCATGAGGTAGCAGATGCCCTCGTCCATACAGGTGTCGATATCGTCTCAACCGCCAATAACCATACATTAGATAAAGGGATTAAAGGAGTCCAATCAGAAGCGGCCTACTTACAAAGTATAGGTTTACCATATGTGGGGAGCTTTGTAGATGATAAGGATCAACAAAATTTAAGGATTATAAATAAAAATGGAATAAAAATATGCTTCCTTTCATATACCTACGGAACAAATGGAATCCCCGTCCCAAAAGGGAAGGATTTTCTTGTCAACCTGATAGACCGTGAGAAAATGAAAGAAGAAATCCATCGAGCAAGAAAAACAGCGGATATAGTCGTGATGAGCATTCATTGGGGGAATGAGTATCAACGAATTCCTACCAATAATCAAAAGGATTTAGCTCATTTCTTGGCGAATGAAGGAGTGGATATAATATTTGGCTCTCATCCGCATGTCCTTCAACCAATGGAATGGCTCAATACAACGGATGGCAGGAAAGCATTTGTTGTTTATTCATTGGGCAACTTTATTTCTGCTCAGTATAATAATTATAAAGACATTGGCGGTTTAGCTACAATCGATGTAACTAAACAAATTACTGACAAAGGGACAACAATTGAAGTTTCGAATCCGGTTTTCTTTCCAACCTATGTCACTAGTCAAAAAAATCACCACTTTAAGGTTGTTCCATTAGAAAATGCAGCAACATTTGGACTTATGAATGCGGATGCAAAATACAAAGAAATTCAACAACATATGAAACAATGGCTCCGTTAAGACGGGGCTTTTTTCTAATTAACCAATAGTAAGAAAGGATAAAATAGGAATGGACACTATATACTCTAAAGATTGGTTGTTAGGTGGACTATTTATCATTATGTCCTTCCTTTTTACAAGAAGTTTTTTTTCGCTTTTCTTTATGATCTTATTAGGATTACTAATACTGGTTGCTTTTTTAAAGGAAAACAATCGGCTATTTGTCTGGATGATAGTTGCATTTTTTCTAGGTAATTTACTTATTGGTTATGCCGACCATTTTATCGGAGCGGCCCCGCTTTCCCCTTTTTCATTTGTATTAATAAGTCAATTGTTATGGACGATCCCGATTTTACTAATAACCTATGTGATAAAGAAATTCAATAAGCCTACAGGCTGTTCTTACATAAGCTTAATAAGGAATTCGCCCATTCAAATAACCAGCCATTTCACTATCTCCTTCTATCGGCTTTTTTATTTCATCCTAACCCTGCTTTTGTTAAGTATAATTCTTGTCCTTGTAATAAAGGCGGGAGAATGGACGATAGTAGAACTTGGATTCATTCTACTGTTTTCTGGTTTGAATTCGTTTTTAGAAGAATTCTTGTGGCGGGGAATATTATGTACGCAGTTTATCCGAATGAGCAGCGAGCGTATGGGTATTTTATTAAGTAGTGCTACTTATGGTCTGTATACAACGATGTTTGGTTACTCGATAAAAATAAGTGTGTTCTATTTCCTATTGGGTGTTCTATTTGGCTTCGTTACTGTTAAATCAAAGAGTTTACTACCTTCCTTTTTTATCCATAGCATCATTACTATCCTTCTGTTACTTCTTGGCTGGGTAGTTATCCCGTTATAAAGTTCGAATCATTCGATTCTTATCTGCTTTTCTTATATAATAGTCTGTGTTAATGAACAGTGTTGATTTTTGCACCCTGTTGATTGGAGCGGAAGGCACGAAGACTCCTGTGGGAGTATGGTTCAGGGGAGACCCCGCAGGCGCAAGCGCCGAGGAGGCTCGCCGAAACACCCACGGAAAGCGAAGTGCCTGGAGCGGAAATCAACAGGCACGTTTAACAGAGCCATATAATAAAATGATTAGCACCTAGAAAGGAGTCCATTACATGAATATACATATTACAAATGAGGCTGTAGCATGGTACAAAAGTGAACTAGGTCTTAAAAATGGTGATTATGTTCGCTTTTTTGCTCGGTACGGAGGATGCAGCACAGTACAAAGTGGTTTTTCTTTAGGAATCTCAACAGAAGAACCCATAGATATTGGTTCAAAAACAGAGGTAGACGGAATTGTCTTTTATATTGAAGAAAAGGATGTATGGTTCTTTGATGATCATGATTTAACAATCGACTATCAAGAAACTTATGAAGAACCTACTTTTAATTATAATAAATAAAAATCAAAAGAGGTTGACTCAGTGATGAGCCAGCCTCTATTTATTCACTCCATATATGCTCGGTTAAGCCCGCCTTTTGTAAAACTTCTTTGCCACTATCTCCAATTAAATCAAAATGAGAATACCCATCTTCTCTGTAATGAATCCATTCCTTTTTTAAACCATATCTTTTACCCCAGGCTGCGAGTTTTTCAAGATCATGGCAACCAACCTTTGTTACGGTTTTTGCTCCCGGAAAGCGGTCATCCAGCCAAAAGTGAGTTAAAAAAGCAATTTCTCCTGTGTCAATTTTTCTTTTCCAATCTATAATTTCCTGTCTCTTAATACCGAATGCCACTACGTCACCCCAATTTTTAAGTATCTAGGAAATAAGTGCTTATTCGAGGAGTCCTCAGCTATTTTTTCTTTACTTCCTCATATTTTAAATACCATTCCGGAAAGGCTTTCTTAAAGGAGGTGGGTCTGAAATTATCCTTTTTAACAATAATATGCGTAGACTTTCCTTCTGCACATATTTCTTCGTTCCCATTAATAATCGTATATCCATAAATAGTTTTTATTCCATCGTTTAACTCTACCCACGTTTTAACAAAGGCTTTATCGCCATAGCGTAACGGTTTTTTGTAAGTGATTTGAATATCATATACGGGAGCATAGTAACCAGACTCTTCCATTGCTAAGTAATTATAGCCAAGATCCTCAATAAACCCTGTTCTGCCTAGCTCAAAAAACTTTAAATAATTTGCATGGTAAATGACACCCATCATATCTGTATCTGCATAGTAAAGTTGAATCTCTCTAGTCGAAATTAAAAAATTCTCCACGGACAACGTTCCTCTCATCACTTTAAAATTATTTTTCTTAAGGCCACATTAACATCTTCTGCTTCAAGGAACATGGATTTTTCAATAAGTTCCTGATCCTGTTCTAAATTCATTAGCCGTGAAGCTTGTGCCTGAATCATTTCATCCACCACGTTTGTAGCAAAACGCCCGTTCCCTCTGGAATCTTCTGTTTCAATGGTCTCAATCAATCGCTTCTTTGCATCCTCTGTTAAGTGGTATTCAAAGCTTTCGGCATAAGTAGCCATGATTTCAAGTATCTCTTCTGAAGAGTAATCAGGGAATAGGAAGTATTTTTTAAACCTTGAGCGAAGCCCTGGATTGCTCTCCAAGAGCTGATCCATTTCATTTGGGTATCCTGCTAAGACTACCACAAGGTTTTCGTTTTGCTTTGTCATTTCATCGACAAGTGTATCAATTACTTCTTTCCCGAAATCGCTGTTTGAATGACTAAGAAGCGAATAAGCTTCGTCTATGAATAACACACCGCCTAGTGCTTCCTTAATTTTTTTCTTTGTCTTCCCAGCAGTTTGACCTACATAACCAGCAACGAAATCTGCCCTGCTAGCTATAATAAGGTGCCCTCGTTTTAGAATACCGCATTCTTTTAAGTACTCAGCATAAATTTTAGCCACAGTTGTTTTGCCGGTACCAGGATTTCCAGTAAACACAGCATGAAGTTGAATAGGTACTGTCGGTAATCCCTGTTTTCTTCTAAACTGTTGCATTTTTACAAACGATATTAATGATCTCATTTCCTCTTTTAAGGCTGTAAGACCAATGAGCTGGTCCAGTTTTTCCTGTGGTGAATCTGTGCTGTGCTCTTTTTCCAAACGAAAATCTTCTTTGTTGAGGAGCATATAATCTAAAAGGTCATTTTCTACTGAATGCTTCTCTGACCCCTTTTTAAAAATAGCATCTAACACAATATTTCGAGCGGTTCTCGCATTACCAAAGGTTTCATCGACTCGTTCTTGTTCAAGCCGAAGCTCTATTTCGCTTTTTGATTCCTCGGTTAGGAGATAATCGTTGTCTAATGCCACTTTTTCAGCAATCTGGATTAATTCCTCGTTCGAATAATTTGGTAAATGGATAAAATTTGATTGAGGAAAACGACTTCGTAATCCAGGATTGGCATCTATGAAAGAGCGCATTTCTTCAGGATACCCCGCTAATATGACCGCAAACCTTCCGCCGTATTCACTTCCAGTCATCAGTGAAACCAGGGTATCAATTGCAGATTGACCATAATCATTTCCCGTTTGACCCTCGCGTTTTAAGCTGTAGGCTTCATCAATAAATAATACACCGCCAATGGACTTTTCAACGATGGACCGAACGTTTTCCTCTGTTTGTCCTACAAAGCCCCCAACTAATTGCGAGCGGTCTGTCTCAATTACTTCTTCCCGTGGAAGTACACCTAACTCATAATAAATTTTTGCCAATAAACGAGCAAGTGTTGTTTTACCCGTTCCAGGGTTTCCTGTTAAAATCATATTTAAACTTAATTCATCTTTCACTTGAAAACCAAGCTCTTTACGTTGCTTTTGGTATTTTAAGAATCGGTAAAAATCATTCACACGTTTCTTAACCAAATCCATCCCAATCATGCTATTTAACTCATCTAATGCCTTTTCTTCTTTGATTTTTGAGGGTTGTTCTTCAAGAAATTGCTGCTCCCACGATCTTTTTACTTCCTCTACGTTGGCCATGTGCAATTTTAAATCCTCAAAAAAAGTAGATGTATGGAAGACGCCGGTAATTGATTGATCATATTCTTTCGCTGCTTTTAACAGACTTCCTGTTTCCTCTATAGCAGCAAATAGTAAACCAGACAGTTTCTGATATTTAAGAAATAGCTGTTTATTTACCATAGTTGAAGTTATTTCAACTTTTGTTTGTAAATCATTTAAATGTTCTTCTGCTGCTTTTAAAAAGCTCTGGCAAATATCTATGTACTGCTCCGCTGTTTTTTTCTTGGCTGTACGATTATCCGTTTCTCTTATAGGCGGGAACGAAAGTGGAGA
The DNA here is from genome assembly GCF_050477885.1 of Neobacillus rhizosphaerae. Lineage (GTDB taxonomy): Bacteria > Bacillota > Bacilli > Bacillales > Cytobacillaceae > Neobacillus > Neobacillus rhizosphaerae_A. The sequence goes on from NZ_JBCNAC010000028.1 coordinate 63,489, forward strand.
CAGGAAATCCTTCATTTTCTTCCAGTCAGATTGAATACTAAATTCCTTTGCTCTTTGGTTTTCAGGGTCAAGTTCAAGGGCTTTTGCAAACCAAACAGCTGCTAAAGTGTCCCCTTTATCCCGACCTAGCCTTGAGCGTGCCCCTAGCGTTAAAAGCTTGGATAGGGATTTAGGATCCGCTTCCTGACTGATTGACCTAATGAGCTGACCTTCATTGGAAAGGATACCGGTTTCGTTTAGTTCCTTTTCCCACTGTTTGATCTGTTCAGTATATGGTGTTCGTTGATTAGTTAGTTGTTTCAAGATCATCACTTCTTTTTAAAAATTTCCCTTCTATCTTACCATAACAAGTCCAAGCATAAGAAATATCCTGTACTATAAAGTCAATACAGTTGAAAAAAGAACCTGTCCAAAAATGGAACAGGTTCTTTTGCTTTTAATTAGCTTTGTTGATTTTGGGATTCGTCTTTGATTTCTGAGCGGAAGGAGTCAATACTTTCCCGTCTCCGTTGATTTTTTGATTCGATTTGTTGGCGTTGTTGCTCGCTGTCGGTAAAAGCAAGTGATTCTTCAGCCGCTTCCATATTTTCAATTGTATTATGAATCATTGATTGAAGTTTCTCAACATTATCGCTACGATCATCAGGATTGGGTTTGTTATTGTAGGCCATCGTCTAATTCCTCCTTAGAATGTTTTAACTACAGATATAGTTTGTATCGGTAGCAAAAAAATATCACAGAGAAAAAAATGAAATTTTCAATATAAAAAAGACCCACTGTAATAGTAGGCCTTATCCATTCATCTATTATTCGCCCTTAGTTTGAATTACCTGAGCGTGTTTACCTGATGTATCATTCATTTTTTTTCCCTTATTCCCACTGAATCCACGTGGTTGTGTTCCAACATGGTCTGGTTGAAAACGTTTTGTTTGATATCCTTTACCCATAGTTGCTATCCCTCCTTAGTAACATTTTGTCCATAAGGATGGAAAACATAATTGGTAAACTTTTGAGGTTACTCGGCTTTTCCGAGACGCTTTTCTTCAAGGCGCTGTTCAATTTTTTCCATTGCAGCACGATCTTTTAATAGTTGTGATTTATTTTCTAAAACAAGTTCTGCAAATGAGCGTTTTCTAGGTTTTCTCATTAGTTTCACCTTCCTTATTTCCTATTGTAACAGTTATTATGCCCGGAAACGGATTCAATTATTACAACTTTTTGAAAATTTATTAAAAAGAGTTTTTTTCTTTAACTTGGAATAAGTCAAAGAAAAAAGACATCGGCCAAAACCAATGTCTTCAGTACTATTTTAATTTTTCGGTAAAGTCCTTCATCACATCAAGAGTCATTGATCCCGTAAATTTATTTTTAATAACTCCTTTTGAGTTAATAAAATACGTGGTTGGGATTGATAATACTTGATAAGCTTCATTTACTTGGTCTTCAGCATCTAAGAGAACGGGAAAGGTAATCTTGTTTTCGTTAACAAAACCTTGGACATCCAGCTGTGGGTCAATGTTAACAGCAAGAATAACGACATCATCGCCAGTTTGCTTAGAAAATTGCTCCATTTCAGGCATTTCTGCTTTACATGGTGGACACCAGGTAGCCCAAAAGTTAAGCATAACTTTTTTACCCTTTAAGTTAGAGAGTTTTACGGTATCACCTGTTAATGTTTTTAATTCAAAATCAGGTGCTTTTGCTCCAATCGATAGCCCTTCTTTATTAGCAGTTTCTTGACTTGTCGTTTTGGGTGCCTCTGTCTTTTTATCCATTGCTTGTACAATTGCTACTGTAAGGAGAGAAACCAAAACAACGGCAGCAATTATTTTCTTTATCATCCCCGACTCCTCCTTTGTTTGTTAATCTGCTACATCGATTTTACACTATAAACTCAGTTGAAACAAAACTAGGATATGCCGAAACTGTGACAATTTTATAAACTCTAAATGATAGGTAGGAAAAAAGGAAAAAGCAAGCACAAATAGCTTGCTTCCTACAAATTTTTCTTTAACTCGTCCAATATATTTTTCGTTACGTTCTCAACAATCGTTTGAAGATCTTGTTTAGATAAACCTTTTTCAATGGGAGAGATACGCTTCATAGCATGAACTCCAGCTTCAGTATCAACACCAATGGGTGAATTTCCGTTTATGCCCATTTTTACTTTCATATCAACTAAAGTTTGAACATGTTTCTTCGATAACTCACGATCCCCATTTAATTGCTTAGCGATCCAGTTAATTTTAGCTGTAAATTCCATCGATTCCATTAGGAAATAGGCATGTTCAAGGTCTCTTCCCCATGTTAACGCTCCATGGTTTTCTAATAAGACCCCTTGATGGTGGTAAACATATTTCTTTACCGCATTTGGCACTTCGTCCGTTGAAGGTGTTCCATACTCTGCCACAGGAATGCTACCAAGGTAGACTACAGACTCTGGCATAATGGCTTGATCTAATGGGATGCCTGCAATAGCAAACGCAGTGGCATACGGTGGATGAACATGCACTACAGCTTGTATGTCTGGCCTCTCTTGATACACAAGCATGTGCATCTTCATTTCAGAAGTTGGACGGTAATCCCCTTCCAATACTTCCCCCTCCGCATTCACTTTGACGATCATTTCTGGTGTCAAAAATCCTTTACTTACACCTGTTGGGGTGATAAGGAATTCATCTTCACAAAGCCGAATCGAAATGTTTCCATCGTTTGCAGCAACAAACCCTTTATCATAGATTCTTTTTCCAATTTCACAAATTTGTTTTTTGTATTTAATTTCAGAAATCATGTAAATACCCGCTTTCCACTTTTATCATTTAAAAAGTTTTGGCAGCTCTTCTTGGTAATTTCCTGTTAGTATGCCCTTTTCTGTAATAATAGCCGTTATAAGCTCGTGCGGCGTAACATCAAACGCTGGATTAAATACCTTCACACCTTCCGGAGCCGTTCTTTTTCCAAAACCTTCAGTAATTTCAGCCGCCTCACGTTCTTCAATTGGGATTTCATCCCCAGATTTAGTTTCTAAATCAATTGTTGAAATAGGTGCTGCTACATAGAACGGGATATTATGGGCTTTCGCTAATAACGCCACCCCATACGTCCCAATTTTATTTGCTACGTCACCATTCGCAGCAACTCGGTCACATCCCACAATCACCGCTTGGACCCAACCTTTTTGCATAACCATGGCAGCCATATTATCAGTAATTAATGTAACATCAATACCGGCTTGCATTAACTCCCAAGCAGTTAGCCGTGCCCCCTGTAGGAGCGGTCTTGTTTCATCTGCAAATACTTTTATATTCCAACCCTTTTCTTTTGCCAGGTATAGGGGAGCTAGAGCTGTTCCATATCTTGCGGTTGCAATTCCGCCTGCATTACAATGGGTAAGCACGCCCATCCCATCATTTAATAGTGTCAACGCGTACTCTCCGATTGTTCGGCAAACCTCTTCGTCTTCATTACGGATGGTATGTGCTTCATCTTCGAGTGCCGCTTTTATTTGTTTTACAGGCTGATCTTTCTCTTTCTGTGCACGCTCATCCATCCGCTTTAACGCCCAAAATAAGTTAACGGCAGTTGGCCGTGAGGTAGCTAAATAATCTGCTTGCTTTTTAAAATGAGCATAAAAATTGGTGAAGGAATTTTCTGGCGCGTCCTTTATTCCAACTACTAACCCATAAGCAGCAGCTATTCCGATTGCAGGTGCACCACGAACCTTTAATTGTTTAATGGCGTCCCATGCATCTTCAATTTTAGTGATTTCAAGAAATTCTGTAACATTTGGAATTTTGGTTTGATCTAATATTTTTAATATCCCATTATCATATGAAACGGATTGTAAAAAAGCGTGTTCCATAAAAAACATCTCCTCATTGTTCACTCAGAAGTAAATTAATTTTAAAAGTACTACTACCTTTGTAATTTTAACAATATTCATGACATATGCAATACTTTCATTTTTGAAAATTGAGATTCTTAACATTAACAGAATTATCGGGATATTTGTTAAGATGAAGTATGTGAGAGGAGATGATTAAAGTTGAAAATACTAGTTTTAGGCGGTAGCAGATTTTTAGGGAGAACATTCGTAGAAGAAGCACTATCTCAAAATCATGAAGTAACGATTTTTAATCGTGGTAATCAAAACGTAGGTCTTAAGGATGTTGAAATCATTACTGGCGATCGGTTTGGAGACTTGTCTGAGCTTAAAAACCGCTATTGGGATACGGTTTTGGATACTAGCGGTTTTATTCCTTCTACCGTAAAAAAATCAACTGAGTTATTGAAGGATCGTGTTAACCAGTATTCATTTATTTCCAGTATCTCCGTTTATCAGGATTGGGTACCAGAAAATCTAGATGAAACCTATCCTGTGTTAGACATGTCTTTTGAGAAATCTATTGAGCTTTCAAAGGATGTGAATGGCCCTATTTATGAGTATTACGGACATTTTAAAGCATTATGTGAAAGGATTGCAGAAATGAATTTGCCTGGCAGAGTATTGAATGTCCGAGCTGGGCAATTAATTGGTCCTAATGACTATACAGATCGTATTCCATATTGGGTACATAGGGTTGCTAAGGGTGGAAAAGTGTTAGTGCCCGGAAATGAGAACCGACGTGTACAGCTAATAGATAACAAAGACCTCTCACAGTGGATATTAAATATGATGTCCTCTAATTCCTCTGGAACGTTCAATGCAACAGGACCTGATTATCCTTTAACGATGAAACAATTCATAGACGCATGCTTAAGAGTTACTGGTTCTGATGCGGAAATTGTATGGGCTGATGAGGAATTCCTGCTTGACCAAAAGGTTACACCATGGACTGAAATGCCTCTATGGGTGCCAGAAAATGCGCCACTATCTTCTGAACTTGAAAAGCCTTGGAAGGGTACTTTTTCAATCAATATTGATAAAGCAGTGAAAAGTGGACTTACGTTCAGGATGCTGGACGAGAGTATATCGGATATTTATGAGTGGGAAAAGACCCGACATATATCTCAGTATGAATGGAAATCGGGAATGCGAGCAGAAAGAGAGAAAGAGCTACTAATGTTATTGGGTAGAAATTAAGGGAAATTGTGGTACGCAAATAAAAGCATTTTTTACGCAAATAAAGGGTGATTTATCGCAAATAAAATAGCCTTTTTCGCAAATAAAAATGAATTTTCCGCAAATAAACGATGAAAATACAAAAAGAGAGCAAGTATTTCTGCTCTCTTTGCGTTCCTAGCTGTTAAAATTTCGTTTTTGTTTAAGAAGTTCATTAAATTCCTTGTCTAAAACCAGATATTTCGGATCTTTTTGATCGATTGTTGATAATTCACCCAAAATAGAAGCAATTCTGTTTTCAATAATTAAAAGTTGTTCCTTCGAACTTTGTCCCCCCTTCTCATCTTTATTCAAATACTCTTCAGGCTTCATTTCCACTCGCTTAATTTTTTGACCTTCAAACACTAACAATCGATCACACAATTTATTAAGAAAATAGTAATCATGTGACACAGTAATAATAGTCCCTGTAAAATCAGCTAATGTCCGTTCAAGGTGCTCCCTACTAGGTAAGTCCAAATGATTGGTAGGTTCATCTAAAATGAGCACATCATATTCCTTCATTAACATCTCCACAAGCTTGACTCTCGTCCGCTCTCCTAAGCTTAATGTAGAAATAGGTTTTGTAATAAAAGTTTCCTTTAACCCTAAATTGGCAAGCAAAGTCCTAGCCTTTAGAATACTTTCCCTATCTGTAAAACCCAGGGCCTCGATCGCCGTCTTATCTGCTGGCAAGTCATCTACATCCTGGCTCAAATAGGCAATTCTAATAGAGTCACTCCTCCATAGATCACCGTCTGAAACAATTTCCTGATCAATAAGCATTTTTAGTAGTGTTGACTTACCGCAGCCATTTTCGCCTAATAGTCCAATTCGATCCCCATGATTGATGTAGAAATTAGTTGAATGAAAAAGAGTTCTACCTGTATAAACCTTTGAAAGATTCTTAGCTTCAATAATTCGTTTCCCTCTTTTTCCATGACTTTCAAATTGGAATCTAACAGCGCTTTCTTCAGCAGGTTTTTCGATTTTATTTTTCTCGAGTTCATTCTGCAGCCGTTTCATTTTTGATTTGACTTGAGTATCTCTTTTCTTCGCTTTGGCCCGATGATACTCTTTATATCCATAATCCCTGCTTTGCTTAGTCGAGGTCTGGTGGGCCTTATCAGACCAAGACTTTAGCTGCTCCATTTGCTTTTCAACTAGTTCAATTTGACGTCGCTGGATATTATATTGGTGTCGGTTGCTCTCCATTCGTTTTTGTTTTTCCTTACGGTAGCTGCTATAGTTCCCATTGTAAAATTGAATCTTACTATGCTCTAATTCAAATATGCGGTTAACCGTTCTGTCTAAAAAATGTCGATCATGGGAGATAATCAAAACAGGGCCATGGAATTTTTCTAATTCTGATACCAGCCACTCAATGCCTCTAAAATCTAAATGGTTAGTTGGTTCATCTAGAATTAAGAAATCTGGTTTAGAAGACCAAATCATTGATAAGGCAAGCTTTAGTTTTTCACCGCCGCTTAGGTGGGATAAGCGTGTTTCCTCCCAATCATAGACCTTCTTGAGCCCAAGCTCTTTCGCATGCTGTAACAACTCAATATTCGAACTAGCAAGTAAAGACTGATGAAAATCATTCATTTCATAATCAATCGATTGGGAAAGGTAGCCAATTCGTAGGTCCGGTCGCTTTTCGATGTGCCCGTTATCAGGTAGTATTTTTCCGAAAAGAATATTTGCCAAGGTTGTTTTTCCAGTGCCATTATAGCCCACTAGACCGATTCTTTCCCCATTTTTAATTTCAAATTGGATCTGATCCAATATCCTTCGTAATTGATATCTTTTCTCTAAACCTGTAACTTTTATTATTGATTTTTGATTTGTAAGCATAAAAAAACTCCCTTCAATGAACCTGAAAGAGAGATTTATGTCTAAAAATATCATGCATTCCCATAAAAACGAGATATCAAATAAACCCGTCAAAGGCTTAAATTGTTACACATGTACGTTCAGGACATAAAAAGGACAGACTAATCCTATTCTTCAGGTTCAACATTTTTCGTTATTCGAATCATGTTCTGAAAAACAAGATTATAACTTCATCGGCCCAAATTCATTCCTTTACATTTTGATAGATATATTGTATTTAATATTACCTAAAGTTGTCAATCAATTCCTTAAAATTGACATTAGAATATGGGATTTGTTCCTCTATTCTATGCTTCAAATCTTTAAGCGTGTATGCTTGCCAATCCTCAAGACTGTGTAAATCCCACTTTTCTATAAATAACACGTATAAAAATATCTCTCTTATTTTCAGGAATATAGGAATTTGTTCAAGCATTTCCCTGTGTATAGGCTGTTCCTCCGCATAGCCTTTTAAAAAATGAAGCCAAAAAATTTTGCTAAAATCTGTTTGTTCTGGAGTAAAGGATGACGTCAACCAGTAAGCATGATAAAAGGAAACGGCCAAATCATAGGCAAACCAATGATAGGCACAGTCATCGAAATCAAAAACAGTGATTCTTCTGTCCTTCACAAAGAAATTACCTTGATGAAAATCATTATGGATAAGACCAAATAAATGGGAATCTTGATGAAATTCTCTTAATTCGTCCAAAAGTTTTGTGTATCGGTCTATAATGAGTTTGGAATTAATTTTTGGAAGAAGATTAAGAAGATCTGGTTCCTCTTTTGTCCATTTGGGCCTATCAAGCTCTATTCGCTGTGAAACTTTATGCATTCTGCCGATTTGTTTTCCCCAATTATAAAATAAATCACTGTTCCAAACGTTCGCATCCGTAACATCCACAGCCACACCTTGCGCTTTTTCAAAGGCAACCACAAAATATTTGTCCACTAATTCAATCATTAGGTTATTTTTAGAAGGGACTGGTCTTGAAACGGAGACCTCAGCTTTTTCAAGAGCTGCAATAAACTTTAGTTCATTTTCTAGGGCAGAGAAACTCTTCTTATTCCTATTGGAAATTCTTAAAATATAGTCCCTTCCATCTTTGCAATAGCTATATACAGAATTTTGGAATCCGTTAGTGATAGGGATAAGTTCTTCGGGTGCAAGGTCATACCTTGCAGCAAATTTATGTATGTTCATAAATATTCCTTTCGTTAAAAAACACCATGCAAGTTTGCATGGTGTTTATCTTCAAAACTAAATTAAGCTTGTAATTTTTCACGTAGAACCATTTGTAGAATTCCACCGTGACGGTAGTAGTCAATTTCAACTTCAGAATCGAAACGAACAAGAACTTCGAACTCTTTCTTGTTACCAGCTTCGTCAGTAGCTGTAACTTTTAGAAGATCACGTGGTTTTACATTTTCGTCTACTTGAACTTCGAATGTCTCTTTACCAGTTAATCCAAGAGTTTCAGCGCTATCGCCATCCTTGAATTGAAGTGGAAGAACACCCATTAATACTAGATTTGAACGGTGAATACGCTCGAAGCTTTCTGCAAGAACAGTTTTAATACCTAAAAGGTTTGTTCCTTTAGCGGCCCAGTCACGAGATGAACCCATTCCATAATCTTTTCCAGCAAGAACCATAAGGCCAGTGCCGTTTTCTTTGTACTTCATGCATGCATCGTAAATAGAAGTAACTTCGCCTGTTGGCCAGTAAGTAGTGAATCCACCTTCTGTACCAGGTGCGATTTGGTTACGAATACGAATGTTTGCGAACGTTCCACGCATCATAACTTCGTGGTTACCACGACGTGATCCGTAAGAGTTAAAGTCACGAGGTTGAACGCCTTTTTCTAATAAGTATTTTCCAGCTGGAGTATTTTTACCAATAGCTCCCGCAGGTGAAATGTGATCAGTTGTAACAGAGTCACCAAACTTACCAACTACACGAAGTCCTGTTAAAGGTTCAACCGTACCAGGTTCTGGTGATAAACCTTCAAAGAATGGCGGGTTAGCAATGTAAGTAGAATCCTCATCCCAAGTATATAATGGCTCATTGCTAGTTTTGATTTGATTCCATAGCTCGTTGCTTTCAAAGACATTTTCATATTCTTTACGGAATAATTCAGGTGTAACAGTCTTTTTAACAACGTCATTAACTTCAGCAGTTGATGGCCAGATATCCTTGAAGAATACATCATTACCGTCTTTATCTTTACCAATTGCTTCAGAAGCGAAGTCAATGTTCACTGTACCAGCAAGAGCGTATGCTACTACAAGTGGTGGTGAAGCAAGATAGTTGGCTTTTACAAGCGGGTGAATTCGGCCTTCGAAGTTACGGTTACCTGAAAGTACAGAAGTAACTAAAAGATCGTTTTCAGCAATAGTTTTTTCAATTTCTTCCTTTAATGGACCGGAGTTCCCGATACATGTTGTACATCCGTAACCAACTAGGTTGAAACCGATTTGTTCTAAATATGGAAGTAATCCAGAATCACGAAGGTATCCAGTTACAACCTTTGAACCAGGTGCTAAAGAAGTTTTTACAAACTTAGGAACTTCCATTCCTAACTCAACAGCTTTCTTCGCAACAAGTCCTGCTCCAACTAGAACATAAGGGTTGGAAGTATTTGTACAGCTAGTGATTGATGCGATCGCAACAGCACCTGTTTTGATAGCAGTTTCATCACCGTTATTGAATTTAATCGTTGCTTCTTTTGCAAGTTCGTCAGCTTGTAAGCCGAATCCTTGGTTTCCTTGTGGAGCAGAAACAGCTTTAGTGAACTCTTCTTTCATTTTTGAAAGTGGAATTAAATCTTGTGGACGCTTAGGACCAGAAAGATTTGCTTCGATCACAGAAAGATCGATTTCTACTACATTTGTATAAACTGGCTCTTCTGAAGGATTGAAGAATAAGCCATTTTCTTTACAGTATTGCTCTACAACTTGGATTTGCTCTTCGTCACGGCCTGTTAAGCGCATGTAATTTAATGATTCACTGTCAATAGCGAAGAATCCGCAAGTTGCACCATATTCAGGAGCCATGTTAGCAATCGTAGCACGGTCCGCAAGTGGGAGTACAGAAACACCTGGTCCGAAGAACTCTACGAATTTACCAACTACACCTTGGCTACGAAGTACTTGAGTAACTTTTAAAGCTAAGTCTGTTGCGGTAGCGCCGTTTGGAAGCTCACCAGTTAGCTTAACCCCTACTACTTCAGGAACTGGGAAATATGAAGGCTGTCCAAGCATTCCTGCTTCCGCTTCGATACCACCTACGCCCCATCCAAGAACACCAAGACCGTTAATCATGGTAGTATGAGAGTCAGTTCCAACTAATGTATCTGGATATGCTTCAAGTTCGCCGTCAGTTTCAGCAACATGAACAACGTCAGCTAAGTATTCAAGGTTTACTTGGTGTACGATACCTGTTGCTGGTGGAACAGCACGGTAGTTATTGAATGATTTTTGTGCCCAGCTTAAGAATTGGTAACGCTCTGCATTACGTTCGAATTCTAGGTCCATGTTAACTTTTAATGAATCAGCAGAACCGTAAGCATCAACCTGTACAGAGTGGTCAATTACAAGATCAACTGTTTTTTCAGGGTTGATTTTGTCTGGATCTCCACCAAGGTCAGCCATTGCTTTTCTTAAAGAAGCAAGGTCTACAACTGCTGGAACACCAGTGAAGTCTTGTAGGATAACACGTGAAGGCTTAAATGGTACATCTACCTCTTTAAGTTCAGCTGTTCCCCATTTTGCTAAGTTTTCAACATGCTCTTTTGTGATTACACGGCCATCATATTGGCGTAAAACTGATTCAAGTAATACTTTTACAGAATAAGGCAATTTGGAAACATTACCAATGCCTGCTTCTTCCAATGCTGCTAAACGGTAATAGTGGTAGCGTTTGCCGTTTACTTCAAAGGAAGAACGCGCGTTAAATACATCATTTTTTACCATGAGTAAAAACCCCCTCGTTCGTCATCATAATACAAGTTTAACGAAAAGTCGAAAAGTTTGAATTTTCCCATCCATCTTCACTTTTCTCACAATTCTAATCTTAATACAACCTATTACATAAGTAAATAACAAGAAAGTTATTGTGATTGATAAGTTTTTCTTATGTTTTTTTTATGTATTTTGTTCCGAATATTTCGAAAATCTTATTTGTCATAAGTAAATGCAGAAACTGGGAAAAAAAAATTTTTCGCTATTATTATCTCAAAAAACCAATTGATTGTCATTTTTCATGGTCTATAGGAAATAGTAACACTATCAGGAGGTGAGTGAAAGATGGCAAAACGCAAGTCAAACCATGTCATTCCTGGTGCCAATGCTGCTAAAGGACAAGGTAATGGTGCTGGATTTAATGAGGAACTAGCAAGTGAACAAGGATTAAGTATGAAAGAAAAAATGAACAATAAAAAGCGGAAGAAAAACCAATAAAAAAAGGGGTCTCGTCCAAATGAAGCAGTGGGACAAGACCCCTTTTTGTTTTATGCCCTATTCAGTTTGATTTACTTCAGCTACAATACTTTGTAGATCTTGTTGGAATCGCTCTAATTGTGCACGTTGGTGTTCAGAGGCAACCTCTAGAGCGTTTTCGATTTGCTGGTATGCTTCATTTACTTCGTTTTTTAGGTGCTTTAGTTGATGGCCATAATTGGCACTATCATTTACGATTTGATTAAAAAATCCTTGTACCTCTTCATATCCTTGCTGTGCTGCCTGAAATGCCTGTTGCTTGTCCTTGTTGTAAGGATATTTCTCCATTGTCTTTTTCACTCCTTAATTTTGTTTACCGTTAAATTGCACAGAAGAACAAAATTTATTCAGCATAAAAAGACTTAATCCCTGCATCCTAATATGTAGGAGGGATGAAAATGAACAAAAACGATGGCAAAGATATGAGAAAAAATGCACCAAAACAATCGGGGCAGCCAGAACCATTAAGCGGTTCTCATAAAGTTAAGAATCGCAACCATTCTCGTGCAAAACATAATACACATCATGATATGTAAATTCATAAAAATAGACCCCTCATTTTAAGAGGGGTCCACATTTACTAAAGCATCTAATAAATTGTTTTGTTCTTCAACTGTTACGGTTCTTAGGTCGATAATAAAGTCATCTTTTTGGATTCTTCCTACAATAGCTGGCTTGCATTCGGTTCTTAATTTTCTTCCAAGCTGTTCGGCTGTAAAAGTATTATGTTTAAGGGCTATTACCCGTGTAGGCAACTCTACATCAGGCATGGTCCCCCCACCTACTTGACTAATGTCTTTGAAAATTTTTGTCTCATAGCTGTTTGTCCTTTGTAACAATTTCGTAACAAAAGAATGACATCTTTCGTCTAATTCATTAATAGAAACTAATAAATCACGAATGACTGGAATATTTCGTAAGGCATTTTCACCGCGAGCATAATCAATTAGCGTACCCTCAAGCGCTGCTAAAGTCATCTTATCGACTCGTACCACCCGTGCTAACTGATGTTTCTTCAATTTATCTATGATTTCTTTCTTGCCAGCAATTATTCCTGCTTGAGGACCACCAAGAAGCTTATCGCCACTAAAAGTAACAATATCTGCCCCCAATTCAATGACCTCTTTTACGACAGGTTCATCTCCGATTCCATGTTTTCTGAAGTCATAGAGGGCACCACTACCTAAATCCTCATAAAAAATAGCATCGTCATGGCCCTTGGATAGTGAAATAAGTTCCTCTGTTTCCACAGACTTTGTAAAGCCGATCACCTTAAAATTACTTGTATGGACCTTCATAATGATTGCTGTCTCAGAAGTAACAGCATTTTCGTAATCAAAAAGATGTGTCTTATTGGTTGTCCCTACTTCTATTAAGATTGCACCGCTTTCCTCCATAATAGATGAAATTCTAAAAGATCCGCCAATTTCAACAAGCTGTCCCCTTGAAACAATGACCTCTTTATTTTTCGCTAGTGCTCTTAGAACAAGATAAACAGCGGAGGCATTGTTATTTACAACCATTGCTGCCTCTGCACCGGTAATTTCCTTAATAAGTGCTTCTACATGACTGTGTCGTGAACCTCTTTCCCCTTCTTTTAACTTATATTCAAGATTGGAATAATTCCGAGCAGTTTCAACGACATGATTGATAGCATTCTCGCTTAATCTAGCCCTGCCAAGATTGGTATGTAGGATAGTCCCCGTTGCATTAATTACTTTTTCTATAGTATAGGAAAAATGTTTGTCTAATTTATTTTCCAAAATGAGAAATAAATCATCATTAAAAGAGTTTGTTCCAGGGATAGAACCAGACCAATTATTCTCGATTAGAGCAGACCTTATATCATCGAGAACTTCTTTTAATTGTCTTGTAAGCTGCGGAGAATCAAGCTGGCTTACTTTTAGGAGATGTAAAAACCTCTCATGATTTTGAAGTTCATGCACTGCAGGAATGGAACGTAACCATTGTTTCACCTTAAAAACTCCTTCATTCATCCATCTTTTGCCCCATTATACCATAGGAGTTTCACATTTTAAGGACCAATGAATAAAATGAAACGAGCAAGGGGGTTTATATATGACAAAAAAAAGACAAACTCAAAATCAATCCTTTGATTATGAATTAGTAGAAAAATGGCTAGAAAACTATTTTTTGGATCCGCTAACATCGTTTCATGATCAAACTCAATTCCGAATCGATCTTTATGAGACAGAAAAGGAATGGATTGTTGAAGCGCTGTTAAGTGAATATGATGCATCCGAGATTAAAGTATATATTGAAGAAAGTAAATTATGTATCACTGCTACAAAATATCCCCCTTCAGAAAACCAATCCAAAAAGTTGCGAAGTATCGATTTTCCTTTTTTAGTGATTAAACAAGAGGTATTCGCCACTTTTACGAATGGTATTTTAGAGATTTTTATATCAAAAACAAAGAATGGTGTTGGGAAAAATAGATATATTACCTTGCCTTAAGCTTTATGAGGCAATTATTTTTTAATATAAGTTAACATAATATAATTATCGTTAATAAAAGAGACCGACTCATAAACCATGGAGTCGGCCTCTTTTTTTTATTATTTAGATTCCATTATTTGAATGATTTCATCTGTGTCAGGAAAAATTCCTGTATCCAGCTTGGAGTATATTTTTTCTCCATCTACAGTTACTTCAAATGCCCCACCTGAGCTAGGGATTAATTCAAGCTTTTGTATGTTCCGATAAAAATGGTTAAACAACTCTTCCGCGAAACTCGCGGCTTTTGGTGCGTAGTTTCATTGCATGCAAAATTCAACGACGACATGATAGTTCTTCATCTTTGAAAACCTCCACATTTCCTCTATCTATATAGTAGAATTATTTTACCCCATCCCCTATTCCATCGCAAATCTTTTGTCTCTTTTGAGTGCGGATTTATCACCGAAGAGTTATACTATGAGAATGGAGGTGGACATGTTGAGTGAACAAGAAAAAATTCGCCTAACCTCTTTATCAACAAAAGCTGGTTGAGGCTGCAAAATTGGTCCTGAGGACCTGGCGCAAGTTTTGCGTCTGTTACCTAAACAAGAACCTGTTCCCGAATTACTAGTGGGGCTTGATACGTCTGATGACGCTGGAGTATATAAGTTAACTGATTCGATTGCACTTATACAGACCGTAGACTATTTTACCCCTATTGTGGATGATCCTTATATGTTCGGGCAAATTACTGCTGCAAACGCATTAAGCGATGTGTATGCCATGGGTGGACAGCCCAAAACTGTCTTAAATATTGTTGGTTTTCCCATTAAAAAACTCGGAGCCGAAATGCTATCCCAGATTCTACGTGGTGCTGCTGATAAGGTGAAAGAGGCAGGTGCAATTACTGTGGGCGGTCATTCAATTGATGACCAAGAACCTAAATTTGGTCTTTCGGTTACTGGAATTGTTCATCCTGATAAGGTTTGGAAAAATGTTGGAGCTAAACCTGGCGACGTTCTTGTATTAACGAAGCCAATTGGTGTAGGTATTTTGACAACTGGAATCAAAAGAAGTGTTGTTACAGCTGAGCAAGAACAAATCGTTACGGAAACAATGGCGATGTTGAATAAGACGGCTTCAGAGGTACTAACCAATTATCAACCTCATTCCGTTACCGACGTTACCGGTTTCGGGCTATTGGGTCATGGCAGTGAAATGGCTCGCGGTAGTGATGTGAGCTTTGAGATCACCTATAGTCAGGTTCCTACGCTAGAAGGTACTTTGCAGTTAGCGAAAGATGGTGTGGTACCCGGTGGATCCAAATCAAATCATAAATGGTTAATCAACGATGTGGTTTATGAGGATGGCATTCTCCCTGAAGAGCAGCTTGTCCTTTGTGATGCCATAACCTCTGGTGGGCTACTTATTTCAATGGGTGAAGAGGAAGCACAAACATATGTGGAGAATCTTCGTGCAAAAGGCTTGTCTCATGCAGCTATTATTGGTCGAGTGACCGAGAAAAATGATAAACTTATTTATGTAAAAAGATAACAGCGAAGCAAATGCTTCGCTGTTTTTCTATTGTGGTTTTTTACCTGATAATGGAAAAATAGCCAATACTTAAGAAAAATGAGACAATCTATTGAAAAATTTCGCCAATCCCACTAGAAAATGGGCCATTCTCATAAAAAAATCCTGAGCCAGTCTAGACTCAGGATTCGAACAATTACAGTTTTTGACGCAGTTTTTCAATCATATCTCGTGTCATTTTGTCTAAATCATACTTGTAAGTAAAGCCCCATTCATTTTTAGCGGCTGCTGCATCAATCGAATTTGGCCAACTATCCGCAATACTTTGCCGAGCTGGGTCGACATTATATGAAATTTCAAAGCCAGGGATATACTTGGCAATACTTGTTGCAATCTCTTCAGGGTCAAAGCTCATAGCTGTTACGTTAAATGAATTACGATGAATCAACTTCGCAGGATCTGCTTCCATTAAATCAACTATAGCATTTAAGGCATCAGGCATGTACATCATATCCATATATGTGCCTTTATCAATATAGGAAGTATACTTACCATTTTTAATGGCTTCATAATAGATCTCGACAGCATAATCCGTAGTTCCTCCACCAGGAAGAGCCACATAAGAAATTAATCCCGGGAAACGTAAGCCACGAGTATCAACGCCAAACTTGTGATAATAATAATCCGATAACAATTCTCCCGCTACCTTATTGACACCATACATGGTGGTTGGACGCATTATCGTGTCCTGTGGTGTACTGTCTTTAGGTGTAGTTGGGCCAAATGCTCCAATAGAACTTGGAGTGAAAAATTGAGCATTAAGTTCTCTAGCTGTTTCTAATGCATTCATTAGACCGCCCATGTTCAAGTTCCAAGCAAATACAGGCTTTGCTTCCGCGGTTGCTGAAAGAAGTGCAGCTAAATGCATCACAGTGTCTACTTGGTATTTTTTTGCCGTTTCCACCATTTTGTTTAAATCTGTTACATCAACCGTTTCAAACGGTCCGCTATTTGCTGCCTCGCTGTCATTCTTCTTGATATCTGTAGCAATAACGTTATCCGCTCCGTAGATGTCTCTTAATTTTAAGGTTAATTCTGAACCGATTTGTCCTAAGGCACCTGTAATTAAAATACGCTTCATTGTTTCTCCGTCCTCTTCACTTATGCTAAGTAATTCTGTTTTCCATTATAGCTACGTCACCTACAACCTAAAGGTTCCGTTCATACGCATATATTAAATAACGCCCATTTCCTTGCCGACTTTCTCATAAGTCGCAATAGCTCGATCCAGCATTTCTTTTGTATGCGCAGCAGTTGGCATATTTCGAACACGTCCTGTTCCTTTTGGTACAGTTGGGAACACAATCGCCTTTGCATATACACCTTCTTCGTTCAAGCGTTTGCTGAATTGTTGAGTAAGTGCTTCGTCCCCGATGATACATGGAGTTATTGGGGTTTCACTGTTTCCGATATTGAAGCCTAATTCTTTTAAACCTTTTTTCAAATAGTTCCCATTTTCCCATAGCTTTTCGTTAAGCTCCGTGCTCTCCATTAAGATTTCAATGGACTTCTTACTTGCAGCAACATCTGCAGGAGTTAGAGAGGTAGAGAATAAGAATGGGCGACTACGAACCTTTAACCAGTCAATTAAATTCTTCTTCCCAGCCACATATCCACCAACAACACCAATTGCTTTAGATAGTGTCCCAATTTGGAAATCAATTTTATCAGAAAGGCCAAAATGCTTAACAGTTCCAGCCCCATCACCAAGGACACCGGAGCCATGGGCATCATCCACATATGTAATCAAATCAAATTCTTCAGCAATTTTTACAATTTCAGGTAATAAAGCTATATCCCCGTCCATAGAGAACACACCGTCAGTAATTACCATAATTTTATTATAGAGGCCAGACTCTTTTGCTTCTTTTGCCTTTGCACGTAAGTCTTCCATGTCAGAGTGGTTAACACGAATAATTTTTGCTCTAGAAAGACGGCAACCATCTATAATAGAAGCGTGGTTTAATTCATCAGATAAAATGGCGTCATTTTTATCCATTACGGCAGAAATAGCTGCCATATTACAGTTAAAACCGGATTGGTACGCAATTGCTGCTTCAGTATGCTTGAATTCTGCTAATTTTTCTTCTAATTCAACATGAAGTTTAAGTGTCCCGTTGATGGTCCGGACCGCACCAGCACCGACACCAAATTTTTCGAGCGCATCAGCTGCTGCCTTTTTTAATCGTTCATCGGTTGCTAAACCTAAATAGTTATTGGAAGAAAGATTGACAAGTTCTCTGCCATTTATCGTAATTAATGGGCCGTTGGGACTTTCAAGTGGGTCAATTACATTGTATAAACCCTTCCCTTTTAAATCCTCTAGGTTTTCATTTAAAAATTGCTCCAAAATCGTACTGGACATGATCAATTCCCCCATTTGCATTCGTAGGTTAAATTATTTTTCCTTAAAAAACATTTGTCCGCGTGGTGCGGACAATAGAAAGCTAATAAACAGCGTGATTAAAGGATTTCTACCAATACTTTATCATAAAATTAACGTATTGTTCATATCTAGAGGACAAAATCTAAAAATATTTTTATGTTTTTTTAGGATACCCTATATAAATAGCACTTATTTAAGAATAAACCTACATTTAGAATATTGTTCATTTCAATTACTTCTACCATTAAGGTATAATCATTTAATTAATCAAATAGATTGTTTCAAAGAAAGGATGTCAACTTTGTCATTATTGTATTCTCTTATTTATACACTACTTATTGGTTTCGTGTTTATTTTCCTGTTTAAACTCGCTTATGAATTCTTTTATGGCGAAAATCAAGAAAAACAAATGAGGAAAATACACAAATATTTTCATAAAGAAACGATTAAGAAAATCGATCGATTAGAACATGTACCTCGAAAATATACAATGTACCAAGTAGTAACAGACAAGGAAACAAAAAAGATCAAATTGAAACCGGGTTATAAAGTAATTAAAATGGTTGCTAAAGAGCAAAAAAAGAAAAAATAAATTACTTATCCTTGAACAAAAAGGAACCTATCCATCATGGACAGGTTCCTTCTCGCTTTATACTCCGGTTGGCCACGCCGACAACAGCCGTTCACTTATTTCACGCTTAGAAGTAAGCAGATATTCGAGGGATTGACAGAGGAATTTCCTCGTTTCACTAGGGTGTATGACATCGTCAATTAAATGCTTGGCCGCCGCTTTAAATGGTGAGCTGTCAAAAGACCATAGTTCTAATAGCTTCTGCCTTTCCTCCTTTGGATTTTCAGCGCGAGCAAGTTCTCTTCCAAATACTACGTTGACCCCAACTTCTGGTCCGGTAAAATTAATCTCTGCTGTCGGCCATGCGACGACTAAATCTCCTCCCATTCCTGGGCCGCACATATTCCCATAAGCAGCACCAATACTTTTTCGAATCACAACGGATATTTTAGGTACAGTTGCTAGCGCCAACGCCTGATTCCAAACCATAATTTTTGTCGGCATTTTTGCTTTCTCCGCTTCACTGCTGATTCGAAAACCAGGTGTATCATGCAGGAAAATAAGAGGAATATGGTAGGAATCACATAAACAAATAAATTCCGTTGCTTTTTGACATTCCTGTGGTCCTGGTGCACCAGCATACTGATTTGGCTGGTTAGCAACGATCCCTACACAATGTCCATTTAAGTGAGCAAAAGTTGTAATGAGCCCTTTACCAAATTTTCTTTGATACTCAAATGTAACCCCATCATCAACGAGCACTTCAATTATTTTCTTCATATCATATACACGATTGTTTTGCTGAGGCAAAATAGTAAATACTTCTTCAACCAGGCGATAGGGATCATCGTTCGTTTGTCTCATTTTCGGCCGTTCACCTGCATGTTGTGGCATGTATGAAAAGAAGTTCTTTAACTGCTCAATACATTCACCTTCTGTACTGCCATCTTCATCAATTTGACCCGTATATTTATGATGAATATCGACTCCGCCTAATTCCTCCGGAGTTAATTTTTGTCCATTTGCAAGTTCAAGCATTCGCGGGCCAGCAATAGCCATACATGTCCCCTGGAGCTGGGTAACGAAATCAGAAGATACTGCGGCCCAGGTTGGACCGCCAAAGCTATCACCAAGAATAGCCGTCATGGTCGGAACTTGGCGATGAAGAGTAAGCATTTCACGCGGAAACAATTTATCGCTTATTCCATCAGACCCCATTCCATCAGGCATCCGTAGGCCTCCACCTTCATGAAGTGAGAAAATCGGCAGTCCGTTTTTTACCGCAAATTCATGTATACTTTTTGATTTACGAATATGGACATTACCTTCAGTTCCAGCGAATACAGTCTTATCCCCTGCTTGAATAATCGCAGGTCTACCGTTTATTTTTCCTACACCTGTAATGAGTCCGTCTCCATAGCTTTTATGTTCTGTTCCTTTCACATCAGAAGTATTAAGCATGCCGAGTTCCATAAAGGTACCTGCATCCGCTAATTTATTTATTCTCTCCCTCGCTGTCAGCAGTCCTCGATCATGTTGTGCGGCTATTTTTTCGGGTCCTCCACCTAAAAGAGCGGCTTCTTTCTTTGCCAGCAGATCAACAGTTAGTTGCTTTAAAGTATCCATGTTTCGCTCTCCTACTCCTCTTTTAGTAATTTTCGAAGTACCTTGCCAGAAGGTGTTTCGGGTAGTTGATCAATGATTTTCAAGTACCGGGGATACTTATAGGCAGCCATCGTCTCTTTAGCCCATGCAATGAGGTCAACTGCTGTAAGTTTCTCCTTTTCACTATCATGTAAAACAACAAACGCTTTCACCACTTCACCTTTTAAAGGATCTGGAACACCAATGACGGCGGATTGACGGATAGCAGGATGCAGATTCAAAAGAGCTTCTACATCTTCTGGAAAAATACTATAACCCGAACTTTTTATCATTTCCTTCACACGGCCAAGGAAATATAAAAATCCCTCCTCGTCAAGATATCCTATATCCCCTGTATGGACCCATCCGTCCTGAAGTGTCACAGAGGTAGCATCAGGTCTGTTTAAATATCCTTTAAAAACACCAGGGTTTTTAATAACAATTTCTCCCTGCTTGCCTGCCGGTTGTTCCTCGCCCGTTTCAAGGTTCAAAATCCGAATTTGCGTTTCGTAAATGGGTATTCCACAGGATCCATACTTAATTTTATCTTTTGGCATAAAGGTATCACAGGTGTGTGTTTCACTAAGACCGTACGCTGCTTCAAACAGACTACATCCTTTTGTCAAAGTACTCCAATTATCCGCTAATTCTTTCGTTACTTGAACACCAAAGCTCGTTGCCAAATTCTTTTTTAAACTGGAAAGATTTCTTTCCTTAATGGTTGGAAGTTGTAAAATGGCCCAATTCATAGGGGCAATGCTATACCAATACGTGATTTGTTCTTTTTCAATAGCTTCAACGGTGGCAAGAGGGTCAAACCGAGTGAATAAAACACATGGTCTACCTGTGTATACGGGACTATTAAGTCCCATGACCATTCCGGCAATATGACATAACGGGGCGCTAGCTAATAAAACATCCTTTTCCCCCATCCCATTCGCTTGCATAGAGGCAGCAGTTTTAAATAACGCATTTCCGTATGTTAACATGGCCCCTTTCGGCCTGCCGGTTGTGCCTGAGGTGAACACGATTAATCCAACATCATTCCATAAATCAATCGTTCCTTTAGCTTCAAAGGGTATTTCATTTTGGAGAATCTCACACAAGTCATCTGTTTCAGTGAATTTTTGTTTTGATAATAGAAATTCTTCTGGAAACTTCCATTCGGGCTTTTCTGGGAGAAAATCATGATAATTTGTGGTCACAACAAACTGTAATGGGTGGGTTTTTTCTATAGCTTTTTTCACTAGGGGATACCCTTCTGTACCTGAAATGATTCCTTCAATCGGTGCTTCTTCTAAAAAGTATGCTAATTCATTCTCTTTAAACATAGGGTTTAAAGGTACAACCATTCCACCTAATCTTTGAATAGCAAAATGAGCAATTATATACTGAGGACAATTTTGCAGATAAAGGGCTACACAAGTCCCCTTCTTCACACCCTTCTTATGTAAATAGTGTGCAAATCGCTTTACCTGATTCGAAAGAGCATCCCAGGTAATCCTCTTACCGTAAAAAATGTAGGCTGTTTCATTAGGTTTCTGTTTTGCATGTTGTTCCAAGTAATCAACGAGTGACTTTTCTCCCTGCAAATAATCCAGTTTTGAAGGTAATTGTGTTGGCCAGTATGGTCGGGTTTTTTCAACCATTTACATTCCTCCCAAAATTGTAAGAATAGAAAATATTTCATTTGCGAAAATCACATTCTAACCGGTTAGTATTTTTTAAAAAGAGAAGGCCGGTAATGGAGCCTTCTCTTCCCTTTACTACATTTATTCAACGATGAACCTATTAATTCACATGAACCCCGTTTAATTTACTAGCATTCCGATTCACTTTTTCGAGAGCCTCTTTATACTCAAGCTCTAATCGATTAATAATATCGGCGGTCGATTCGATTTTATCAATGGCCCCAACCCCATGACCAGCGGACCAAATATCGCGCCATGCCTTTGATTTCGTCTCTCTCTGCATACTATCAAAGTTAACTTGGTCTTTTTTTACAAGCTGTTCAGGGTTTAAGCCCGCTTTTACAATACTAGGCTTTAACATATTACACATCACACCTGAAAACGCATCTGTTAAAACAATATCTTCCTGTGTGGACTCAACTAGCATCTCTCTATATTCATCATTTGCCATGCTTTCAGTGGCCACAATGAAGCGTGTTCCCATATAAGCAAGATCTGCACCAGCAGCTTGTGCGGCTAAAATTCCTTTACCTGTTGAGATTGAACCAGCAAGGATGATGATTCCATCCCAAAAACTTCTTACCATGTCAACAAAAGCAAAGCTATTAATTTGACCGGCGTGCCCACCTGCACCACTTGCTACTAAAATTAAACCATCGACTCCTGTTTCTGCTGCTTTTCTAGCAAAGTTTAAATCGCTTACATCAGAAAATACGAGACCACCATATTCGTGTACGATGTCGACTACATGTTTTGGACTTCCTAGTGAGGTAATCACTAATTGTGGCTTATGTTTTTTAAGCAGTTCCAACTCTTCCTGAAGGCGGCCATACGTGCTATGTACCACCATATTCATGGCCCACGGAGCAATTTTACGATCAGGATTCTGTACACGAGCCTCCTCTAGTTCTTCATTTAATTCTCCCATCCATTGATCAAGTACCTCGATTGGTCTTGCATTGGGAGCAGGAAAAGAACCAATTACTCCATTCAAACAACAATTTTTAACAAGGTCTGGTCCAGACACTAAAAACATTGGTGCAGAGATAACAGGAAGCCTCAGCTGAGTCCACCAGTTTTCAGGAATACTTTTATTCAACGCACTCACTCCTAATTTAGAATTTTCTGAATAAAACACTCTTCTTTATAGTACCTTAAAATGAATGGTTATTCAATCTTTGGAAGGAATAAATATGAAACTTGATTAAAAGCGAATATTCGATGTAAATACAAACAAAACATTCGTATTTTAGATAAATAAGGTTGATTTATGTTTTACTCATGCTATAATGTTAGTAAATTAATAATGTATCACTCATATAATAGCGGGGATATGGCCCGCAAGTTTCTACCAGATTGCCGTTAACAATCTGACTATGAGTGAGTAATAGAAGTTCGTTTATTCAAACGAATATTTCTATATCCTTTCGGCATATAAGCCCAAAGGTCATTGCTCACTCCATTTTTGTTGTGATCATGACTTTTGGGCTTTTTATTTTTTAGCTGTGTTAAAGAACAGTGT
>NZ_JBCNAC010000029.1:0-32694 GCF_050477885.1 Neobacillus rhizosphaerae
GTTTAGTTTTCAAAGAGCAATGTCTTTTTCGCTCAAAAGCGACTTTATTATCTTACCAAGTTATCAACCGAAAGTCAATAACTTTTTTAACTTCTTTTTTCTTACTAAGTTACTGTCTCGCAGCAACAGATATTAATATACCACCAATAATGATTAGGCGCAATAGCCTTTTCCGCTTTTATTGCTATTTATGCAAAGTAAAAATATTCATACAATATTCCTAAAAAGAAAAGTGCCGGTGTATCCGACACTTTTCCTTAAAATTAACGATGACGCATTAATGGGAATAATAGAACGTCACGAATAGATGGTGAATTGGTTAACAACATCACTAGACGGTCGATACCAATTCCTAAACCACCTGTTGGCGGCATACCATATTCTAACGCTTCAACAAAATCCTCATCCATCATATGGGCTTCGTCGTTACCTTGCTCACGCTCTTTTAATTGTGCTTCAAAACGTTCTCTTTGGTCAATTGGATCATTCAATTCAGTAAAGGCATTTGCATGTTCACGAGCAACGATAAACAACTCGAAGCGATCTGTAAATCGAGGATCTTCCTCATTTTTCTTCGCTAACGGTGAAATCTCTACAGGATGGCCATAAATAAAGGTAGGTTGAATTAATTTTTCCTCAACCTTTTGCTCAAAGAACTCATTAACAATATGGCCGTAAAGCATATTGTCGTTAATCTCTACTCCATGTTCTTTGGCATGTTGACGAGCCTCTTCTACACTCATTTCTTTCCAGAAATCTACACCGGTATATTCTTTAATCGCATCTACCATGTGTAGTCTCTTCCACTCTGGTTTAAGGTCTACTTCATATTCACCATATTGGATAGTGGTTGTTCCTACTACCTCTTGGGCAATATGAGCAATTAGATTTTCTGTTAGGCTCATGATGTCTCTATAATCCGCATACGCTTCGTATAACTCAATCATAGTGAATTCTGGGTTGTGGCGTGTAGACACACCCTCATTTCTGAATACACGGCCAATTTCATATACCTTCTCAAGTCCACCTACGATTAGGCGCTTTAAGTGAAGCTCGATAGCAATCCTCATAAATAATGGCATATCTAAAGCATTATGATGCGTAACGAATGGTCTAGCAGATGCTCCACCAGCAATTGAATGCATCATTGGTGTTTCCACTTCTAAATAACCATGGTCATCTAAATAGCGCCGCATAGATTGGATAATACGGCTTCTAGCGATAAAGGTCGCTTTGCTCTCTTGGCTCATGATTAGATCCAAATAACGTTGGCGGTAACGTTGTTCTACATCCTTTAAACCGTGGAACTTATCCGGAAGTGGGCGCAATGCTTTTGTTAGGAATTCAAAGTTCTCTACTTTTACAGAAAGTTCGCCAACTTTTGTTTTAAATAGAGTACCAGTTACTCCGATAATATCACCCAAATCAGCAGAATCGAAAATCTTATAGGATTCTTCACCAATCGCATCCTGACGGACATAGACTTGAATTTGACCAGTTAAATCTTGAATATGAGCAAATCCTGCCTTACCTTTACCACGCTTAGTCATAATACGACCCGCAAGAGAGACAGCGACATTCTTTGCCTCAAGGTCTTCTTTTTCAACTTCTCCGTACTGATTGATTAATTCCATTGCGCTGTGAGAACGGTCATATCGCTTACCAAATGGATCAAGACCATGTTCACGCATGCTATTCATTTTTTCGCGTCTGACCATCAATTGGTCATTTAATTCTTCCTGACTCAATGCAATCAACTCCAATATTCTTTTTTATGTAAAACGCTAAACAAATCCGCGCATTATCACTTTTTTTACATACTATATTATTTTACACAAACTTAAGAATTCAGACATCAAAAAAGTTCATATATAGAATAAAAACTGCCAGTTGTTCAACTGGCAGCTTCATTCTAATCAAAAATAGTATAGAAAAAGATAGATTAGATGTCAAACTAACCTACGATTAATTCACTTTGTTCTAATTCTTCGACCTCAGCAACCAATCCATTAAGAAGGATGACTAGGTCTTCTCTTGTATTACACTCATTGATGGCATTACGGACTCTTCCGTTTCCAGGTACGCCTTTTAGATACCATGCAGCATGTTTACGCATTTCGCGGACTGCAATATGCTCATTTTTAAGTGCAATTAACCGATCTAAATGCAGGATACACACATCTATTTTTTCACGAACAGAAGGCTCTGGCATTAATTTACCTGTCTCTAAATATTGAACTGTACGGTAAATCATCCACGGGTCCCCTAAGGCTGCTCTACCGATCATAACCCCATCAACACCTGTTTCATCTAACATTCTCTTCGCATCATGTGGTGTTTGCACGTCACCGTTACCGATAACAGGAATGTTAACAGATTGTTTTACTTCACGAATAATGTCCCAGTTTGCTTTTCCTTCATACATTTGAACACGTGTACGACCGTGAAGGGCAACCGCCTTACCGCCCGCACGCTCAATAGCTTGAGCATTTTTAATCGCAAAAATATGCTCTTCATCCCATCCCATGCGCATTTTAACGGTAACTGGCTTTTCTACCTCAGCCACAACAGCAGATACCATCTCATAGATTTTATTAGGGTCAAGCAGCCATTTTGCTCCTGCGTCACATTTGGTAATTTTCGGAACTGGGCATCCCATATTAATATCGATTATATCCGCATTCGTATTTTTATCGACAAACTTTGCCGCCTCAACGAGTGTATCCTTTTCACCACCAAAAATTTGCAAGCTTAGTGGTTTTTCACGTTCGTCGATATAGAGCATATTCATCGTTTTTTCGTTTTTAAAAACGATCCCTTTGTCACTTACCATTTCAGCACAAACTAAACCTGCACCAAATTCCTTTACCGTCAAACGGAACGCTGAGTTACATACCCCAGCCATTGGCGCTAGTACGACTGGATTCTTTATTTCAATGTCGCCTATTTTCAGCATAAAACGACCTCCTATTCTTTAGGACTTAAATCATCTATCGTTATTTTTAAGGAGTGTGCGATTCGCTGTAGTAAATCGTCTGCCGGCAGACGGTTTCCCCTTTCAATTTCTCCTAGTATTGACACTGATACACCTAGTTCCTTCGAGAAGCTTTCTTGTGTAAAACCTTTTAGCTTTCGATAGGCTCGAATACGTCTTCCCCATTTTTCTGCTTCCATATCCGGACTCCTTCTTTATCAGGTATAGCATTTAACCATGCTGCAAGAGGTTTTTCCATTTCTGGAATACTGATGTCACTATTTGTTTCTAAAAGTGGTATCATTACAAACGCCCGCTCTATCATTCTCGGATGCGGAACGATTAGCTTCTCTGTTTCAATATTTTCTTGGTTATAAAGGAGAATGTCAAGGTCAATTGTACGTGGCCCCCATTTTATTTCCCTTTTTCTCCCAAGTTCTAATTCTGTTTTCAGGCATACTTCTAATAGTTCTATTGCACTAAATACTGTTTGAATCTCGATTACCATATTTAAAAACAGATCCTGGTCTTCATAGCCAACAGGGTCCGTTTCGTAAATTGAGGAATAATTTACTAGTTCTATCTGTGAATAATCTGATAAACGCTTAATGGCACTCATTAGATTATCATAGCGGTTTCCTATGTTTGAACCAAGGGCAATAAATGCTGTATTTTCCACTTTTATCTTCTCCTCGTAATTTCTACTGCTACAGACTGATAGTGACCAGGAATAGGCGGGTCTGGTTTAACGACCTTTACCGTCACATCTAAAACTAAAGGAAATTGCTTCAACACACTGCTAGCAATTCGTTCTGCAACAGCTTCCACTAACTTATATGGTTCTCCTTCAACTATTTCTTTGCACACTTGATAAAGTTCACCATAATTGACGGAATGATTAAGCTCATCCGTTTCTCCTGCTTTTTTCAAATCAACTGTCACTGATAAATCAACAGCAAAACGTTGTCCTAATCGGTTCTCCTCAGGAAATACACCATGATACCCGTAAAATTCCATCCTGTTGACATATATTTTATCCAAGGACTTCACCCTTCCCCATTAGAACATCCATCATTTTTGCCATTCTACTCATCTCTTTAATATCATGCACACGAATGATTTGGCAGCCTTTTTGTATTCCGTAACAAACCGTTGCTCCCGTACCTTCCATTCTTTGATCAACAGGGAGATTTAATGCTTGTCCAATGAATGATTTTCTTGATGTCCCTAGAAGCACTGGATAGCCCAGCATCACTAATTTATCTAAACTTTGCATTGTCTGCACATTTTCATGATAATCCCGCGCAAAACCGATACCTGGATCGAGGATTATATTTTCATCTCTTACTCCAGCTTTTTTTGCAATAGCAATACTTTCAAAAAGGTCATTTATAACATCTCTCATAAAACTTTGATAGTTCCGATCATGTCGATTATGCATTAAGACAATAGGAACATCACATTGAGCAGCGACAAGGGCCATTTGCTCATCGGCCTTCGCTCCCCAAATATCGTTAATAATATGAGCTCCTGCTTCAATGGCCTGTTTGGCAACTTCTGCTTTATAGGTATCAATAGAAATTGGTACTTGGACATGCTCTGAGATCGCCTTAATAATAGGAATAACTCTTTCTAATTCTTCCTCTACAGAAACAGCCGCAAAGCCTGGTCGAGTTGATTCTCCGCCAATATCAATAATATCCGCACCATTCGTTACCATTTCTTTGGCATGTTCAATTGCTCTTTCAATATGATTATATTTACCGCCATCAGAGAAGGAATCTGGAGTGACATTTAGAATTCCCATTATAATAGTTTTCTTTGTAAAGTCTAAGGTATAAGGTCCACAATGAATTTGTCTTTGGTGTGCATTCAACCCAATTCCTCCTAGCTAAAATTTTTCACTTCCTTTATCATACATGAAATTAAAAATTGTTTCATTTTTCATGCAAAAAAAGAAGCACTGGCAATCGCCAATGCCTCTCTCTATTTATTTACTCTGCGTCATATTGGTACAATGGAGTACTTAAGTAACGTTCTCCGTTATCTGGAATGATGGCTAACACTTTTTTACCTTTTCCAAGCTTCTTTGCCACTTCGATTGCTGCGTGAATAGCTGCTCCTGAAGAGATTCCGCCAAGAATCCCCTCTTCTTTAGCTGCTCGGCGCGATGCTTCAAAAGCTTCTTCTGTTCCAACCTTTATAATCTCGTCATAGATATTTGTATTTAACGTATCAGGAATAAATCCTGCCCCTAGTCCTTGAAGCTTATGCGGACCTGGTTTTCCACCTGATAATACCGGAGAATCCTGTGGTTCTATCGCATAGATTGTAACTTCCGGGAATTTTTCACGGAGCACACTTCCTGCTCCTGAAATCGTTCCACCTGTTCCAATTCCTGAAATAAAAGCATCCAGTTGATCCATTTGCTCAGCAATCTCTTTTCCTGTTGTTCTTCTGTGAACTTCTGGATTAGCTTCATTCTTAAATTGCTGCGGCAAGAAATAACCATGTTCCTTTACAAGTTCCTCTGCCTTAGCGATAGCCCCTTTCATCCCTTCAGGACCTGGGGTTAACACTAGTTCAGCACCATAAGCACGAAGCAAGTTCCGTCTTTCCAAGCTCATTGTCTCTGGCATTACAAAGACCGCTTTGTACCCCTTTGCTGCAGCAATCATAGCAAGACCGATACCAGTATTACCACTTGTTGGTTCAATGATAGTATCTACTCCAGGTTTAATTAACCCTTTTTGCTCAGCTGCTTCAATCATAGCTAATGCGATACGATCTTTTACACTGCTTCCTGGATTAAAATATTCCAGCTTTAAGTAAACCTCAGCACTATTTCCATCTACTAATCTGTTTAATTTTACAATAGGAGTTTGGCCGACTAATTCGGCAACTGAATTTGCAACGCGAACCATATTGGCACCTCTATTCCGAGTATTTTTATTGGATTTATAATGAATTTACCAGTTTTATACTTGTTTTGTCAATTGTTTTAACTCGCTAAAATATGAAATATTCCGCATATTTTGTAAAAGAAAAACACAGACTTTTTTCTGTGTTTTTTACCATGACTTACTCTTTATTTTTATCTTTTCCATAAAACCATTTTACCTCAGCCTCATCCCAAAAAGTTGAGGCGGTAGCAGGTGTTTTCATCTGCTCAAGGGCTATTTGCCTGCGGATTTGTTCTTTCACTTCATCAAAGGAATAACTTTTTCCGCTCAGCTTTCCTTCTAGCTTAATTAAGACGTACCCATCATCCACCTTTATTGGTTTACTGTATGCACCCTTTTTAAGCTTTTTAGCTGTTTCTATATATTTTTTGGGATACCGTTCATCCTCTTCAGTAATATACCCAATATCTCCGCCTTCATTAGCTGAGAATTCATCAATCGAGCGCTCCATGGCCAATGCAGAAAAACTAGATCCATGCGCTAACTCTTTTGATGCTTTTGTTGCTTCATTCTTTGTTTTTACAACAATATGTGATAGATGATAGGCAGTAAGGACATTGAAAAGGTCTTTATTTTCTTCATAGTACCTTTTTAATTCTTTTGCAGACACGTCCACATCTCTTGTTAAAAGCTCTTCTAACAGAAGGGTGTTGCGTATTTCTTCTTTCCATTTCTTCTCGCTCGCATGATTTTTTTGGCTAAGCGGATCCACAGTGGTTTGGAGCATTCTAAATTCACGCTCAACCTCTTGATCTGAGATTTTTATTTTGTACTTTGCCGCTGTTTCAGTAACAACTTTCTGA
Source organism: Neobacillus rhizosphaerae (assembly GCF_050477885.1). GTDB lineage: Bacteria > Bacillota > Bacilli > Bacillales > Cytobacillaceae > Neobacillus > Neobacillus rhizosphaerae_A. The sequence continues at coordinate 6,741 of NZ_JBCNAC010000029.1, forward strand.
TCGATCATTTCCTTTAGGACATCTTTCCCATATTTGGCTTCTAACTCATTTAACCAATCCTGCCTGGAGATCTCCGTTTTCCCTACTGTTGCAACGGTTTCCTCGCTCATCGCTGCCCCGCTTGCTTCTTTCACCTTCGACTGAAAAAAAGCAACCGTTAGAACATTCACCAAAATAAGGGCAGCAATTACCATCCAAAGCTGCTTCTTCCCCAATTTCTTTCCCCCTAGGAATGCTTATTTAGCTTCCTTTTTCATTTCTTCTAGTTCTTCTTTAGTGAAAAGATATTTCTCATTACAGAAGTGACAATGAGCTTCCGCTTGTCCGTCTTCTTCGATCATAGCATCAATTTCAGCTTTACCTAATCCAATAATCGCATTGCCAAATCGATCCTTCGAGCAGTTACACGCGAATTGTACAGGCATCTTTTCTAAAATCTTTACCTGTTCTTTTCCGAATAACTCCGCTAAAATCTCTTCAGGTGTTAACCCTTGCTCAATTAATTTTGAAACAGGCGGAATGGTACTTAACCGTTCCTCCACCTGTGAAATAATAGATTCAGGGGTTCCTGGCATTAATTGAAAAATAAACCCGCCCGCTGCTAAGATAGTATCGTCTGGATTGACCAACACACCGACACCAACAGAAGATGGTACCTGCTCAGAGGTTGCAAAATAATACGTAAAGTCTTCACCCAATTCTCCAGATACAAGAGGAACCTGTCCCGAGAAGAAATCACGTAGGCCGATATCCTTCACAACAGCTAACATCCCGTCTGTTCCAACCGCGCGGCGGACATCAAGCTTTCCATGCTCATTCGATTCAAAATCAACCTCTGGATTCGTGACATAACCACGGACTTCTCCTTTCGCGTTGCTGTCAACTACGATCGGACCCAGTGGACCGCCACCGTTAATTTTAATAGTAAGCTTATCCTCACCCTTAAGCATAGCCCCCATCATGACTCCTGCGGTCATCGTGCGGCCAAGTGCCGCTGATGCAGTCCTCCAGGTTTGATGACGATCTTGTGCCTCTTGGATGGTTTCTGTTGTTCTTACTGCATATGCTCGTATATTTCCATCAAAGGCTAACGCCTTAACTAAATAATCACTCATGGTAAAACTCCCTTCTACGCTGCTAATCCTTAGGTTATCCCATATTACGCTTATAGATAAGCTGCAATCCTTTTAAAGTTAAAAATGGATCGACTATATCAATAATCGTGGATTCTTGGGCAATTAAATTGGCAAGACCGCCTGTGGCAATCACTGTTGGCCTCTTACCGCTTTGTTCCATCATCCTCTTTACGATACCTTCTACTTGTCCTACATATCCATAAACAATACCTGCTTGCATCGCTGCTACGGTATTTTTACCAATAACACCTTCAGGTCGAGCAATTTCAATTCGAGGCAGCTTGGCAGCCCTTGAGTATAACGCTTCTGTAGAAATGCCCACCCCAGGAGCAATAGCTCCTCCCATATATTGACGCTCTTCATTCACATAACAATAAGTAGTAGCTGTACCGAAATCAACAATAATGAGTGGACTTCCATATTCATGAATCGCTGCCACCGCATTAACAATACGGTCTGCACCCACTTCTCTCGGGTTTTCATATTTAATATTAAGTCCCGTTTTAATCCCAGGTCCCACTACTAGCGGCTTTATATGGAAATACTTTTGACACATTCTTTCTAGTGCAAACATGATTGGTGGTACGACAGAAGAAATAATGATACCGTCAATATCGGTAAAAGATAGACCAGAATGATCAAACAAAGCTTTTATATTCATACCGAATTCGTCTTCTGTACGATTTCGGTTTGTCTCTATCCGCCAATGATATTTAAGTTCATCCCCTTGATATACACCTAATACGATATTTGTATTTCCTACATCAAATACGAAAATCAAATCTATCACTCACTTTACCGATTTTTCTTTACTTTACTCGGAAACATCATACCATAAATAATATATTGATGAAAAAAAAGAGTGCTTCCGCGAAGCACTCTTTCGTAGTTTACTTATAATCGATGTCATCAGGAGGAGTATCTAAAAAGGATTTTTCTTCTTTAGGTGCCTCTTCCTTTTTCGTGCTGATGTTTACCTTGACATCATTCTTCGGTCCAATCTTCACAGCATCTAAGTGAAGAGAAGGATCTGGCATATGACCATGTTCAACCAAGTATTTGATTTGTTCTGCAACAAGCGTTTCCACTTCAAGTAGAGTCTTAGCAATCAAATCAAGCTTATCACGATTTTCAGTAAGAATCTTTCTAGCTCTTTCATAACACTCTTTAATAATTCTTTGAATTTCAAGGTCGATTTCGTAGGCAATCGCATCCGAGTAATTTTGCTCATTGTGGATGTCACGGCCTAAGAATACTTGACCACCTTGACCTTGGCCAAACTGAAGTGGTCCTAGTTTATCACTCATACCATATTCAGTTACCATTTTACGAGCAATACCGGTCGCTCGTTGGAAGTCATTGTGAGCACCCGTACTTACTTCTCCAAAAACAATTTCCTCAGCGACACGTCCACCTAATAGACCAACAATTTTATCAAGTAATTCAGGTTTAGTCATGAAGTAACGGTCTTCTCTTGGAAGCATGACAGCATATCCACCAGCCTGCCCACGAGGAACAATCGTAACCTTGTGAACCATATCAGCTTCATCAAGTACTAACCCAATGACCGTATGACCACCTTCATGGAAAGCGACAATGTTACGTTCTTTTTCAGAAATAACCCTGCTCTTCTTAGCTGGTCCTGCAATCACTCGGTCTGTTGCTTCATCAATATCTTCCATGTCGATTTTCTTCTTACTGCTGCGGGCTGCAACAAGGGCTGCCTCATTTAATAAGTTTTCTAAATCGGCACCTGAAAAACCAGGTGTACGCATAGCAATATTCTTTAAGTTAACTGATTCATCTAATGGCTTATTTCGAGCATGTACTTTAAGAACAGCTTCACGACCCACTACATCTGGGCGGTCAACCGTGATTTGACGGTCAAAACGTCCTGGACGTAACAATGCAGGATCAAGGATATCTGCACGGTTGGTTGCTGCTACAATGATTATTCCTTCATTTGCACCGAAACCATCCATTTCAACTAAAAGCTGATTCAAGGTTTGTTCACGTTCGTCGTGACCACCACCAAGACCTGCTCCACGCTGACGTCCAACAGCATCAATTTCATCGATGAAAATGATACATGGGGCATTTTTCTTAGCATTTTCAAATAAGTCACGCACACGGGATGCTCCAACCCCAACAAACATTTCAACAAAGTCAGAACCACTTATTGAAAAGAAAGGAACTCCTGCTTCACCAGCAGTTGCTCTTGCTAGCAATGTTTTACCCGTTCCTGGAGGTCCTACTAATAGAACACCTTTTGGGATTCTGGCGCCTAGCTCAGCGAATTTGCGAGGATCTTTTAAGAATTCAACAACTTCAACTAATTCTGCCTTTTCCTCATCCGCACCAGCTACATCTCTAAAACGGACCTTTTTCTTATCATCATTGTAAAGCTTAGCCTTACTTTTCCCAAAGTTCATTACTCGGCTTCCGCCGCCTTGAGCTTGGTTTAATAAGAAGAAGAATAAAATAAAGATAATCACGAACGGAATAATTGAAGTAAAGAACGTAACCCAGCCGCTAGTTTCTTTAGCCGGCATCACTTCTACATCTTTTCCTGACTTATCTATTCGATCAAGAATCTTCTCACTGTTTGGTACGTAAGTGATAAACTTCTTACTTGCTTTATCCTCGCCTCGAACTTCAAATACACCTCGTTCAGGCTGCATGGAGAAAGATTTCACTTCCCCATTTTCGAGCTTTTGAACAAACTTATCATACGTTAAACGAGTCGTAGTCTCATTGCTTCCGTTAAAGAAGCTCACTACACCAATAATGACTAAAAATATCAATAAATAAAAGATGGTATTACGGAAAATCCGATTCATCTCTTACCTCCTCCCGAGGGTAAAAACTATATTAAATAGTATCATAGAAAATCTTACTAATTCAAGGAATTACTCTCAATTCTATAGGGTGTTGAAAGCCCATCGTTGAAGGGATTTTGATTCCATTTTCAATGAAATTTATTGATTATTGCTATATACTTCCGGCTTCAAAACCCCAATGTATGGAAGATTACGGTACTTCTCAATATAATCCAATCCATATCCAACAACAAACTCGTCTGGAACAATAAAACCTACATAGTCTGCCTGGATGGAACTCTTTCTACCTGTAGGCTTATCAAGCAGAGTAACAATTTTGATTGATTTTGCTTTTCTGTAACGGAATAAATCGACTAAGTAGCTGAGAGTTAAACCACTGTCAATAATATCCTCAATAATTAATATGTCTCTGCCTTCTACAGAAGTATCTAAATCCTTAAGGATTTTTACTTCACCTGAAGAAACAAAAGCACTACCATAGCTAGAAACATCCATAAAATCCATCTCTAGATAGCAGTCCATCCGCTTCAATAAATCAGCCATAAAAGGCATTGCTCCTTTTAAAACACCGATTGCTAGCGGGAAACGGTCCTTATATTCTTCAGTTAACTGTGTAGCCAACTCTTTAATTTTTTCTTGAATTTCTTCTTCTGAAACTAACACTTTTTCAATATCCTGATTCATCATAAAATGTGCCCCCTAGAAGATCGTTACTTATTGTATGTGAGTAGTATATATTGCTTAGCGTTGTAATCTATACCTTCAAATGAAGATTTTTTTAAACCTGGAAGCCAGATAATACAATCTTCACTATCGGTTATTACAGGCCATGTATCCCTATCCTGTACAGGAACCTTTTGATCAATAAAAATATCCTTTATTTTTTTTGATCCTTGCATTCCCTTTAATGTCATTCGATCACCATTTTCCCTTGTTCGGATGACAAGCGGCCATTTGATTACGTCCGCATGAAACAAGGCTGTGTATGGATGATGTAATTCAGGATTTTCCCCGTCTAAATAATCGATTCGAATCCTCTCGCCATTTGGCAGCATAACCATTCCTGGTTCCTCGATTTCAATCCGAAAAGGCTTAGCCTTAGGTAGTTGAAATTGAAACGACAATTGATGGTAGGAGCGAATAACTTTTAAACCATTTGGGAAATCAAGTTTACCTGAAGGTTCACGGTGATGAATGATTGAAAACACTTGGTCGATATGTACGGCAGAAAGAGAAGCAGGCTTATCTTTGTAAAGATAGTTTAATATTAGTTGAATACCTCTCCTTTGTAAAGGTAAAGGCATTTCAAGAAATGTTTTTATGTCAATAGTAATTTTGCCCTTTTCTCTTTTTGTCATTACGGAATTCATATGTTTTTTTGTTAATTCCAGAAGAAAGGCTTCATCATCCTGTAAATCTTCGCTGAATCGCTGAAAATGCTCATGAACATGATTGTTTTCCTCCTTTAAAAAAGGAAGAACCTGTTTGCGAAATCGGTTTCTACTATAAATACTTTTCAAGTTACTAGGGTCTAACCTCGGCTTTAATGCATGTTTTTTACAGTAGTACTCAATTTCATCCTTTGTTACTGTGAGGAATGGACGAAAAATAAATCCTTTTCCAAACGGACGTGTAAATGGAATCCCGGCTCTCGCCATTCCAGAGCTGCCTCTAGTTAAGCGCATGAGAATGGTCTCAATCTGGTCATCTCCATGATGACCGAGGGCCAAATAGTGGAAATCAAACTTCTCCATTATTTCTGAGTAAAATTGATATCGCACTTCTCTTGCTGCTACTTGAGAACTCTTTCCTGTACCCTCCATTATTTTCGTTACATCAATCTGTCTCATTTCAAACGGAATAGCGTACTCTTGACAGAAACCTTTTACAAACATGGCGTCCTCATAAGACTCCTCTCCACGGAACATATGGTCCACATGGGCGACAACGATGGAAAGATTTTTCCTGTCTTTTTGAGAATGCAGATAGTGAAGCAGTGCCAGGGAATCAGGACCACCTGAAACTCCAACGACGATCTGTTTGTTATCTAATTGAAACGAGTGGCGATTAAGATAATCCTCAATCTTTGTTTCCAACATAGTATGGCACTCTTTCCTTAAAACAAAGTATTTGAAAAAAAAATATTAGAATACAAATAGCTTACCACTAACCACAAATAACTATCAAAACTTAGGCATTATAAATGTAGGATTACAATCTTAATACGTTTGTAACGAAAAAAGGTTTCAACTATTTATAGTAATTTATCGATGGTGTACCATGCATAGAAAGCACCTAAAAGGACTGCTATGATTAAAAACTCCAACCAACCGCTTTTCTTCTTCTTTTTTCGGTAAGTCTGCCTTGTTAATTGTTTTTGATTCTTTGCCATTCCCCCTTTTATCTGGTTTGAGGAAGAGGGAGTAGACATGGATGATTTTAAAGGAGGAGTATCTGTTTTTTTATCAGTCATACGCTCTAAAAGTTCTGCACGCATCTCTTTGGCATTACTGTATTGTCCTTGAAGGGCACGCAGGATTATTTTTTCATATTTTGTTAACTCCGGCTTTTGTCGGATCGCATCCTTTAATTGCTGGATTCCTCCAGTTGTTTTGTTAAATCGTTTTGGATAAGCGGTATTAATCATGATCATAGCTACCGCAAACAAGTCATAGGAAGGTTCTGCCTTCCTTGATCCTAACCCCCAGTAGCCTCGGTCATAAAACTCCGTAAATTCTTTAATGGCTCTACCCTGAATGGTGGTACCTCCCACATCGATACACCTTATTTTCGGAGGCGGCCCCGTAACAATTAGATTTTCAGGCTTTAAATCGCCAAATACCCATCCGTTTTCATGAAGCGTGTCTAAATCCTTAAGCAGCTGGATAAATAATACCGTTGACCAAGACTTTCCCTTTTCTCGTATAAAAGTTAGTAAATCTGGACCTTGTATATATTCCATGACATAAAAGGAAATTCGTGCGCGAGGGCTCTGCCAATCATCGACATCAAGTAAAGAAGGCCCGAGGGTTGATCCCTGGACCTTTGCAAAGGATTTTAATACATTTACCTCAGAGGTAATCGACATACCGTTATCACTCATCTTTAAAGCTACTTGAGTGTTTTTATGTTTCGCAAGGTAGACGACCCCATTTGCTCCAAATCCTAGCTCTTTTATAATTGTATAGTTATTTGAATGCCATTTTCCTGAAATGACTGTCCCAGGGCTTACCTTACATTGATTCTTCAAAGTATGATTCGTCATCACGTGAAAGCAGGCTCCTTAAAGATTGTTTTTGATTAAACGCCGAAATAGCAGTCCGTAATGCCGGTCCCGTCGGTGTAATTCCTCCTGTCGAAAGTTGAGAGAAAACACTTGTCAAAGATTGCATCTTTGGTGTCCAATCGAGCAATTTTTCGACATCATTCTTTTTCCCGGGAAATACATAAACAGAAAACTGATTTTCTCCTGAGCGAGCATTCAAGCTAAGAGAGAGGTCAAAAAGCGCCTCTTTTACCATTGGCAGTTTATGTTTCATGCTCGCGCTGGTATCGACAAGAATCAACACATCCAATTCGACAGTTTCTCCTAACTCATCAACAACTTCCATCACTTCTCCTCGTTTTTCCGGAGGCAGGTCTTCCATTGTCTGTGAACGGCCCAAGATTTGCTTTAATTGACTGTTCACAACTCCTTGAATAGTTTGATTCATGGCTTTACGAGTAACCATTTGTACGGTTTGAGAAAGAGCCTGTGCATAGACGATTTGGCTGACTCCTCCACCTGATAACGCAATTCCCTCAATTTCTGTCATACCTTTTTCATCAATAATATCCTGTTCAACAACACCAATGACATTTACCGTAATGCCTTGTTCCTTCGCAAGAGCAGCCATAGCAATTGGGTCTTCACCTTGATTAGAGCACCCATCTGTAATCAATAGGATCTGCCGGATTTTCCCTGTGTACATAACCTTCTCCCTCCATAAAACGTATTGGTACCATTTTCGACGGGTTCAGGGTGATTTATACATATTTTCCTAAGGAGTGGGTAAAATAATCAGTTTAATATGTAGGCATGTACACAGGGTTTTTTATTAGTTTTATTAAATGTCCTGGTGATTTCCGCTCCAATCAACAGGGTATAAACAATCAACCATCACCTTTAACACAGCATATTACTTAGATATTTCCTACGCATTTTTTTTGTAGACTGGGATTGATGCCCATTTCGGTGTATTATGCTTTATTTTTGCGACTGTGACTGTCATATCATCGTCTATCATTCCAGACCTTGATCGAATAACCTCCTCCATGATTAAGTCAGCAACTTCTTGCGGGTCATCTGTCTGTAATTCTTGTACTTTTCTTTTCATCCATAAATCATAATTTTCAACATGCTTCGGCCCTTCAAACACTCCGTCACTCATCATAATTAGTAAGTCTCCGGCCTTAAGCTGCTCGCTGACCACATCCACATCAAACTCTTGAAGAATTCCCATCGGCAAATTGCTTGCCTGAATTTTTATAATCTTATTTCCCCTTTTAATAAAGCTCGGTGTAGATCCAATCTTCAAGAACTTAGCCGAGGCGTTTTTAAGGTCAATCATCGCTAAATCCAAGGTTGAAAATATTTCATCCGTGGTTCGAAGGGAAAGAATCGAATTCACCGATTTAATCGCTACCTTTTCTTCAATTCCCGATTGGAGAATTTTTTGTAGTAACTGCAGTGTTTCTTTACTCTCATAATGGGCCCTTTCGCCATTTCCCATTCCATCACTGATGGCAATGGCATATTTGCCTAAACCTAGTTCAATCGTTGAATAGCTGTCCCCCGATACCAATCCGCCATCCTTAGCAGCATGAGCCACTCCTGTTTCAACCGTATAGGCTTTTGATGAACGAAACGTTACGTGACAGAAGCCACTAGGATAGGATGCACATTCCTCCTTATTCACTACAATTGTCTCCCCCAGAATATCGGATAACATTGGTGCAATTAATTTTTCGCATTCACCATGACCATTGCAAAATGGGACAGACATCTCAATATCTACATTGCCTTGTTCAAGGCTATAGATTTCTACTTGTTCAATGTGGATACCGAAGTCCTGGAGTGCTTCCATAATTAGCTCTTCCTGCTTATGATGATTTTCCCTTTCCCTCTGGATTTCTTTTGCAAAGTTCTCCATTACTTCAGACACACCTAACAATTGGTCGGCAACCAGCTTACGACTTTCCTGGACTTGTTTCTTTAATTTTTGATTAGCTTGAAAGAAAGTTAATTCCTGACCAATTGTTTCGAATACTTTTTTCGAACGTGTGCAATGCTTGTCCCACTCTCTTGATAATCTTGGAGAAACATTCCCATCATTCTGATCCATTTCATGAATAATTTCTTCCATGTAAGCATAGGTTGTATTAAAATTCTTCGACCAGCATTGTTCCTTTTTAAAACAAGTTTGACAGGTTCTTTCTGTCACATTGCTCATAAAGTAATCCATTTCCCTGTCATTTTCATTGTCATCAGGTTGAACTTCCATTTGAGAAAAGCTCTTTGATAAAGCATGAAAGACACTGGAAAATTGCGACACTCTTTGTGCGGTTACATCCCGCATTTTCCTCATATATTTTTGCTGTTCAGCTGTATATTCTGGCGTACCAGGAATATACTTAGCTAATTTAGAAGTGAAGGCTTGTGGTGTTATGAGGAATAAGAAAATAGCCGCCGTCGATTCTAAGACCGTTAACTGGATGGACCCTCCTCCCTCCCCATACATGCCAATGAGAAGAGTGGCAATCAATAATCCTGCGGATACACCTATTTTTTTTCCTTCTTTTAACAGGCCGCCCAAAACACCTGAAAAAGCAAGCAAGCTCATATGATAGAAACTAGATACACTAGCAAGGCTAAAAATCAAGCCTGTTACGACACCCACCGTCGAGCCAACCGTGGCTCCAGCAATAAAGGAAAATACTAATACCAAATATCTCGACATAATATGCTCAATCGACAAATCATAAACCTTCCAGCCAATCGTTCCCGTCATAATGGAAGCCAGCATAATGATTAAGCACACAATTTCTTCTGTTTTTAATAATTGTCTGCGTTTATTTAAGGTTAATAGAGGAATGCTTTGTAAAAAAATGAGTGTCAAAATAAATGAAAGACTAGCTTGTACACCTACCATCATTAAGTCATACACAGTTAGTTGTTTAGTTAAGATGAATGCTTCTGCTAGTTTCCCTAACCCTAGAATAATCCCGACAAAGAAGGGCAAGGCTTTCATTTCGTTTGTCAGCCATTTTCTGCTAATCCGAAAAATAGCTAGAAAGAGAATGGTGACTATAAAGGTAAAAGCGGCATTCGCTAATGAGATGGTAGCTGCCCCTACAGTCAGTCCGATAAGGGCAAGCGGTGCCCGATCCCTTTTAATTAAGTACACAGAAGCAAAGAAGGGAAGACAGAATGGGGTTAACTTCGCCAGTATTAAAGCTCGTCCAAGTAAAAAGCCGACGATTAGTAAGAGGAAACCCTTTTTTATAAAAAAGGACTCAAGCATGAATTGAACTTTCTTCAGTCCCCTCCCTATATCCCATTTTGACGAATGAAGGTTGACTTCTCTGATTGGTTCTATGAAACTTGCATTTGTCTTTTCCATAAATCACACTCCCTATTCTTTCATCGTTCAGATAATTATAAAATTAATAGGGTTAGAAGTTTGTCAAAATAGTGAACGAATGAAAATAATCGTTCGACGGTTTTCACCGTAATTAATCAATTAATGCAATTAAGGAGAGTTGCCTGGTTGCACACAACAAAAAAAGACAAGTCGTTTGACTTGTCTTTGATTTATCATTATCGGCGATATTTACCTGATCGATTATATAAATAAGCAGCTAAGTTAGCCCCGTTTAGCTCCTCTTCCTCCACGCTTGGATTCCGTGTGCCGTTTTAAGGAAGTTAAACGATCCTCACTCTCTTTTAAGAACTTCGCCATTTTCGTTTCAAAATTCTCAGGTCTAGCATTATTCCGATCATTTGCTCTACCCTGACGAGGACGTTGTGATTGGGATCTTTGTTGCGGTTCTGGTCTATCTTTTGCTTTTTTTATAGATAGGCCAATTTTTCCGTCTTTCTCAACATTAAGGACTTTTACCTCAACTAGGTCGCCTACTTTAAGATGATCGTTAATATCTTTCACATAATTATCAGCAACCTCACTGATGTGTACGAGTCCTGTTGAGCCTTCTGGCAGCTCCACAAATGCACCGAACTTTGTAATCCCTGTTACCTTTCCTTGTAACTTGCTGCCTACTTCAATTGACATAAAAAGAATGTTCCTCCTTAAAAATATAAAAAATCAATCTTACTCTATATTATACAAAAAGGAAAAAATCAGTGTCAATAAGACACCAGATTGGCTAATTTTCTTTCTTATCTTCAGGAATATTAAAAATGATTTCATTTTTTTCCGAGAAAAAATATTCTTTTCTGGCTAATTTGGCAATATAATCATCGTCATTTAATTTGACGATATCCTCTTTAAGGATGTCCTGCTGTTTTTTCAAATCCGCAAGCTGTTGATCCAGCTGCTTCTTTTGTGCGATTTTCGCTTCGAGTTTAGCAGATTGGGAAATAGTACTGGAAATCATGAAGTAGGATAGTAAACTGGCAAGAACGATAAACATCGATAGTCGTCTGATCAACAGTTTTCTTTTCCTCGCTGAGGCGATTTCTGCATATTCTTGCTGTTGCACATAGGTTGACTGAATTCTTGATACATTTCGTTTCGGTTCCGCTCCCATTTCCCGTCCCTCCTTACTCTTTTCTTTTCTTCCACTTATTTATGAAGGTAATAATATAATTCTTGATTCCCTTAAATTTTCCTGCCGTTTTATTATATAACTTCTCGACGCTTTTTTTAATACTTTTCGGCAAAAGTTTCCAAAAAAGTAATAGAATTTTTTGCACTGGAAAGATAATAATTTTAAGAATAAATAATACAACTTTAAAAATAAATTTGACAAGGGTGTAAATGCCCCTGCCAAACGCAATAATAATAGCAATAACTAGCTGGATCAGACCAATGACAGGTTTATAGATGAGGAGTCTGAAGGTCTTTTTCAAAAAGTTAATGGTTGCAATAACCGTCTGAATAACTACCTCCAGCAACTTTAAATAAATCCCTTTAAATAAGCTTTGATAGGCGGCAAATCCACATAGAAGTGCGATAAAAATATAAAAACGTAATTCTCCATCATTCACCATAAATAACGTATAAAAAATGAGCAATGCCTGGATAATCCAAAATAATAAATCATTAATAAAAACAATCCATTGCTTCCTTTTTGGCCGATTCAAAAACCTCTGATACGTATCAAACATGGCGCCAAACACAGACCCCATTCCAATCATCGAAAGCATAGTCAGAAATTGCGTGGAAAGTGTCATCGAAACAACTTGCTAAAGAACCCTTTAGCCTTCTCCCCATGCTGTTCGTCCAAGTAGACTAAATCAAAGATTTTCCCTTTAATTGAAACAATGCCCTTCTCGACATCAAGATTCTTCATTTGCAGGTTTTGCCCTTTAATAGCTAAAAAGCCCATCGATGTTTCTAACAGGAATTCCTCATTATCAAAGCTTTCTACTTGTTTAACACCCGTAATATCAAGGAGTTTTCTCCCTCTCATAACGACATCATGATCAGGAACACTACTCTTCGATGGATTGCTTTCATAATATTGACTCATCATTCATCCCTCACAATCATTTGTACAACCCTTTGTACATTTCTATGTGACGAATGAATGAATTAGAACATTTGAATTAGAAGTCCGTAGAACCCAGTCTCTCTTCTTTTATAATCGTATACATCTCCGCTGCGTCTTCTTTCCGCGTTGTATCTTGTATTCGATCGATTCGGGCAGTAACTACACGCTGTCCCAGACGAATCGTTAATTCGTCACCTACTTTTACAGTTGAGCTTGCCTTGGCTTCCTTCCCATTAATCTCAATTCTACCTTGATCAGATACCTCTTTTGCTAAAGTCCTTCTCTTAATTAATCGAGATACTTTTAAAAACTTATCTAAACGCATATGTGAATCCTCCTCAGTTATAATCCTTTTTCTTTTGCATCGTCCCAATACTTGTCTAGTTGTTCAAGCGTGTGCTCCTCAAAAGCTCTGCCGCTCTCCTTCACGCTCTTCTCAACGTATTGAAAACGGCGGATGAACTTTTCGTTCGTTTCAAAAAGTGCCTCTTCCGGGTGTATGTTTAAAAATCGAGCTACGTTTACAAAGGCAAACAATATATCTCCAAATTCCTTTTTTGCCAGCTGTAATCCTTCATCCGTTCCATTTAATTCATCGATAAATTCATCTAGCTCTTCTTTCACTTTCTCCAAAGCAGGTGTAATTTCCTGCCAGTCAAACCCTACCTTTGCCGCTTTCTTTTGTAATTCATAGGCCCTTAATAAATTCGGCTGGGACTTTGAAACTCCCTCTAATATGGAAGCTGGGACCTTCCCCTTTTCCTGTTCCTTAATTTCCTGCCAATTTTGAACTACTTCCTCTGCATTTTCAGCTTTCCCGTTCCCGAACACATGAGGATGGCGGCGAATCATTTTAGCTGATAGACCCTCAATCACGTCATCAACCGAGAAATATCCATCATCCGCACCAATCTGGGCATGAAGCATTACCTGCAGCAAGACATCACCTAGTTCTTCAATTAAATGATCAATGTCCCCACTATCAATGGCATCAATGACTTCATAGGTTTCTTCAATTAAATATCTTTTTAATGATTCATGTGTTTGTTTCTTATCCCATGGGCAGCCATCTGGTCCTCTTAATATAGCAATAATTTCTCTTAGCTTAGAGAAATTCTTATAGAGAATCTCTTCTTCCACGACAGGTGGTACGTATACGGAAGTGAGGTTATTGATAGAAACATTTCGGTCAAGCTCATAGAGTGGTACCTTTTCAATAACCTCCTGTTTACTGCCTGCTGCTGTAACAATAAACACCTCGTAATCATCCGGTAATTTTTCCATTAATGTTAATTTTACATTGGAAGCAATAAATTGGTCGTACACTTGGCTGATAAAAATGTGCTGCTCTAATTGCAGTTGATCCACAAGTAATGCTGTTCCATCAAGCAATTGAAATCCTTCAATTGGATCGATTTTTAAAGAGGCAAACAAGGCATCAATAAAACTCTGTCCTCCACCAATGCTTATTTCAACCTGGTTCTTCAGTCCATATTGTAAAAGAAGCTGAACCGTCCGTTCGGCAACAAGCGGATGCCCTGGCACAGCATAGACAACGGTCTCATGTTCGGCCATTTTCAATAACGTCTGCACAATTTCCTCATAAACCGCTTCAAACTGATCGTGTTTTTCATAGATCGAATCAAAGGAGGAGTAAGTCATTCCTTCTTTTTCTAAATCATGCACAACGGGATGCTCTTTTGTCCTTAAAAATAAATGACTTGAACCTAATAATTTTTTATATACTCCAACCGGAAGCTGTTCTAAATCTCCCGCTCCCAATCCAAGTACTTCAATTCTTTTCACCATGATTTATTCAATCCCTTCGCGCTAAAAAATGTATCAATCTACTTCCTAGTGGAAATAACGCCAATTCCTGCTCAAGGAATACCCTGCCTCTTATGATGATGACCAAGAAGACAGTACCTCCAAGACAAACCGCACTTAAAGCCTGCAATGCAGCTCCTATCCGCTCTAAACCAAAATTACCTAACAACATATCCGTACCCAATATGTATCCTTTTAAAAACACAACCATCACCATAGTTGCTGAAAGAATTGTCGCTAAAAAGCGAACTGATAAAAGAGACGCTGCAAATAGTTTTTTTAGCCTTACTACTAATAATAGAGTAACAAAAGCCAAGGTAATAATGGTAGAAATGGCTGCTCCCTTGGTTCCATACCAGGGAACCAGCAACATGTTTAAGCCATATTTAATAGGAAATGAGACGGTTACGGCTAATGCCGGGTACACCAGCCTGCCTAGCCCCTGCATAATGGCAATAATGGTTAAGATAATGGATGTAAAAAGAATTACAAATCCTAATATACCTAATTCGGTGGAACCTAGCTCATTCTCAAACAACATGATATTGGTCGGTCTAATAATGGCCCATAGTCCCGCTGAGGCACCGAGGCCTATGACAATACTTACCTTCAAGGCTAACTGAATTTTGTCCGTTAGATTGCTCTGTTTTTCTGCCATTCTCTCACGAGTGATAAGAGGAACAAGGGTTAAGGACAGCGAGGTCGCCGCAACGGTGCCTAATTGAATGAGTGGCTGCCCACGGTCAAAAATCCCCTTTAGACTTTTGGCTAGATCCCTTTCTATCCCACTGTTCGTTAATAACGAGTATAAGTTCAAAGAATCTGCTAATTGGATAACAATTAGGAGCATCCCACTTAAACAAATCATCAATCCTTGAAGGGTCAGTGCCTTTATAATTTCTTTTGCCTCCACAGCAAAAGTTTGAAACATCCCTCTTGTAGGAGCAATCACTTTCCATTCTTTACGAATCCATATAAACATAAACAGAATAAGACTAGAAACCATGCTGCCCGTAATAGAACCAAACATAGCCCCTCCGCCAACAAGGTAAAGCGAATATCCTTTCTGTATAAAAAGATAGGACAGCAATAGAATCGTCAACACCCGAATGGTTTGTTCTCCCACTTGCGACAGGGCGGTCGGAACCATATCACCAATTCCCTGGTAGTATCCTCTTAGTAATGAGACAAAAGGGAAGGTTAGATATACAATAGAAACTACCCTTAATAATATGGTTAAATGAGGGTCGTTCATCCAATGAGCAATGATATCTGCTCCAAAATAAAGCATCAGGAAACAAATGAAACCAAATAGTTGTAAATATATAAATGAAGTAAAAAGAAGAAGTCTAGACTTATCAAAATCCCCTTTTTCTCTCTGCTCTGCGTATAGCTTAGATATGACAACTGGGAAGCCTGTTGTAGATAGGACGATAGCTATCCCGTAGATTGGATAGACTTGTTGATATATGTAAAAACCAATATCTCCGACAATGTTCTGAAAAGGAATACGGTAAAAAGCACTGAGGATTTTCACCAATAGTGCTGCAATAGTTAGAATGAACGCTCCTCTAAACAATGCCTTTGATTGATTGGCAGACTTCGTTGAATACATTGCTTCACCCACTAATAATAAACTCCAAAGTATTATAGCATATGAAGGCATGATATTAGATTAAATAAAAAAGACAGCGGGTGGCTGCCTTTTCTTTGTGAAGAAATTTTATGATTTAAGATTCCATTTGTCTAGCTAGGAACCCTGCAGCTGTTTCGACTGCTTTTTGTTCTACTTCGCCAAGTGTACCTTCTCTAGAGAAGATAATGACGGCTCCAATTGGATCTCCATTTGCAATAATTGGTCCAATAGTATAGGAAGCTACGGTTTCATCATTTCCATCAGCGAGTGCAATATCACCCTGCTGCGTATGTAAAACTGAATTCCGTTCTTCCATCGTCTTTTCCACTAAATCACTAATATTCTTATTTAGATACTCTTTTTTAGACCCGCCAGCGACAGCAATATACGTATCTCTATCACAAATTAAAACGGGATTACCGAGGCTATCAAATAGGGCTTCTGCATATTCCTTGGCAAAATCGCTTAACTCGCTGATTGGTGAATATTTTTTTAAAATGACTTCCCCGTCACGATCCACAAAAATCTCTAACGGATCCCCTTCACGGATACGCAAAGTTCTGCGTATTTCTTTGGGAATAACAACACGACCCAAATCATCGATTCGACGAACTATTCCAGTTGCTTTCATCCAATGTTGCCTCACTTTCATCTGATGATTATTCAACTTGGTAATGATAATCTTCCTTTTATTGAAATCATCACCAACTTTGAACTTAGTATCTTTCATCTCGAAAGTTCTATACACATTAGACATATAATTTTCACATTTTCACATATACAGGAAATTAATTCACAGGATTTTCTTGGGCTTTTTTAGCCTTTGAAATCCCTTTTACCATCTCACCAACGATATGGAGCCATTGTTGCGTCTGATACTCTTTCGTTTTTATCATTATTTTTAACCTAGGCCCCTCCATGCCAGGAGTAACATTTCGGCCAAACTGACTGCCAATATGGAAAATTTTGCTTCCGTCAATACTTTGGGTAACCTGCTCATTTATAAGAATCGTTACCTCTTGTTTCGCTTGTTTAATTTGTTCCACACCATTTAAAAGTGCATTAACTTTTATCTCAGCAATTTGGAAAAGGAAGGCCACTTCTTCTGGATACTCGCCAAAGCGGTCGAGGATTTCTGCTTGCAGTTCTTCAATCTCTTCAAGCGAATCGGCACCCCTAAACCGTTTATACATCTCGATCTTCTGGTGTCCGTCCTTAATATAAGTATCCGGAATATACGCATCAATCTCGAGGTCAATTTCAACCGATTTTTTCACTTCTGCCCCCAGATCTCCTTTACGCTCTTCAATTGCTTCTTTTAGCATTTGTGAATAGAGGTCAAAACCAACCGAATCAATAAAGCCATGCTGCTGGGCACCTAATAGATTACCTGCTCCCCTAATGGACAAATCCCTCATGGCTATCTTAAAACCAGAGCCTAATTCGGTAAATTCCTTAATGGCCTGTAATCGTTTTTCAGCTACTTCAGTTAAAACTTTATCTTTTCGGTAAGTGAAATAAGCATAAGCGACACGGTTTGATCTTCCTACTCGACCCCGAAGTTGATAAAGCTGAGAAAGCCCCATTCGATCGGCGTCAAAAACAATTAATGTATTTACATTCGGAATATCTACCCCGGTTTCGATGATGGTTGTACTGACAAGCACATCAAATTCGCCCGCGAGGAAACTGAGCATAACAGACTCCAACTCGTTTTCCGTCATCTGCCCATGAGCATAGGTGACACGTGCATCCGGGACAAGCATGGATATTTCCTCTGCTTTACGTTCGATATCTTCTACTCTGTTATATAAGAAGAATACTTGTCCGTCCCTTGCAAGCTCCCGCTCGATCGCCTCACGTACTAATGAACCATTGTATTCCATTACATATGTTTGCACCGGGAAACGATTTTCAGGTGGCGTTTCAATAACCGATAAATCACGAACCCCAAGCATTGACATATGAAGTGTTCTTGGGATTGGGGTGGCTGTTAAGGTTAATACATCTACATTGGTCTTTAACTTTTTAATCTTTTCCTTATGTGTCACTCCGAATCGTTGTTCTTCATCAATAATTAAAAGTCCTAAATCACGATAGACAATATCCTTTGAGAGCAACCGATGGGTACCCACAACAATATCAACTGTTCCAGCTTTTAAGCCTTTCATCGTTTCTGTTTGTTGTTTTTTAGAGCGGAATCGACTTAACAGACCGATATTAATCGGATAGTCCTGGAACCTCTCCCGTAAGGTTTCATGATGTTGCTGCGCCAAGATCGTTGTTGGCACAAGAAACGCTACCTGCTTACCATCCGCTATAGCCTTAAAGGCAGCACGTATAGCCACTTCTGTTTTTCCATATCCAACGTCACCGCAAAGCAGGCGATCCATTGGTCGCGCTTGTTCCATATCCTTTTTAATCTCATGGATAGAACGAAGCTGATCATCCGTTTCCTGATAAGCAAAGGAGGTTTCAAATTCCCTCTGCATATCTCCATCTGGAGAAAAGGCATAGCCAACTGCTGCCTCGCGTTCTGCATATAGCTTAATTAAATCATCAGCAATATCCTGGACGGATGATTCAACCTTCTTCTTCACCTTTTTCCAATCGGTTCCGCCTAGTTTATAGACCTTAGGCTCTTTGCCTTCTGACCCTACGTATTTTTGGACAAGATCAATTTGTTCAACAGGCACATACAGTTTATCTGTCCCCTGGTACCGAATGTGTAGATAATCTTTATGGATTCCGTTGATTACCAACGTTTCAATCCCTAAGTATTTTCCAATCCCGTGATTGACATGTACCACATAATCGCCAATTTTAAGCTCAGAGTAACTTTTAATTCGTTCCGCATTCGATAGTTTTTGGCGGCTGACAGACTTCTTCACCCGTTTATTGAATAATTCTTCCTCAGTGATGACGGCGATTTTTTGAATAGAAAGCTCAAACCCTGAATGGAGGTTTCCTTTCATAATTTGCACTTTCCCTGGCAAAAGCTGTTGATTTCCCTTGACAATGCTGCCCTCAATTTCATAATCCTCTAGGACACGCTCTAATTTTTTTACCCGTTCTTCATCTGCGCCTAAAAAAAGAATAGAATAATTGCCCTTCTTCCATCGATCAATTTCTGCCTTTAATACATGCATTTGTCCGTGGAAGTTTTGCATTTGTTTACATGAGACATTAATAATATTTTGCGGGCTGGTATTGGCTACATGCCGTAAAAATAACGACATATATACGATTGGAAACTCTTTTTTTTGCAGCATTACATGCAAGTCATGAGAAATGTGGAGATCATGGATAATCTGACCTTCAGCAAGTAATCCGGTATACCATTCCGCTTCCTCTTTTACCAATGAATCATTCATCTCTTGAACTCGGCTTATTTCATCAATAAACACAAGACCATTGGTTGGGAGATAGTCTAGTAAACTAGCAGGCTTTTCGTAGGCTAATGATAGGTACTTATACACCTGGTCCGGCTTTTGCCTATTTTTTAATTGTTCTAATTCATAGCTAATATTTTGCGAAAGCTGAATTTTTGCCTTATCATCTTTTAATTTTCTAAGACTTTTTGCTAACCCGGTCTCTAATTGATTGATCATCCGGCTATAATTCTCATCTTCTAACAGGATTTCAGTAGCAGGTCCAATCATAATTTTTTTTACTTTTTCTTTTGAACGTTGATCTTCAAGAGAAAAATAGCGAATGGAATCAATTTCTGTATCGAATAATTCAATTCGAAGCGGGTTAACTTCTGTAAGTGGATAGATATCGATGATTCCGCCCCTTACACTAAATTCGCCTGGCGTTGAGACCATTTCTGCACGAATGTAGCCCATTTTGACAAAGGTATTTAATAGATGATCTATATCGATGTCTTCCCCTAATTTTAGCGAGAGCTGATATTGTTTCCACTGTGACTTAGGAGGAACAATTTTTTTCAAACCGGCTATCGGGACAATTAAAATCCCTTTATTATTTTTACTCCAATGGTTTAAGGCCTCTATTCTCTGGGCCTTCAATTCCGGACTCGCAATACTTAGCTCGGCGGCAATTAATTCATTGGCTGGAAAAAGAAATACTTCCTTGTCACTTAGTAGATTAACAATATCATCATAGAGTTTTTGTGCTTGTAATAGATTATGGGTTACAAGCATAATGGGCTTCTGCATTTGTTCGTAAACTGAAGCGGATAATACTGTTCTTGAGGAACCTGATAAGCCTGCAACCAGTTGTTCCCTTAATCCTTCTTCCACACCGGCAATCACCGAGTGGACATCTTCTTGTTTAAGGAACAGTGACTTTAAACCATCCATGGTTTCTCCTCCCTTCCAACAAATATGTAAATGACCCTAAACGGGTTCTTTCATTCGAATTTAAATATAATTAACATTTTAATAGTAGAAAATTAAAAATAGAAAAATGCTTTGGATATGATTCCAAAGCTAGTGAATAAGGAAATCGTATTGGTGGTAATCTGGATTCCGTTCTAAAGCTTCCTGGCAGTCTTCACAAATAGCTGAGATGTGAATATCTCCGGATGAGTCATACGCAACCATTTCCTGTCTTTCCTGTTCTGTCAGTTTATGAAGACCAAGGGTTTCGCTGTGTATCGATGCTTTTTCAATGGAACCAAGCTTTGTACCACAATGACGACAATGATAATGAATGGCCACGCCTGTCCCTCCCTAATCTATGATTCCTTATTAGTATGCACCTGTTGGGAGGAACTTATTCAATTAGATGAACGGACAAGAGATTTGCTTGCTTACTGTCTTTTTCAATCATATGAAAATATGGCTTGTTACATGAACAATTATTGATTATATTCATTCATTACCTGTAAGAACGGCTTCTCCAGCCAGGCTTCACATGCAGCTGCACTCTTTTTAACGGATTCTTGGGTTAATGGTCTCTCCTCACTACGAAAGCGTCCTAAAACATAATCAGGCACGCTCATTCCTGGAGTTGGACGGTCAATACCTATTCTGATTCGATTAAATTGCTGTGTACCGAGATGTGCCACTGTTGATTTAATTCCATTATGTCCACCAGGGCTTCCTTTTTGACGGAGCCTGATTTTTCCAACTGGTAGATCAAGATCATCATAAATAACTAATAAATCTTCCAAATCTATTTGATAATAATCCATCACAGCTCGAATGGACTCACCTGATAAATTCATATATGTAAGTGGCTTTAATAATAATACTTTTTCCCCTTTATATACACCCATTCCGAACAGCCCTTTAAATTTAGACTGTGTGAGTGGGATGGAAAATTGATGTGATAATTCATCAATTACCTCAAAGCCAATATTATGTCTAGTTTGATCATATTGTTTTCCTGGGTTACCTAAACCAACGATACATTTCATCTTACCCACCTCTTCCGGTTCAGCCAACCTTTTAAATAGTTTTCGAAACATGGTTTTCTCCCATTGTTCATTTATTTATGCGGCAAAAGACGTAACCTCAATTGGTTACGTCTTTTACTCTTAAATTGAAAGCTCATTTATTCTGGTGTTGTTTCTCTTCCTTCTTCATTGGCTGGATGACCTTCTTCTTGCTGTTCACCAGAGTTAATTTCCTCTTCCTGTCTAGGAGGTAGGATTGAAGCTACTACTTCATCGTCCTCATGGTTGATTGTAAATCCGCCAGCTGAAGGAATATCACCGACCAATACAGTTTCTCCTACTTGTAGGTTCGCAATATCAACTTCTATTTGCTGCGGAATATTATCAGGGGTAGCAGTAATGGATAACTGGTGAACCGGCTGTTGCAAGACACCGCCATCTTTTACTCCTGCTGCCTCACCAACAAGAACAAGTCTCACATCGACATGAATCTTAGATGATTTATCAACGGCTAAGAAATCGACATGAATAATTTCTTTTTTGATAAAATCGCTTTGAACATCAGTTAAGACCACATCCTGTTTTCTTCCATCAACATCAAGTGAAATGACGCCGTTTCTTCCTACGGAGCGGAGGGTTTTTGTTAAATCAGCTGAACTAATCACTACTGGCTTACTGTCAACCTTTGCCCCATATATAACAGCAGGGATGTTTCCATTCTCTCTAATTTGCTTTAATGCAGAATGACGGAGTTCCTTCCGTTCCTTTGCTTGTAATACAGTACTCATACGTTTAGTCCCCTTCCTATTCATATCTGTCTATATAAAAATGCCCTAAAATCGGAAGGTCTAAACATTTTTTTGTATTCTTACAATACAGGAATTCTGCTTATATAAAAGCAGGGTCAGGGCCTGACTACTACGCCAGGTCCTGTTAAAGGACTATTAATCAAACAATGTGCTTACCGACTGCTCTTCGTGTACACGAATAATGGCTTCGCCAATTAATGGCGCAACTGATAGGTTAATAATTTTACTGCTCTTCTTCTCTTCTGGAAGAGCTATAGAGTTAGTCACAACTAATTCTTTTATTTTTGAGTTTTCAATTCTTTCAATTGCCGGTCCTGACAATACGGGATGTGTACAGCAAGCATAAACCTCTGCTGCACCATTCTCAACTAATGCATTAGCAGCAAGCGTAATCGTTCCTGCTGTATCAATAATATCATCAATTAAAATCGCAACTTTTCCTTCGATATTACCGACAATATTCATGACTTCTGCAACATTTGGTCTTGGACGGCGTTTATCAATAATCGCAATTGGAGCTTTTAAACGTTCAGCCATTTTTCTTGCTCTAGTCACACCGCCATGGTCTGGAGAAACAATAACGATGTCACCATTTAAATCTTTTGTCTTAAAGTATTCAGATAAAATAGGTACACCCATTAAGTGATCGATCGGAATATCAAAGAATCCTTGAATTTGAGGTGCATGTAAATCTAGGCAGATTACACGAGTTGCACCAGCAGTCTCAACAAGGTTTGCAAATAGTTTTGCAGTAATTGGTTCACGTGCACGTGCTTTGCGATCTTGACGGGCATAACCATAGTACGGCATGACAATATTAATCGTTTTAGCAGACGCTCTCTTGAGTGCATCAATCATGATTAATAATTCCATAATATTTTCATTCACAGGTGAACTAGTTGACTGAATGACATATACATCACAGCCACGAATACTTTCTTCAATATTTATTTGAATTTCACCGTCACTGAATCTAGTTACAGAGCTCTTCCCTAATTCAACTCCGATAACTTTTGCTATTTCTCTCGCAAGTGGGACATTAGAATTTAAGCTAAATACCTTTAAGTTCGGATCTAAATATTGATTTGACATGATGGCCCTCCAATTATCATTGCTTATTTCTTTACATTAAGCTTTTGGACATAATTTTCTTTATTCACTTGTTGTGCACGGGCAATAGATAAGGCTTCACCTGGTACATCCTTTGTAATGGTTGAACCGGCAGCCACGTATGCACCCTTGCCAATTGTGACAGGGGCAACTAGATTTGAGTTGCAGCCGATGAAGACTCCATCTTCAATTTTTGTTAAATATTTATTTTTACCATCATAATTGACTGTAATGGAACCACAGCCAAGGTTTACATCACTGCCTACTTCCGCATCACCAATATAGCTTAAATGAGAAGCTTTGCTTCCTTTTCCGAAAACGGCCTTCTTGATCTCCACGAAGTTTCCGATTTTCACTTCATCTTCAATATTAGAATCCGGTCTAATATGTGCAAACGGACCAATATTAACGTGTGAACCAATTGAGCTTTTATGTGCTGCTGATTGGCGAATAACTGTCTCATTTCCAATTTCACAAGAATCAATTTCTGAATTTGGACCAATCTGACATTCAGAACCGATGATTGTGTTGCCTTTAATAATGGTTCCTGGATAGATGACAGTATCCTGTCCGATTTCAACTTCTGTCTCAATGTATGTGTTTGCAGGATCAATAATCGTAACGCCATTACGCATATGAACAATATTTGTCCGATTGCGCATAATTCTCTCCGCTTCAGCTAGAGCTACACGATCATTTACACCCAATGTTTCTTCAAATTCATTCGTTTGGAAGGCAGTCACTACCTCCCCTTGCTTTTTAAGAATTTCAATGACATCTGGTAAGTAATATTCCCCTTGAACATTATCATTGGACACACTTCTTAATGCTTCGAACAATGCTCGATTGTCAAAACAGTATGTGCCTGTGTTAATTTCATTTATTTCACGTTCCGCTTCTGTTGCATCTTTATGCTCAACAATCTTTTCAACTAAGCCTTCTTCATTTCGTATGATTCGACCGTATCCAGTTGGGTTATCTATTTTTGCCGTGAGGATTGTAGCCTTTGCAGATAATTCTTCATGTTGTTTAAAAATTGACTCCATCGTTTCAGCTGTTATTAGTGGAGTATCACCGCAAACGACGATGGTTACACCCTCTTTGCCCTCAAGCATACTGCTTGCCTGCATCACTGCATGTGCAGTACCAAGCTGTTGCTCCTGTAAGGCGTAAAGACTGCTGTCACCTAACTGTGATTGCACCATTTCTGCTCCATGGCCAATAATTGTGACCATTTCTTGAACATTTAGTTTCAGGATTTGGTCAACGACATGTTGTACCATTGGTTTGCCGCATACTGGGTGTAAAACTTTATAAAGCTTTGATTTCATCCGCGTACCTTGCCCTGCGGCTAAAATCACAGCATAACGATTAGACATGGACAGTCCTCCAATTTACCTTTTTATCCATTAAAAATATTAACGTAAATCGGCTCTGTTTTCAAGGAATGAACGGCATGTGTCTAATTTCATAATATTAAGTTTTTTGTTTAGGAAGGAGAAATTTAGGTAGGGGATTATAAATAAACATTTAAGGGCAATAAAAAAGAGCCTTACTCAGAAGAAAGGCCCTAGTTGTTAAAATCCTTAGGAAGCTCCGGCTTCTTCAAATTCTACTTCCATTTCGCCTAAACGGTGGTACTCAGCCAAAACAGCTTCTTGAATTTTACCGCGTGTTCCCGAATTGATTGGATGCGCAATGTCACGAAATTCTCCATCTGGAGTACGTTTACTTGGCATAGCTACAAATAAACCGTTGTTTCCGTCGATAACGCGGATGTCATGAACAACAAATTCATTGTCTAATGTGATTGATGCAATCGCTCTCATTCTTCCATCCGTGTTAACCCGGCGTAATCTTACGTCAGTTACTTCCATGTGCTCACACCCTTTTCTTTTGTATAAAAGCTAGTTTAATAAATTCAACAATTATTTGCATTTTCCTTCTTTAAATAAAAAAATTTTTTGAAAATTTAGGGCAAAATAGTGAACTTTTGTAAAAAATGGTTGTTTTTATCCTCTTTTTGACCTATAAAAAAAGCGCTCGTTTATTTTACGAGCGCAATTACTTCGATTTCTACCAATACATCTTTTGGAAGACGAGCTACTTCTACACAAGATCGAGCTGGTTTATGCGTGTTGAAATACTCACCATATACTTCGTTAATAGCCGCAAGAAGCACCGCCTCCTCTGACATCGCGTTATCAACACGAAACCCTAAATTACTCTCCAAGAAGACGAAGCATATAACGAGCTACTGCTGTCGCAGGAAGTGGAGGGCAGGGAGATTCGACTAGGTGGTACGGTTGATTTGGAAAAATATCAGTGGAAGCCTTAATTGCTTTATAGATACGTTCGTAAAAATTTGCTTCGTTACCTGAGGCTCTCTTTCACGCTAGGTTTTGGCACATAGAACCTTCCTACGTTACCCGGGGCTCTCCTTCTCACCCGGTTCG
>NZ_JBCNAC010000030.1:0-19207 GCF_050477885.1 Neobacillus rhizosphaerae
GCTCTCTTTCTCAACCGGTTTGGGCATGTAGAGCCTTCCTACGTTTACCCAAGGTTCTCCTTCTCACTCGGTTCGGGCACGTAGAGCCTTCTACGTTACCCATGGCTCTCTTTCTCAACCGGTTCGGGCACGTAGAGCCTTCCTACGTTACCCATGGCTCTCTTTCTCACCCGGTTCGGGCACGTAGAGCCTTCTACAGTTACCAGTTCATCAAAAAGAGCACTTTCCACGAATATTAGAAACCTTTCGAATCCCGATAACCAAAATTTTATACAAAAAGCCAGACGTTTAGCCTGGCTCAAGTATCTTCCTTTCAAATTATGTGTTGATCACCTCTTGGAGTAGCTTTAAAATTACCTTTTTTATATGATTTACTTTCTTTCTCGTCATTTTCAATGATTTACTCGTCAAATTTATGATTTACTCATCTATTTTCTGTTTTTACTCGTCAAACTTCACTCTTTACTCGTCAATAATCCCATTTACTCGCCAACTACTAAACTATCCACACCTCCATAAAAAAACACCACAATTATCAAAGACTGTGGTGGGACAGAATTATATACTTTCTTATCATTAAAAAAAGCGCTCGTTTATTTTACGAGCGCAATTACTTCGATTTCTACCAATACATCTTTTGGAAGACGAGCTACTTCTACACAAGACCGAGCTGGTTTATGCGTGTTGAAATACTCACCATATACTTCGTTAATAGCCGCAAAATCATCCATACTTTTAATAAATACAGTAGCCTTTACTACCGTTTCAAAGGAGGCACCTGCTTCTGTTAGGACAGCCTGTAAATTTTTAAATACCTGGTGTGTCTGTTCTTTCACATCACCTGTTACTAAATTTCCTTCAGCAGTCAAAGGAATTTGGCCAGAGCTATAAAATAGATTATTTACGATAATACCTTGCGAATAAGGACCGATTGCTGCTGGTGCTTGATTAGTTTGGACTGTTCTCATTTTTAACTCCTCCATATCGAAAAATAATTTCCTGCTTCTACTTTTATCTTTTTATCTTTCACATCGACATCTGAGAGCTGTACCAGCGAGATATACTCATCTACTAAACGCTCTTGAATTTTTTCAGCCTCTACCAACACAGCAATGCCAGCCAATTGAGCATTAAATTCCTCCAGCATGCTGATCATTCCCATTACAGTACCGCCAGCCTTCATAAAATCATCGACAATAAGTACGCGGGAATTTTGCTTCATACTTCTCTTAGAAAGAACCATGGTTTGTATTCTTTTGGCTGATCCAGAGACATAATTGATACTAACTGTTGGCCCTTCCGTGACCTTACTATCCCGTCTAACAATGACGACAGGGACATTTAATTGACTGGCAACAGCGTAAGCAAGGGGAATTCCTTTGGTTGCTACTGTCATGACCACGTCAATTTTTGCATCTGCATAAGCAGATGCTATAATCCGTCCGGCTTTTTGCACAACCTGAGGGTCGCCCAAAATATCGGTTAAGTATAAATACCCGCCAGGCAGCAGTCTTTCAGGATTGGCAATTAAGTCACATAATTCATTGACAAAAGGCTCCGCCTTTTCTTTACTGACTTTAACAAAGAATTTTACACCGCCAGAAGCACCAGGCACAGTTTGCAATGTCCCTATTCCTCTTTGCTCAAATGTTTCCTTCACAATGGCTAGGTCCTCACTTATGGAAGACTTTGCTGACGCATAACGTTCTGCGAAAAAAGTGAGTGGAACAAGCTGTCGAGGATGGTCGAGTAAATAATTTGTCATATCAATCAAACGTTCACTGCGTCGAAATTTCATAAAGAACCCCCAAAACCCGTATATTCTACTTAAAGAATATATTATTGTACGTCTCTAATCAAGCGTGTGTCGCTCACCCAACAAGCGGACAGCAAAGACCTGGTCACAGAATCCCCTTAATCCATTATAGATTCGGTGCATACGAGAATCATGCTGGACAATACCAAATACTGTTGGACCGCTTCCGCTCATGAGGACTGCATCTGCTCCAAATCGCTTCATTTGATCTTTTATTTGGGCAACCTCGGGGTGGAGGTTTAAGGTAACCTCTTCTAAGACGTTACCAACATTCCTGCATACCTGCTGATAATCGTGTTGGTTAATTGCTTCAATCATCCCTTGAATATCAGGATGTTTCATTCCATTGACATCAAGTCTTCTGTATACTTCAGCTGTTGAAACACCAATAAACGGTTTCGCTAGAATAACCCAGCAAGTCGGTGGTGCAGGAAGCTCGGTAATCATTTCTCCTCTACCCTTTGCTAAAGCTGTTCCACCGTACACACAAAAAGAAACATCCGATCCAATTTCTGAGCCAAGCTCAGCTAATTCATCTAAGGACAAACCAAGATCCCAAAGCTTATTTAAGCCTCTTAAGGTGGCAGCAGCATCACTGCTTCCTCCTGCGAGTCCTGCAGCAACTGGAATCGTTTTTTCAATCGTAATTACAACACCCTTTTTCACCTGAAAGCGGTCCTTTAAAAGCTGTGCAGCTTGATAAGCTAAGTTACGCTGGTCATCAGGTACATAACGATTATGAGATAGAATATGTATTTTATCTTGATTTAATAAGGTGAGTTCCACCCGATCAGCCAAATCGATGGTTGTCATAATCATTTCTACTTCATGATAGCCATCCGGACGTTTATGTAAAACATCTAATGCTAAATTGATTTTGGCCGGTGCTTTTACTAAAAGCTTCACTACGTCCACCTACTTCTATATTATCCGCCCTTGAGTGAGTTATTTGCATAAGGGCGCTTTCCGAAAAATCCACATTTTGTCCTATTTTACCACAAAATGATAAATGTAAGACGTCTGTTATCATATATCTTGAGAAATTTAAATATTTTATCAATAAATTAACGAAAATATGAGACAAATGATATATAAAAACCAGAGGGCAAAGCCCCCTGGCAGCTGTGGGACAGATTTTGTTTAAACGAAATGCTTACGTACCTTTTTGAAGATTAAGAATGTGAACCTCGATTGGCCATTTGTTGCTGGGCAAGTTCCACGGCCCGCTTCACCATATTCCCTGCGTCCTTGGACTTAATACCGCCCCAACCTTCTTTTTGAACCACATCATAAAAACCAAGCTCTTTTGCAAGCTCTACTTTTAACCGATCCGACATGATACCTCTTCTCCTGGACATCTAAACAACCCCTTTCAACCCACAGCATTATTAGTATGGATTAAAAGCATGTTTTGATTACTAGTAGGTCTGTGTCATTAGTCAGTTAAAGACAGCAAAAAGCAGTAAACTTTAAGTTTACTGCCACTCATTGCTTATATACTAACTTAAAGCTACATGTCCTGTTGTTTCATCGTAGAATGTAATTTGAACTGTTTCCGTTAAAACATCCGCATAGCTGTATGAAACACGCTCGAATGAATTTTCATCTTGGTCAAGTTCAATAACAAAAACAGATGGGTAAGTTTCAGCTAAAACACCGGAACGTTCAATCGTCTTTCTACGTCCTCCATTTGCCTTTAGCAGTAACCTTTTCCCTAAATTTGTGTCGAGAGCCTTTTTAATATCGGCTAAGGTTTTTGGCATTCGGTCCACCTCACTGTGTAAAGTATAACACACTGACATAGTTCTGTCAAACAAAAACATAAATTATATCAGTCCAACAAAAAGATTGTCAATCATTTTTCTTCTACTTTTTCTCTAAAATTTCAACATTCCTATCGTTACCTTATTGGACGTGGATTATGTATCAGACCAAAAAAATAAGCCCATTAGAATAATGGGGCAGTACTTATTTGTACTTCCGCTTCTCTAATAGGCTTATTCTTCTTCTTCCTCATGGTGTGGCCTGTAGGGCATTCCCGTTCGTAATACCCCTTTTGTTTCAATTCCTCCAAGCCCCTTTTCACCAGTCAGTGTATTCCTTAGAACATCCCAAACATTTATTCTTTCCATAAATGGTGTAAAGCTTATTTTAGCAACAATATAAACCGGGTCTAACGCATGAATATTGATCCTGGATGGTGAGCTGGCAAAGTTCGCTCCTGCATGAATGAGGGATTCAAAGTGAGATTGGCAAGCTCCAGCAAAAATAACGAGTTGATCTAAATGAGGAATCTTTTTTCTAGCTTCTCTGACTGTTTGAACGAAATGTTTGGAATGGCGGTAAGCGTTAATATCTGTTATCTTTCCCTTTGCTTTTGAATACGCATCGTGACCCGTGATAACGAGAATATCTGGACGATAATAATCAATTAATTCACCAATTCTCTCAGGCATTTCCTTTTCATTGCAATGAATTCCGAGCACCGGTATCCCAATCTTTTCATATAAAGTCATACATTTTTTTAAATAAGAAGGATCTCCATCTAAATGGAGGACCTTACCTGGGATTTGAAAGTAATTACTCGGCTTCACATATCCCCCAGTAGCCTCATATTCTTGCCTTTGCCTTAATAGATCTACATCCTGTTCAAATAGCTTTAATGATTGTTCCTCAAGCGTTCTATATTCTTGTTCCAGTTTCACTCTTTCATTTTGGTCAATAATGACTAAATCAGTGAAAGGTGAATCTGCGATCAGACGAAAATCCTCACCATAAAGGATAGCAACTTTTTGGCCGTTTATATGTTGAATATCAATAACGCGAAATAGAATATCACAGTTATATGACTTTCTACCGACAATATCCATTATTTTTATATTCACTGCCGTCACTCCAATAAGACCAGCAAAAGGGCCTTTTCTATATAGTTTCTCTTCCTTAGGCTATGCAGAGTGCGTTGTCCTTGTGAAAAGAAAAGCGGAAGCGCCTGGAGCAGAAAACAACAGAAGTTTTTCAAAAAGAAAAAGACCCTTTTATAAGAGTCTTAATGGAAGTATGGATATAGTTGATCACTTAACGTACCAAATTCCTCTAAGGAAAGCGTCTCTCCTCTTCGAGTTGGTTCAACCCCGCTCGCAGATAAAGCAGCAAGAATTTCTTCCTTCTTCAGTTTCCCTTCAGGAAGCTGACTGGTTAAATTATTAAGAATTGTTTTTCTCCTTTGCGCAAAACTCGCTTTTGTCACTTGGAAAAAGAATTCCTCATCCTTCACATTTACAGCAGGCTGATTGCGCTTAGTTAACCTAATAACTGCAGAATCTACATTTGGCTGTGGTACAAAAACAGTTTTAGGTACGATCATTACCGTCTCTGCTTCCGTGTAATATTGGACAGCAATGGAAAGAGAACCATAATCCTTTGTACCAGGCTTAGCAGAAATTCGATCAGCCACCTCTTTTTGAAGCATACAAACAATTCCACGGATCGGCAGGTGCTCCTCTAGGAGTTTCATGATAATGGGTGTGGTTACGTAATAAGGCAAATTAGCTACTACCATTACATCCTCTATGCCTTGGAATTCCTCCGCCATCACGCTTTGTACATCCGCCTGCAGCACGTCTTTATGAATAACTTTGACATTCGAATATGGCGACAAAGTATCATTTAAAATGGGTAATAAACGTTGATCAATTTCAAAAGCCACGACCTTTTTACTCGAGCGGGCAAGCTGTTCAGTTAGTGCCCCGATTCCCGGACCAATCTCAATAGCGCCGGAGTTCTCATTCAAGTCAGCGAAGCTAACAATTTTTTTTAATATATTGGTATCAATTAAGAAATTCTGACCCAGGCTTTTCTTAAATGAAAAACCGTATTTCTCTAGGATAGCCCTTGTTCTCACAGGGGTTGCGATATCTTTATTCATATTCTTCCTCCCGATGCTGGACAACTCTTATTGCTTCAGCAAATTCCTGTTTGCTAATTTGGAACATCATTAAGCGTTTATGCAGTTGTTTTCCATTGGTATAGCCTATCTTTAAAATCTCTCCCAGCAGCATTCTTCGCTCTTTGGCGCCTTCTCCGCCAATTAGGCCAGCTGTTAGAAGGTCATCTTGGGTAATTACCTCTGAAGGGGTCTCCCTTAAAATTTGGGCCTCCTTCAATGCTTCTCTAATCGCTTCCGGGCTGGCATGCTCAACCCCAATACCCTTTCCACTCTTTGCAAGAGCAGCTGCCTTTGTCAAAAAGGCATGTTTACAGCCGGGGACACTTTCTACAATGGTCTTTCTAATCTTCTCACCTGGAAAGTCAGGGTCAGTAAAAATGATGACACCTCTTGTCTCCTGTGCACGTCTTACTTTTTCTATCGTTACTTGGTTGACAGCTGACCCGTTCGTTTCAATTGTATCTGCATCAACCGCTCGTTTAATGGCAGTGGTATCATCTTTTCCTTCTACCACAATTATTTCTTTGATCTTCATAATAAGAGCCAATTCCTTCGTAATAAAATTAAGAAAAAATGAAAAATATTTGAAACAATTCTGTAATGTCCATCGTCTATATTATTGAACAGATTCATACACTAAAGTAAAGAAATAAAGAAAAATGATAAAGTATGTATCGATGTAAGTATAAAGAAAAACTCGGAAAAAGCAAAATGCAGAGGAAGGACCCTCTGCACAGAATAAACTACTGTAAAATTTTAATTTTTACCTTCTTGCGACCCCAACGATAGCAATCCTGGTTTGAGGGCATGAATACATCGATCTTGTATCCCTTTATTGCTCCTCCTGTGTCAGCTGCTACTGCATATCCATAGCCTTCCACATAAACCTTCGTTCCTAGTGGGATGATTCTAGGGTCCACAGCAATTATTTTCATGTTCGGATTTGCCCGCAAATTTAGACCTGTTGCCGTACGACCGGAGCAACCATTGCAATTAGCAGTATAAGCTGTTGACGTTACATAAAACTCTTTACCTGTTTCTACAGCGCCACGAGAGACCTGTAGAGCTAGATCCTTCGTTCCGACAGCAACAATCTTATCCTTTTTTTCTTTGAGATTCTGCTCGCTTACTAGTTTCCTAGCTACCTCTTTGCCATTTTCCAGTACCACTTCGTACTGCCTAGACACGAGGCCATGCATTCCTGCACTTATGACCTTCTCTTTACCTTTTTCGAGACTTTCATCCTTTTTCGTAACCACGGCAAATTGAACTGGTTCTTCCACTACATCGGTGACTTTTTCTACTCGAATGACGTTAACTACACCATTCTTTGAGATGGTTTCTGTTAATGACGGTTCAACTCGGTCAAATTCATTTAGTATAATTCCCTGTTGCGTTAAAAAGTCAGCGACCGTAGCCGAAGTGGTCCAAACTTGTTGTTCTTTACCGCCGTCCACATATGTAAGATGAAAAGCAATTTTTATATTTATATTCATCTTATCTTTTATTGCCGATTGTGGTTTTGGTGAAACTTGATCATGTCCGTTTAATGCAATTTTCTGCTCTTTTAAGAGCTCAGCCACCGTTTGGGCTGTAGTCCAGATCGTTTTCTTCTCGTTGTCTTTGACAATGTGAACCTTGTTTGCTTGTTTCCATACGACCTTAAGGTGGTCCTTCACCTTAGTATTTGCCTTTGGATACAAAAAGTCTTGTGAGCGAAGCGATACATCCATTTCATCTAATAATTCATCGATTGTATCAGCATGTGTTTTCACGACCATCTCTTTGCCATTTAGTGTTATCGCTACTGTATTCTTCGATCCTTCAAAAAACAGAATCCCCAGAGTAGTTAGCAATACTACGAAACTAGCAAAAATAATGACCCATGACCTTCCACTCAAAGACTTTGGAAACAGGTTTTTCATGTTTTGGAATACGATGAAAAACGCCTCCTTTTCTTGGAGAGATTATGGAGAACCTATTGTCGGCTGTCAATCCCTGCATCACCTGTGAAGGTATTTCTAATTATGCACAAAACTGGAATCTTTGCAAAGAAAAACTTCTCGACACGGTTATCCTATGTAGAAAAGGAGACATGTAGAACTTTTTGTTATCAGAAAAAATTAAGACAAGCTTCCCGTCTCTTCGACAAATTCCCTTATCATTTTATGGCGAATACTTTTTTAGCATTTCGTGTCGTTGCATCCGCTACTTCCTCAAATGTCAACCCCTTTATTTCGGCAATTTCTTCGGCCACTAGTTTCACATACCCCGGTTCATTGCGCTTTCCTCGGTAAGGATGTGGAGCTAAATATGGACAGTCTGTTTCAATCAACAGTTGGTCTAAAGGGATTTCCGCTGCTACTTCCTTTGGTTTTTTTGCATTTTTAAAGGTAACAGGTCCGCCAAGCGAAATATAGAAATTCATTTTCACACATTCCTTTGCTACTTCTGCACTACCGCTGAAGCAATGCATGATTCCACCTACTTCTTCTGCCCCCTCTTCCTTTAAAATATCAACGATATCTGCTGTCGCCTCTCGATTGTGGATTACAATGGGTAGCTTCACTTTTTTAGCCAACCGGATTTGTTTACGAAAAACCTCCTTTTGAATATCCTTAGGAGACTTGTCCCAATGATAATCCAAGCCCATTTCACCAATGGCTACTACCTTTGGGTGTGAAGCTAATTCTTCAATCCACAGTAAATCCTCATCTGTCATATCAATAGCATCCACGGGATGCCAACCTACGCAGGCATACAAAAACTCATATTGTTCCACTAATTCCATTGCTCTTGTAATTGTTGGACGGTCAAACCCGACGACCACCATATTGGTAACTCCCGCTTCCTGCGCCCTAGCAATTACTTCCTCTAAATCCTCATTATATTGATCTGCATTTAAGTGTACATGTGTGTCGAATAGCATAATTTACACTCCCTCTTTTTTTCAACAATACATTCTATTTTTTTATAATTAAGCAGAATTTAGCAAAAATTGTTTCACGTGGAACATAGAAAAGCGGAAGCGCCTTGGGCAGCCCCGACAGGCAAATGTTCTTCGGCAAAAAAAGTCCGCATTTTGACTTTTATTGCCGAAGGTTATTTGACCCGAGGGGCTAGGCGCTGCAACTAGACAAAGAAAAGGAAAAGCGCCAAAATTGGCGCTTTATTATAAGACATTATTTTACCTTCGAACCATTCGGTAGTGTTTGGTCCACTGTCGCTAACGACAGCTGGCCGTCTTTTGATCCTGCCAAAATCATTCCTTGTGACAATTCACCACGCAGCTTAACAGGTTTTAAATTAGTAATACAAATCACCTTACGTCCTACTAATTCTTCAGGCTTATAATACTGGGCAATTCCAGAAACTACTTGTCGCTTTTCGTAACCTAAATCAAGCTGCAACTTCAAAAGCTTATCTGCTTTTTTTACTGGTTCCGCCTGAATGACTTCCGCTACACGTAAGTCAATTTTCATGAAATCATCTATAGAAATTTCATCCATTGGTTCAGGTTTCTCTTCTATCTTTTCCTCTTTCTTTTCTTCCTCTGCTGGAGCTGAACCTTGCATTTTCATTTTAATGAATTCTACTTCATCAGCAATTTCCAGTCTTGGGAATAGAGGCGCATCTTTTTCAACCTTTGTTCCACTTGGAATTTCCCCAAAGTTTTCAAGGCTTTCCCATGTTTTAAGCTCCTCACCATGGATCCCAAGTTGCTTAAAGATTCCACCAGGCGTACGAGTTAAGAATGGTTGTAAAAGAATGGCCATTCTTCGTAGTGACTCTGCCAGGTGTACCATTACACTCGCAAGCTCACCTTTTTTCTCCTCATCCTTCGCCAATGTCCACGGTTGTGTTTCATCGATATATTTATTGGTCCTGCTGACTAATTGCCAAATCGATGTTAATGCAACAGAAAACTCCATTTTCTCCATTGCCTCTTCGTACTTTTGAATAGTTTCATGATTCATTTGCAGCAATGACTCATCAAATGCGCCAACTGAACCAGTGTACTCAGGAATAACACCATCAAAATATTTTTCTATCATCGCAACCGTCCGATTTAACAAGTTTCCTAAGTCATTGGCTAAATCAAAATTAATTCTTTCGACAAATCCTTCTGGTGTAAAAACACCATCTGCACCGAACGGTACCTCTCTTAAAAGGTAATAACGAAGAGCATCTAAGCCGTAGCGGTCAATTAATGTAACAGGGTCAACTACATTTCCTTTCGACTTGGACATTTTACCATCTTTCATTAATAACCAACCATGAGCGAAAACCTTCTTTGGTAAAGGCAGCTCAAGCGCCATTAACATAATTGGCCAATAAATCGTATGGAAGCGGACAATTTCCTTTCCAACAAGATGAACATCCGCCGGCCAGTAATTTAAATATTTGGAGTCATTCTCCGTCCCATATCCAAGGGCAGTAATATAATTGGATAAAGCATCAATCCAAACATAAATGACATGCTTTGGATCACCAGGAACTTTAATTCCCCAATCAAACGTAGTTCTAGAAACCGCTAAATCCTCCAAACCTGGTTTGATGAAATTATTAATCATTTCATTTTTACGAGATTCGGGTTGGATGAACTCCGGATTTTCCTCATAATACTGTAATAATCGCTCTGCATACTTACTCATTCTAAAGAAGTAGGACTCCTCTTTGACAAGCTCTACTGATCGGCCGCAATCTGGGCAATTTCCTTCTACTAATTGGCGGTCCGTAAAAAAGGATTCACATGGAGTACAATACCAGCCTTCATATTGATCGAGGTAAATATCTCCTTGCTCCAAAAGTCTCGCAAAAATCTTGGACACCACTTGCTTATGTCTTTCTTCCGTCGTACGGATAAAGTCGTCATAGGAAATATCGAGCTTATTCCATAACTCTTTAATTCCATCTACAATCCCATCCACATATTGTTGTGGTGTAATGTTTGTTTCCTCGGCTTTACGCTGGATTTTTTGGCCATGCTCATCCGTTCCAGTTAAGTACATAACATCAAAACCACGCATCCGTTTATAACGTGCCATCGCATCACCAGCAACAGTCGTATAGGCATGTCCTATATGTAAATTTCCACTTGGATAGTAAATAGGTGTGGTAAGGTAAAAAGTCTTTAGTTTTTCCTCCATTATTTTTCCTCCTCATCAGAAAAGCACAAGCTCTGGGGATAGACAATGATCGGGTAAAAAAGCCTAAACCCCATTTACCCATTATTGCCTTTTTTTCCCGCTTCTATCATCAAAATATACCTAAAAATAAACTTTTGTGCAAGGTGGCGCTACTTTAGAATCTTTTTAAAAACCTCTTTTTTCAACCCCCATAAAACAAATATGATTATCGAAGAATATAGAGGATGAAGTCTGAAGTTGTAGAATTTTGTCGAATAATGTTATACCCCCGAAAGTAACCATCTGAAAATCCAATAATATTAAAAATCTATGACAATTGTATGAATATTTAGGAAAACCTTATTAAATCAACGTTTGTCCTGTTGGGAAAAATTTTCAATTATTTTTAACATAAAATAATTGACGGATATGGGAAGTACTGGTATTATAAATTTGTAAGAATTTTGTCGAATAATGACGAATAAAAATAGATAAATAAATTTGGTATTTATGAGAGGAGATCACTTTAAAATGAAATCTACAGGTATTGTTCGTAAAGTTGATGAATTAGGTCGTGTGGTTATTCCGATTGAATTAAGACGTACTCTTGGTATTGCTGAAAAGGATGCTCTAGAAATCTATGTAGATGATGAGCGTATTATCTTAAAAAAATACAAGCCAAATATGACTTGTCAGGTAACTGGTGAAGTTTCTGATGATAACTTAGCTCTTGCAGGCGGAAAATTAATTCTAAGCCGTGAAGGTGCAGAGCAATTACTAGCAGAAATCAAAAATAACTTCGAATTAGCAAAATAATAGCTCCGGGCACTTAAAGTGCCGGAGCTTTTTTTTATTCAATATGATACACCTGATACACTTCTCTTTTGTTCAGGCCGCGATCTTTGGCTGTTTGCTTAATAGCATCCTTTGAAGAGATATTTTCAACTGACATATAGTGATTGACATGCTCTTCTATAGACATGGCTTCCCACCAGTTGGTAGCCTCTTCTACCTCTTCATCTGTTCCTTCAACAATAATACAAAATTCTCCGCGAATTTCATCTTTATGTGCCCACTCGATTACTTCTTCAAGTGTTCCTCTAATAAACTCTTCATACTTCTTTGTCAACTCGCGGCAAACAGCCATATTTCTATTCCCCAGGACTTCCAGCATAACAGCTAATGTCTCTTTCAGCCGGTGGGGGGATTCGTAAAAAATAATGGTTGCCGTTTGTCTCTTTAAGCGATCTAATTCGGCACGCTTATCTTTTTTGCTGCGATGTAAGAACCCATAAAAATAAAATGGCTGACAAACAATACCTGAGGCAATTAAGGATGTTAACGCGGCATTAGCTCCGGGTAACGGAACGACCGTCACTTGCTCATTAATTGCTGCTGTAACCAACTCGTAACCAGGGTCAGATATAGCTGGCATACCTGCATCACTTACAAGAGCAACCTTTAAACCTTGTTGCACCTTTTGAATCAGTTTCTCCCCACTCGTTTCTTTATTATGCTCATGATAGCTGACAATCGGGGTGCCAATTTCAAAGTAGTTACATAGTTTTTTGGTATTTCTAGTGTCTTCTGCAGCAATCAAGTCAGCTTCTTTTAATATCCTAATTGCGCGGAAACTCATATCTTCAAGATTTCCAATCGGAGTGGGAACAAGATATAGAATCCCCTTATTTTCTTCATTCTCAAAGCTTTTCTGCTGCCACATGTTCATCACCCGTTTCACGTATTAAAAACTCGACTTTTTTCTTTCGAGTTAAACTTTTAAAATGATGCTCTGCCCTCAGTGCATCCCCTTTATTTTCAAAATCTTTAAAGTAGGTCAGTTTTACCGGTCCTCTTCCCCGAGTATATTTGGCGCCTTTTCCTTCATTATGCTGCATCACTCGGCGCTCAATGTTCGTGGTATATCCGCCATAAAGACTTCCATCCTTGCATGTTAGCACGTAAAAGAAGTGGTTGTTATTCTCCATATAAGATCGCCCTTATTTCCGAGGTGTACTGATCATCCTCATCATAAACAAACAGCGGCGGGGAAATTTTTAAGTCAGGGCTGCCGTCTTTAATTGCTTCTACTAACAGGGTATTGGCCTCTTTCCCCTTCTTAGGATAGACAAATTGAATTCGTTTTGGCTCAAGTCTGTACTGGCGCATAAGAGTGATGATATCCAATAGTCTGCCCGGGCGATGTACAAAAGCTACCTTTCCTCCCTGCTTCACTAACTGGCTCGAAGCCTTAATCGCATCCTCAAGGGTACAAAGAATCTCGTGACGCGCTATCGCTAAATGTTCATTGGGATTCATTTCATCCTTTGATGGAGTAGGAAAGTAAGGAGGATTACAAGTAACCACATCGAATTTTCCATATCCCAGCTGCTTTGGTATTTCCTTTATGTCGCCATGAATCATATGTAGTCGATCTTGTAGACCGTTATATTCAATACTTCTATTCGCCATATCATATAAACGCTCTTGTATTTCTACACCCGTAATTTTTCCTTTAGTACGAGCACTTAAAAACAACGGAATGACGCCGTTTCCACTGCAAAGATCAATAAGATTTCCCTTTTGTATAGGTACGTACACAAAACGAGCTAATAATACAGCATCAAGTGAAAAAGCAAAAACGGAGGGGCTCTGAATAATTCTTAATTTCTCAGCTAGTAAATAATCAAGCCGCTCATCATCTTTTAAGTTAACCACACGTAATCATCCTATCTAAAAATGTATGAAAATAGAGGCTGATTTCGTCAGCCTCTTTAGGTTATTTCTTATTAAGGAAAGAAAGACAAAATAAACAATCGCCTTCCTTACGCAAGCTCCCAAAATGAAGGTTGCAAATATGAAACCCTTCTTGATAAAGACGGGCGAGGTTATCATATCCTTCACCAACATCAAATGGTTTTACCCCAGGAGATGCTTCAGGGATTATCCCCTTCTTATTTTTTATTTCTTTCTTGTCATCTTCCGTGGTTACATCTAAACGGCGCCTCAGATGTTCATTTTCAAGCTTTAAATAATGATTCTCTTCTAGTATTTCGGCTAGGTGCTGCTTTAATTCTCCCAGCTTTTGGTAAAGATGTCCAATTTGTGTTTCCATATTACTTACTGACTCAAAAATTTCTTTTTTATCCACGTCTTCCACCTCATTAATCTGTGGATTGTATAGAAAAGGCACCTTCTTTAGTGATTTCATCCAAAGTATACTCCAGAACCCGCTCTTGTTCCTTTAGTTCAACCTGAAGCACCCGCTCTAATATATTTAATCCTACTACTTTTCCTGTACCTTGTGGTGTTTCGATGATTTCCCCCAAATCTGGAAGTAGTTCTTTTGCAGATTCATATTCATCATTTTCATATTTTAGGCAGCACATCAACCTGCCACATAAGCCAGAAATTTTAGTAGGATTCAATGAAAGATTTTGATCCTTTGCCATTTTAATTGAAACAGGATCGAAATCACCTAAAAATGTGGAGCAGCACAACATCCTTCCACAAGGGCCAATGCCCCCAAGCATCTTGGCTTCATCACGTACGCCAATCTGTCGTAATTCAATTCGTGTCCGAAAAATAGCTGCTAAATCTTTTACTAGCTCACGGAAATCTACTCTTCCATCGGCAGTAAAGTAAAAGATGATTTTATTTCGATCAAATGTATATTCAACATCCACCAGTTTCATATCCAGCTGATGTTCATTGACCTTTTCATTGCATACCTCATAAGCTTCCTGGGCTGCAAACTTGTTTTCTTCGACAATCATTCGATCCTTTTGGTCCGCAATTCTGACCACCTTTTTTAATGGAAGAACGACATCGTGCTCCTCTACCTGTTTACGAGCAATGACAGCCTTTCCATATTCAACGCCACGGACCGTTTCAACAATGACAAAGTCATCCTTTTGAATCGAGAGGTCTCCTGGATCAAAATAATAGATTTTCCCCGCTTTTTTAAAGCGTACTCCTACAACATCATACAAATGAAGATCCCTCCTGCAATTTTAACACAAGTTGTTCCATCATCAGCTGAGGATTCATATTTGCCTGCAGCTTTCTTTTTGCCTCAAGAATAGCTGACATTTGATCCGATATGCGCCGTCCAGATGATTGCAAAGCAAACTGCTTTAACCGCTCGTTTTCTTCTATGAAAACAATTTGCTCCTGCTTATCTAGCTGTATATATAATAAATCCTTAAAAATAAGAAGTAAAAGATCTAAACCACGATTAATTTGTTCTTTTTCTTTAAAGTGTAAAAACCAATCTCCTTGGAGTGTGACCATAGCCTCCAATTGATTTTTTTTCAACACCTCATATAATTTTAACACTATTTTTTGGGCTTGTGCAAACCATTCATCGACATTTAATTTAAGAGCTTCCTCCAAATTATTGGTAAGCTGAGCCAATAATGGCGCCATTGTTGGCTTTACGCCGTTTTCGACCAGTTTTTTAACCATCACTTGAGGGGATAAGGGTTGGAATGCTAATATTTGGCACCTAGAAAGAATAGTAGGCAATATTTGTTGCATTTGTTCCGTTAACAAAAAGGCTACTGTTCCTGGATTAGGTTCCTCAAGGAATTTTAAAAGACTATTAGAAGCACTTACACTCATTTTATCAGCATGTGAGATTAAATATACTTTTTTCAAAGATTCTACACCTTTTTTTGCAAACTCTGCTTGTAGACTCCTAATCTGGTCTACTTTAATAGATAGCCCGTCCGGTTCCACAATATGAACATCCGGATGATTTCCATTATTGATTCGCCTGCAATTATTGCAGGACTCACATGGTTTGTACCCGTCGATAATTGCTTCACAATAAAGGGATTTTGTTAGCAATAATCCTATTTCCCTTTTACCTGTTCCTCTCATGCCTTCAAATAGGTACGCATGGGCCACTCGATTTTTCACTAAGCTGTTTTTTAGCATTTTTAAGACTGTTGGCTGTAGCTCTTCTAGTTGATCCCATGATTTGACCAATGTAATCACTCACTTACTGTATAAGATTGCTAAATATATTTTCTGTAGTAGCTCTGTTAACTTTTCTGTTGATTTCCGTTCCAACCAACAGGTGTGATAACTTAACATAAGGCTATAACAAAGCCATTAAAAATGTAATGATTGTTCGATTGGAAGTACGAAAACTGTTGCACCACCGACTTCAACTTCTACGGGGTACGGAACAAAGGAGTCTGCATTTCCACCCATAGGTGAAACTGGTGACACTAGCTGTTCCCTAGCCCTACAGTTTTCTTTGATAATTTGAAGTGCTCTGTCAACCCGAATATCTTCCGTCCCAATCATAAAAGTGGTGTTCCCCGATTTTAAAAATCCACCTGTACTGGCTAGTTTTGTAGCCCTAAAATTATTTTCTATTAAGGCCTTTGATAATCGGTTACTATCCTGATCTTGGATAACAGCAATGATAAGTTTCATATGGAACACCCTCTCTACTTAATTTTTCGGCAAAAGTTTTCTTAACTATATTATAACAGGTTATTGCCCTGCTTACATTTGTTATACAAAGGAACACAGGATAAATTCCGATTATGTTAAAAAAAGGCCTTACATCTGTAGGCCTTTACTTTGCTAGTTTGTCTTTTATCATTTTTACTGTTTGTTCATAGACTTCTTCAACTGTACCAGATGCATCAATACGCACAATTCGATCTGGGAAACGTTTCATTAATAGATAATATCCGTCTCTTACTTTTTGATGGAACTCGAGATTTTCTAAATCAAGACGATTGATCTCTCTTTCTTTATTTTTGTTAATTCGTTTTAGTCCTAACTCTGGCTCAATGTCAAAGTAGATTGTTAACTGGGGCATTAACTCTTCAATGGCAAACTGGTTTATGGACCATACCTCATCAATTCCTAGGTCCCTTGCATATCCTTGATAGGCTAATGAACTATCAACAAACCGATCACATAAAACCATTTTCCCTTCTTCTAAAGCTGGTTTTACCTTTTCAATCAAATGCTGTCTTCGTGCAGCAGCATAAAGCAATGCTTCTGTTCTCGGGTCCATAGCAGTGTTCTCTTTGTTTAGGATTACTTTGCGTATTTGTTCAGCAATATCGATACCGCCAGGCTCTCTTGTCACCATGGCCTCTTTAAAGTGATTAGCGACCATACTTAAAATGGTTGTTTTTCCGGCACCATCTGGACCTTCAAACGTAATAAATATTCCACTGTTCAAAATAAAACCTCCATATATTAAAAAAGCAAACTACTTCTTATTTTTTATAAATACCTTTACCTTGCCTAGAGTTAGTAAGGGGCCTCCTTGAAATCTTGCTCCTGTTTCTAACAGTCTTTGAAGCTGATTAACCCTCTCATTTGTTATTTCTTCCCCTTTTAACAGCAACGGAATACCTGGGGGGTAGGGAATTATTGTTTCTGCACAAACAAATCCT
The DNA here is from genome assembly GCF_050477885.1 of Neobacillus rhizosphaerae. Classification (GTDB taxonomy): domain Bacteria; phylum Bacillota; class Bacilli; order Bacillales; family Cytobacillaceae; genus Neobacillus; species Neobacillus rhizosphaerae_A. The sequence continues at coordinate 17,323 of NZ_JBCNAC010000030.1, forward strand.
ATGGTTTCAGCAATAGGTACATCCATTGAATCTAATTTGTCCATTTCCTTATAAGGGATAGTCAGTTCTGAGACTTTTTGATTACCCATCGTCAGTTTGCTCTTTTGTTCTTGAAAAGGCAAGTCTTTACACACCTTTTTTAATTTTCGAGCAGTCTCTTCAAACGGGTACCATTGACCTTCTTTTAATAAGGGAAGAACTAGGAGTACATTATACGGATCTGCTAATTCTGTATAGACGGCCTCTTCTTCTAATTTCTTTTGAAGCTCAAATCCGCTTAAGCTACACCTAGTTTGAATCGTTACTTTTAATAAGTCTCCCTGTTGATTGGGGTATGCTAGTATCTTAATTCCAGGAATGGCGTTCAATTCTGATTTAAAATACTTGATGCTCTTTTGTAAATCATCTAAATCTTGCTGTGTGTATGTAGCCACGTATTTTCTCGCTAAATCGAGTGATGCCATAATTGGGTAAGATGGGCTACTCGATTGTAATATCTGCAAATAATCCTTAACTTTATTTACATTAACTATGTGTCCGTTAACATGCAAATAAGATCCCATCGTCATAGCTGGAAGTGTTTTATGTGCTGATTGAACAACTATATCCGCACCTAACTGAACGGCTGAATCAGGAAAAGGATGACCGATAATAAAATGAGCTCCATGTGCCTCATCAACTAAAACAGGAATGTGATGAAGATGGGCTTGGTTTATAATCCCTTCTAAATCGGACACTATTCCATAATAATTAGGATAGGTTAGAATGATGGCTCTCACGTTTGGATAAAGACTAATTGCCTCTTTTACTGTATCTGCACTAACCCCTGTAGCTACCTTCCAGTCTTGATCATATTCAGGTTCTAAAAATATTGGTCTTACTTTTGCTAACCTTAAAGCATTTAATACGGATTTATGGCAATTCCGCTGCACTAAGACCGTATCATTCTCTGAGCAAACAGCCATAATCATTGCTAAATTACCTACTGTTGATCCATTTACTAAAAAGAAACTCTTCCTCGTCTGAAAAAGTTCAGCTAAAAGTTGCTCGGCTTCTAAGATAACCCCTTCAGGTGAATGCAAATCATCTAGCCCTGATAGCTCTGTTACATCCATTTTTAATATCTGTTCAAAAAAATGGTTTGCTTCGCTTTGTATATTTAGTCCATTTTTATGTCCAGGGACATGAAAAGAAATAGGATTCCTTTTGTTATGTTCAATTAGTGCCTTAAAAAGAGGCGTATTCATTTGTTTTTTCATCTTATTACTTCCTTTTAAGAGTCTTATTTATTTTAACAAAAAAGTGCTTTCCTTTCCCCTTTCATGGCAAAAAAAATAAAGCCCTTAAAAGGACTTGTTAAGAGAAAATTTCTGGTGTAGTAATTTTCCTAAGTTGTTTAAGAAAGTATTTATACCTTGGATCATTTGTATCTGTTTGTATTAAATCACTTTCACAATCCGTACAGATAAAAGAAGTATATAGATGTATGCCTTTCGGTTTTAGATTTTCACAAATAACGCACGTTTCCTCGTAATGATTATGTGCTAAAAATGAACTCAAGCCCTCCACCTCCATACATCCATTCTGTCCTTCAATTCATATTTGTATACAATTTTTTGAATAGTCATCTCAATCCATCCTGTAATATACTATGTAGAAATGTTGAATTGGGTGTATGTCTATAGGCGATTTCTTTTAAAACACTTCGTACTTTTTTACTTAAACATGGCTTTTTTCATTAAAACACAAAAAGACAACCATATCAGGTTGTCTTTTCAATCGCCTGGCAACGTCCTACTCTCACAGGGACTTTCGTCCCAACTACCATCGGCGCTGAGAAACTTAACTTCCGTGTTCGGTATGGGAACGGGTGTGGCCTTCTCGC
>NZ_JBCNAC010000031.1:0-77165 GCF_050477885.1 Neobacillus rhizosphaerae
GAATAAGCTTCATCGAATCTGCACCGCACGAAGGAAATGCGATAGCATTTTCGAGGATCTTCGCGCCTTCCGCTCCAATCAACAGAGTATACATTCAACAATGATCTTTAATAGAGCCATTTCAAAAAATTAACGCCCTAAGAAACGGCTTTCTATTTCCATGATTTTCGTTACTCGACGGTCATGACGTCCGCCAGCAAAATCTGTTTCCAACCATGTTTTTACTAATTGCTTGGCAAGACCTTCACCAATAAATTGACCGCCGATGGATAGCACATTTGCATTATTATGTTCACGGCTGTTTATTACCGATGATAAATCCCAGCAAACAGCACCCCGTACACCAGGTATTTTATTTAATACCATTCCGCTGCCAACGCCGACTCCATCTATCATGATCCCTACATACTCTTCATTTGTAGCGACTGTTTCACCTACAAGGAAAGCGATGTCCGGATAATCTACTGATTCATTGGCCTTACATCCATAATCTAAATATTCATAGCCTAATTCCGTTAAATAAGCTTTTAACTTTTCTTTTAGTTCGTATCCACCATGGTCGCAACCGATTGCCACTTTTTTCATTGATTTTGTTCTCCTTTGGCAAATACATTTATAATTGCATCAAATGAATGTGCATGTAAGCTAGCTCCTCCTACAAGTACTCCATCAATATCTGGCATTGCACTGTACTCGGCTGCATTACTTTCATTTGCAGATCCACCGTAAAGAATCGAAATGCTTTCTGCTTTTTGTCCAATCATCTTTGTTAAAATTGATCGAATGTAGGCATGTGTTTGCTGGGCAAGTTCAGCTGTAGCAGATTGTCCTGTTCCAATTGCCCATACCGGTTCATAAGCTAGAATAAAATTGCTTGATGCAATTTCTTTCAATGCACCGAAAAGCTGGGTTGATAAAACTTGTTCTGTCCGCATTGAATTTTTTTCTTCTAGTGTTTCGCCAATACAAATAATTGGGGTAATGCCAGCATGAATCGCCTGCTTAACCTTTTGATTAATTAGTTGATCATCTTCACCTGCATATTGTCTTCTTTCAGAGTGCCCGATGATACAATAATCACAGCCAACATCCTTTAACATACTGATAGATGTTTCACCTGTATAGGCACCTTTATCTGCCCAGTGGACGTTTTGCCCACCCAACCCAATGGGTTTCTTTGATTGGTTGATAAAGAGATGGGCTGGATACAGGAGCTGTGTCGGAGGACATACAACTACTGAAACTTCATTACTACTATTTATATTTTGGAAGAATTCAGCAGTCTCAGCTAAATTTTTATTCATTTTCCAATTGGCAATGACATATGTTTGCCGATCGGTTTGAAGCTGTAGTTCACCTAGAGTCTGACCAATGACATCTCTTACCAGATTTTTGATATAGCTTTCAATGGAATGTTCCATCATGTTGCCCCTTATTCAGTCTTTGGTAGGATACCTTCTACATCTCCGTTTGGACGTGGAATGACATGTACAGATAGTAATGAGCCCACACGCTGAGCTGCTTCTGCACCAGCTTCTGTTGCAGCCTTAACAGCACCTACATCACCGCGAACCATTACAGTAACAAGTCCAGCACCAACTAATTCTCTTCCGACTAACGTTACGTTTGCAGCTTTTACCATTGCATCTGCTGCCTCAATTGCACCTACTAAACCTTTTGTTTCGATCATTCCTAATGCCTCTTGACCCATTTTAATTCCTCCTTTAGTTATAACCTCTAATTTTGGTTTTTCTTGTTTTTTTACTTTTTCTTCTTGTGAAGTGACGGTTTTTTCTTCTTTTGCCTTAGCCAATTACAAACACCCCACTATACGATTCTAAATCCATCAACTAAAACACAGCGGCGCTGGCGCGTAAATGTTTTAGCACTTGTTAAACCTTCACCTGTTGGGCCGGCAATGGTTAGTGTGGTGAATCCTTCACTTTCAAAGCCGAGTCCTGCAACAGATGGACCATTTTTAACAAAGATCGTCGCTTGAATTTCCTGTGCCATTTTTGTTAAGTTGGTAACATTTTGTGAGTGCATAATCGCTGTATGTCGGTTACCCTTTTCAGCAATAACAGCTAACTCAATAGCTTTATCGACATCAGGAACTCTTACAATCGGTAAAACTGGCATTAACATTTCTGTCATCACTAATGGGTGATCCTTTGTCGTTTCAGCTATAATCAACTTCACGTTTGGACCTGCTTGAATACCTGCAGCTTGTAAAATAATAGAGGCATCTTTTCCAATAAAGTCTCTGTTTGGATAAAACTTATCGTTTTTCTTAACAAGGACTGTTTCAAGTAGTTTTTCGAATTGGAAGCCTTTAAGTTCTATAGCCCCATTCTTTACCATTTCTGCCTTAAGGGCATTAGCCACCTTGTCAACAACAAAGACTTCTTTTTCAGCTGTACATAAAACATTGTTATCAAAGCTTGCACCCTTTACAATATCTGCTGCTGCTTTTGAAATAATTGCTGTTTCATCTACAACAACAGGAGGATTACCTGGTCCTGCTGCTATAACTTTTTTACCAACAGACATCGCTGCTTTGACAACAGGTCCTCCGCCAGTAACCACAAGTGCGTTTACCTTTGAATGGTTCATGACCTGTGCTGACGTCTCTAAGTTAGGTGCTGCCACAGATGTTAGAGTATTTTCCGGACCACCTGCAGCTACAATCGCTTGGTTTAAAAGCTTAAGTGTTCTAATTGAAACTTGTTTTGCGCTTGGATGTGGATTGTAAACAACCGTATTACCTGCTGAAATCAATGAGATCGAATTGTTAATGACGGTTGCTGCCGGGTTTGTAGAAGGTGTAATGGAACCAAATACTCCGATTGGTGCATATTCAACAAGTGTTAAACCATCATCACCAGAATAAGTAGTACTAACTAAATCTTCTACACCAGGTGTCTTATTTGTTGCTAAAAGAATTTTAGCAACTTTATCTCCGACTTTACCAAGTTTTGTTTCTTCTACTGCAAGCTGTGCTAATTCATTGACATGCTTACGGCTTGTTTCTCTCATGTTTTCAATCATTTGTCTTCTTGTTGACAATGGCAGTTTACGAAGTCTTTCCCATGCAACTCTTGCTGCAGCTGCAGCTTCGTCAACAGTAGCAAACACACCATCACCTAAGCTAATATCATTTTGTGGGGAAGCAGGTGTATCAGGTGTTTGGTTTTGACCTAATTGCTGAAGCACTTGTTCAACCATTTTTTTGATATCGGTTTCATTTATTTGCAAAATTAATTACCTCCTTTTTTAAAGGTTAATGACCCTAGTATTTCAATTTGATCGACAATCCCTACAATTGCCGCATCAACGGGGACACCGTTTGTAATTTCTGTTTGTCTTGCTGAGCTTCCGCTGACTAGTAACACTACTTCTCCGACGCCAGACCCTACAGTATCGATAGCAACGAGTGGTTTTCCGTCTTCCTCGATACTCTTCATATCTAATGGCTGAACAATAAGAAGTTTCTTACCAGTCAACTTCTCTGCTTTAGTGGTGGATACAATGGAACCAACTACCTTACAAATAATCATTGCGTCCCTCCTTTCAAGCGTCTGATTTCGTAATCACAATCTTTAATTCTTTTGCTAAATCCTTTGCTGAAGGAGTAATCTTACTCTTTACCGGAACAACCAATTCCTTTAATCCTGCCTGAAAGGCCTTTTCCACATGCTTCGCTAGAATAAGAGACTGCTTTTCTTCATAGGCAGTAAATTGGTGTTCCACCGTTTGAGTAAGCTTATTTAACGGTACCCATTTCACCTGGTCGACCTGAATTTGTCTTATGTAAGACTGTATGCGCTCCTGCACAGTATGTGGAGCATGAATTTGTTGATAAACATTTGGTTCTACCCCATTGCTTGCGATAACAACCGGCTTTCCAAGTAATTGATATTGAATAGCAACCCAAACTGCCAGTTCATCATCCATTGTTAATGCCAGCTTGGATATCAATTGATAGGAAGCAGCAGGAACAACAAGAACGGATGATTCCTCAATAATCGCAGTCAATTCTTGCTGATTAATCTCTTCCAATAACACAAATGGTCGTTCGCTAATAGTTGAAGATGAGGTAACCCACTCTTTAGATACAATCAATTTTACTTCGTAAGTATTAAGGAGCTGGGTAATCGCTTCCAAAACATGTGAAGGATTTGGTGATTGGTAGCCCAATAGAATAGCAATCGGCTTTTTCTCATTCTCTAGTACTTTTTCTTTTAAGTAAGCTTCGACCACTTGCTGGACTAATTTTTTAATCTGAGATTGAATATCCATCACCATCAACCCCCGCTCACTTGCACTGGACTTTCAATGGCCACTATTTCACCCAGTTGTCCATTTTTGATGTTTGCAGCATTTGCTTCATCAATATCGATATGCATTTCAAGTTTGTATTTTGGTGAAACACGAATAAGTACATTTGAAAATATAACTCCGCGTTCACCCTCGACTTTTACTTGAACACGTTCTCCGTCAGAAACACCAAAACTTTCACCATCACTTGTATGCATATGAATATGACGTGCTGCACAAATCAATCCTTCATTAATCGTGACTTGTCCTCGTGGTCCTTGGATAGTAATAGCGGCTGATCCTTTAATATCTCCAGAATTACGAATAGGCGGTTTTACACCAAGTGTAAAGCCATCAAATATAGATACTTCCACTTGTGTACTTCCTCGAGCAGGACCAAGAACTCGGACATTTTGAATCTTGCCCTTCGGACCAATCAATGTGACTGTTTCCTTTGCTGCAAATTGATTGGGTTGTGACAAATCCTTCAACTTGCTTAATTGGTGTCCTTTTCCAAATAATCTGTCCACATGTTCGGGTGATAAGTGAATATGCCGATTCGAAGCTGCTATTGGTATTTGCTTTGGTCGTTTTAGAGTGGCTTTGACAATCTCTTCAACTAGTACTCTAATTTTTTCTTTATCCATTACTGCTAATCACCTCCCATTTCGAGTAAAGCCTTGGCAGTATATTGGTCGGTTATGAGAACATTGGTATGCTTGCCCTTTAAGGCACCAAATATCCCATCAATTTTTGTATTTCCTCCTGCAATAAGAATGCCAAACTCTTTTTCCGCTAAATGGGAGAGTTCAATACCGATTGTTCGATCATTTAAAGCTTCATGGCTTATTCGCCCTTCAATATCAATAAATCTAGAGCATATATCCCCAACTGTTTTATTCGATTTGAGAATTTCTACATCATTGTCTAAAAAATAGCCTGCATGCATCAAAGTAGAGTTTTCACCTGGCTCGCCCACTGTAAAAATAGCAATGTTTGCCTGTTTCCCTAGTTCTAATATTTTATTGACATGCCTGTCAGCAATGATTGCTTGCTTGACAACAATATGGTCAACAACAGCAGGAACAGGTAAAAAATGGGGTGTCGTATGAAAAGCATTGGCTAATCCATTGATAATTTCTGAAGCATAAGTGTTTGACTCCGAGTAACTCACCCCACCATTAAGCTGGACAACAGTGACATCCTTCACGTTCTTAGGCTGCAAATTTTTCACTAGTTGAAAAAGGGTTGTTCCCCAAGTAATTCCAATGGTATCGCCGCTTTGGACAATGTCATTTAAGTAACCCGCGGAAACTTCTCCTAGCTTATCTTTTATCAGTTCATCTTCGTACTCAGGAATTGGAGCGACAATACAATGTTTTAATTGAAAAAGCTCCTTAACCTGTGCTGCGAGTTCCTGAACATCCTCAGCCGGATCACATATCTTAATATGAACAACGCCTTCCTGGACGGCTTGCATCAAAAGCCTTGAGACGGTGGGGCGGGAAATACCTAACTTTTTCGCAATGTCCTGTTGACTATAGTCTAATTGGTAATACAATTTTGCCACTTCAACAAGGCGCGAAATTTTTTCATCCGCCATAAGTACCTTCACCTAATCTTTAATAGTATGAAAATTTGAAACTCCCTTTCTTTTCAAACAAGTAAACGGTTACATCTTTGATAAAAAAAATATAGATATATGAAATTATGTAAATCCTGGATGAACATTTGCTAATTCAATTATAACCGATGCTCATTTTCTGTCAATCACTCTTTCGGAGTATTTCGACATTTTTTTCTCTGGATTACAGAATTGACCTGGATTTTTCCTGTTTTGTCCATTTCGTGAACATTTTCTTTCATGAAAAAAAGAACATTTGTCAATTACAAAATGTAAGCTGACAAATGTTCTCTTTATCTTCTAATTAAGTTTTCTAATGGCTTCAGTAAGTATTTTAGTGATAAATTGTAGATCCTTGTGTTCAATATTCAATGGTGGAGCTAGGGTTAAAACATTGTTAAAACCAGCTACAGTTGCTCCATTCTTACCGATTATAATCCCTTCCTGTTTACAATGCGCAATAACTTGATTGACGAGTTCTGTGTTCAAAGGTTCCTTTGTATTTTTATCTTTTACTAGTTCAATCCCAATTAACAATCCCTTTCCACGGACATTCCCTACATTGGGATGATCCTGGAGAAGATTAGTTAAATCATTTAATAACTGTTCACCTAGGTCCCTTGAACGATCAAACAGTTCTTCCTTTTCCATAATTTCAATATTTTTCAAAGCAAGTGCGCATGCTGCTGGATTACCACCGAAGGTATTCACATGACGGAAGTAATCATATTCATCCGAGCCTTTAAAGGCTTCATAAATCTCTTTACGGACGGCAGTTGCTGAAAGTGGTAAATAGGCGCTAGTAATCCCTTTAGCCATTGTAATAATATCTGGCTTTACACCGTAGTTCATAAACCCAAATGGTTTACCGGTCCGACCAAAGCCGCAAATAACCTCATCAACAATCAGTAGAGCTCCATGTTTTTCACAAACCTCTTTTGCTGCCTTCATATACCCGTCTGGAGGAACAAGGACTCCTCCACCGGTAATAATTGGTTCCATAATCATAGCAGCAATCGTCTCACTTAACTCCCAAGTCATTGTCCGGTCAATTTCTTTAACAGAGGAAAGTTCCCTTGCGTCTGTCACATTTGTATCGTCCCGGTAGGAATCCGGTGGTGAGACGTGGATGAACCCTGGTGCAAGTGGCTCATATTTGTATTTCCTTTGAGCCTGCCCTGTTGCGGCTAAAGCCCCCATTGAGTTTCCGTGATAAGCACGGTAACGTGAAACGATTTTATAGCGATTATGTTCACCTCTTTGCTGGTGGTATTGCCGTACGATTTTAAAGGCTGTTTCGTTTGCTTCCGACCCGCTGTTTGAGAAAAAGATGACGTACTCATCGCCAAGTAATTCATTTAATTTTTCAGCCAATTTTATCGCCGGAACATGGCTTTGTGAAAGTGGAAAATAAGCCATTTCTTTTAATTGTTCATATGCGGCTTCAGCCAACTCAGTTCTGCCGTAGCCGACGTTCACACACCACAGGCCAGCCATAGCATCTAAATAGCGTTTACCATCTGCGTCGGTTACCCATGAACCTTCTGCTTTTGACGCAACAATCGTTGCCTTCGGATTGTATGGCTTCATCGAATGCCAAACATACTTATCATCTTGTTCCAATAACGTCTCATTCGGTCGACTTGTTTGAACCATCTCGTATGCCTCCAATTCTTTAGATGGTGCCTGACACCAAAAGTATTATAAATACCATGTTTATGCATCAAACCTTGAAGTAATCATTTTTTTACGTGTATAGAAGTTTAACCCGTCTTTTCCATTGACGTGAAGGTCACCATAGAATGAATCCTTCCAGCCTGAGAATGGGAAAAAGGCCATTGTTGCTGGGACCCCAACGTTGATACCAAGCATCCCTGCGTCTGCTTCTTCACGGAACTGTCGAACCGCTTTTGCATTATTTGTATAGATGGTTGCACCATTTCCATACCTAGATTTTCGAATGTATTCCAATCCCTCGTCTAAGTCCTTTGCTCGTAGTAAGCTTAAGACAGGAGCAAAGATTTCGTCCTTAGCAATGGTCATATCTGGGGTAACACGATCAAAGATGGTAGGTCCTAAGAAGTTCCCTTCTGGAAGTGCATCCATCTCTCTGCGCCCATCCCTGATTAAATCAGCACCTTCAGAGATTCCCTTTTCAATGTAAGTGAGTACCTTATCACGATGTTCTTTACGAATGATAGGAGTTAATAATACCTCATCGTCCATACCATTTCCGATAATTAATTCATCCGCTTTTTTCTTTAATGCTGCTACAAATGGATCATTGTCTCCCACCACGACAACTGCACTACATGCCATACAGCGTTGACCTGCACTGCCAAATGTAGAACTGATGATATGTTGTACCGCCTTATCCATATCGGCATCTGGCATAACAATGTGGTGATTTTTTGCTCCTGAAAGTGCTTGAACACGTTTTCCTTCTGCTGCAGCACGCTCATATACATACTTTGCGACCGGTTGTGAACCTACAAAGGAGATTGCTGCAATATCCTTATGTTCTAGTAGGCCGTTTACCACATCGTGTGCACCATGTACTACATTTAACACCCCATTTGGTGCTCCTGCTTCAGTAAAGAGCTCGGCTAATCGATTAGCTAAAATTGGTGTCCGTTCAGATGGCTTTAATACAAAGGTGTTTCCACATGCAACGGCTAGTGGGAACATCCATAGAGGTACCATCATTGGGAAGTTGAACGGAGTAATTCCGCCTACAACACCTAATGGGTAGCGGAACATTTCTGAATCGATATCCTCAGCAATACCAGATAAGGTTTCACCCATCATTAAGGTAGGAGCGCCTGAGGCAAATTCAACACATTCGATCCCACGTTGAACTTCTCCATACGCCTCTTTGTAAGCCTTTCCATTCTCTTGAACAATCAATCTAGCCAATTCCTCATGGTTTTCTGTTAATAAATAATGATATTTAAATAGAATCCTTGCACGCTTTGGAACCGGTACGTTTTTCCACTTTTTAAATGCTTCCTTAGCTGCGCCAACAGCAAGATTAACGTCTTCTTTTGAAGACACCGGTACCTTTGTGATCACTTCATTCGTTGCAGGATTAGGAACATCTAGGGTTTGAACACTGTTCGAACTTACCCATTCACCGTTAATAAAATTTTTAAGTACTACTGTTTCGTTTTTTGTTACGCTCATGTTTTATCCTCCTCATTCTTCAGATATAATCGCAAAATTCGGTTAATTAATAACTTATACTCTTATTATCTCGAAACTACTTCCCGCTTTCATTAGACATTCCGTAAAACCTAAAGAAGTATTTCTTCGACAAAATGAACATGTTCTTAATTTTAAGGCTTTGTTAAAGGTGTCTGTTGATTTCACCGTATTTGAAAAAATAAAGGGAAGAATTCCCCTTAAATTGGGAAATACCCATATTTCCCTAAAAAAATAAGGGGAGTTTTTCCATCTATATGGTCCAAATCGTTGGATTTTGCCTTATTTTAGAGCAGTTAAAGGGAATTTCTCCCCTTAATTCGGCCTCTTAACCTCACTTTTTATACAATAACGGGAATTTCTCCCCTTAATTCTGCCTCTCAAGCTTACTCTATATACAATAGTGGGAATTTTTCCGCTTATGAATCTACTACCTACACAAAAATCAACAATGAACGATAACAGAGCCAATTTTAAAGTACTTGATTAACCTTCTTAGGCTGAGAGGCTGCCAGATAATCATAAACAAGCAGCATGAATTCAATGGCTACCCGCTTTTCGTGTTCCATAAAGTCCTCTCCTAATAAATTCTCAAGCTTTTGTAAACGATGATAGAGTGTCTGTCTAACTATAAATAGCTTATTGGAGGTTTCTTGCTTGGAACCATTACATTCTAAGTAGGCCTTTAATGTTTCTAGCAATTTACCATTATATTTTTGGTCATACTGTATCACCGGTTGAAGGTATTCAGAGGCAATTTCCTGTAAGTCAGTATGTTTACTCATTTGCGAAATCAGCCGATATAAATGTAAGTCCTCATAAAAATGATAGATTTGTTTATTTGTCATTTTTTGCTGAATTCGAAGAGTCTCTTTTGCCGTTTGATAACTCTTATGTATGTCATCGAATGCTTGAATAAATTTACCAGCAGCAATAATAAGCTTTGCAGAACTCTGTTTTCTAATGAATTCTGAGTCCTGAATGGAATCAATGGCCCTTTTAATTCGTTCCTTAAGATTTTTCTTCGGTCGATTATTTAGAAGAATAAAGGTAATTTCATTTCGTTTTTCCACAAAGATAACGGCAAAACCATTCTGTTCGAATACAGAACGAAATAATAATTTTAAATAGGTAACATCCTGACTAAGTTTGTCTTTAAAGGAAATGAGCTTGGTGATTAAGACAGCTGCATCACTCGATTTTGTTTTTATACCATTTTCTATTAAATATTCTTGTATGTCCTCAAGTGCATGCTCACCCTCTAACCATCCATGAAGCCATTCATATTCTTCCACTCGCTTTTTTTCCTCAACATACAAATCTCTTAATAAATGCTGAGCTAAAGCGGTTGCTGTTCGGTCTAAAATCAATAAATCATATTCACTAATGGGAATATCCTCTGAATAGATAAACAACTCAGCGTATTCTTGACCGAATAAAAAAATGGGTGAGGATGCGATCCATTCACACGGCTCTGTTTTTGTTTTTCCTAACTGGTTAATAATTGCTATTTGTTCATTGCGACTGATTTCAGGCACGAATTCATGCTCCTGGTCCTTCAATCGAAAGACGATTTGCAGATCTAATGCTGAAAATATAAATTGAAGAATATCTTCATATGTTTCAATTGTTAATAAGCGTTTATTTAAGCTTTGAGAATAATTCTCTAAATCAGATATCTTTTGATATTGCTGATTAATAATGGTCGAATGAAGATCCTGAGTGATTTCTACGAACGGTACTTCTTGTTGAAATACAATAATAGGGAATTGATGTTCATCTGCTAATGTAGTTACCTCGCCCGGTATCTCCGTAATATACGTTCCTATTTCAATACATAATCCAGCAGCCTTGTTTTCGATTAACTCTTTGACAAGTGAGACAAATAAACCTACATGATCCTTCCAAGCAACACCTGTTGATAAAATTAGCTCGTTACCATTTAACAGATTACGGATACTCGTTACTTCAACGACATGAACCCATTTAACAATTCGATGGATCCCCCCCTCACCTGCAATAACTCTGGCATGTTCAAAATGTTTCCTCTTAAAAACATCTGCAACCGTTAACTGAAAATGTTCTTTCATAGATTACTCTCCTTAAATATAAGAAGTGAATAGTAGCAAAGAAAGGATTGGCTCTTTCCACCAATCCTTTTCTTTCAAATGTAATACCTTAGATATCCTGATTCTGTTTGATTAATAAACTTGAAAAATATTTTCTTGCATTGGCTGTACCAATATGGAGTGTTTCAGTTACGTTTCCACTTGGATGTACGAAGTCAACAGAAGCTCCATTTAAATGCTCTCTCACACCGCTAATCCTGCATCCTTTTTGGATAAGAAAGTCAATTTTATCTCGTTCATCTAAAAATTGTTGATGCTCTGACATCCTATTCCTCCCTCCAATAAACCTAATTTAGTATAAATCTACATTATTAGGAATTTCTTCAATGACAGGTTCGTAGGTATTTTCCTCGATTACCCAATCACGCCCCACGCTAATTCCTAAGTACTTCTCATCACTTGGATCTTCAATTTCTGCTTGACGATACTTTTGGAACCACCAGTATTTTGCTAGGACATAATAGATTCCCGCACCAATTAGGAATCCTACTAAGAAACCATAATTCGGTACAAAATAAGATGCTACAGCTCCTATTACCCAAGCAATAAATCCAGCTAAGTTTACTCCGCCCATGTATTTATACTGACCTTTGTCTTCGTATAATTCTGGCACATTCACACGCCGTTTACGTAGCAGGTAATAATCAGCAAACAGGATACCGACAATCGCTGAAAGAATCCCACCTACAAAGAGTAAAATAGGAATAATAACCCCAAATAATGTCCACGGCTGAACGATCGTTCCAACAACTCCGGCCGTGATTACTCCTGCCCAAAATGGAAACTTCGGACCACCTACATTTGAGAAAATCGTTGCCGCTGGAACCACGTTTGCTGCAGTATTTGTAGACCATTGAGCTAATACAATCATTAATAATAAAATAGCTAGGATAAATCCGCCTGCTGCTTTTTGTAGTGCTACAACGGGATCATAATTTAATACAGCAATATAAGAAACGGCACCAATGATAATCATAAAAGTCTGAGTTAATGGCATTGCTATAAGGTTGCCAATTAATGAGCCTTTATTTCGCTTAAACCAATTTTTTTCATTAACAGGGGCTTTAATAAAACGAGAAATAGAAGGGATATCCGCACTTAGTGTAGCCCAAAAGCCCATGTTACTAAAAACAACAACTAAGAAGGCTGAAAAGGCTGCACCACCTGTAACTGGTGATTCCACCCAGCTCCAAACATCTCTTCCTGCAGTTGCTGCCTGATCCGATAATGTCACATACATCCATAATGAAATGAGGAGAATAATAGGGGCCGCTAAATCAGCAAACCGTTCAATGGATTTTATTCCAAGGGCAGTATTGACTAATTGAACAACAGCAAAAATAAGGAAACAAACAAACCAATTATCAAAGCCAAATAAAATATTTAAAATACCATTCATCGCTGTTGCACCAAAATAGGTATTTATACCAAACCACATCGATGCAGCTACGCCACGGGTAATAGATGGGATGTGAGTACCAATTGTCCCAAACGGTGCTCTCATATAAACAGGAAAAGATATACCATGCTCGATCCCAATATCCGAAATTAAAGAAATGAAGAAACCAATCGCAAGACTTCCAATCACAGTTGCGAGAATAACCCATGGCAATGATAGGTTAATAACCCCTGCACCGCCAATTGCAAACGTTGCAAGTACAACGACCATTCCTACCCACATGAACGAGTACCCTAATTTAGTAATCGTCCGGTCTTTTTGATGAATCGGTAATAAATCTGGTGATTTTAAATGGCTTTTTTTCATGGAAACACTCCTTGTTTCGGTTTAATTTTATAGAATGTAACATCCCAAAATTCAAACAACCGACAAAATTTCAATTTAAAATAATAAAAGGAGCAAACTGACTAAAACAATGGGGTCAGACCCCTTAAAGTCAGCCTGCCGGAGTGTAGTTCAACTATTGTTGGAGACTTGAGCTGTAATAGTTGTTAGATTGATAGAGTTTCACCTTGGTTTAGCGTAGTATTCAAATTATATCTTGCTCTCTTTAAATATTGGCCTGAACCTGGTTTACCAACAAACTGCTTGTCGCGAACAACATACTCCCCGCGGACTAAAACAGAAACTGGCTCACCCGTAACTTTCATTCCTTCAAAGGCATTATAATCAACCGCCATATGATGGGTTTCTGCAGATATTACTCTTTCAACATTAGGGTCAAAAATAACGAGGTCTGCATCAGCACCAATTGCAATAGTCCCTTTCTTAGGGAATAATCCGAAGAGCTTGGCAATACGTGTTGAAGTAATATCAACAAATTGGTTCAGACTAATTCGCCCTTTCTTCACCCCCTCAGAGAATAATATGGATAAACGGTCCTCAATTATTGGGCCGCCATTCGGGATTTTAGTGAAATCCTCCCTACCTAAATCCTTTTGCCCCTTAAAATCAAATGAACACTGATCAGAACCAAGTGTCTGAAGTTGGCCGCTCTTCAGTGCGTTCCATAAAACTTCCTGATTCCACTTTTCTCTAAGTGGAGGCGACCATACATATTTTGCTCCCTCAAAATTAGGTTTTTCTAAATAGCTTTGATCAAGAACTAAATATTGCGGGCACGTTTCCCCCCATACATCAAACCCTTTACTGCGTGCTTCCGCAATTTTTTCAACGGCATCTGCGCAAGATACATGGACTACGTATAATTGCGAGTTTGCGAGACCCGTAAGCTTGGCTGCACGGCCTGTGGCTTCTCCCTCGAGTTCTGGTGGTCTTGTTAGTGCATGATAAATCGGTTCTGTTTTTCCTTCCTCAAGCGCTTTCTTTGTTAAATAATCAATCACATCTCCGTTTTCTGCATGAACCATAACTAAGCCGCCATGCTCTTTCGCGGTTACTAGTGTTCGGAATAATGTTTCATCATCGGCTTGAAACACATTTTTATAAGCCATAAATACTTTAAATGATGTAATTCCTTCATCATTTATAACCTGTGGAAGTTCATTTAGGACTTCTTCGTTGATTTCTGAAATCATTAAATGGAACCCATAATCAATTACTGCCTTTTCTCGGGATTTATCATGCCAGGTTTGAATGGCATTTTTCAGAGGTTCCCCTTTATTCGTTAAACAGAAATCAATTACTGTAGTCGTACCCCCGAAAGCAGCTGCAATCGTTCCGGATTCGAAATCATCCTTTGTGACAGTTCCCCCAAATGGCATATCTAAGTGGGTATGTGGATCAATCCCCCCTGGAAAAACAAGACAGCCTTTTGCATCAATGACTTCCGCTCCTATAGCGGAAAGATTGGAACCAATTTGTGTTATTTTCCCATCTTCAATTAAAACCTCAGCTTGATAGGTATCTGTTGCTGTGACAATTGTTCCGTTTTTTATTATTTTCTTCATCAATTTTTCCCTCCTAATTTATTCTATTTTGCTACGTCTGCTTTGCATTCAAGTGCACCATTCAATGCAGCTTGGCGTTCATTCCAAGTCATTGGAGGCATTTCTCTTGGTGCCTCTACCATGTCTATAGCTCCATCTACGGGACATACAATCGAACAAAGATTACAGCCCACACAATCTTCTTCCCTAACCTTCAAATAGCTTTTTCCATTTTCGTCTTTCAGCATATCAATACACTGGTGAGAGGTATCTTCACAAGCGATATGGCACTTATTACAATTAATACAAACTTCTGTATTAATTTTTGCAACAATATTGTAGTTTAGGTCCAGGTTACCCCAGTCGGAATATCTTGGTACTGATTTCCCAATAATATCTGTAACTGAGGCAATCCCTTTACTATCTAAATAATTGTTAAGTCCCTCGATCATGTCCTCGACAATACGGAAGCCATGATGCATCGCTGCCGTACATACCTGAACACCAGTTGCTCCCATTAACAGAAATTCTACTGTATCCTTCCAGTTGGATATTCCGCCAATACCAGAAATAGGTACATTAATATGCGGGTTTCGTGCACATTCTGCCACCATATTTAAAGCAATAGGTTTAACCGCAGGTCCACAATAGCCTCCATGTGCTCCTTTTCCTGCCACATGTGGGATGGTATTCCAGGAATCAAGGTCCACTCCCATCAAACTATTAATCGTGTTAATCATACTAATTGCATCTGCACCGCCATTGCAAGCAGCTTCAGCAGTTGCTGTAATATCGGTGATATTTGGAGTTAATTTGACAATTACAGGTGTTTTAGCCACTTCTTTCACCCAGTAAGTTTGACGCTCTACTAAAGCAGGCACCTGCCCAGAGGCAGCCCCCATACCTCGCTCTGCCATTCCGTGTGGACAACCAAAATTTAATTCAAGTCCATCGACACCTACATCTTCCACACGCTTAACAATTTCATGCCATTTCTCCTGTTTTGGTTCCACCATTAAAGAAGCAATGATTGCATGATTTGGAAATCTCTTTTTAGTTTCGTAGATTTCTTTTAAGTTCACATCCAATGGTCTGTCGGTAATCAACTCTATGTTATTGAAGCCAGCAACTCTTTGTCCGTTAAAACTAATAGCAGCAAATCTTGAAGAAACATTCAAAATAGGGTCTCCTAATGTTTTCCATACCGCTCCTCCCCACCCCGCTTCAAATGCTCTCTGTACCTGATAACCCGAATTGGTAGGAGGTGCTGACGCCAGCCAAAATGGATTAGGAGATTTTATCCCTGCAAGATTAATTCGTAAATCAGCCATCGTAATTTCTCTCCTTTGCTTTCAAATAAATACTATGCAGATCCCACAACTGAAAATTGCTTGTGAATAGCATAAGCCACATTCTTCCCTTGTTGGGCTGCGGTTACGACCATTGCGTCACCTTTTCCTTTTCCAAACACAACATCACCACAGGCAAATATTTTCGGATTGGAGGTTTGGAATGTTTCCTGATTTACTTTTACAACCCCGCCTTCGTGTTGAAGGCCAAACTTATTAATGAGCTCCAGATGTCTTGTTTGACCGATTGCTTTCACTACTGCATCAACCGGTAAGACGTGTTCAGACCCTTCAATTTCAACTGGTCTACGACGCCCATCCTTTTCTGGTTCACCAAGCCTCATCTTAATACACTCAATTCCTTTTACATTCCCACCTTCATCACCAATGAGCCTTTTCGGTGCAGTTAACCATCGGAACTCGACTCCATCTTGTTTAGCAAATTCATACTCAAAGTCATAAGCTGTCATTTCATCTTCCGTTCTTCGGTACAGAATTTTAACGTTTTCTGCCCCTAATCGGACAGAGCAAGTGGCACCGTCAATCGCAGTATTTCCAGCACCAATAACGACTACTCTTTTACCCACAAAGTCTTTGGATAGTTGCCCGCTTTTAGTGGTCTTGACAAATTCAATAGCATCATAGACACCATTTAAATCTTCTCCATCAATACCAAGGTTCGGTACATGAGCCATACCAACTGCTAAAATGACATAGTCATAGTTTTCAGCGATTTCTTCAACGGAGACATCTATTCCAACCGCGGTATTGGTTTTTATTTTTACATTTAATTTTTCTACTTGTTCTACTTCCCAGAAGGAAATCGTTTGAGGTAAGCGGAAGGAGACGATACCGTAAGTGTTTAATCCACCCGCTTTGTCTGCAGCTTCAAATATGGTCACGTCATATCCTAATCTAGCTAATTCTCTAGCCGCTGATAATCCAGCAGGTCCACCACCAATTACGGCTACTGTAAGACCATTTGAGTCACCTGGCCGGAAAAGTGTTTGTTCATTTCTAATAGCCCAATCTGTCGCATACCTTTGCAGATTGCCAATCATTATTGGTTTTGTTGAATGATTTAGGACACAAGCTCCTTCACAAAGTTCTTCTGTGGGACAAACTCTTGAACAACTTGCACCTACTGGATTTGAAGACATAATGGTTTTTGCTGAGCCAAGTAAGTTTCCTGAGGCAATTTTTTTAATAAAGGTTGGAATATCAATCCCTGTTGGACAGGCTTTAATACATGGGGCGTCATAGCAATAGAGGCATCGATTGGATTCTTCAACCGCTTCATTGTTTGTTAGACCTTGTTCCACCTCTAAAAAATTCTTTTCAAGGTCGGAAAAGGATATACGCTGCATTTTATCGTTTGGCAAAGAGAAGTCCTCCTTTAACATATAAAATTCATTTCCAATTACATTAAATATAATCGGAAAGTAAAAAAATGAAAGCGCTTTAAAAAGATTGTTCTTTTGTAATGGATTTTGGAATATAACCAGCCTCCTTCTCCTTACGTATACATTTTGCAGAAAATTCTGCATCTTAATCTTATTTTACAGACCTGAAATAGGCATTGCACCTTACATTTTGTTAAATGATGCAAGCATTTGATTATCCATTATGTAAAAAGTGAATCTACTGAATTCTTGTACATTTTCTGAATACTTTTTCAATTTAACATAAGTATAATAAAAAAATTGTAAAAATATATCGAACTGTAAATTTATCTAACATGGTTTTTTCTCGACACCTTTCTACAGTTGTCCTTAAAAAGAATGAATAACAAAAAGAGGCTGACTCAAAAGCAAAGGTGTCAGACCCCACAATTCAATATCTAGTTAAAACCTAGTGAAATCTATTCTAGATATTGTTTTTTTAGTGGTGTCAGACCCCTTATGAGTCAACCTCTAAATCGAACTTTCATTTTGATAATATTTTGTAAGCGTGATAATCATCGCACCTATTCTTTCGTGCTCTGGAACGAGTACACGTTCAATCTCTTCCTCTTTTAAGGCTTCTAAGGTAACTTTCCCAATTGCAACTGCTAATACTTGTTGATTAAGTGCATCAACTATTTCTTTATGAATACCATTTTCTCTTGCAAAATTAAAAAGTGACCGTACTTGGGTGGCTGTCGTGAAACATACTGCATCACATTGTTTACACTGCATTTCACGACATAATCTATTCACCGACTCCGCATTAGGGGCTATGTGTTGATAGGGAAGAATTTTTTGTACAATCGCGCCTCGGTCTTCAAAGAATTTTGTTAATTCCGGTGCAGTTTCTCCATGTAACTGAATCATGACTCTCTTTCCTGAAAAGTCAAAGTGTTGTAGAGATCGAATTAATCCCTTTGTCGTTCCATCTTCACCGACGACCACAGGCGTAATTATTAATTTCTTAAGTGCGGCAAGTGTCTTATAACCTCTTGAAGCAATCTTTGCCATACGTAAAATAGATAGAAACTCTTCTTCCAACTCCAGCTTTCCAGCTATATTGACCATCGTTTCAAGGCCAATACCGGTTGTAAAAACAACCCAATCCGCACCTTGCTTTATTAATTCAACTAAGTCAGGCGCTACTTCCTTTTCGGCTAAAAATACAGTCCCTTGAAGGGAATGTACTAGTGGCAAGCCTCCTTGTTTTTCTATTAATGTTTTAATTTCTTCAAGTTTTCTTGAACCGCAGATGACAATTCGTTTACCAATTAAACCTTTTCCCATTAGACTTTCTTCCTTCTTGCCAATTGTTCTATTTCCTGTGAGGGATAAATATGAATTCCTTTATTATTTAAAAGAGCTACCTCTGCCATTGCTGCTGCAACATTTTTTGCTTCGATTGCTTTATATGTTCGTAATGGCCCAACCATTAGTACATTAATTAGACCACTTGCTTTTGCTGCTATTTTTTCTCCCAAGCGGAATTCACCTCTATCCCCTAGCAATAAGGATGGGCGAAAAATATGTAGGGAAGGTAAATTCATTTTTTTAAGTGTTTCCTCTACGTCACCTTTCACTTGATTATAAAAAAATAATGATTTAGGGTTTGCACCCATTGCTGTTACTATAAGGAAATTCTCAGCTCCACCCTTATAAGCTAATTTAGCAGCGTCTACTGGATAATCATAATCAACTTTACGGAAGGCTTCCTTCGTTTTTGCTTTTTTAATAGTAGTACCTAAACAACAAAAAACATCAGTAGCATGAAACAATTCTTCATAGTTATGTAAATGATCAAAATCAACCACATGC
The DNA here is from genome assembly GCF_050477885.1 of Neobacillus rhizosphaerae. Taxonomy (GTDB): domain Bacteria; phylum Bacillota; class Bacilli; order Bacillales; family Cytobacillaceae; genus Neobacillus; species Neobacillus rhizosphaerae_A. The sequence continues at coordinate 19,229 of NZ_JBCNAC010000031.1, forward strand.
GGTTCGCAAACAGAATCAATCATTTCAATAGGTCTACGTACCAACAAAAAAATTTTTTCATATGTATTTTTTTGAATCAGTATTTTTGTTAATTCCTTTCCTACAAGTCCACTAGCACCTAAGATTAATGCGGTTTTTCCTTGATTATTCACTTTTGTTCCTCCTAGGACAATCATTCCAAAACTAAGACTGTGCTTTTTATTTTCACTTCTTATTCTCCCATTTCCATTAACAAATTCCAACGGCTTTTTTTTCGATTCTTTGGAAATACTGAATGGAGTGAAATTATATGAAAGGGAGGAATACTAGTGGTAAACGAAAGTCATTTTAGTGAATTTATTAATGAGGTATCCATCCAAGCAAAAATGGAGAATGTATGGGGGTATACATGTGGTTCATGGCAGAATTGTAATGAAGAGACTATTCAATCTTTTTTATCTCAGTGCTTGGAATATAATATTGATCCCCAGTATTGCATGAGCTGGGTGGAACAGCATCAGAATGAAATTCCTAATTGGGAAGCCGTTTCTGAAACCTCACTTGGTTGGGTTAATCAGCATACATCAACAGGTTCAGCCATTTCTATTTCAGAACACGACTTAAGCTAGAAAGGAAAAAGCATGACAAAATCATAAAACGATCGTTTGTCATGCTACTTTTTGTCATTTGTCAATCATTTATTTATTTTGCTTTCTCAAGACAGGAAATTAATCTATTTTCTATTTCAAGGGCAATTTGACCAAGTTTTTCATCTTCAACCATGGTCATTAATGCTGACGGTTTTGGCATGCCTATTTTCGTCTGGTTCTCATCCTTATAAACAACAATTTTACAAGGAAGAAAATAGCCAACAAGATTATTTTCTGTCAGTACTCGTTTTGCTTCATGCGGATTGCAAACCTCTAGAACAATGAATTCCTTTTCAAGGTCTACCCCTTTTTCTTTCAGTTTTTCTTGTATATTAAAGCTCCACAGCACACCAAATTTCTCTTCTTTTAAAGCTTCCTCTACAGCCTTTACAGCCTCAGTAATTGATTTATTGGACTCAACTGTGTAATGAAACATATGGACTATTCTCCCTTCATCCATTATCTTACAGCGCAGCGATTTGGCCCTATTTCCATTTCTCTTTGCTTTTCTTCATCAGGAGTTATTTTCCCCATGTTGGTTTCACGTATTTCTTGATACGAATTAGGCTGTGGCGGTAGATTTTCTGTGACAGTTTTTCTAAACTCTGCCTCGTTTTCAATATTTAAACCGTGATTTTCCTTATATAATATGCCAAGTCTTTTAGAAATACTTCCATTGTCATTCATCTCGTTTATACCCATATAATGTGCTGGTAAAACTAATAGTTCCTCAGGAAGGTCATTATAGCGATTGTACAGAGTATTCCGTAAATCCCCCACCCAGTCTTCCGCTTTACCAGCTAAGTCAGGACGTCCTATAGAATCGATAAATAGAATATCGCCAGTTAATAAGTATTGATCATCAATGAGAAATGAAGTACTTCCTATTGTATGACCTGGAGAATAAATCGCCTTTATAGTAGTTTCTCCTAAATTATATACATCTCCATCTTGTATAGGTGTAAAGTCAAAAGTCACTTCTTCTGCATCTTTTGGTGGTAAATAGTAGGTAGCTTCCTGATTTTCTGCAAGCTTTCTTCCACCAGAAATATGATCAGCATGTAAATGTGTATCCAATACATGGGTTAGTTTTATATTATGTTGTTTAATAAATTGCTCGTATGGTTCAAGCATTCTGTTCGTATCAATCATAGCACCTGTTCCCTGTGATTCAACCAAGTAGGATAAACATCCTTTTCCAATTCGGACAAATTGATATATAGCTCCACCATTTTTTAAATCCCCAATTTTAATGGGTTCTAAATGTTCACTATATGCCTTCATTCCACCTTCAATGCTGTAAACATTCGTAAATCCTGCTTCAGCTATTTGCTCTGCAACAAATTCGGAGGAACCACCTTTTGCACAAACCACATATATAGCCGTGTCTTTTGGAAGTTTATCTACTATTGAGTCTACTCCTTCGAGGAGATCAAAGTATGGTGCATTAATGATATGAACGTTTTTTCCTTCAATTTTCCAATCATCAAAATCATCTGTGTTTCGAGCATCGAGGATAAAGACTTCCTCATGGTTTAGTATTTTTTTTGTTAATTCTTTTACATTTATTGTTTTAACTGCTGCAGCCTGCTCTGACATGTGTGCACCACCATTCCAATCTCATTTTAGAAGGTAAGTGTGACATCAGCATCCTTAGCATATGTTAAGAATGTCACAGCCCCACCCACATCTATCCCTTCCACAAAATGTTCTTTTTCTAAACTCATTACATCCATGGTCATCTGACATGCAATCATTTTGACACCCATTTCAGAAGCCATTCCAACAAGTTCATGAACTGGAGGAACATTCGCCTTTTTAAAGCCCTCTTGAAAATGTTCAGTCCCTGCAGGCATAGGTAAATTTTTATAACCTTCTTTGTGAATAAGATTTAACCCTTCAAATGTAAAAAAAATACCTACTTCTGCGTCAGTAGCTGCTGCAGCCGTTGCGATATTAAACACTTTATATGCATCAAACATACCGCCATTTGCGGCGATAATTGCTACTTTCATTTTATTTCCTCCTATTTAGTGACTTTTAATAACTGGTCCAGACCAATCTTTCATACCGGGCACCACGTTTTTAACATTTTGGAAACCTTTTTCAGCAAGGTGCTGGGCAGCTAAATCACTGCGATTACCCGACCGGCAAACGATATGGAGATGATCTTCTTTATTTAGTTCTTCAAATCTTTTTTCCAATTCTCCTAATGGTATATTAATCGCGCCTGGTATATGGCCAAAAGCAAACTCCGCTGGCTCTCGAACATCCAACACCGTTACTGTTTCATTACCTTCTATCCTATTTAGCAGCTCTTCCAATGAAACAATATCCGGATGTGTGGTCTCATTTTTCTCTTCTTCAGCACTAGCTTTACGGAGGTAATGTTTAAGAATATCACCTTCCTCAATCGTTCCAAGGTAATGATTACCAGTACTTGTTGACCAAGCTTTCAAATCAGCAGTAGAACCTTTATCCGTAGCTTGGATTTCTAATACCTGGCCAGGTTCTAATGTAGTCATTTCTTTTTTAGTTTTTACTATTGGCATTGGACATGCTAATCCCTTTGCGTCTAAAACTTTATTTACATCCATGGAATCCCCCCTTATAACCCTTATTATTTTTCTAAAATCCAAATCAATGCTTATCTATTATTTCCACTAACTTTCAATGTTTGTGAACTTACTAAAAGTCCTTTTGTGATAATTATCACAGCTTAACTGTTCTACCCATGTTAGTATACCTATAAGGGTATATTAAAAGGAGGAAATAGACATGACTAAGAAAATTGTAATAATCGGTGGAGTAGCTGGAGGGGCAACTGCTGCAGCACGTTTAAGAAGATTAGATGAATCCTCAACAATTGTGCTATTTGAACGAGGTGAACATATTTCTTTTGCCAATTGTGGCCTTCCATATTATATTGGAGAAACCATAAAGGATCGTCAAAAGCTACTTGTCCAAACCGTAGAAGGAATGAGCAAAAAATTCAACTTGGATATTCGAAATTTAAGTGAAGTTACCAACATTAATCGAGACAAAAAAACTGTTACCGTAAAAAATTTAAAAACAAACGAAGTTTATGAAGAAAGGTATGATACCTTAGTACTTTCACCTGGTGCGAAGCCTATTTTCCCACCAATTGAAGGCATAAACGATGCAACAAATATATTTACACTAAGAAATATTCCTGATACCGATAGAATAAAAAATGCGGTTGACCAACAGGATCCACAAAAAGCTGTTGTTGTTGGTGGTGGTTTTATTGGTCTTGAAATGGCAGAGAATCTTGCTGAGCGTGGGGTCAATGTAACTGTAGTGGAAATGTCCAATCAGGTTATGGCTCCACTTGATTATGAAATGGCTTCCCTTGTTCACGAACATCTCCTTAATAAAGGAGTTAACCTAATCCTAGAAGACGGTGTAAAAGCATTTAAGGAAAATGGAAGCATAATCGAACTTTCTAGTGGAACTAAATTAAATTCAGATTTAACAATTTTATCGATTGGCGTCCGTCCAGAAAATCAACTTGCGATTAACGCTGGCTTAAATATCGGAGAGCGCGGTGGGATTCAGGTTAATGAATTTTTACAAACAAATGATGAAAATATCTTTGCAATCGGTGATGCCATTGAAGTAACAGATTATATCAATGGCAATGCTGCTATGATTCCACTTGCGGGACCAGCTAACCGTCAAGGTCGAATTGTAGCCAACAACATTTATGGTAAGGCTGAAAAATATAAAGGAACACTAGGAACATCCATTGCGAAAGTATTTGACATAACTGTTGCTGCTACAGGAAATAATGAAAAACGGTTAAAGCAGTTAAATACAAACTATCAAGCCATTCATATCCACCCAGCATGTCATGCTAGCTACTATCCTGGTGCGGAATCAATCGCTTTGAAATTATTGTTTGATCCAACTAATGGAAAAATCCTTGGTGCACAGGCTGTTGGTAAAGATGGTGTGGATAAAAGGATTGATGTCATTGCCACAGCAATAAAAGGAAACTTATCAGTACTTGATTTAACAGAAGTAGAATTATCATACGCACCACCATATTCTTCAGCCAAGGATCCTGTTAATATGGCAGGTTATGTGGCTTCCAATATTATGGAGGGAGATGTTGAAACCGTTCAATGGCATGAAATTGATGAGATTGTCAAAAACGGTGGATTACTCATTGATGTACGTGAGCCAAATGAAAGAGAAAAAGGTTTTATCAAAGGATCAGTTAATGTTCCACTCGGAGAGATTAGAGAAAAACTGCATACTTTCCCAAAAAATGAGACCATTTATGTATCCTGTCAGGTTGGATTAAGAGGTTATTTAGCAGCAAGAATTCTTTCTGAGAATGGATTTAAAGTCAAAAATGTAGATGGTGGTTGGAAAACTTATTCATCCGTATTCAATCAAAAGGCTGAAGCTACAGTATAATATATTTATAAACGACTGCCTAAAAGCAGTCGTTTTTCTTGGATTTATTTTACCAATAAAGTTTTAGATACTGTAACATTTACCCCGTTTCTTATACTAAAAATAATATAAAATTTAACTTGTAAAGGAATCAAGGTTAGGAGGATTTCATGATGAAAAAATTAATAACAGGTGTTTTTACTGCAGTTATGCTACTAGGGCTGGGAACTGGGGTCATGGCTGCTAGTGACCAGATTGCATGTAAAGTCGGTGATTTTAAAGAAATGCTCCCATTTATGCAGGAAAAACATCCTGAATTAAGTGAAAAACAACTTAAGGAAATGCATAAGGACTGTGCTGCAAAAATGAAAAAAGAAACGAATACAGATTGTATGATTAACAAATAATTTACAAAATAAAAAAGCACTTCCAAGTGCTTTTTTATTTGTCTATATGTAATTTCTTCCTTTAAAACATAAGAAAATAGGCTCCGAATAACAAGGTAATAAAGATAATTAAAATACTAAGTGTAATGATATATTTTTTGGAAGCAATAAAAGTTTGTCGGTTAATAGTAGTAACCTTTCTCAAATATACAATTGTAGCCATTAGAATAGTAACAATCCCTAGTCCTACAGAAGCGATCCCAATTAAGTTTGCTAATAAATCGCCAATTGGGGAGAGAGTTGCTTTCATATTGAAATGTAAATTAGTTACTAAAAAGCCTACACCAATTATTGCGATAGCTGTTCGGATCCATGCTAAATATGTCCGTTCATTTGCAAGATGCTGTTGAATATATTTTGAATCTACTGTCTGCCTAATTTCTTGCTCCTTTATTTCTTCCTTTTGCATTTTATCCCTACTCTTCGTTTAATCCATCCCTTGTATTAACTCAGTCATCATTTCTTTATCCATAGGACCTACAATTTTTTTTCTAATAACGCCTTTGGTATCAATAATATAACTAGTTGGTATAGTAACGGCTTGGTACGTTTGTCCGACTTGCCCTTCACTATCAAGTACTACTGGGAAAGTTAGACCATAGTCCTTAACAAACGCCCCAATGTTATTACTGCTTTTTTCTGAAGTAGTTAAATTTACAGCTAAAATCGTCACTTGGTTATTTTTTTGTTCTTCATAAAACTCTTGCATATGCGGCATCTCAGCTTTACATGGCGGACACCATGTTGCCCAGAAATTTAAAATTACTTTCTTCCCTACCATATCAGAAAGTTTAATTTCTTGTCCATCCAAAGTTTTTAATCCAAAATTCGGTGCCTTATTTCCTTCTTGCAGCCCAATTTCAAGATCTTTTGATGTTGTTGCAGCTTCTTTCACCTGATTACTTTTTTCTGTTTTATTTGACGACGATATTGAGGTATCATAGATTCCCCATCCAATTAGACCAATTAATGCAATTACAATCATTGAATTTTTCTTGTTCAAAATCGCCACTCCCTTGGTATTAGAATAAAATACAGAATGATAAGTGTGAAGGTACCTACTAGTAAATGGTATAAATCATTACCATCTAGGGCAAATAAGGAAGTAAAATGATAACAGCTTAGAACAGATAAAATAAATATAAGTATGGATTGAAAAATAACCCTAGCAGAAATTTTTGATTGCTTATTCTTATTAATAAAATAAATAAGGGAAATCAGTACCGCAATTATTAGTCCCTTCGTTCCTCCAGTGAAATAAAGAAGCGAAATAGGGCTTTTTATAATTAGCTTCGGTTCTAATAAAATGAGACTTCCTTTCCAAGCTAAAATCAAGATAAAAAGGCTATTTGTTAAGGTATCAAAGATTTCTTTTTTACTTCCTTCTGTTTGTGTCCGTTGCAACCATAATTTTATAATCACGAGTCCTAGTAGAATTGCGGCACCAAGTAGAACCCATTTCAGCATAATGGAAAGTGAACCTATTTGGATTACACTCATGTATTCAGCCCCCACAACGCAAAAGATTTTCCCATAAATTATTCCCCCACTATATCTCTTTAATATTCCCATCTCATTGTTAAGAATCTGTTAAGAAAGGAAAAATAAAAAAGGGAGCTAAATAATTAGCCCCACTTTAATCAAAAATGAACAAATAGATCTGCAGATCCTGCTTCGTTTAACACCCATTTGATAGGGACTTGTTCTGCATAATAAAGAAAATTCACTTTATCATCCATATCTAAATCAACTACATATAACTGCACGCCAGCTTCAACGGCCAATCCAAGCAATTCATGGATCGTAGGAGCGCCAAAATTTTGCAATGCATTTGAAAGGTACTCAACACCATGGGACGGCTTAGGTACATAGTCTTTTTTTAATATATTAACTCCTTTTCTCGAAAAAGCTAAAACGACATCAGCACCAGAAGAAGCAGCACCAACGGCAATATTAAGTGGTGGATAGGCAGATTCTAATTCGTCATGAAGGGCTAAAACAACTACTTTCTTTGCTTCCATTCCTAAGTCACCTCTTTAGTAGCTTAATACTGCATTTGCTTTGTATGCTATATCCAAAAAGGTTGCAACTCCAGCTAACTCTGCTCCATCAACTAATTCAAATCCATCCGCCATTAATACATTCAATTGGCAACCATACAATTTAATACCTTTAGATAGAGCAGTGGTTAATAATGACCCTATATCCATGTTATGTGTGTTTTCTATAGTTTTAAAGTATCTTGGATCTAAGACACGGGCTCCATCTAAATCAAAGAAAACAGATACTTCATTTCCTTGGCTTACATAATGGAGAGCTTCTTTTAATACAAAGGGTGCATTGGAACTTAACGAGACAAAATAAACCAATCTCTTGTTCGTCAATTAAATCCCTCCTATTTTTGAATTAAAGATCGCTCATTTACAAAATATCTGCCCAAATTTTTACTGCAGTTGAAAAGATTAAGATTCCTAAGATTACTTGTAAAACCTTTGTATTCATTTTTTTACCGAGTTTAACACCTAATGGAGAAGCAAGGAGACTTGCAACTACCATAATGAGAGATGGAATAATCTCTACCTGTCCTGTTGATATTTTACCAACAGTTGCCCCAATAGAGGAAATGAAAGTTATCGCTAAAGAAGATGCGATGGTCATTCTTGTTGGGATTTTTAAAACAACAAGCATGATTGGGACTAATAAAAACGCCCCACCTGCTCCAACAATACCTGCACCGACTCCTACTATTAGTGCAAGAATGGCAGCAAGCCACTTATTGAATTTAACTTGTTCCATAGGGATATCATCAATCCCCTTTTTAGGAACAAACATCATGATTACAGCTAATAACGCTAAAACACCATAGACGATATTTATTCCGCTTTCCGGGAGATGTGTAGATCCAAAACCACCCAAAAAGCTTCCGATTAATATACTCACACCCATATAACCAATCAAGGTTTTATTTAGGTAACCGCCTTTTCGGTAAGCCCAGACTCCGCCGATTGTGGCAAAGAATACTTGTATTGCAGTAATTCCTGCGACATCATGAGCTGAAAAATGAGCTACCCCCAGGGCAGCAGGGATTAGCAAAAGCATTGGGAAATTAATGATGGCACCACCGATTCCTAACATACCTGAAATAAATGACCCTACAAAACCAATTAAGAATATGGTAATTACAAAATCGATACCCATTTTTTCTCCTCCTAAAAAGGGAACCATTTACGGTTCCCACTATTATTTATCCCTTTTTTATCCAGAACTTCAATACTTCATTTTCTTCTTCATGCTTAAGTAATTCATGACCACCTGATTTTGCCCATGCAGCAAGATCATTTTTAGCACCTTTATCTGTAGTATGAATTTCTAAAATTTGCCCAGCTTCAAGCTCGTTAATTGCTTTTTTTGTTTTTACAATTGGCATTGGACATGCAAGTCCTTTAGCATCTAACACTTTTGTTACTTCCATTATATATTACCTCCAAGTTTTATTGATTTGGTTTTCTTCACTTCGTATTAACGTACTGCACAGCGGTTAGGTCCAATTTCCATCTCACGTTGCTTTTCAAGGTCAGGATTTATTTTCCCCATATTTGTTTCACGAATCTCCTGATAAGCATTTGGCTGTGGTGGTAGATTTTCGGTAACTAATTTCCGAAACTCATTTTCATCTGCAATATTTAATCCATGGTTCTTTGCGAATAACGTACCTAGTTTTTCTGACACACTTCCGTCTTCATTCAATTCATCAATGATCATAAAATGAGCAGGTAACACAATTAATTCTTCAGATAACTCTCTGTAACGCTTATAAAGACTTTCTCTTAAATCAGCAACCCAATCCTCTGCCATACCCGCAAGGTCAGGGCGTCCAATTGAATCAATAAATAAGATATCTCCAGATAGTAAGAATTTTTCATCTACAACGAATGATGTAGATCCGATAGTATGACCTGGAGAATACAATGCATGGATATTAATAGTTGTGCCTCCAATTGTTACATCTTGACCACCTTCTAATGGCTGGTATTCGAACGTAACTTCTGTTGCATCTTTTGGAGGTAACCAATAAGTTGCATTTGTTTTCTCAGCAATCTCACGACCACCGGAAATATGGTCCGCATGTAAATGTGTATCAAACACATGAGTAATTGTTGCATTAACACTATTTGCGAAATCAAGATAAATGTCTGTCATTCGTGTTGCGTCAATAATTGCAGCCTGACCTTTTGAAACCACCATGTACGATAGACAGCCTTTACCAATACGAACAAATTGATAAATCTCTCCTCCGTTTTTTAAATCTCCCACCTTTACAGGCTCTAGGTGTTCACTCCACGCTTTCATACCACCTTGAAGGTAGGAAACTGTTAAACCTTCTTCTGAAAGCATCTCTGCTACCATAACAGAAGAGCCTTCCTTAGCACATACAACTAAAACCTCTTTATCAGTTGGGATTTTATTTAAAATTTCTTCTACTCCATCAAGCAATTCAAAGTATGGAATATTTACATACTCAAAGTTTTCTCCTTCAATTTTCCAGTCTTGAAAATCGCTTTCGTTACGAACATCAAGAATAAATAATGGTTCCTTATTAAATACCTTTTTAGTTACTTCTTTTGAAGTCATCGCTTTAACTGTCATGCTTGTATTACCCCCTACGGTATATTTAATTTCAAAAAAAAGAATATTTTTAAGAGTGGGGCGGTTAAGCCCCATTTGATTAACTGTTTAAGCTTGTTGTTTTACCAGTCCACTCGCTCATACCAGGTACTACATTAAAGACTTTACTAAAGCCATTTTCTGTTAATTTTTGTGCTGCAAAATCACTTCTATTACCTGTTCGGCAGACAACGAAAATTTCAGCTTCTTTACTTAATTCATTTACTCGTTCATCCAATTCACCTAATGGAATAGAAACTGCGTTTGGAATATGATTAAACATATATTCAGCTTCTTCTCTTACATCGAGTACAACAATGTTTTCATTTGCATGTAACTTCGCTGCAAGCTCATCATTTGAAGTTACATGCGGATGTTTTCTTTCGATTGCTTCCTCGTTTGAAGAAGATTTTCTTAGGTAGTGTTTAAGCACATCACTTTCTTCGATTGTGCCTAAATATTGATGACCTGAACTTTGAGCCCAAGCTTTGATATCAGCTTTCGAACCCTTATCAGTTGCTAATACTTCTAATACTTGACCTGCTTCTAAACCGGTCATAGCCTTCTTTGTCTTCACGATCGGCATGGGACATGCTAATCCTTTTGCATCTAAAACCAAATCCGTTTTTAACGATGTCATAATGTGCCTCCTATTTGTTAACCAACAAGGTATAGATTTTATAAAATTCTATCATTCTATTAAATAAACAAGTTCACATTGCCCACTTCAGCATCAGCTAAATACGCTGCTACACCTGCGTATTCAATATTCTCTAATAGCTCTTCTTGCTTAAGACCTAAAAGGTCCATTGTCATGGTACATGCAACTAGCTTTACATCTTGTTCTTGTGCCATTTCAATTAACTGTGGTAAAGGCATCGCATTGTGCTTTTTCATAATATCTTTAATCATCTTTGGCCCAAATCCTGCAAAATTCATCTTGGAAAGACCCATTTTGTCAGCGCCTCTTGGCATCATTTTCGCAAACATTTTTTCAATGAAACCTTTTTTAACCATAATATTTTCATCTTTACGTAAGGCATTTAATCCCCAAAATGTATGGAAAATGGTTACTTCATGGTCATAGGCAGCAGCTCCGTTTGCAATGATGTATGCTGCCATAGCTTTATCGTAATCTCCACTAAACAAAACAATTGTTGTCCTTTTCTTTTCGTTCAAAATAATTCCTCCTGATATATAGTTGTTTTTACCTATACCTGTACAGGTATTTAATATTTTAAAAAAAATTATCCTTTTTTAATCCAGAACTTAAGCACATCTTGATCTTCTTCAAAATTTAAAAGCTCGTGTCCTCCGGATTTCGCCCAAGCAGAAAGGTCGTTTTTCGCACCTTTATCAGTAGTATGGATTTCTAATACTTGACCAGAGGTTAGTTCGTTTATTGCTTTCTTTGTTTTTACAATTGGCATTGGACATGCTAATCCTTTAGCATCTAGAATTTTATCTGCATTCATTTTTTTATAATCTCCTTTGAGGTTGTTTTTTCTTTTAATAATTTGAGGTCGTTTTTAATATTCATCATTACCCCTATGGGTATATTACTAAATATATATAAATGTGTCAACACTATGAACTTTTTTTATCTGCTCTTGACAAGTAAATTTACTGCATCCTTTATTAATACATCTGTTTTTTCACCATTATTTTCAGCATCAAGTACACATTCCACTAAGTTCGAGCTAACAATTACTCCAATTGTTCGATCTACGGCTGAGCGAACTGCTGACAATTGAGTAATAACCGCACGACAATCTTTATCTTCTTCCATCATTTTTAAGATTCCTCTAAGCTGACCTTCCATCCGTTTAATTCTATTTTTCATTTGATCATTGTATTCCATATGTTCCCACCTCCATATGATGATTGTTTATTTATATGGTTTGCTCTTAAAGTAGCATTTGGATAGTTTAATGATGTAATAGGAATTATAATATACCTATACAGGTATATTTGTCAATATTATGAACAACTATTTCATTATTATTCATCTTAAGGGGATTTTAATGTAGATACTTTAAGGAAAGTTTAAATAAAAAAAGAAACAGTGACACTCACCGCTTCTTTTTTTACAATTATTTTACTAAGCTCATGATTGTTTCTGGGTCGAATCCTAATACCCATTGTCCGTTAATTTCTGTTTGCGGAACACCTAACTGTCCAGTTGTTTGAACTAGCTTGTTAGCAGCTGCTTGGTCCATTTGAACATTAACTTCTTTGTAAGTAAGTCCTTGTGTGTTTAAAAAATTTTTTAACATGGTGCAATACGGACAAGTATTAGTTGTATAAACCGTAATTTGATTCATTGATACCTCTCCTTTATTAAAAAAATTTACTAACAGCTTTAATAATAAGGTAAATGCCTCCTACCAGGAGCCATACTAACGTTCCAGGTCATATAGGAATAGGTTGTTTTCCTTTGTTCCCATCATTCCCAGTCGTATTAGATCTGCTAATACCTCAAGAACCCGTTGTATTGCAATCCACCTGATTTTTTGGTTCGTCCTGCATAGAACAGCCACCTTCCAATTAATGTGTGTGATGAAGGGCACAACGATTTGGCCCAATTTCTAACTCTTGTTGTTTATCAGCTGTCGCACTGATTACACCTCGGTTGATTCCCACAATTTCTTCAAAGTTTGGTGGTGTTTCACTATTTGCATTAGCTACAACCATTTCAACAAAGTCTTCTTTTGCCTTGTTTCTCATCATGTCATTTTTTGCTCGTATGCTACCTAATGTATCCCCTACAAAGCCTTCACCATTCATTTCCTCATCAAGACTAGCATAGTGACCGGGAAGCACTACTACATCATCTGTAATAGCTGCGACCTTTTCATACACAGTCTCATATAGGTCCTCTGCCCATTCTGCCACTTTTCCACCTAGGTCAGGACGACCAAGACCGCCGACAAAAATAGTGTCACCTGAGAAAAGAAGTTTATTATTGACTAAGAATGAAACACTTCCTGGAGTATGCCCCGGTGTTTTCACAGCAAGTACTTCAAGACTAACTCTTTCAAATTCAATTTTTGTGAAATCCTCGAGTGCATTAAACGAGAAAACCGCTCCCTCGCTCTTCATTAGGTAATAATGTGCACCAAGACGCTCAGCTAAATCTCTACCGCCTGAAATATGATCTGCATGTAGATGCGAATCAACGATGTGAGTGATTTTTACACCTTCATCGGCAGCAACTTTTTCATAAGTATCAATAAATCGGGAAGGATCAACCACAAGTGCTTCCTCACCAGAAACAACCATATAAGATAGACAACCCTTACCTACGCGAATATATTGATATACCTTTAAATCTTGATCTTGATACACTTTTGCTGGATACAAGTATTCGCTCCAAGACTTCATACCACCTAATAAGTAGGAAACTTGTTCAAGTCCAGCTTCTGCTAAGCTTTCTGCAACAAATACAGATGAACCTTCTTTGGCGCATACCACAAGAATTGGCTCGTCTTTAGGTAGTTGATCTAGTATCTGATCAACGCCATCAATTAAATCAAAGTAAGGAATATTAATGCTTGTAACTGATTCCCCTTCAATTTTCCAATCCTTATAGTCAGATTCATTACGAACATCTAAGATAAATAACGGTTTTTTATTTACTGTCATATCCGCAACTTCATTAGCAAGCATTACTTTTACAGACATATCATTAATTACCCCCTATGGTATTATTTTTCTTAAAAATTTTTAAGATTTTCCCTGTGTATATAATAATTGATTGGTTTAAAATTCAAATTCGCCTTCCCAAGCCATCATACCGCCGTCCATGTTGGTTACATCGAAGCCATAGCTTTCTAAGAACATGGTAGCTTGTGAGCTTCTTGCTCCTGATCGGCAAACAATAATATACTTTTCCTTTTTATTAAGATCAGGCATTTTAAACTCAACTAATCCTAATGGAATATTAACTGCGTTTGGAATTTTACCAGTAGCCACTTCTGCAACTTCACGAACATCAATAATATTTAACTTTTCACCATTTACAAGTTTTTGTTCTACTTCCTTAGCTGTAATACGTTTCATCTTTCCATTCCTCCTAATTTTTAATTCCAGGCGCTCATGCCGCCCTTTACATTTGTGATTTGTTTGAAACCTAATTTTTTAAGAATTTTTGAAGCTTGTGTACTTCTCATTCCACTTTGACAAATAACAATAACTTCTTTATCTTTTGCTAGTGTAGCTGCTTTATTAGTTAATTGATCAAGTGGAATATTCTTAAATCCTTTAATATTTCGGCCTTTAAACTCCATTGGCGTACGAACATCAATGTATTGTTTGTTCTTGTCACCAAGTTCAGCTTTCAATTGACCAGTTGTTATATTGCGCACTCCTTTTACAGGAATAAGCCTCCAAGCAAAAAATCCAACCAATAAAATAATCATGATTATCGTACTTGTACTCAAGTGCAAACATCTCCTTAATTTTTCTCTCTAATATCTTGAGAGCTTATTATTCAAATACCCATAGGGGTATATTAACACTTAAAAAAATTCATGTCAACACTTTTTATTTTCGACTTCTAACCAAGAGTTTTACTGCATCATTGACAAGTTCATCTTTGTTGCTGGCATCGGCTTGTTCAATTAAACAATACTTAAGGTTTTCGCTTACAATGACTCCAACTGTATGGCTAATGGCAGAACTAACAGCTGATAATTGGTTAATAACTTTCTCACAATCCTGTTGTTCTTCCATCATACGTAAAATACCTCTAATTTGCCCTTCTGTTCGTTTTAACCTATTTTTTGTTTGCTTATCATACTCCAATGCTTCTCCCTCCTTTTTTCATCCAAAATCATAAAACCGTGAATGGAAAATTGCCTTTTCTTTAAAAAACGGATGGCCAAATTTTTTTCTATTGAATCTGAAGCAATTATAAGAAGCTTTTTCTTAGGTATTTCTTTGTAGTACCGCTTTAAGTAGGCGTACGGTATGTTTACTGAGTCCGGAATCACCTCTTTTGAAGATGTTTGATAATCTCTTAAATCCAGTAATACAAGTTCCCCATGATCGGAAAAATTTTGTACAGAAGAAATTCCTATGACAGGAACATATCGTTGATATATAGATACAATTATTACCGCTCCAATAATCGATGAAATAACCATTAAGTTTCCTCCAAGATGTTTATTACAAAATTAATTTTATACCCTTATGGGTATTTTGTAAAGTAAATATATTTTACCAAGTTTTTTAAAAAAGTAGAGCCTTTGCTTACTTTCAGCAAAAGCTCTTAATTTTGAATTAAACCCACTAATTTTTCTAATCCATCAAGTAGTCTTGGTGAAGGGCGGCAATAGAGTTCTTCCTCTAGAATAAGGATTTGATCATCACTAAAATAATTAAGTGATTCAAAACCAGGACGTTTTTTTACAACACTTTTTTGTACTTTTTCCCTTCTAACACCCACCCAAACCAGGCAAATATAATCGGGTTTCCGAATCAACACATCTTCCCAATCTGTTTGAACACTTGCCAATTCAACATCGTGAAATAAATTGACCGCTCCTGCTGCTTCCGATATTTCTGTAAGCCAATTTAGCTTGCCTGGTGTAAATATTGGTTTCGGCCACCATTCCCAATATAGCGTGAGTGCACGATGATTATGGGTATATTGCTGTTTTACCTTTGCGAGTCTTGTGTGGTACTGTTCGGCCGCCTGCTTGCCTCGTTCCGGGTATCCCAGTACCTCTGCAGTAGTAATAAGATCTTGTTCTATATCCGATAGAGATTGCGGATTCAAGATGATGTGAGGAATCCCTCGTTCCTTTAATTGCTCCACATTCTTCTCCATTCCTGGGACACTTAAAGAAGCTAGAACCATGTCAGGGTTTAATTTTTCTACCTGATTCATATTAATCGATAGATCGGGCCCCAATTTTGGTAGACTGGCAATAGACTCAGGCCAATCAGAAAAATCATCCACACCTACTAATAAATGTGTCAGACCCAAAAATTCTATAATTTCTGTGTTACTCGGGCATAAGGAAATAACTCGCATCGTTCCTCCATCTATTTTACTGATTCGACTAAATTATTTAGGAATTGATAAATTACTTGGAACGCTTCATTTAAGGTCATATCTTCCTTAAAACCTTCGACATAATTCAAAGCAAAGTTTAAATTCCATAGGCCATCGTCTTGACTAAACATCAAATCAAATTTAGCTTCATTTCCATGTAAAGTTGTATTTAGATGTTCTTTTAATATTTTATCGAATTTCTTTTGAAGCTTTAGCCCTAACATCACGTCATACGTTCCAAACACATCATCAGCCTCTAACGAAACAGCTTCTACTCTAATCCCTTCAAACCAGTTTGACTCTAGATAGATAAACTCATTTTTATTCTTTTTCAAGTAAGTGAGTGGTTGAGCTAAAAAAGTCATTGTTTCATTCTTTATCATATTTTCTGTTTCTTTATCACAACGTTCAATATAGGCATCTGAAAAATTCACCATAAAGCATCCTCCTAAAATAACTTCCATTACTAATATTGAGTATTTTCCCCTAAAAAGCAAATATAGGATAGTCTAAATATAAAAAAAGTGCCAGGCACTTTTGTGCTTGGCACTTCAATCCTTAATTCTCAGCTAGCTTTGCAGTTACTTTATTGCCTGCTGGCTTAGCTTCTCCTGGGTCTTCTGCTTGTTTTGCACGTTTAATGAAAAGTGCAAGGACTAAAGCAAGACCAGCGATAAAGACACTTACGTAGAACGCATCATTTATCCCTTCAAGCATAGCTTTCATTTGGATGTCGTGTTGCATTTTTAATTTCATAGCCTCAGTAATCGCTGTTGTCGGCGGATTGCTAAGCATCTTGGCCTTGGCTGCCGCAACAAGTTCCGTTGCGTGTGTTTTCGCACGGGTTGTCATTACTGTTACCAATAAAGCCGTACCAATAGCACCTGAAACTTGTTGCATGGTATTATTCATCGCTGTACCATGTGGGTAAAATCTTGAAGGTAACTGGTTTAAACCATTGGTTGTAACCGGCATATTTACCATTGACATACCAAACATACGCAAAGTGTATAAAAATATTAAGTGTTTATAAGACATATCAAGAGTTAAATTACTAAGAAGATAACTTGTGATCACTGTAATCGATAAACCAATGATAGCCAGTAGACGTCCGCCAAACTTATCAAATAATTTACCAGTAATCGGCATCATAATAGCCATTACGATTGCTCCAGGTAACAACAATAATCCAGCATCTATCGGCGATATTCCTCGAATCGTTTGAACATAAATTGGCAAAAGAAGCATCCCTGAAAACATTGCCATGGTAACAACCATAGAAATCGCTGATGATAAAGCGAACATTGGATATTTGTAAATCCTAAAATTAAGCAGTGGTCGTTCTTGGTTTAAATTACGTAAAATAAAGGTTACCAATGCAATAACACCAATTGCAAGGGTGCCATATACCTTTGGACTATCCCATCCGTCTTTACCTGCAGAACTAAATCCGTATAATAATCCTCCAAACCCTACGCTAGATAAGATAACAGATAAGAAATCAAGTTTGATATCAACTTTTCCTTTTTTATCTTTAAGTAAGAAAAAGCCAATTAATACAACAACAATCGCGATTGGTGTAATAAAATGGAAAAGCATTCTCCAATCATAGTGTTCAATAATCCAGCCTGATAATGTCGGTCCAATAGCTGGTGCAAACATTAATACCAATCCAAATACGCCCATCGCCATACCACGTTTTTCAACTGGAAAACTTGTTAACATTACGTTCATTAATAAAGGCATCATAATGGCAGAACCAGCAGCCTGAGTCATTCGACCGGTTAGTAATAACGGGAAGGCATGTGCAAATCCAGCTAAAACAGTACCGAGAGTAAATAAAATCATTGCTGCTAAGAAAAGTTGACGAACAGAGAATTTCTGAATTAAAAATGCTGATAATGGAATAAGAATTCCATTTACTAACATAAATCCTGTTGTTAGCCATTGAACCGTCGAAGCTTCGATTTCTAAGTCCTTCATAATGGAAGGTAGTGCGATATTTAGTAATGTGTTATTTAAGAATGCAATAAAGGCTCCAATCATTAAGACCGCAATAATCCCGTATGGAGGACGTTTAGCCTCAGCTTTTGATTGATCCATTGAATTTCCCCCTATAAACTTTTAGTTCAATTTTTTATACCCCTGTTTCACACTTACATAATAATATACTGTGAGTTCAATTTTTGCAATTAAAAATATCTACAAATTTATGGGTTTGTAAAGAATCTAGAAATAATGTACTATTATTTTATACAGTCAGTACAAATCCATTTTAGGGTGATTATATGTACAATCGGAAACAAAATGTTATTCATTCTGCCCACCAATTATTTATTGAAAAGGGTTTCCAAGCGACATCTATTCAAGACATTTTAGATTATAGCGGTATTTCAAAGGGTACATTTTATAATTATTTTTCTTCAAAGAATGAATTATTAATCGGAATCTACAAATCCATTTACAAAAAGCTAGAAAAAGACAAAAATGACTTGCTAGTTGGTCAAGACCCGTCAGATATTGAGATTTTTATAAAACAGATTGAATTACAAATGATAACAAATAGAAAAAATAAGTTAATTGCATTATTTGAAGAGGTTATGGCCTCGAATGATAATGACCTAAAACAATTTATTCTACGTAGTCGCTTAAATTCTCTTCACTGGTACTATAAGCGTTTGGTTGAAATTTTTGGCGAGGACAAAAGACCTTATTTGTTAGATTGCGCAATAATGTTTCAAGGAATTCTCCAAATAAACGTACATTACAATCGAATGGCGTATGAAACGGGAGAAAAAATCAGTCAAGTAGTACGTTATAGTGTTAGCCGTCTAGTGAAAATGGTGGAAGATGTAGTCGAATCCAATGATCAATTGCTTCAATCAGAACTGATTGAAAAGTGGCTTCCTGGCTGTCAAAAAAATGATAAGGGATTTAAAACTCAACTTCTTCAACACTCGGTCACATTAAGAAAAACGATTGCAAAGCATATTTCTAATGAAGCAGAACAGGCTAAATTTATTGAACTACTGGACTTTATTATTGATGAAATATTACATTCAGGTGTACCCCGCAAATTTATTATTGAAAGTGCCCTTTCATCATTGAAAGCAAACACTCACTTGGAAAAAGAACTCCAACCACTAGAACAGTTGGTTAATGATTATTTTAGCCAAATAGAGGATTGATACGAACGAAAACCCCTATTCTAAAAAGATTAGGGGTTTTAATGTGTTGTTTATGTATTAGTTCTTTTACTGAAAAAAAGCTTTCTGAATCTCCCAGATAAAGTAGTGTCTTGAGTATTGTCGTACCTCCACCACAGCATCCTCACCATTTTTGGTAAATATAAGGCCTGATCCCATTTTTTCTTGAAACGACCATCCTTTTGATTTCATAAAATCTTCCACAACTAAATAGCTGTCATTACTCTTGCTTTCTGACAAGTAGCTGCTTCTTTTTTGCGTTTTCGAGAACTGAACATACTCTGTCTCAGAGAATTGCAGTTTTATGGCAGACACAAGGATAGGCAGTGGATTTCCTTCTTGAAAAAAGGCAGAACCAAATGCGCTCATTACCAAACCGGAACCCATGGCAAAAACAATCACTAAGGAAATGACTAAGATTTTCATCTTCCCCATCAGTTAACCTCCCGTTCAAACAATTCCTATAATATTTGACGGCAGGAGGTCTTTTTTTGTTTCAAAAGAAAACATTTCATTTTGATGACAATAGAACAAGAAACTAACTCCTTAGTTCTTGAGTTAGCCTCGGGTTATTAGATCATTCTTTCTGTAAAAACGAATTTGGCATTACGACCGCCACAACCTCACCACGAGCACAGAGAGTATCATTTGCATAAACCTCTGTTTCTACTTTAAATTTCTTCGGGTGTATTTCATGTACTGTACCAACCGCTTTTAATGGCACACCATGAGGAGTAGGCTTGATAAAATTCACGCTCAGTGAAGCTGTGACAAACCGCGGAGGTTCCGCCCCATCTCCTGGTTCATGACCGTTTTTACGATGAAGGGCCAATGATGCTGACCCAGTTCCATGACAATCAATTAACGAAGCAACTATTCCACCATAAACGAATCCTGGTAATGCTAGATGCCTTGACTCCGGGTTGAAGATTGTCACCGTCTGTTGTTCTTGCCAACAAGTACGAAAGTGGTGCCCCTCTTCATTTAATCTGCCACAACCATAGCACCAGGCAAAATCATCAGGATATTCATCTTGAATTGCTCTAACTAGTTTTTCTTCCACTGTTTCTCCCCCAAATCTTATAGTTTCTTCAATAAATCCCGATTTAACTCGCTTACCGTACGCTTTCCTGACAAGGCTAGGGTTAAGTCAAAATCTGCAATCAGGTTTCGAAGTACCTGTTTAACTCCTTCCTCTCCCGCCAAAGCTAATCCATACATATAAGGGCGTCCTACAAGTACAGCTTTTGCCCCTAATGCAATCGCTTTGATTACATCAGAGCCTCTTCTAATCCCACTGTCCATTAAAACTGGGATTTCGTCTCTCACAATATCTACAATTTCTGGTAATGCATCAATAGCTGTAATTGCTCCATCCACTTGCCTGCCACCATGATTGCTGACTATAATTCCATCCACACCATGCTCTAATGCCAGCTTGGCATCTTCAGGATGTAAAATCCCTTTTAACAAAATAGGTAGAGTGGTGTGTCCTTTGATATATTCAATGTCTTTCCAAGTTAATGAAGGATTTCCGAATACTTGAGCCCAAAGCATGATGGCAGATTTTATATCCTCTTTTGGGGACTTCTCTAAGCGTGAACAAAAAACAGGATCTTCTAAATAGTTACCAATACCTTTTGCTTCTAAGAATGGCAAATATGCATGTTCAATATCTTTTTCACGCCATGCCATCATTGGGGTATCAAGTGTAATCACTATAGCACTATATCCCGCTGCCTCAGCTCTTTTTACCATACTTGCAGCAATTTCCCTGTCGCTACTCCAATACAGCTGAAACCATCTATCCCCTTCTCCCATTTCTGCAGAGATTTTTTCAAGACTATATGTAGAAGCAGTACTAGCCACGAGAGGCACACCCATGTCAGCCGCAGCCCGTGCAGTTGCTAGCTCGCCTTCAGGATGGACGATCGATTGAACTCCTATTGGTGCGAGCAATAAAGGATACTGAAGTTTTTTGCCAAACAACTCGATACTTAGATCTCTTGATACGGTATCACATAACATGCGTGGGACGATATGCCACTTTTCAAATGACTTGTTATTGTTCCTTGCTGTTACTTCAGCACCAGCTGATGCGGCAACATAGTAATAGGGTTTTGCCTCAAGTTGCTCTTTAGCCTTAGCTTCTAACTCTTCATATGAAACCGGAACAATATTATTCTCTATTTCTTGATAAACTTTAAATTGCACTTGATTACCGAAACCCATCGTAGTTACCCCCTTTTATAGTAAGCGTTTCCAATAATATGATATCATTCAAAAAAATAAATGGTCAATAAATAGTCAAAAAATTAGGAAAACCCTACAGATGGTGAATTAGTTTTTATTTGACTTAATTTTCTAATAATATATGATAAATTTAGTAGCTCGAAAGAATGTTAGGAGGAGAATTGATGAAAAAACCAGTAGTGAAACGGTTAAACCGCTCAGAAGTACCCGAACATTTAACATGGAATCTGGATGACTTATTCCCCTCAGAGAAGTCATGGGAAGAAGAACTAATAACAATTGACCATGAAATCAACAAGTTTGATCAATATAAGGGAACTTTACATACAGGTGCAAAGGCATTATTAGATTGCCTATGTGCACAGGAACAGCTTTCCATGAAAATTACAAAGGCTGGGACATATGCGAACCTTAGACAATCCGCAGATGGAACTGACCCAGTTAATCAGGAAAACTCAGCAAAATTTTCAGCATTACAAACGAAATGTATCGCTGCATTATCGTTCATTCATTCTGAAATTCTTGCCCTTGATGAAGGAATTGTCGAAAAATACATCCAAGCGGAGCCTGATTTCGAGGCCTTCCAAAAAAGTTTAATGGAGATTCTAGAAACGAAAAAACATAGACTTTCTCCTGAAACAGAAGAAGCCCTCGCTGCTTTAGGTGAACTACAAGGAGCCCCCTATCAAATCTACCAAATGACAAAATTGGCGGATATGGATTTTTCTCCGATAAAAGATGAAAGTGGTCAAGAGTTGCCTGTTTCTTTTTCTTTATTTGAGAGCCGCTACGAATTCTCAGCAAATACAGAGGTTCGAAGAAAGGCCTATTACTCTTTTGTTGAAACTTTAAAAAAGTACACAAATACGATGGCTGCAACCTATGCTACAGAGGTAAAGAAGCAAGTCACTCTTGCACACTTACGGAATTACGAGTCCGTTACCCATATGTTACTAGAGCCCCAGCAGGTAACATTGGAGATGTATAATAATCAAATAGACATTATATATAAAGAACTTGCCCCACATATGAGGAGATTTGCCCAATTAAAACAAAAAGTTCTTGGTCTTCCGCAAATGCTTTTTTGTGATTTGAAAGCACCACTTGACCCAGACTTCGACCCAAAAACTACTTATGAAGAGGCGACCCAACTCATATTGGATTCTTTAAAAATAATGGGTCCTGAATATTCCGAAATCATGGAAAGAGGATTTAAGGAAAGATGGGTTGACTTAGCAGATAATGTTGGCAAATCCACAGGAGCTTTTTGCTCCAGCCCGTATGGGTCTCATCCATATATCCTTATTACTTGGCAGGATAATATGCGTGGATGCTTTACCTTAACACATGAATTTGGGCATGCAGGACATTTCTTTTTAGCCAATAAAAATCAACGAATCATGAATGTGCGCCCTTCCATGTATTTTGTAGAAGCACCATCAACTATGAACGAAATGCTATTAGGCCAGCATTTACTCCATAAATATAAAGATAAACAAATGCGCCGTTGGGTTGTTCTTCAACTGCTAGGAACCTATTATCATAATTTTGTCACCCATTTACTTGAAGCGGAATATCAACGTAGAATATACACTCTTGCTGAAGATGGAAAAGCACTAACAGCTAAAATATTAACAGAAGTAACCAAATCCGTACTTACCGAGTTTTGGGGAGATACGGTTGTAATAGATGAAGGAGCAAGCTTAACTTGGATGCGCCAACCACACTATTACATGGGATTATATCCATACACCTATTCTGCAGGGTTAACTGCATCAACAGCTGTTGCGCAAATGATTCAAGAAGAAGGCCAGCCTGCCGTAGATAGATGGTTAGAGGTACTGCGTGCAGGTGGAACAATGGAGCCACTTGAGTTGTTGAGACATGCCGGAATTGATATGTCTACGCCAGAACCTATCAGTAGAGCTGTGGCTTTTGTAGGTTCATTGATAGATGAATTAGAAGATTCATTTAAGTAATTAGTAAAGAAGAGGTTGCCTCCATTGCAACCTCTTCTTGTTTCCTTTTAACTCTTTATCTTTAGATTGCTTCGATAAAGTAGAATTTTTTCCAAAACAATTTCAACAAACCGTATGCAGCGGCTCATGTCTTTCTGTTGAAGTGAAACCTCAATTTTAAGTGTAACAGCTAAATGAGTGTGATAATAAAGCATGCTTTTAAATTCATCAACAGCCCCACAAAAATTTGGATAGCCACTGTCCCCTGTCCCGACAACTGCAGTAACTATATTCTTCACGTCTTGCGTTTCAAAAGCACGAAAAAGGTCCATCATTTCATGTGGTATATTTCCGTTTCCCCATGTATAGGTTCCAATCACAATAGCTTCATAGTTTTTTAAAACATTGAATTGAAATTGCTCAATTCTAAAAAGATTAACAACAACATTCTTCTTAATGAATAGCTCTTGAATCAAATGAATTAATTCTTCTGTATTCCCAGTTTTAGAAGAATACACGATAGCTATTTTCATAATTCATCAAATCCATTGGATTGTGTAACCTTTGAATAAGTCCTTGATTTTTGTTCAAAAAAATCAGACTTCGTTTCATTCATCATTTCATCGCTGAACACATGAATCCACGGCATTGGATTACTTCTGTCCTCGTAGAGATTTTGCAAACCAAGCTGACGTAACCGTTTATTAGCAAGATATTCGGTGTACTCCTCATACTCATTCAAATCAATGCCATCTATCTCTCGGAAAATCACTCGTGCCCATTCTTTTTCTAGCTCAACAGCTTGTCCAACTGTATGATAAATATAATCAATGTTTGCCTCATTATTTAATTTTGGATTTTCTGTTAAAAGAATCCGTAAAAACTGAGCCATAAAATAAGCATGTTGCATTTCATCACGTTGAATATAGCTAATCATTGTGCTTGTTTTTAACATTTTTTGCTGTCCGGCAAGATAATAGAAAAAAGCAAAGCCTGCATAAAAATAAATACCCTCTAGATTGATAGAATTTACACCTAATTTAAATAGATTTTGCGGAGTAGGATTTTCTCGAAAACTTTCATACGAATTTAATATGAGTTGGTTTCTTTTTTGGACGATTGGATCACTTTTCGCTTGATTGAATCGGTCATTTTGCTCACTTAAAGGTACAAGAGAACTTAGAATATAGGAATATGATTCGTTATGTACCGCCTCCTGCTGAGCAATCACTGCAAATATGGCTTTCATACTTGAATCTGACACATAATCCATCACCTGGCACATCGTTGGTGTTTGCAGGCTGTCCAATGAGGCCAGTTGGGTATTAATGCGCAAAAATACATCTTTCTCTGGTAAGCTAAGTTGGTCCCACTGCTTAATATCATCTTGCATATTAATTTCTTGTGCTTTCCAAAAATTTGATAATAATGTTTGATACAAATCGTACATTTGTGGGTAAGCGATATCATTCCAGTTAAGCAATCCTGAAGACTGCCCATTAATTATTCCTGTCGTTTTATTCGGAAACTTCGGATTTAGTAGTTTAATTTTTAATAAAGGTGAATGAATGTCCATTGAGTTCTCCTCCCATTAACTATGGCACGCCTCGCAATCTTCTATTTCAGATTGTGTGGTGCTTCTTACATAATAAGTTGTCTTCAGCCCCTGCTTCCAAGATGCCAAATGAAGATTTAATAACTCTTTCGCTTTTATGTCATGTCGAACATACAGGTTGAAACTAATTGCCTGATCAATATGACGTCCACGAGCAGCATTCTGTTTAATACTCCAAACTTGATCAATTTCATGCCTTACACGACGATAATAATTGTAAGTGTGATGGTTTAGGTCAGGTGCTGTCACTTTAAATTTAAAATTTTTCTTCTCTTCAGCGTATTCAACTGAATAGATGGGATCAATTCCATCTGTTGAACCACCAATTTTTGCTGTTGAAGAGTTTGGTGCAATAGCCATAAGCCACCCATTTCGTAGTCCATGAATAGCTACCTTCCTCTTTAAATCATTCCACCTATCAGTCTGGTAATTTCTACGTGTAAAATAGTCACCAGTCTGCCACTCAGAACCACTAAACTGACTATACGAACCTTTCTCCATTGCTAGTTCCATTGACGACCGAATCGTGTAAAAAGCAATGTCTTCATATAATACATCTGCAAAATGAACGGCATCATTGGATTCCCAGTGAATTCCCTTTAGTGCAAGAAGATGATGCCACCCAAAGGTACCAAGTCCAACAGCTCTAAACTTTTTATTCGTAAGTTGCGCCTGACCCACTGAGATTGTATTTAAGTCAATGACATTGTCTAACATTCTTACTTGTATCCGTATTAGTCGTTCTAAGACGTTCGCTGGTACAGCTTTTGCAAGATTAACAGAGGATAAATTACATACAACAAAATCCCCTGGTTTACGTACCATTACGAGGTTTCCCTCTTCGTCCTGATATTCCTTAACAATCATTGTAGGTGACATATTTTGCGTGATTTCTGTACATAAGTTGCTGCAATAGATAGAAGTACGCCCCTTGCCTAAAAGATGTTTATTCGGATTTTGCCGGTTCACTTCGTCACGGTAAAACATGTACGGAGTCCCTGTTTCTAGTTGTGAAACCATGATTCGTGCCATAATATCCATAGCTCGATATGTTTTACGAGGAAGAAGTGGGTTTCTTACTGCCTCCTCATATTTCTCGGTAAAATATTTATGATTACTTTCATCATAAAAATCTTCCAAGCCTAGAGGGTTACCCTTTTCATCTTTCCAGCCCATGATTTGTTTTACCTGATGAGGACAAAATGCATGCCACTCTCCAATACTCCTTCCGTTCTCATCTATTTCTTCAAGCCTTTGCATAAATAAGTCTGGTATGGTCACGCCGGTAAATATATCATGAGCTTTCCGTCTCTCGTCGCCATTATTCGTTTTTAAGTCAAGAAATCCACTCATAATATCTTTGTGAAATAGATCTAAATATACAGCAATGGCTCCCTGCCGCTGACCTAACTGATCAACACTAACAGCCGTATCGTTCACTAATTTTATCCATGGAACTACCCCGGATGAGTTTTCTTTAAATTTCTTTATATCAGAACCAAGAGCACGAACCTTTCCATAATAAACCCCGATGCCACCGCCATCTTTGCTTAACCGAGAAATATCCCAATTATTTAAATAAATACTATCAAGTGAATCATCAACCGTATCAATAAAACATGAGGAGAGCTGACCAAAGCTTTTTCCGGCATTCGCTAAGGTAGGAGTTGCAACTGTCATATATAAGTTGCTTAAAGCCCAATATGCCTCTTTCACTAAACTTAGACGAATGGTTTCTTTTTCAAACTTCATTAGTGTCATAGCAATAATCATAAATCGCTCTTGGGGAAGTTCATAAATATTTCGGTTATAATCACGGGCAAGATATCGATCTGCTAATAGATATAATCCTATGTAAGTAAATAAATGATCCTTTTCTGGATTAATCGCTTTCGCTAATGTATCTATTTCATCTTTACTATAAAGACTTAATAAATCATTGGAATAGACTCCTATATCCGTTAGTTGTTTTAGTAATCCATAAAAGTCTCCATATTTATTTGAACTCTTATAACCTCGGTTTTCGGCCGCCTTAAAATATAATTCATTCAGATAGAAACTGGCAGCAACGAACGTCCAATCTGGTTGATCTATCGCTATTTGATTGACTGCATAGAATAATGCATGCTTATTCATTTCAGTCGCTGTTCCTTCCAGATGACTAATTTGCTTCCTCAGTTCAGAAGCATCAATGTTGTATTTCTGTTCAACTTGATTAATAGATTCTAAAAAACAATCAAGTTCAGATCGTACCCTAGTAGTCATATTTTTTCCCCCTAAATTAAAAAATCCGCTCAAGGTGAATTGAGCGGATGAAACGATAACAATACAGAAGGATGAAAAAAGTAGTCAAGTGTCTCCTGTCGCCACCATTTCATCTTCTCAATCCCCGAAGAAGTTGAAACATCTTAAGAAAGACAGGTCTCCTGACTTATGCATCTCCCTACTTTGAGCCCTTCCCGTATAAGCGCCTAATCAATTAAACTCTCTTATACAGTGGTTTTCTCATTTCGTCAGCATTTACAGTTGCGGGGGCAGTTCTGGAATTCCACCAGATTCCCTTTTAAGCCTAATGGCATCTTTTCTCAAGGCAAACACAATATATAGTTGTTTTTATTTCAATTAATAACGATATGTAGTACTTAGCGGTTAAATAAAATAATAGTCTATTTATTAATCTATTTCAAGAACCTTTTTCAAAATTTTTTTGAAAGGTTACATTCAACTAATCACTTATTCAATTGATAAAGGCGCAACTCCAATTCTTTTCTAATCTCTTGTGGTATTGTTTCAGATTGTTGTTTTTTGAGATTAAAATTTACATAGGTGACTGTTCCCTTTGCACAAACTCTTCCTTCTTGGTGGATTTCCTCATAAAGTTGTAAACTGGAATTTCCGATTTTTTTGACCCATGTAAAAACTTCCACATCCTTACCGAAATAAATTTGCTTCATATAGTCCACGTTCATGTTTAAAATAATCATTTTCCAATTTTCAAAGGAACTGTCAGGGGTAAATAATTTAAAAATCTCATTTCTAGCAGCTTCAAACCAAATCGGTATGGTAGTGTTATTGATGTGCCCGACCCCATCTGTTTCAGAAACACGTGGCTCAATTATTTTTTTATACATCGATACTTCCCCCTTTCATTAAAAAGGATCGTTTATATATTATTCTAAATGTTCTATCTAATTTAAGTAAAGCCTAACTAAACAATAAGGATGACTCATTTACAGAAGAGTCATCCTTATTGTTTTATTGAACTCTCTGAATCCTATTTTGAATAAGATAGGAGAACGGTTTTGGTTGTTCCCCAATGTAATTTACAACTGCTTCTAAATCAACTGGACCAACTTCTTTATTTTGGGCTTTAGTGAATTCCGTAAAACCATCTCCCCCACCAGATAAGAAGATGTTTGCTGTTACCGTATATGACTTAGCAGAATCAAGTTCTGTACCGTCCGAAAGCTTGACACTCACTACCCTGTTACCAACAGGTTTATTAGGGTCCCATGTATATGTTAAACCAGAAATTTGCAGGATCGCAGTTCTTGTACCCCATTGCTGGTTAAGTAAGTCACGAATTTGCTGCCCGGTCATTGTCATTTTTACCAATTCATTATTAAAAGGCTGTACCGTATATACCTCACCCCAGGTAATATCACCTGGATCAATATCGGCTCGTATACCTCCAGGGTTCATAAAGGCGAAATCTGTATTCATCGCCTTTCTTTGTGCATCGGCAATGAAATCCCCAAGAACAGATTCACCATTTTCATTTTGCTTTGCTGTTAAGTTATCTGTTGTAGATCCAACAATACGTTTAACAATTGGTTCTACCTTCGCTTCATAGCCTTCAAGCATTTTCTTAATCTCAGGATCTGGCTCTATTCCTTCTTGAAAAGTTGTCACAATCTCTGCCCGCTTGGAAACAATATCTTTCGTTTTCGGATCAATTTCAATATCAACGTCTGAAAAAGCCGTCCCATAGGAATATGACTGAACCACCAATTTATTATCAATTGTAGCATTCATATAGGCATGATTATGACCGCCAAAAATAATATCTACTTCATCGTCTACTCGATTAGCGATATCTACAAGCTGGCCTGTAGGGTTTTCTCCATTTGGGCCAGATGAACCTGGATTATGGGCCAAAACAACAATTGATTTTACTCCTTGTTTTTTTAATTCAGCTACATTGCGGTTAATCGCTTCTACCTCATCGGTGAATTTTAAGCCTGCTACACCACTTGGTACAACGACAGTCGGTGTCTCAGTTGTTACCACCCCGATGAAACCAATTGGCATTCCATTTACCTTTATCACGTGATAGGGAGGTAAAATGGTTTTTCCTGTTTTTTCATTGATTACATTTGCTACTATCCATGGAAATGTGGAACCAGCAAAATTCCCTGTTTTTGGATGGGAGCCACCATTAATTAGACGAAGGAGTTCATTTAAACCTTCATCAAATTCGTGATTTCCAACAGTTCCAATATCGAATCCAAGTTTGTTAAGTAGCTCAATAGTTGGTTCATCTTGTAAAAGTGCCGATACTGGTGGGCTTGCTCCAACCATATCTCCATCCTGAACAAGAAGCGTGTTTTTA
Source organism: Neobacillus rhizosphaerae (assembly GCF_050477885.1). Taxonomy (GTDB): domain Bacteria; phylum Bacillota; class Bacilli; order Bacillales; family Cytobacillaceae; genus Neobacillus; species Neobacillus rhizosphaerae_A. Next base: position 49,099 of record NZ_JBCNAC010000031.1, read on the forward strand.
TTCTCCGCTTCTCTTTGTTTTAGATAAGTAGCTAAATAGTCAATGCGCCCTGCAGGCTTACCATTTACTTTACGAGTAACATTTAACTGACCATGTAAATCATTGATACCTAAAAGTTGAACTTGAACAAGCCGGTTGTCAGCTGAAGGTGGCTTAGCCTTTTTAGGATTTTTGGCTTCAGGACGATCAGATTGATGTCCATGATATTCTTCGGATAGGCCTTGATCCCCTGGAGGATATTGCCTTGCTACTTGAAGAACATCTTTTTTTGTTTTGTTTGCACCATAATGATTCTGATCATCTAATACCCGTGCTAAAGCTTGATGCTGTCCGGCCCACCCAAATAAGACAAGTATTACTGAATACATAATTATCCTATAAAACCATTTCATATATTACCTCCTATTTTTAACTAAAAGAACCAAATGTATTTTTTGCTTGATAAAGGTGGAATATGCATTTGCTGTATAATAATAAAAGGTGACAAGCAAATGCAGTGCCTGTCACCTTTTGTGTTCTTTTTTATCTCTTTGCTATGAGGTTTTGGTAAGCAGCTGATGTTCTTACTTCCACAGTTAATGTACCTTTGCCATAAATTGCTTTAATTAAAAAAGGATACCCTGTTGTATTCTTAAATTGAAAATCTGGGCCTCCATATGAAACTGTTGCATCACGACCGGGGGGAACATAACCAACTGATAATGAGTGGTGATGTTTTTCTACATAGTTAACTGCTAATAAATCCACCGCATTAAATAACGTGGAAGAAGTCTGGCATATTCCCCCACCAATCCCATCGACCATCTTTTTATTTACAATTTCTTTTGCCTTTTGATATCCGTGTGCAGCATCACTAGGTCCAACTGTAGTATTAAAGGAAAAAATATCTTCGGATCCAACAATGATATTGTTGATAGCTTGTGCTGATAACTCGATATTCTTTGAACGCCCCACCACTCCGCTACTAAATCTTGTTGTAAATCTTCCTATCACTACTTCACCTAAATGAGCAATATCCTCAGGCTTATAGCCACTTTCAGTAACATACAAGGGTAGTTCAACTTCTCCACCTACAAGAGATGCGGTCATAACTTTTTCTACTAATTCCGATTCCTCTAATATCACTTTCGGTTTTCCTTTAATGATTTGCCCATTTGCATCAATTTTATCGAGTACCATTCGCTGGTCATACCCCGTTGACGTTTCAGTTCCTCTCGCTAAATCTTTAGCCCATTTTTCAATTTCCTTTTGGTAGGTCTCTTTGTTGTTTTCAAACCCCAAATCCTTCGGTATAAAGCTCTTAATAATTTTTTTCGTATTCGGGTCAATGACATTAACAACAATTTGCTTTGGTGCCTCTACCTTCGGTGGTTCTTCTTTCGGCTGTTTTTCGGGCTGCTTTTGAGGTTGTATAACCTTTTTCTCTCGTGCCACCTCTTTTGTTGTTTCCTCTGTACACCCCGTCAATCCTATTAGACTACTAATGACAAAAATAGAAATAGCCCAATTTCGTTTGCTCATTGCCCAACTACTCCTCTTATTGAATATTCAGTGGTGTTCTAATCCCAATTTATTGATTACTATGGGAATCAATCCCATTCACCCATTTTATTCGCCACTGCATGTCATTATTACTGTGGTTATATCGACACAAAACGATTGCTTTTCCGGCAACCATATAAAGTATGGTATAATATGAATAGAAGGGATTAGAATGAGTGTTTTTTTAGAAGAAGGTTTATCATTCCACCACCATTCTTTATTCATTGCGATAGAAAAATAATTGGAAAAAAGGTGCTATACATGGAAGGTTCGATTGAAACCGTTTATTTCTTAGAAAATCCTGAGAGGAATATGATTAAATTTGCAACTGGGAAACAGCTACGTTATGAGGATGTAATAAAAGAGGTTTTTGGGGTTGCGAGTATCAATGATTTACACATGATGATTCAGTTTAATAAAGGTTTTCAAACAAGCATATGTAACTGTCATGGAATCAGTGAGAAAAGTATTACTTTAGATCGAATAATTCGGATTGCATCTAAAACAGATTTGCTACGTTTCAAGCAACTAATATTGGAGCAAATGACAACCGGAGAAGAAGAGTCAAACATAAACCCTTCTACGTGTCCCTTTGATTTTAGAATAAAGCTTCAAGAAGGCATATTCCAATGGGATGATACTAATTTTTCCTATAATGCCGTAAAACCGGGTGCCTAACCTTTGTGATTGTATAACCACAAAGGCTAGGTGCCTTTTTTAAATCCATAAGGGAGGCAAATTTTCACCTGTAATAAAAAATCCTCTCATCTATTTGATGAAAGGATTATTGTTTGTATTATTTTCTTTTTTTCTTGGTTTGCTTATTGGTCATTTTACCTAATAGGAATGCACCTGCTGCTACACCAATAATGGTATTTGTTTTTTTGTTGAACACTTGTTTAGCCACAAGATTTAAGTTTTGTGGCCGTTCAGCTAGACGTCTCATGAAATATCCATACCAGTCATTACCAAAAGGAACATATGTGCAGAAATTGTACCCTTCACTTGCCAACTTTAATTGAAGCTCTTTTCTAAACCCATATAACATTTGAAACTCGTATTGATCATTTGGGATATTGTTCTTTTTAATAAAATCTTTTAAGTAGTTTATTATTCTATGGTCATGTGTAGCAATTGATGTAAATTTACCATTTAATAAATGCCATTCAGATATTTTAATAAAATTAGAATCAATATCATTTTTATCTTGGTAAGCGATTTCTGGTGATTCTTTATATGCACCTTTTACAATTCGAATACGATAATTTTTATATTTTTCAAGATATTCTTGTGCCTGATGGAAATAAGCCTGAATAACTGTTCCAACGTTATCGTACTCTAAAGAAAGATCGTCAAGTAAATCAAATGTAGGACTTAAATGGCTATAATCCTCCATATCAATATTTACGAAAATACCATAACGATTAGCTAGGTCTACGATTTCTCTTAAGTTATTTAAACAAAAAGTATATTCAATATCTAAGCCTATCTGTGTTGGTTTTAATGAGATATGCGCATCCACTTTAGACTCATGAATAGCTTCAATTACATTAAGGATTTGTTCTTTTGCAGCATTTGCCTCTTCTTCTTTAAAAACGAACTCTCCTAAATTATCCACTGTACAAGAAATTCCGTGTGAGTTCAGCTCTTTTATACTTTTAATAACTTCTTCAATATTCGTTCCTGCAACGACACTTTGTGCCCCCATTTTTAAACCATATTTTTTGGCAGCACTATTCAGAAATTGGTTTTGAGATAAACTCATAAAAATATCTTTCAACATAGCGATTACTCCTTGCAGTGATTTTTATATCATCATTATAGCATACGCTTTCAATAAAATTTATTTTGCGAATATTCCAACTTAATGTCGAAAAAATCGGTTGGGTTCTTGTTCAATTTTCCTGACCTATGACTAATTTATCATATCCCAAAAGGAAAGCTCATCTCTATAAAAGAAATGAGCTCACTTTTATTATTTCAATTAGTCCACTTACCCAAACGGAATCTATCTATTCCTTCTATTCCGGTTTCGTAAGAATGTTGGAATATCAAGTGAATCATCCGACTCCTGTACTTGATGATGACTATGATCAGATTTTAATTCTTCCTTCTCCTGCCATTTTCGACTGTTTTCAAGAACTGATTCCTCATGTACCATTGATTCCTGTTTGGTTTGGAAAGTGCCAAACTGTGGTCTGGACTTACCTTCCCTTGTAGGAGATGATGGAACATTTTTGGTTTCAATCTCATCATGTGAGAAACCAGTTGCAATAACAGTTATCATAATTTCATTTTTAAAATTTTCATTAATTATAGAACCAAAAATCATGTTTAATTCGTGGTCTGCTGCAGAAGCGACTAGGTCTGCCGCTTCTTGTACCTCGTATAAACTTAAATCAGTTCCTCCTGTAATATTCATCAAGATCCCTTGTGCACCATTGATTGAAGTCTCGAGTAATGGACTAGAAATTGCCTTTTTGGCCGCTTCCACTGCACGTCCATCGCCTTTTGCTACTCCAATCCCCATTAGAGCTGTACCTTGATTAGACATGATCGTTTTAACGTCAGCAAAATCAAGATTGATTAATCCCGGAACTGCAATCAAATCCGAGATCCCTTGTACCCCTTGGCGGAGAACATTATCTGCTTCTCGGAAGGCTTGGATCATCGGTGTTTTTTTATCTACAATTTGTAATAAGCGATCATTTGGAATAATTATAAGAGTGTCGACCGCTTTCCTCATTAATTCGATTCCGTTCTGAGCGTTTGTTGCACGCTTTTTTCCTTCAAATCCAAACGGACGTGTAACTACTCCAATAGTTAATGCCCCGAGTTCACGGGAAATTTGGGCAATCGCAGGCGCAGCACCTGTTCCGGTTCCTCCGCCCATTCCGGCTGTAACGAAAACCATATCTGCACCCTTTAACACCTCTTGTAGTTGACTCTTGCTTTCCTCGACTGCTTTCCTACCTACTTCTGGATTTGCGCCTGCACCTAACCCTCTTGTCAATGTTGCACCAATTTGCATCCTAATCTCTGCTTTTGAAAGATTGAGAGCTTGTGCGTCAGTATTAACTGCAATAAATTCCACACCTTGAATTCCTGCCTCAATCATTCGGTTAACGGCATTGTTTCCTCCACCGCCAACACCTATTACTTTTATTCTGGCTACCTGATCTATGTCCATATTAAAATCCCACATTAATAATTCCTCCTACTCGGCTACCACGTTGCCACATTATTCAAAAAATTCATCATAGACTTTGTTACTATGTATTTTGTAGAAATCAATTCTACATATTGTTATTTTAGCAAACTATACTGGTATTTTATATAGTGAGAAAGTTACCCTATCAGAAATAGTTTCGCACTTTATCTTTCCTACTATTCTACTAAACTTTGGAAAAGGTTCCAACAGGAAATGTCGAAAATTGCACAATTAGTCATATTGGAATGTGATAGTGCTGCTCTGATGAATGCCTTGTAGTCAATTTTTATGTTGAAAGTCCTAATAAACAAAAGTCCTCACATATATGAGGACCCAACAATTATTTATTCAGTGAGCTGGTTTATATTCCAGTACGCGGCATTCGATTCCTCTTAATCATAAGTTGCAAGGTAAATAATACACCAAATGCAACAAGTCCAGTGATATCGGTAATATTTTCCGGATAGATTAGGCATAAACCGGCAACAATCGCAACAACCCTTTCATACCAAAACATTTCGCGAACCCAGAATCCAATGACACCGGTACTAATAGCAAACATCCCACAAAAGGCTGTAAAGACTACCCATATTAAGTAAGTCCAAGTCGTATCTATCATTAATAATTCAGGTGACAGCACAAACATATATGGAATAATAAAAGCAGAAATAGCTAGTTTTGAAGAATTTACACCCGTTCGAAATGGCTCCCCACCTGAAATTGCACTTGCTGCAAAAGCCGCTAATGCAACAGGAGGCGTAATGTCTGCAATAATTCCAAAATAAAATACAAACAAATGGGCAGATAAATCAGGAATTCCTAACAAAATAATTGCTGGTGCTGCAATCGTAGAGGTTATGACATAGTTGGCAGTCGTCGGTGAACCCATTCCAAGCACGATGGCGGTAATCATTGTTAAGAATAAGGTCGGTAGTAATGCACCACCTGCTAAATCTAATAAACCATTAGCAAGCTTCAATCCCAAACCAGTTTTGGTAACCACACCAACTATGATACCAGCTGCTGCAGTAGCAGCCGCTACTCCTAGCGCCGAGCGAGCTCCATCTACAAGGGCTTCAACGAACCCTTTAAAACCAATTCTAGTATCCTTTTTTATCGCACTTACTACAACTGTGATTACGATTGCCCATAACGCTGCCCGGATTACACTCATACCTGACATTAGCAATAAAATGATTGCTATTATTGGGAGTAATAAATAAATCTTTTTAAGTACTTCTTTTCTATTTGGCATTTCTTCTTTCGTTAAGCCACGTAGGCCAATTCGTTTGGCTTCAAAATGGGTCATGATCCAAATCCCGCTAAAATAAAGGACAGCAGGAATAGCTGCGGCTTTAGCAATGTCCCAATAAGTAATGCCACCCCCAATAAATTCAACCATTAGGAAGGCTGCTGCTCCCATAATAGGGGGCATCAATTGACCTCCAGTTGATGCGGCAGCTTCTACAGCACCAGCAAACTCCTTTTTATAACCTAATTTTTTCATCATTGGAATGGTGAAGGATCCTGAAGTCACAACATTTGCTACAGAACTTCCACTTATTGTTCCTTGTAGGGCACTAGAAAAAACGGCTACTTTTGCAGGGCCTCCTATACTCCTTCCAGCAACTGCAATAGCAAGGTCATTAAAGTATTGTCCGACACCTGTTTTAACAAGAAATGATCCAAACAATAAGAAGAGGAAAATAAAAGTCGAGGACACACCAAGTGGAGTACCTAGTATACCTTCAGTTGTAAAGAACATTGTTTGTACTAAACGACTTAAGTCAAGCCCTCTATGGGCAATAAACCCAGGCATGTACTGACCAAAAATAGCATAACCCATAAAGAGTATAGCGATAATGGTAATTGGAAGACCTACCGCACGACGAGTTGCTTCTAAAACTAATAAAATCCCTGCCAATCCAACATAAAAATCAAGATTAGTTAAGTTACCCGTTCTTAGTACTAATTCGTCGATCATTAATGGCCAGTAGGCACCGACAACAACTGAAATACCAGCCAGAATCATATCGTACCAGGCTACTTTATGTTCTTTCCCTCTATTTTTTTTTCGTGCAGGAAAAAGTAAAAAAATGAGTGCAAGAGCAAAGCCTAAGTGAATCGAACGTTGAAGCTGTGCGGTTAACATACCAAAGATTCCCGTATATAGATGAAACAAAGAAAAGGCTAATAATCCCGCAAATACAACCCATCCTAAAATACCCTTTAATTTCCTTGTTCCGGCTTCTGGGTCATATTTCTCTAATAATTCTTGTTGTTTTTTATCAGAAAGCGTTCCATCATAATGACTCAAGGATATTCACTCCTTTCCACTGTTGAAAAAAGGATAATTTTTGTATTTCTACTTTTACGGAGGTTCCGGGTTTAATCGATCGGGATAAAGGATATTCCCTTTTATGAAAAATCACCCGATGATTAGCCCGAACCTGACCTATGCGTAAATAAAAATAAGGAAAGACCCTTGCCATATTCTTAATGTAGTATTTTCCATTTTTTTGTTCGAATGTTTCACCCTCCTCCGCATTAGAAGGCATACCTATCGAAAAATTCTCATACATCAACTCATATTGTTGTATTTGCTGATTAGTTGTAATTTTGTAGCTTTCGACTACATCTGTTAAATGAATGGAATGGGTGTATTTAATCTTAAACTGAGATTCGTCAGTTATTGGAATATATGCTAGCTTGGCATTAGAATGAACGGGTTGAAAAACAATTGCTAGCGTTAGTGGAATATGTACTAATAGGAATATAGCTAAACCAAAGCAAATCGCTAGCATAGTGATAACTAATAACGAATTTTCTTTTTTCATATAACCTCCTTACTATCGAGTGTAGAAAACTAGAAAAGGTAGACCGGCATGCTTTAGCTGCCGGTCACTGGTCAATAATGAACCCTATTCCTTACGGTGCCTTTACTCCCTTTTCATCAAAATATTTTTGTGCCCCCGGATGGACATCAATCCCTACACCGTTTAGCGCATTTTCAACTTTTATTAATTTCCCTTTTGCATGGGTTACTTGGTCTAGATTTTCGAAAATGGCCTTCGTAATATCGTAGACTACATTTTCAGAAAGATCACTTCTTACCACTAACATTGCTTGAACAGCGACAGTGGTTACCTTATCCTTTAAGCCATACGTACCCGCAGGCACTTCATCCTTTACATAATAAGGATACTTTTTGATAAGGGCATCAATTTTGTCCTGTTCAATTGGGACAATTACTACATCCTCAGTTGCCGAAAGTCCTTCGACAGCGCCTGTTGGTGTACCTGCAGTCACAAATGCTGCATCAATGGTTCCATCTTGAATTCCTTGTGTGGATTCATCAAATGATAGGTCTTGTTTCTTTATATCATTTAAGCTCATCCCGTGCACTTCTAGGATTTGTTCAGCATTCGCAGCCGTTCCAGAACCAGGAGCACCAATGGATACCTTTTTACCTTTTAAATCTTCTACGGATTTAATCCCAGATTTTTTGGTTGTTACTAGTTGAATAGTTTCAGGGTATAGAGTAGCAATTGCTTTGACATTGTCTACCTTATTATCTTTAAACATCAACTGCCCTTGACTGGCATATGAAGCAATATCTGTTTGGGTAAATGCAATTTCGCCATCGCCCATTTTAAGAGTTGTCATATTTTCTGCAGATGCTCCAGAGGTTTCCGCATTTGCTTCAATTCCTGTTGCATCCTTAATTATTTTTGCAAACGATCCACCTAGCGGATAATAGGTCCCCCCTGTACCGCCTGTAAGAATACTAATAAATTTTGGCTTTTCCTCTGTCTTCTTTCCCCCTGTGCCCTCTTTTTCTCCCCCCTCATCCTTACTGCCGCAAGCTGCGAGAATCATAGACATAGTTAAAAGAAAGACCATCGTAAGAATAAACTTTTTCTTTTTCAACTAAAAGTTCCCCCTTTATTAAATTACTTTCTCGTATACATACTTATTAAAAAAGAGGTACAAACTTGCCATTTATTACAAAGTTGGTACTTAAGTCCTATTAATTGAATTCCACCGCTTGTTTTCACAATATTCCTACCACTTTCTTCGAGAACGGTTGACTCCTACCACTTTCTATGTCAAGTTATAACTATAAAATACAAATAAGAACAGGAGTTCGTTTTCTAATGAAAAGAAAAATAATTGCTTATAACTTTGTATTAACAGAAGCTCTTAAACAACTTGATGATCGTTTCGAAGTGGAAATTTTTGACCGAATTAACCCTAAAACAGACTCTGCTTTTTTACATGCACTTACGCAGGCTGAAGGTATTGTTGGTCTAGCCCTTCCTGTTGACAAGGAATTACTAGAACATGCCCCTCTGTTAAAAATAGTTTCAAATAACTCTACTGGTTTTAATAATCTATCTCTCGATGAGATGACAAAGCGTGGCGTAATGGGAACAAATACTCCTGGGGTATTAGAAGATACAACGGCTGATGCAATCTTCGGGATTCTCCTTACCGCAGCAAGACGGATTTCTGAATTAGACCACTTCGTGAAAAATGGAAAGTGGAAAGGACATTTAACAACCGATCAATATGCCATTGATGTCCACCATAAAACATTGGGAATTATTGGAATGGGAAAAATCGGCTCAACAATAGCTAAACGAGGACATTTTGGATTTGATATGAAAATTTTGTATCATAATCGCAGCCGTAATATTCAAGCCGAGGAAAAATATGATGCTACATACTGTGACCTTGATACACTCTTAAAGGAATCCGATTTTGTTTGTTTGATGACCCCACTTACACCTGAGACAGAGAATTTAATTGGTGAACGTGAATTTAAGTTAATGAAGAATTCTTGTGTTTTTGTCAATGGTTCCCGTGGAAAAACAGTCGATGAATCTGCTCTTATTGAGGCACTGAGAAAAAAAGAGATTTATGGTGCAGCATTGGACGTTTACCAAATAGAACCCATAAACGAAGACCATCCGCTTCTTCAATTCTCTAATGTTGTCACAACTCCGCATATCGGATCATCTACCTTTGAAACCGAGTTAAACATGGCTAATTTAGCTGTAGAAAATTTACTTGCTGGCCTAACAGGAAAACGTCCTAAGAATTTGGTAAATCCTGAAGCGTTTAAAGAGGAATAATAATATCAAAAAGCCATCGTATACTTGGGTTCATTTTTAGTATACGATGGCCTTTTTATGATTGGAATTTTCCCAGTTGCGTTTACTTCATTATATTTAGGAGAAAATAATAGTAATTTAGTAAATAATGGAGGATCTTATGGAGGAAAATGTATATCCAAAACGTCAATCAAACGGAACAACCCGTTCTATATACATAAATCGTAATCTATGGTCCGGCATTCTATTCGGAATTGGATTAGTTGCTTTTATTGACGAAACTGTTTTCCATCAATTGCTGCATTGGCACCATTTTTATGATAAGTCAACAAAAGCGATTGGCCTTGTTTCAGATGGATTTTTCCACGCGTTTAGTTGGTTTGCCACTGTGGGTGGGCTGTTTATGGTTGCGGACTTTCGGCGAAGAAATGCATGGTTACCAATGAGGTGGGTCGGAGGAGTACTGCTCGGTGCTGGAGGGTTTCAATTTTATGATGGTACGATACAGCATAAACTGATGCGACTTCATCAAATCCGTTATAATGTCCAAATCTTGCCCTACGACATGGTTTGGCATATTACTTCTATCATTATGATTATTATAGGAATCGTTCTAGTCATCCGTAGCGCCAAAAAAATCCGACAAATGGGGGCTGCTAGTTAAATATGCATACCAATCATCACAAAGATGAACTTATGGGGGATTTAACTCTCCAATTGTTATTAGCTATGCCTTTTGTTCTATTATTAGTTATCTATCTTGTATTAGTGGTCATAACTATTCATAGACATAAGCCATGGCCATTTTACCGTGTTGTTTTATGGTTTGTCGGGGTTTCCTGCGCAATGGGGGCAGTTGCCGGACCAATAGCTGTTTATGGTCATATAAATTTCAAGGTACACATGATTGGTCATCTCCTCCTTGGGATGCTGGCTCCACTTCTAATGGTACTTGCAGCCCCTTTGACACTTATTTTCCGAATGCTAAATGTAAGAACAGCTCGTACCCTTTCAAGGATCTTAAGAACTAAACCGATTCGATTTATTAATAAACCAATTGTTGCCTCCTTTCTCAATGTGGGAGGACTTTGGGTATTATATACAAGCAGTCTATACAATACCATGCAACAGAGTATTTTCCTCCACATGGTAGTACATTATCATGTATTTCTCGCTGGTTTTGTCTTTACATCAGCATTTATCAATATAGATCCAACACCACACCGGACAAGCTTTGTCTATCGAGCCATGGTACTGGTATTGGCCTTAACCGGTCACAACATCCTTTCCAAGTACATTTATGCTTATCCACCGCAAGGTATTTCCGTGAATCAGGCAGAATCCGGTGCAATACTTATGTATTATGGGGGAGATGCTATTGACCTTATACTTATCATCATACTTTGCTTCCAATGGTACAAAGCCACTCGTCCACAAAGAATGATTAACAACCACTCATTTCAGGTAGAGTAATTTATAAACAATAAGAATCGTTCAATCTAGTTTTATCCTTTTTCAAACCATTTTTTTGCTGTTTCTAAATCTGGCATCATTAAAGGACCGCCTTTTTGGAAGTTCATAATGGTTCTAAGTGCTAGAATGGTAGGTGGCGCCAAGGAAATTTCTCCATATTGATGCGCAATTAATGCCTCCTCTGGAGAAAACCAAAAGGCGTCGTCAACCTCATTTGGTTCAGGCTTGGGAAATTGTCCATTTGGCAATTGAGCGAGAAAAAATCTTGTATCAAATCGAATTGGATTAAATCTGGTGTAATGAGATGCCCAAAGTAGGTTAAATTTTCAAGTTGTAGATGAAATCCTTCCTGTTCCAACATATTTAAGAATGACATTTCTCCATTCAGTAGAAGACGACGGTATTCCTTTAATTTATCTGTTTCAAAATTAAAAGGAGCCCCATCCCCTGAATTTACAAGTAAAATCCCTACTTCTTCAAACAATTCTCTCGCAGCGGCTACATAATAAGCAGGATGAAAGGTCTCATCGTAGTTTCCATACTTTGTATACTTATTATCGATTTCATAGTCAGTCTTATCTACCGCACCACCAGGAAAAACACAATAACCACCAAAAAATTTCATGGTTGTTGGTCTTTTGGTCAAGTAGACCTTAGACAAATCCTTCATTAATACTACAGTTGATGCAGGTCTAGGAATAACAGCCATCAAAGGTCCCTCCACTTTCTTTTTGTGCAATTGTCTTTATAAGTTAAATTTAATTTAAAGATGTTCATTCATTTTATATTCCATTTATTATTGATATTCCCTTTCCTATGATTCTAGGTCACTAAATAAAAATCTAAACTTAAGACGGCAGGATTTTGGTCAACAAATCCTTAATTAATGATGAAGTATAAAAAAGCAATACCCATAACCAATTCAGTCGAATATTGCTTTTTTATACGAATCTAAGGCAAGCTGCATTTACTTCCTCAAATCTTCTTTCCTGAGCATTCTTCTAACTACTTTCCCTACTGCACTTTTAGGCAAACTATCTATAAACTCGATATTTTTAGGTTTTTTATAAGAGGCGAGATGTGCTTTGCAATAATCAATCAGCTCATTTTCTGAAACCTGTTGTCCCTCTTTTAACACAACGAATGCTTTTACACTTTCTACCCATGTTTCATCAGGCACTCCGACAATTGCAGCTTCCATTACTGCTGGGTGTTGATATAAGACTTCCTCCACTTCTCTTGGATAAATGTTAAATCCACCGCTAATAATCATATCAGACTTACGGTCTACTAAATATAAATAGCCTTCTTTGTCTAAATAGCCCATATCACGGGTATAGATCCACTTTCCTTTTATTGTTTCGGCGGTCAATCGATCCTCTTTCCAATAACCAGTCATTGCTTGACTCGAGGATACAATAATCTCACCGATTTCCCCTTCAGCTACTTGTTTCCCATTCTCATCGACAATTTTCACTTCGGTTGTATCTGTCGGTCTTCCACAAGATAATAGCCTGTCGAAATACTTTGGATTTTCAAGTGCTAAAACATGGTCCTCTACCGGTAAAATAGATAGCATGAGAGGCGCTTCCGTTTGACCGAAATATTGAATGAATTTTTGGCCCCATAATTCAAGCCCTCTTTTTAACGCTTCCCTAGGCATTGGGGATGCACCATAAATTAAACTTCGTACAGAATTAAATGTATATTTTTCTACTTCCGGATGTGACAACAGCATAACAATCATGGTTGGAACTAAGTTGAGAGTTGTTGGTTTAATCGATTCAACTGCTTGTAGATATTCTAGGGGGTGAAAAGTTGGAAGAATGGCATTTGCTGCGCCTCGAATCCAATGTGGTAGGACAAGCGTTCCTGACGCATGTGTAAGTGGTGCAGCATGCATCATAATGTCACCTTTTTCAATGGTGAGTGTTGACAGGATATTCGTTGCAATTGCTGCCCAGGATCCCTGTGTATGAATAGCTGCCTTTAGCTTACCGGTAGTACCTGATGTATATTGGAGGGTTGCATAATCTTCTTCTGTTAACGGAACAATTGGATCTTCATCTGTAATCGTTTTCATTACTGAATAAATAGGTATGATCCATTCATACTTTGGGATACCGTCCACTTGGCAAAAAAATGATACATTTGAAAGTTTTTCTCTTAAGCTCCCCACACGGTCGGCAAATTCTTCTGTAAAAAGAATTGCCCTTGAATCAGTTTCCATAATCATATGAAATTGTTCTTCTTCGGAAAGCCTTGTATTAAGTGGAACTCGTACCAAACCAGACTTTAACATGGCAAAATCAATTTCCACACTATGAACAGAATTAGCCAGCAAAAATGAAATACGATTTCCTTTTTCTAAACCTAATTTAAAAAGAGCATTAGCCAAACGGTTTGAATTTTTATGAACCTCATCAAACGTTAGTTTCTGGTCCTTGTATATAACCGCTGTTTCTTTTGCATAGTACTTAGCTCCTCTTTTAATCAACTCAGCAGCAATCATCCCTTTACCCCTTTCGATTGATAAAATTAGTTAATCCTTGCCTCGTTTCCTCACTTCTAGTATGTGGCATTCCTAACTGACATTCTATTCGTAGCGCTTCTTCAAGAGGAAGTCCCCAACCTCTTACAACAGCTTGCTTATCTGACCTTAGTGACCCTTGCGGATATGAGGCCATTTTATGAGCTAGTTCTAAAGCACGATTTAATAGATTAATAGGCTCCACAACCTCTGTCACCAATCCCCAATCCAATGCGGTAACCGCGTCGATTTTTCTTCCTGTTAATATTAAATCCATCCCTCTTCCCCAGCCAACAATCCTTGGGATTCGCTGTGTACCTCCATCTACCAACGGGACATTCCATCGCCTCTCGAGACAACCAAACTCTGCATTCGAAGCTGCAATTCGAATATCACACCAAGCTGCCATTTCCAAACCCCCAGCAAAACAGTAACCATTAACAGCAGCAATCGTTGGTTTAAATAAATCTGTCATTCTTGTAAAACCTAAATACCCTTTCCCACCATAAACAAAATCCGCATCATATTGATTTTGGGGACCTAAGGTATCAATTGCTTTTAAATCAGCACCTGAGCTAAACGATGAACCACTGCCCGTTAAGATAGCCACCTTTGCCTTGTCATCGTCTCGGAAATTTACCCAAGCTTCAAAAAGCAATTGTGCTGTTTCTCCATCAATACAGTTATGTTTTTCTGGTCGATTAACGGTTATTACAGTTACTCCATCATGGTGTTCCACTACAACCTTTTTAGACATCTTTTTCCTCCTTTTGTTTTAAAAATTGATAGATCCCTTCAGCTTCAGCAATGGCATCATATAAATCCTTCTCAAGTAGATCCAACTCTTTCTTTCGTTCCTGAACCTCCTTTAAATGTAGATACGCTAACTTAATCCCTTCGCTATACTGTTTAATTTGAGTAGGGTCTAAGTCATATAAATTAATAAGAGTTGCTGCGTCCTGTAAGGAGAAACCTAAATGCTTTCCCCTCAAAATCATCTTAATACGGGCCCTATCCCTTTTCGTGTAGACGCGATGATTCCCAGCAGTCCTCCTTGGATGAATTAACCCTAATTCTTCATAATATCGGATTGTCCGTTGACTAATGCCAAACTCCTCGACAAGGTCTGATATTAAATATTCTATATTTTCAGACTTTTTAACAGGCATTTTTATTTAATCCCTCCTTTTATTAAAGTTTAATTTATATCTACCACTAACGTCAACTAACTTACATTGATGGTAGATATAAAAAGCCATGAATTTCTCAACCTCCAAACCTCGAATCCATGGAACAATTATCAATTAACCATGTAGAACCATATAAGCTCCATCTAAAGGTCGTTCTGTTTCTAGGTAAAAATTCTCAGCTAACCAGTACCTATTTTCAAACTTTAATAAGTTCTTTTGGGTCTCCTGACTTTCCCTAAGAAATCTCTTATCCCTAGGGCAATCTAGATAGAGAAGAAAATCATAATAATTACGCCATTCTTTCCGCTGTAGAAAAACTCCCTCAATGATGACGACACACGATTGGGGAAGAGTAATCTGTTTCGTCATTTGTGTATCTAATTCATCTTGATAGAACGAGAGATTAAATGATTGAGAACCTTTTATTTTTTCAAAAAGTTGATCCCTTAAGCCCTGAATATCCCATTGTAATTGATAATATTCGAACCACTCTTCATGACCTGTATTGTATCTCCTGTTCCTTTCGACAATGTGATCATCTATATGAAAGACATAATAAGGTAGCTTCTCTTCTGTTAGTAATTGGCTTAGATGTTTTACTAAAGTGGTCTTTCCAGAGCGACTTAGTCCATCTATTCCTATAATAAACCGCTTCCCTTCCTCAAGTTTAGGAATCTTATTCACTATCATTTTGATTTGCTCATTCATGTTCATACATCCTTTTAAAAAAATAAAACCTTTTTATACATTCACCCATATGATATTCCATCAACAAAATTAAAATGAAAAGGTGGTAAATATGAATTCTAATATGAATTTGATTAATGATTATAGACCCGTTCATGGTGGTCATGGCCATGGTGGTTGGGGTCACGGTCATGGACATTATCACGGTCATGGTGGTTGGGGGTATGGACATGGTGGTTGGGGCTATGGTGGCGGTGGATTCTATCCTGGATTTGCAACAGGAGCTCTTACAGGCTTAGCTCTTGGTGCCGCAGCAGGTACACCTGTTGGGTACCCAATACCGGCATATCCAGCGTATCCAGTATATCCTACCTACCCAGCATATCCTTACCCATACTAAATTTCGAAACGTTAAATAGGTCCAATCCTATTGATTAAGCACCCCACTTGGGTGCTTTTATTTTACTTATTCTATAGTGGAGATTGCACCTGATACATCATAGCTACCCAAGTCTATTTCCGTTCTTTTTCCTAAGACAAGCTTAGCCAGTTCTGCCCCGAGATACGGTCCACTTGTTAAACCGGATGCCCCTAAACCATTAGCAAGAAATATTCCATTAAAGTTAGGTAATGCTCCCACTACAGGTAAATAACCAGGGGTGAAAGGTCGGAAACCTACTCTCGTTTCTAGGTAAGTACTCTCAGATAAACCAGGAGCCACTTCTAAAGCCTTACTTAAAATCTCATTTATTCCGCCTGGCGTAATTCGCGTGTCAAATCCAGCTTCATTTTCATGAGTAGAACCTACCACAACACGCCCATCTTCAAAGGTTAATATGTAATGGTTACTTGGGGGAATTACGACGGGCCATTGGCTCGTGTTTGATTTGGGTAATTCAAGATGCACAATTTGTGCTTTTTGTGGAGTAACTAAAAACTGAACTCCTAAAGGGCGTAGCAGCTCATTAGACCAAGCACCTGCAGTGACTATAACGAGGTCTGCCAAAATGGTTTCAGATTCCAAATTGACACCAATGACTCGGGTTTCATCCCTAACAATAGACGCATCGCCTCTTAGAAAAGTTACTCCATGTTTTATTGATGATCGTATTAATGATTCACGCAATGCTCTTCCATTTACACGCGCCCCTCCACTTACATGTACAGACCCAAATCGCTCTGACAAAGGTGGGAAAAGTTGTATTGTTTCTGCTGGCGATAATATTGTAATATCACCAATTTCAGTTGCTTCCTCTCGACGTTTTCGTGCTCGCTCTGCCATTTGTTCGAGCTTATTAATGTCTGTATGAAGACTAATTGCTCCCACACGTTTATATCCTGTCTCTTTTTCCCCGTCTGCCTCAAGCTGAGCAATTAATTCAGGATAATATCGAGCCCCACCTTTTGCCAACTGATACCAAGCTTTGTTTCGACGCTGTGAAAGCCATGGACAAACAATGCCTGCTGCTGCATCCGTTGCTTGACCTACATCCCCGCGATCAACCAGCGTAACATCTGCACCAAGTTTTGTTAAGTGATACGCGGAGGACGTACCGAGAATCCCAGCACCAATCACAATTATTTTCAGAATAAATCACCTTTTTTCAATTTAATTATGACATTATGTAGTATTAATCAAAATTTATACATTTTATTAGTTAAAGGTATGAATAAACATAGAAACACCTGACAGTTAGACTATACTGCCAGGCATTTTTATTAGGAATTACCATCTTTGATGATTATACAGCGACTCACCTTGAATCCTAACTTTAAAAAAATGACTTAATAATATCTTGTTCTTTTTTGCATTCACTACAAATATATTCAATTTCTAGAGCATCTTCCCGTACGATGTGCTCGGTCTCTTTACCACACTGTTCACAATATAGGTTTTTAGGAAATTCTATCATTACCAACACCACGCTTCATTTTGATCAATGTTGCTCGAGCTATCATGAAATACTATTCCCTCGGGATAAAAATACCATACATTTGCTTTAGCCAACAACAGAAGAATCTTACTTTAAATCTTCAAATTCTCGTGCAATCCGTTCAAATGCTTCTTTAATAATCGGTCTAGGTGAAGGGATGCAAATACGTTGGAAATGTAAACCTTCCTCCCCAAACATTTTACCGTCTTCAAGTAAGACATTTGCTTTATTATAGATTCGATCATGAACTTCTTCTGGTGTTAATCCATATCCGCTAAAATCCATCCACATGATATAGGTTCCTTCAGGAATTCTCACTTTTACCTTCGGCATTCTTTCGGCCAAGAAATCCACTACCCACTCCATCGTGCCATCAATATATACCTTCAATTCCTCTAACCATTCTTCCCCCTCATGGTAGACCGCTATTAGTGCGGAAACCGTAAATGGGGAAGGTAAATGCATGCCCATAACGCTACCGAATGTTTTCCTATGTTCTGGATTCGATATGATTACGTTCGTACAATGAAGTCCAGCAACATTAAACGTTTTGTTGATGGCAGTAAAAGTAATAATATGCCCCTGCTGATCAGAAGCTTTTGCAATAGGTATGAATGTTTGATTTCGTCGAGTGAGATCTCCGTGAATTTCATCTGCAATAATTAGCACATTATTTTTTTCACAAATCTCCGATAATCTTCTAAGTTCATCCTTGTTAAAAATTCTTCCTGTAGGATTTTGTGGATTACATAAAATAAACATCTTGGTCTTTTCATCTTTTGCTTTTTCTTCAAAATCTTCAAAATCAATTTGATAATAGCCGTCTTCATTACAAATGAGAGCGTTATTTAAAAGTTCTCTGCCATTTGCTTCAATGGCGGATGTAAATGGAGGGTAAACTGGACGTTGAATAATTATCCCATCTCCTGGCTGGGTAAATGCCCTTACAGCAACAGTAAGTGCATGCACGGTACCAGGGCTAAAGAGGATGTCTTCCTTCTGAATTTCCCAATCATGCCTCTTTTTGAACCAATGTTGAATCGCTTCAAAATACTCATTAGGAAAAATAGAATAACCAAATATCCGATGGTCTACCGTCTTATGTAAAGCATCGATTAATGGTTGTGGTACGGGTAAATCCATGTCAGCTGTAAATAGTGGAATGGTGTTTTCATCATACCTCTCCGTCAGTCCCATCTTTTTAATTAACTCTCCACCATCCCATTTAACAGAATAGGTACCTCTGCGGTTGACGATCTCATCAAAATTATATTTCATGAAAACCCTCCTTTATAAGAGTATTTTAACAAAAAGTGCAAGATTTTACTTTCAAAACAATTACAAATTAAAATCATTGGGTGACTCCATACTCAGTAATATTGACTTTTACCTTTGCTTGGATGCTCATTTCTGGATAGTAATCCTTGTATCTTTTAAAATCAAAGTTTCTTATTCGACTATTTAAGATATCTCCAATTCCAAGGGAATCAACCTTTAATGCTTGAGTCCTTGATATAATGCGTTGATAATCTTTATTTAGCCGCTCCTCAAATTGATTCTCCAATCTTTGTATAACTTTGTGATTCATTTTTGTTCCTTTATATTCCCTAATTACTCCATCTATTTCGATATCAATTTTTACTTTTGGAATCGAACCTGTGTTATCCACCTTGTAATGTCGTTTTGATTTTATATTCTCAAGGTCTGCTGAAGATTTTTGAACATGCAGTGGATATATACCAAATTTATAGTCTTCAACAAGAGTCCTAAATGCAAAAAGTTCTTTAAACGAGATTTTACCAACGTATTTATCTCCCTTAAATAAAGCCATTCCGTTGATCTTAACCTTATCATCAGTTAATCCTAATAAAGGTAGAAACAAATCAGCACCTTTTGAATAATACGTATAGAGCATTTGATGTAAATTTGTCTTTGGAATGGTCCCTCTTTTCATATTTTTTTCTATAATACCGGAAATATAGAAACCTGTATCCTGTGTTTCGTATTTTTTTTTAAGATAATCTTTTGCATTTCCTTCTACCACTGCAAGAAAAACATGTGAACCGACACTAGGGTCTCTATTAAGGTAATCTAGGTAATCATATATTCCATGCTTAGCAAGCTCATCATTATATAAGGCAACCTCTAGTTTTCCACTTAATAGTGGTTTATTTGATTCAGAATCTAGTTTTGCACGATTTTCTCGTAGCAAGGTTGAGATATTAGAAAACGTTCCGCTACTAATAGACTTATCAGGCTTAAAAATAGGGATAGAAACGGTTCCTCTTACGTGATTTTCGTCAATATAGTCATAGCCCACAGCCGTCACTAGATCGATATCATCAATGATATTCTGTTCTGACGAACAACCTGTTATTACCAATAGAATGATTAAGTTAAGTATGAGTAAGTGATTTTTATTCATTTTGTTTTTTTACCTTGCTATAGATAAAGTGACTGATAAAAATGAATGGTATGTATCCTCCCATCATGATATATCCTCCATATGATAGTATCTCGCTCAGTTGTCGTATTTGGTTATACCCTTTTATTAATGGCACAATACTTAATATTACCATTAATGCAATCAGCAAAATGATTCGTTGTTTCATGCCAAAAATCCGTTTCATTCCTCTCATAAAACACCATAAAGCTAAGGTAATGTTAGGGAGTATCACTAAAGCCCATGAACTGATTCCTATATATTCAAAGCGTTCGACGAAAGGCATTTTCATTATTTTCCACAAACCTAACGTTGGCCAAAGATTGGATATTAATTGCTCTTCACTATAAAATACGATGGTTACAAGATAAGTGGATAAATAAAGAAACGTACTAAATGCAATGCCATAATGGGCCCATTTCTGCGATTTTTTTGGTTCTTTAATAAAAGGATAATAAATAAATAGGGTGGAAAATCCTATATAACTAATAACCATCCCTTTCGATGATAATAAGATTTCCTTAATGGAATGGTTCCAAATAGGAAGTAAGTTTTCACCATGCGCGAATTCTAAAGGAAACAATAAAGTCAAGACTAAGTATAGTGGCAATACTACTCCAAAAAAACAAATACCAGTCACAATTCTAAAACCACCTTCTACTATGTAGTAAAGTAGTGGCAGAAAAAACAAGCATAATGAAAATAGACTAATTCTTGGAAACATCCAAACCTGAATCACTTCAAAATAAACTCTGATGACAACAATAGCAATTAAAAGAAAATAAAGCAGTATTGCAATATTCAATAAGTTACCAATCCATTTTCCAAAAATTTTTTGATTAATGGCTAAAACATCCGTACCCTCTTTATTTAATACGTGAAACATCATCCAAATTAAAATGTGTATAAACGTTCCAGTTAATAAAATAGAAATCCAGGCATCATTTCCAGCCCATCTTACAATTTCAGATTGAAAGGTAAGTATCCCCACTCCAATTTGAATAGAATGGACTAAGAAAAAAACTAAATACGGTGATACCTGGAACCTTTCTTCAACAGTTGATTGCATTATTTTTCACACCAATCACTCATCAACATCTTTATTTTCTTTTGCTTTTTTTGGATTAAAACGTAAAGAATTTTCCGTTTGAAGCTTCATAGGTCTCTTAGGAGTTGATGAGAACGGAAACCTAAAGATAGCATCTTTTAAATCTTGTAAACGACTAGGATATAACGGTTCCAAAAAGGGTCTTCCTAATGAAGTTAATCTTAGTAAATGGGTTAACAAGTAACAAAAGCAAATAACCACACCTAACATTCCATAAATATTAGCAAATAATAGAAACGGAAATCTGAGTAACCGAATCGTGTTACCCATTTGATAAACAGGAGTCGTAAACGATGCAAGGGCAGCCAGAGCAACAATAATCAGAAGAACATTACTAGTTAAACCAGCTTCAACTGAAGCGGTCCCAATAACGATCCCTCCAACGATACCAATTGTTTGTCCTACCTTTGTTGGAAGCCTGGCACCTGCTTCTCTTAAAAGTTCAATCGTTAATTCGAGAAAAACAGCTTCTAATATAGGTGGGAGTGGAACTCCCCTTCTTGAAGTAATAAGTGTCCCCATTAAATCCTTCGGTATCAATTCATAATGAAAAGTCAACGCCGCCACATAAATAGGAGTAACTAAGATTGAGAAACTTACGGCAAATAAACGAATGATTCGAAAGGTTGACGCAATTAATGGATTTAAATAATAATCCTCAAAGGCAGAGAAAAATTCCACTAAAGAAGTGGGTCCAATTAAAGCATGAGGTGAACCATTAACAATAATGACTACCTTTCCCTCAGCCAATACGGCAACTACACGATCCGGTCTTTCTGTATCAACTAATTGTGGAAATAATGATTTATGATTATCTGAAATGATCTGAGTAATAAAAGAGCTGTCAATAATTTGGTCAAAATCAATCTCAGAAACCCTTTGAATAACCGTATTAACATTTTCCTCATTAGCAATACCATCAACATACAGAACAGCAATATTGGTTTTTGATAATCTGCCAATTTCAAATTGCTTAACTGTCAATTCCTGAACAGGTAATCTTTTTCTCACTAAATTGATATTAATATTTAAAGACTCTACGAATGCTTCCTTCGGCCCTACAACTGAAAACTCTACTTCTGGCATGGAAATAGAACGAGACTGATGGGATTCTGATTGCACCAACAAACAGGTAGGATCATACTCTTCTAATTGAATAACCACATACCCTGAATGTAGTTTATTTCTAATTGTGTTTACATCACTTGTAATAATGATTTTCTCAATTGGTATGGCCGATTTTACACTTTCTAGAGCGTTTCCGTTTGCTTTTTCTAAATGACACATAATATCTTTATGTAGAACATCTGGATCCACAATAGTTTGATAATAAGAAATCCAGTAATGGTGGTTCATTAATGGGTAACAGTAGTGAACGAAGTCATCTGATTTCATGGATGTTCTAATTAATTCAAAGGCATTTTTCAACTCAGTCTGTTCATTAGATTGATTGGAATCTTTTGTTATTTCCTTTACCTGGGTATCAATTGGTAGTTGGAATTTTGGTTTTCTTTTGAACATGCATTCACATCTTTCTTTCTACCTTTTTCATCTTTAACCATTATTTTCTACCATTATGGTTTTTTTAATCGGTTAAATTAAATACGAGCAATTTTTAATTGCTCAAAAAACTTCGTCGGGAGTGATGTATCATGGCTAGAAACAAACTTTTGGTTCCTGGTGCAGAGAATGTTCTGGATCAAATGAAGGAAGAAATAGCCAGCGAGTTTGGAGTTCAACTTGGTGCTGATACGACCGCACGAGCAAACGGTTCGGTAGGCGGCGAAATGACAAAACGTCTTGTCGCTTACGCTGAACAAACATTAAGAAATCAACAAGGTCAATAACTTGTGATTTCCAAGATAGAGGCTGCCAAAATGGCAGCCTCTTTCCTTAATCTTTTACCTGAGAAAAATTAGCATAACTTTTTATTCTTAGAAAAAACTAATAAAAAAGAGCTAAGGGGACTATTCGATGGAATTGAATCAACCCATTCAACCAATTAACTTACGTCCAATTCAAACACAGACGAGTGCAAAATTAACTGCTCCGGAAATGGCCAAACTTTGGGCAACTTACGTTGGCAACAGTATGTCAAATAAAATATTACAATACTTCCTTCAACACATTGAGGATGATTTAATTAAGACCTTAGTAGAAAATGCTTTGTATTTAACTGAGGATTTTATGCGAAGAATTGAACAAATACTAAATAAAGATAACTTTCCTATTCCAAAAGGTTTTACAAAAGATGATGTTAATTTGAAAGCTCCTCGGCTATTTGAAGAAGAATTTTACGTGCATTATATAAAGTATGCTGCAAAGGCAGGTATGAGTTTATATGGCGTTGCACTTCCAATCGTGTTACGTGAGGATATTAGAGATTTTTTTATATATTGTAATTCTTGTACCATTGCTCTTTTAACACAAATAAATGATATTTTAATGACAAAGGGATTAATTATTAAACCACCTATTCTTCCCATTCCCGATAAAGTGGACTTTGTTAAGGACCAAAGTTTTTTACATGGGTTTATGGGTGAAGTTAGACCTCTACATGCACTAGAAGTCACTCACCTTTACGATAATATTGAAAACAATGTCACAAGTAAAGCATTGATAATGGCATTTAGCCAAGTTGCTAGAAACGAAAAAGTCAAACAGTTGTTTATTCGGGGGACTGAAATGACGGATAAAGCAGTGTCCAATTATAAAGAAAAATTGCATAAAGATAACTTGCCCTCTCCATCATTTTTAGATCATTTGGTAACGGAATCCAAGATTGCTCCTTTTTCAGACAAACTCATGCTCTTTCACAAAGTGGATATGTTTTCAATGAAAATAAGATCATTTGGAAATTCAGTAGCAGTAAATGGTCGGCGAGATATAGGTTTGTTATATGCGCGCTCACTCAAGAACATTGCTTTATTTGTCGATGATGGTGCAAATATCCTGATTGAAAATGGCTGGATGGAACAACCACCAAAAGCCGCTGATAGAGAAGATTTGTTGTAAGCACCCCGTTAAAAGCCGTAATCATAGAAGAAACGGCTTTTTTCTATTCACCTGCTTATTGACAAGGATAGAAATTGAATTTATTGTAGTCTATGGTTTGTTATTAATATTTGATATGGTACATATATTAAATAGTTTACAGGTTTAATATAACAAACCTAGAAATGTAATCGGTGGTGTACGCTTGAAGGAATCTGTCGTCATTCAGCAGAAAAAAAGACCGAATTTGAATTTTAGTCTATTAAAAAAAGACCTGGTTTTTACGATCTCATTTATCTTAGCTGCTATAAGTTGTTTCATTCATATACCCAAAATTGAATATATTAATTTTCATGTTTTGATAAGTTTGTTTAATTTGATGCTTGCTATAAAAGCTTTAGAAGAATTAAAGGTACTAGACAAATTTGCGATATCTATCTTGAATAAAAGTAAAAATAGTAAAAGTGTCTCAGCCATTCTTATTCTATTTTGCTTCTTTAGCTCAATGTTAGTGACAAATGATGTGGCTTTACTTACTTTTGTACCCTTAACCCTATTAATTAGTAAAAAGACCAAAATAAATATGATTGACACTATTATTTTACAAACCATTGCCGCTAATATTGGAAGCAGCTTAACTCCAATGGGGAACCCACAAAATTTGTTTATATATTCTTTTTATGGTTTAAAACCCCTGCAATTCTTTATGTCTGTCTCCTTTATGGCTGTGCTGGGAATAGGAACTCTTTATTTCTTTTTTCAAAGACTTGAGCCAAAAGAAATAGAAGTTGATCTATATCCTGTTACTGTTGGAGATCGAAAAAAGGGAATCGTTTGGGGAATAGTCTTAGTCATCATCATTGCTTCAATATTTGGTGTAATTAGCTACCCAATTGCACTTTTCATCACACTTGGAACAGCGTTTATTGTTAACTCTACTCTTCTAATAAAAATTGATTATCTATTGCTAATTACTTTTGTTTGCTTTTTTATTTTTATCGGTAATATTTCCAGTACAACGGCTGTACAGACCTTTGCAAGTGTCAGTATGAAAGATCCTTCTTCCGTCTACTTTAGTTCAATTGGGTTAAGCCAATTGATTAGTAATGTGCCTGCTTCGATTCTTCTTGCACAATTCTCTACAGACTGGAAACCATTACTCCTTGGTGTTAATGTGGGTGGATTAGGAACGATAATTGCTTCATTAGCAAGTGT
The DNA here is from genome assembly GCF_050477885.1 of Neobacillus rhizosphaerae. GTDB lineage: Bacteria > Bacillota > Bacilli > Bacillales > Cytobacillaceae > Neobacillus > Neobacillus rhizosphaerae_A. The sequence goes on from NZ_JBCNAC010000031.1 coordinate 74,543, forward strand.
TATTTCCTATAAACTGTTTATTCAGGCAAACCCGAATGAAAGTAAAAATTATCTCATTAAATTCAGCATTTATAATTTCGCATTTTTAACATTTTTGGCCATTACTCAATATTTAATTTTTATTATTCTAGATATATTGTAAGAAAGTCGTCTTCTTGAATGAGAATACGGCTTTTTTCTTTTTTACACTTCAAAGAATAAAATTCATTATTGAAAGACCCAAACAAATAAAACTCAGTGAGCATAAATTAGTAGAAAAATCTTACCGTGAATTTGCCTAACAAGAGTTTGAATGATGGTGGTGTATAAAAAGTGTTTGAAGTGAAGAAATGTAAATACGGTAGAGGCCTATTTGCAACCAGGGATATCCTGAAGGGCGAACTTATTCATGTAGCCCCAGTTATCATATCTCCTAAGAATGAGTACAAATATTTAAAAAAGACCATCTTGATGGATTATGTATTTTGGTGGGGAGAAGATTGTGCTTTAGCATTGGGATATGGTTCTTTATTTAACCACTCCTATACACCAAATGCTTTATACAAACTCCGGAAAAAGAAGAAAACAATTGACTTTTTTGCTTACAAAGATATTAAGGCAGGAGAAGAAATTAAAGTTAATTACAATGGAGACCCAGATGATAATACAGAAATTTGGTTTGATGTCCTTTGAAAAATTGATAAAAAACCATCCCCTACAGGATGGTTTTTACTCAAATATATTTTCAAGATTATTTTTTCTAAGCGCTTGTTTATTTAAGATTCTAGTTAGTCGTTTTGTTTTTTCTTTTTCGTAGAAATAATGAACAATAAAGTAAGAAACCACGCCAAGTAAGATCCCAAAAATGGTCATCCCAATTAACACGTGGACTCCTCCATGAAGAAGACTGACTACACCTCGAAAATCACCATGTAATAAACTTTGAAAGGAAAAAGGAGTATTATGTCCTAATTTAACCTTCATTGGAAAGATGATTTTTCCAATTTTTTTTGCAAAAGGTAATAGCAGTACAGGGAGAAAGGTAAGCTTCCCAATCACATTTCCAATAATAGCTGCTGGTAAGGAACCTTTGGCAAGCCGAACAACTGGCAAAAACAAGATATATATAAGTGAAGCAGAGGAAAGAACAACCATTTCCATACCAAAACCAATGGCAAATCCAAGCGAAACCTTTCGAGCCCCACCTGGTGAACGAAGCAGTTTTATGAAATTATACTTGAACGCTCGTCCTAAGCGCTGAATAAAATTATATTTCTTACGTTTATTGGTCATATGCCTACTTCCTCTTTAACAACAGATTTATAAAGAATGAAGATAATTTCAGCTTGGATGGTTATTACTTAAATAATTACCTTGCCATTATCATTACACTATAAATAAATAATAAGTCACATTTTGTGAAATGTAAACGAAATCACACCGATAATGTCATTGTTAAATTTTTTCTATTTTTAAAGCTAGTTAGAAACCGTTATAACTTAAAAAAGCACTAGGTAGATACCTAGTACTTTCAATTTGTATGACTTGATGTTATTACTTAAAAATAGTTGATACTACTTGGTCAAATGGCATTTCACTATCTACTACATATGTCCCAGGACGCAATTTGTTAGATAGTCCTTTTTGCTCTATGATCTGCGAAAATTCGAATGCATTTGAAACGAGTTTAGCTGCAACAAGCATTTTTCCTACATCGATACTTGTCATCCCCTCTGTTACGTTAACCGTTACTACTGTCTTAGTAGGCTTATCGTTTTCTGTTGCTGCCTGCTTTGCTGTCGTTTCCTTTGCTACTTTTTGATTTTTATCAAAATCTGCTTTCTTCTGAACTATGTAGCCTTTAGCTACCAGCTTCTTTTCCATTTCTTTTACAGAGGGTTGCACGTTTATTGTTTTGTCAGTTTCCTTTGTTTTTGTAGATGCATGATCATTCGTAAGGTACACGACACTACAAATACTTGTGGTAAGTAGAATACCTGCTGCAAAGCTGCTTAATAAGTTAATTCTCATTGGCAACTTTTCTCCCTTCATCCTTTAAGTGTTGGTAAGGTATAAGCAGCTGTTCAATTTCACTTTTTGTTACTTGTTTCATTTCAGCAATGCTCTCTACTGAATAATTTCGTTTATATAAATCTAGTACTTCACGTGTGAAGAGTTTTTCATTAGAAGAAAGTTGAACACCTGCTTCATTCATCACCACTTCCATGTCAAGTTCCATATTACGAATCGACTCTTGAATCGTATTGATTTCCTTCATTGTTGAAATATGTGCTAAATCAATTTGTTTATGTTCTACTTTTGCAGCATGGTTCGTTTTAAAAATAGAAAAGATTAGCAGTATTACGGAAACCACAAATAACGAAATTAATGTCCATTCCATTAGAGTAACGCCCTCCTTCTTATAAAGAGAAATTTGCAAGTCCTTATTATACATCGAAACGACAAATTTTTCGATTTAATTCATAAAAACAAGTAGAAAGTCGGAGGGATTTGACAAATTACGGTGAAATAGGAATTCATTTCTCTGGTATAAAAATTGATAAAAAGCCCTCCTGAAATAGATGTAATAAAAAAATAAATCCCCAAACCTTCCAACCGTTTTAGGAAGGTTTGGGGATTTATT
>NZ_JBCNAC010000032.1:0-29873 GCF_050477885.1 Neobacillus rhizosphaerae
CCGAAGTGGGTGTTGGAAAGAGAAAAGGGTAACGTAGGAGGAGTCTGCGTGACCGAAGTAATGTTAGAAAGAGAATTGGTATGATAGGAACTGCTACATAGTCAAAACAGTTACAAATATATAAAAAAGCAACCGGCATTGCACCGATTGCTTAGGGATTTATTTCTTTTCTGCAGCATCAGTTGGCTTACGAGAAATGATGCTGTCAATTAGACCGTATTCTTTTGCTCTTTCAGCAGTCATGAAGTTATCACGGTCTGTATCTTTTTGAATGATTTCAAGAGGCTGGCCAGTGCGCTCTGCTAAAATGCCATTTAATTTTTCACGAAGGAAAAGGATGCGTTTTGCTGCGATTTCAATTTCAGTTGCCTGACCTTGAGCACCGCCAAGTGGTTGATGAATCATGACTTCCGCATTTGGAAGGGCAAAACGTTTGCCGTTTGCACCTGCTGCAAGAAGGAATGCACCCATAGATGCAGCCATACCGATACATACAGTTGAAACATCTGCTTTAATGTATTGCATTGTGTCATAAATAGCCATACCAGCTGTGATGCTTCCGCCTGGGCTGTTGATATAAAGGGTAATATCCTTTTCAGGATTTTCAGCTTCAAGGAATAATAATTGGGCAACAATGCTGTTAGCTACATGATCATCGATCGCGCTTCCAAGCATAATAATCCGATCTTTTAGTAGGCGTGAGTAAATATCATATGCTCTTTCGCCACGGTTTGTTTGTTCAATTACTGTAGGGATTAAATTCATGTTTCTTCCTCCTTTTGAATAGAAAGGTAAAAAATATTATGTATTGTTATCATACACTGGATGGTCAATAAAGGTCAAACGGTTTGACTTAAATTTGTTCGACAGCTTTCCCTAATTCATCATACCCACTTCACATATTTTTAAACCCATTCATTACTTGCAAAATACATAGTAATGGCATATAATATGTAAGTCGTTAATATATTTGCCCTCGTGGTGCAACGGATAGCACGTAAGATTCCGGTTCTTGAGATGTGGGTTCGATTCCTGCCGAGGGCGTACTGAAAATCAATGAGTTCCTATGTTTGTAGAGTTTTGTACAAACATAGGAACTTTTTTGTTTCGGTGCTTTTTTGGTTTCGTGTGCCACGCAACGAATAACGCACAATGGGAGGCATTTGGAAGATTGGCGAAGATTGCAGCGTCATCAACTATAAAAATACCCAGTACCAATTATAAGCATAAAATTTCATAAAACATTGCCCCATTTTAGGACATATCTTTTTTTCCCTGTATTTAACCTGTTTCCACTGCTCCGGCTTTCTACATATCCATTGCCATTGCACAAAATGCGTTTCCAAAATTTTCTACTGCACCTTTGCATTTTGTTTAGAAGCATGCGCTGTAGATTCGCGCATGATTAGCTTTGTAGGAAGGAGAATTTCTTGAATGGGTTCATTTTTATTTCCAATTCTCCAGCATAGTTGTTCTACTGCTTTTTTGCCAAAGTATTTTAGATCAATATCAACTGAGGAAATCTTCGGAACCGCAACTTGTGACATATGGCCGTTGTCAAAGCTGATTACGGAAACATCGTCCGGCACGGAGAGTGACTGTAGCTGCAATGAATACGTTGTCAAAAAACCTAATTGATCATTTGCGCAAAAGAAAGCTGTAGGTAAATTGTCCAGTCCATTTATGAACGCGTGTAAATTTTCGATGGTTTCAGATACATTGGTATACACGAATTCTTTCTTTACGTTTAGGTTGTACCTTTTTAATGCCAGTTCATAACCCTCCAGCCGTTCCCGGTAACTAGGGGAATAATCCACGTTTCCTATGAATCCAATCTCCCTGTGCCCAAGGCTGATTAAATGTTCAACAGCCTCGTAAGCTCCGAGTCTGTTATTCGTTAATACAGAGTCAGATTTTAATAGAGGTTCATGATGATCAATAAGAACGGTTGGAATCCCTAATTCAATTACTTTCTGAGTGTAATCAGTATTTATGTGGGACAAGATTAACAGACCGTCAATGTCATGGTTATTTAAAACGGAAGGCATGACAAAGTTTTCTATTGCTTCGTGATTTATGGATTCGGTATAGAAGTTAATGTCGCGGGCTTTTAACTCTTTTTCAATACTTAAATATATTTCCCCAAAAAAGTTTTTAAGAGAAAAGACGTAATCAGATGCAATCAAAGCAATATTTTTGATAGGAAAAGCCGGCTGTTTTTTACTTGCTGTATTCCTTGAGTATTTGTATCCAAGCTCCTCTGCCTTTTGCCTGATAATCTTTTCTGTCTGCTTGCTGACTCCCTGTTTGCCTGTAAGGGCCCGGGAGACAGTATTCTTTGTGATGCCTAAGGCATCTGCAATATCCTGCATTGTTACCTTCCCGTTTTTCATTTATTTCGCCGTCCCTTTATTTTTCTATATATATTGAATACTTATGAATCAAGTTTATTGTAACGTTACAAAAACACTTTTACAATAAAAAGTTTTAAATCCATCCTTAATTAAGGATTCCTTTGATTTAATAGGGTCAATACTCTATTACAAAAAAAGATATTGACATTACTGAAAGCGGATGCAATAATATTTTTGTAATTAAGTAACGTTATATTTTTCAAGATTGAAACGTTACTTTTTTGAAATACATACATGACAAATACTGAATCAAAAAAGGTGCTGCAAATCGTGTTTCCAGTGGTTTGTTTTCATGTATGTGTGATGTCAGAACGCAACGGAGGAATTCAATGGTAAAAACTGTTGATCAATTAGTAAACGAATATAGTGGGGAAAACATCCTTGCTACATACAAGCTAAAGTTCACCGGCGTGAACGGGTACGATGTTTACAATCCTACTAGTCCGTTTTTGGATAACGGTAAAAAGGTCTTGGCCGGTCGTGTTGAAAAACGAGACACCGAGAAATCCAAGGTTATGTTTTTTGAACAAATCAATGAAGATACATGGAAATTGATTGATAATCTGCCAACTTTTGACTTGCAGGATCCATATTTCACACTTATTGGGGGCAAATTAGTCCTTGGCGGCACTCAGGTGTTTGACCATCCTGATATTCCTGATGCTTTATGGTGGCGAGCTGAAAAATTGGTTGGAAATGATATCGATGGGTTGGAACATTTGGTATACGGGCCAAACGGAATGAAAGACATCCGTATTTGCGAAGTAAATAATAAAATTCTTGTGCTGACTCGGCCCCAGGGTGAAAAAGGCGGCAGGGGAAGAATAGGCTATTATTTTGCTGATAACCTGGCTGATATTACGGTTGAAAAAATTGAAGAAGCGCCATTGTTAGATCTTTGCATTAGTGAAGAGTGGGTTGGTAGTAATCAGGCAATGGTTCTGAAGAATGGCAAAGTTGGTGTGCTTGGCCATATTGCAAAGTTTGATGAAAATGGCGGCCGTCATTACTATCCGACAACCTTCTGCTTTGACCCAGAAACAGCGGAATATACAGATATGAAGATTATCTGCATGAGGGAATATTTAGATGAGGGAGAGTCGAAACGTCCCGATTTATACGATGTAATGTTCTCCGGAGGCATTGTTAGAAATGAAGATGGAACAGCTGAATTGTATACAGGGGTTGGAGACTGTGAAGTCCACTGTGTAAAAATTCAGGACCCGTTCTTGGAATATGAGGGAAAATAATGGGGAAATTGATTGAGTTTAAAAACCTGTGCGTTAAATACAAGAACAACGATGATTTAACAATCAAAGATATGAATATTGAAATCGAAGATGGTGAATTTATCGTATTTGTCGGCCCTTCAGGCTGCGGCAAAAGTACTACATTAAAGGTGCTGTCCGGCCTTGAAGATGTCCATTCTGGTGAAATTTATATTTCCGGCGAACTGGCAAATTATAAAGAACCGAAGGACCGCAATATTGCAATGGTGTTTCAGAACTACGCCTTATATCCTCATTTTTCTGTCCGCAAAAACATTGAAGTTGGACTGAAAAATGCGAAGCTGCCAAAAAGCGAAGTTCGGAAAAAAACAGATATTGTTGCAGAAAAGTTACATATTACAACAATACTTGATAAGTACCCGAAAGATTTAAGCGGCGGGCAGCAGCAGCGTGTAGCTTTGGCAAGGGCAATCATCCGTGACCCTCTGGTCTATATTTTTGATGAGCCTCTTAGTAATTTAGATGCGAAATTACGACATTCTACCCGTAACGAAATTATTTCAATGCACAGGGAACTGAAGAAAACTTTCTTCTATGTAACACATGATCAGGTTGAAGCAATGACGATGGCTGACCGGATCGTTGTTTTAAAGGATGGGGTTGTACAGCAAATTGATACTCCGAAAAATATTTTTTATAACCCATACAACCTTTTTGTCGCCCAATTCATTGGCAACCCGGAAATAAACACAATATCCGTTAAAGTGAAACCGGATGCAACGCTTGTGTTATCGGATGATTCTTCGATTAAGCTTGAGCATAGCAATAAAGATAATATCCTGAAACAAGAAGAAGTAATCTTATGTTTCAGGCCAGATGATGTTGAATATTCCAAAAACACCAGGGAAGGATTCCTTGAGGTTCAGGTAAAGAGCAAGGAAATGCTGGGGAACACGACTATAGTAAATGGGAAACTTGCAGGCCACGAAATAAACTTCGTTGTAAGGACTTCTGATTTTGAAGGTGATGAAGAGGTTTACTATATTCAGATTGATACCAAAAAATGCTTGTTCTTTGATCCTGTAAGCGAGAAGAATATTAATGTCAACTAGAATTATTTATAGAAAAAGTGTGCAGATATTTCTGTTGATAATGGGAATAACACTAATCTTCTTGGCGAATTATTTGGACGTTTCATTAAATCAACAACATGTCTTAAAACAATTCCAAATCATTTTTGAAAACAAGAAGATGATTGGAACTGAGCCGGGTGTTTATAAGATACCTGGAACAGATTTTTTGGCTGGCGTTGATTATGCTCCAAAAATGAAAAATGGAATTAACTTTTCGAAAAATGATTTCACTATTTTTGTAAATGGTTACAAGACCAAGAAGACTTATGCAGAAATAAAAGCTGAAAACAGGGATGATGTTTATACGAACTACCTTGTTTACAGATATTCTTCATATTTAACTCCTACTTTAATTTTTTATGTTTTGATCAGTTCGATACTAAAGTATACCGTCGTGTTTGGAGTTTTATATCTTATTATTACAATGTACGAATATTTGCTGTTTAGATCTGGTATCACCCAAGGTTATAGCTATTTTAAACGCAGCGTAAAATTCAAGTTTTGCATTGCCGCAATGTTTGTAAGCGCTCTTTTTTATTCGTATGGCTCATTCATTATTAAGGATTCTAGCCTTATAGAAATGCTCGCCATATTGATAGGAAGTGCGTTAATCATCATCCAAATAAAAATCCATAAAAGGGGATTAATCACGTGAAAAAGATCATAGCAATTTGCTCTATCCTATTTGTTATGTCTTCAATGATATTGATGGGATGTTCTTCTAATAACTCAAGTTCAACTAAAAGTAATGGCGTTGTCAAATTAAAAATGGCTACTTGGGCTGGTGGCGATGAGTTAAAACAAATGCAGTCCATTGTTGACAAGGTAAATAAAGCCCACAAAGATTCTTATCAAGTAACACTTGTTTCCATTCCGGATAACTACTATATGAAGGTACAAACCCAATTATCAGCAGGTAATGCCCCTGATTTATTGTGGATGTCCCAGGAGCAAATCAAGCCATTTATTTTGAATGGCGCATTAACTCCTATTGACAAGTACTATAAAAATTCCGATATCTCCAAAATTGGGATTAACGATCAATTGATGGGTGCTGTAACCGATAACGGAAAAACCTACGGATTACCTTGGATTGCGAACCCAGTAATCATGTACTACAACAAAAACATTGTTGATGCTGCTGACCAGGCTACATTGGAAGCGACTGCACAAGGGAAATATATTACTTGGGATCAATTCCAAACAATGGCTAAAAAGTACACTGATATTAAAAACGGCAAGTACGGTACCGTCATTAATGGTTCTCCGGCCATGGAAAACTTCATTTGGTCTTATGGCGGAGAAATTCAAAAGAAAGATGGAACGGTTGCGTTTGATTCACCTCAATCCATTGCCGGTATCCAGAAATTGACTGACTTTGTTGTGAATGACCCAATTTCTCCAAATCAGGATGTTGTAAACAAAGTTGGTTATGGTGAAACATTCCAGCAAGGAAATACTGCGTTCGTTTTTGGAGGAGTAGCAGATAATATGGAATTGATTTCTGGCAAGCCAGTTCCGTTTAAAGTTGGCTATGCTGTAGCACCAAACGGTGGAACCCCGGCTACTTTCAACTGGTCTGCATCTACTGTTATTACAAAAGATTGTAAAAATCCGGAAGTTGCTTTTAATGCTATGAGTGATCTGACTCAGGAATTCTGGAAATGGAAATCAGTTCCTCCTGTAAAAGATATTACACAACTTAGTTATGCGGATTATACTGATTACCTGAAAAAGAATTCACCACAGAAAGCTGATATGGCTGGAGCATTAAATGAATCAATGAAAATTGCTCGTATCGATAACTATGGCAAGAATACTGCTGCTGTCCAAACTGCACAATGGGAGCAAATTTACAGCCAAATTCTTAGTGCTGCAGTTACAGGCAAAAAGGTTAATGTGCACAAACTGGTTGAAAATGCCATGGCAAAAGTGAAATAAGCAAAAGTGAAAAATAGTGATCTTATCCCCAAAGTTTGAAGAAAACTTTGGGGATACTTCAAAAAACAGCATATGCTCGGACACTTGTGTTAATAAGATATAGAACTGCAAGCACGACGACGGGTTTAAGGTGGTAGAAAAATTTGGATGCCAAAGAGATTAAGAGAATACAAAAAAGAAAAAAGTACAAAGGGATCGGCTTCGTTTTGCCTTGGCTTTTTGGCTTTACGATATTTGCATTGCTTCCTTCAATTTATAGTTTTTACATGTCCCTTACTGACTGGGGATTGGTAGGCCCAAATGAAGGGTTTATTGGCTTTCGGAATTATGTTACCGCTTTTCAATCAAGCGATTTTTGGAATTCGCTTTCTGTTACAGTGAGATTTGTCATATGGGCAGTTCCGCTTGGAATGGCAGCTTCCCTGACATCGGCCTTAATCTTGAATTCCAATGTAAAAGGTGTCAGTATTTTCAGGGGCTTGAACTACGTTCCTACCTTGGCGTCTGGCGTAGCAATTGCTGTTATGTGGGGCTGGATTTTCTCTCCTCATGGAGGTTTATTGAACATGATCATTGGCGTATTCGGATTCCATGGCGCATGGTTATTCGACCCTAAATTAGTAGTACCTTCCTATATAATCATGGCGGTTTGGGGAGCTTTCTCCGGATTCCTGACATACCTGGTTGCAATAAAGGAAGTACCGCGGTCATTAATAGAATCTTCAAGAATTCTCGGAATGGGATACTTTGAAAGGCTATTCAAGGTAACAATTCCTTTGATGCGGCCTATCCTAATCTATAACTTTATCATGGCGATTATTGGCGGATTCAGAAAATTCTCGGACGCTTATGTGTTAGGCGGAGCAGGGGATTCCGGGAAATTCTATATGGTCTATTTTTATCAGCAGGCATTTGGCAATTTCAGAATGGGCTACGCTGTTGCATTAGCCTGGATCTTGTTCGTCATCGTTATGTCCTTAATGTTAATTGTCTATAAAAGAACACCTTTCTGGGAGTATTATTCTGGAATGAAGAAAAAGAAGGTGAAGAAGCATGTCAGAAAAGCATAAGTTTTATTTTAAAAAATATGGGGGCAAAACAGTTACATATCTCCTGCTTATATTCGTAGCTATGTTATTGGCAGTACCTTTTGCCTGGACATTGTTTTCATCCCTTAAACCACAGGCTGAAAACATTTCTACCACCTTTACATTATTGCCAAAGGGAAGTATAGCGGATTGGGACTGGCATAATTACAAGGTTGCCGTTGACCAGCTGAATTTTTTTCAGGGATTTAAAAATACACTGACAGTCGCAATCCCAGCCGTGGTATTTGGCGTGTTTTCGTCCGCATTTGTCGCATATGGGTTTGCAAGGTTTAATTTTAAATACAAGCAGGTCATTTTCTTGATCCTATTGGCATCGCTGATGATTCCTTTTGAAATCACCATGATTCCAATGTATGTTGTCTATTCAAAAATCGGCTGGATCAACACGTATCTACCTATGATTGTGCCTTCAATGTTTGGTGCATCCGAATATATTTTCTTTTTGACGATGTACTTCATTGCCATTCCAAGGGAACTAGTGTCATCTGCAAGGGTTGACGGGTTCTCGGATTTTGAAATATGGTACAAGATTTTTCTTCCGGTCAGTAAGCCGGCGCTGATTGTGGTTGGTATATGGTCTTTCCAGGGGACATGGAACGACTTGCTCGGGCCGCTGATCTGGTTGACGGATTCGAATAAATTCACGCTGCAGCAATCATTGGCAGCGTTAAATAGCGCAACTATGTCACCGCCGATTGAACTTGGCGTAAAAATGGCTTCGACCATTCTTATTACTTTGCCGGTATTGATTGTATTCTTGTTTACTCAGAAATACATTCTTGATACCTCGAAGTCAGAAGGAATAAAAGGATAATTTAGAACTTCATGGAGATAGGGGCCATCATGCGGAATATTACTAGTAGTTTTGAGACAGTTGTAAACATCTCTACCCTGGATCATGCGTATAATGAAAGCTTTGTTATCCATCAGTTGCAAAGCGGTACGTATTTTTCGGAATGCCTGCAGCTGAATATTGATTATCGGTATCACATCAACACTGTAGATGGAGTTTCAAAGATTTCGTTCATCCTTGTGCAAAATTGTATCCAAAAGGTGAATGTTTCTTTTTCACATCGTATTTCCTTTAAAAATGAAGAATTTTTCACATTTAATACCGATAAATTTACAAACGGCATTGTAACTGATGAATTTTTCTATATAGGGAATCACGATAGTGTAAATACACTGGTTTTCCCAGGAATTCCCTATAAAAATAGATTCACACGCGTATCGAGGAAAAGGAATCCATATAATCGCGGGGGCTTTACAAAGAGAAGCGTTTTTAAGGACCTGGAATTGATCAGGCTTTCCGGAAACGAAGTCAGCCTGAACTATGGTTACAGCTATGATTTTGTCAATTATAAAAAGCTCGAAGACGTACAATTCGAACTTAATAAGTTTTGCAGGATTGATTCAGGCTTTTATCGGATTGTTGTCGAGAACAATACAGATGATGAAATCTCATTTGAGTTAAACGATGTTAAGAATGAAATTTACGAACTTCAGTACATGACGGTAAAGCCGCATTCCAAATTAGCGGATTTCTTCCAAATCGGTTCAACGAATCAGTACATATTCAATTTTTCGTCAGAAGAGGCCAATGTCTCCTTCGAAAAGATTGAACCGAAAATGGGAAATCATATTACGTTAAAACAAGCCGAACCTTATGAAAATGAGATTCTGATTGTGGAAGCCGACTTTGAAAATAACAAAAGAAATAACAGATATTATCCACAAATTCACTTCAATCATTTGATTGATTTTGTGGAATTTGATGAGACAAACGAGTATGAGAAATTATTTTATGCCTCTGTGTTCGTAAACATTCTGGATGACAATCTCTGTGTCCCGAATGTTAACTATTCTCCTGACATGTATGCAAGGGACACGTTTTGGACCATTGTTTCACTGAATGATCAACGACTGAATGAAGTGTTTTTATCAGAGTTTTTAAACACACAGGGCCCAAACGGTGTAATCGGTACAATCATTACGCCTGATATGGGAAGTGTGGAAAAGAAAAATAACGAAGCAGCCATGGAGCTACTGTGGTGGCATCTTTTGAACAAAAGAAGAGGCTACTGCGGTATCGCAAAAGAGAAACTTAATCGGCTGGTTGATTACGTATTCAATTTTGATAAGCAAAAAACAGGTGAATGCTTTGCGGAATTTGTGCTAGGCCAGAATGATGTGATTGACTTCCGTGGCAATCCTTCGAACCGGCTGGCCGTAAATCAAGGAATGTATGCTGTAACGTTAAAAGTAATCAAAGAGTTGGGGTATGAAGTTCCTGACGATCTGATTAAGAATGCTGTGGACTATTACCGGGCTTATTATGACCCTGAACTCGGATACATCATCAGCGACAGGGCTTTTCCAAAGGTCGTCACGTATTGCGACCTGCTGCCTGAGTTCGTCTCCCTATGGCTATTTGGAGAAAAAATGCTAACAGATGAAATCGTCATCAATACGCTTGATAAACTTCCCCATGTCAATGGCATTGGCCGCTTAATTGCTGATGTTGAAAAAGGGACCTTCGACGGAAGTTACCACCATTGGAATGAGTGGGAATGGTTTGAACCTGGCTATTATTACAATGGTGGCAGCTGGATGAGAGAGGAAATCTGCGCCTATTACGCAGGGTATGTGCATGGTTGGAAGGATGCCCGGGCACGATTTGAAAACAGGGTATACCAGGAATTCAACTTCTTCAAGGATGAACCTTTCAGTCATGAACATTTGAATATGGCCGGCATCGAACGTTCAACGAAAGCGACCTATGTGTTCTGCTGGAACGTGTTCTATGTAATTGTAAAAGAACTATTTGATCGTTAACATTCTTGTCTTTTAAAGACGGATTACTCACTGGATTGCAAGTATAAATGACGTACATTCCCGTAAAGTTATTAGTTTGGCTATGGCAATGTCCAATTATTTAATGAAAAACCATGAGCATGATACCCCCAGTGATGAAAGGATTTTGGCTTGTTTGGAAGGGGATATCTGAGGGCTCGTGGTTTTTTTGATGAAGGGTACGTTTGTTGCTTGTGAAAAGGCAAATATAAATATTTTGGGGGTTGCGGGATTGTGAAGATTCAGTTTCCTTGGGAGTTCAGTTTTGGCGCTGCGACAAGCGGTCCGCAAACTGAGGGAGCCAGTGACAAAAAGGTTGAATCTATTTGGGATTATTGGTATAGAACGCAGCCAGAGGTTTTTCATAATCAAGTCGGAAATAATCCTGCCTGCAATACCTATTATGAGTACATGCAAGATGTTGAATTGATGAAAGAATGCAGGTTGAATTCGTTCCGGACGTCAATTCAATGGAGCCGTATTTTTAAGGACCCTCTTACGCTTTCGATAAATGAGGATGGCGTTTCTTTTTATCGGAATTATTTTAAAGCGATAAAAGAGGCCAATATTGACTTGTATGTGAATTTGTTTCATTTTGATTTGCCGTTTGTTTTGGAAGATGAATATGGCGGCTGGTTAAGCGATAAAGTGGTGGACTTATATGTTGAATTCGCCAAAGCATGCTTTCAATTGTTTGATGAGTTCGTCGATAAATGGATTACCTTCAATGAGCCGATTGCATTTACTCGGAGCGCCTATTTTTACAATGATATTTATCCGTGCCATAAAGGTACGCAGGCATATGTGACAGCAAACAATAACATCTTGAAAGCACACATGCTGGCAGTAAGTTTCTATAAAAAGAATTATTGCAAAGAGATTGGGATTGTCCTGGATCTTTTACCGCCGATCATTTGCTCAAAAGAGGATCAGTACGCTGGACTGGTTTACGATGTTTTCATCAATAAAATATTCCTGGATCCTTGTATCAAACATGAATACAACAAGGATTACCTAGAGATTCTTAAGAAACATGAAATGGACATTCAGCCCATTACTGAATTTCATCCGATTGATTTTGTGGGGATTAATTACTATCAGCCAGTTTATGTGAGAAAACAGGGCGATTATCGTGAAAGCGGATTTTACCCTTGGTATTATTTTGAAACCTATATTCCTGAAGGTGTAAGAATCAACGAATATCGCGGTTGGGCAATTGAACCGAGAGTTGTTTATGACATTGCAAAAACAATCCAAAATGAGTACGGAAACATAAAGTGGTACTTGTCAGAAAACGGCATGGGTGTCGAAAATGAAGAAAAGTTCCTAAAGGATGGCATGATTCAGGATGACTACCGGACCGAGTTTATAAAAGAACATCTATATTATCTGGCAAAAGCAGTCGAAGAAGGCAGCAACTGTTTCGGGTACCATTTATGGACTTTTATAGATTGTTTTAGCTGGAAGAACACTTTCAAAAATCGGTATGGATTGGTTTCACTAAACCTGCAAACCAGAGAAAAGAAATTGAAAAAGAACGCCTTTTTTTATCGTGACTTAGCCGTAAATAAATTTTTCATTGGGCCTAGTTATGTATAGTGGCATGGAAAGAGGGGTTACGGTGAATTCCAATTATTTGGCGATAGATATTGGCGGAAGCTGTATTAAATGGGGAATTCTGGACCGGAATGGCACAATCTATGAGAAGGGGAAACTGGCAGTCAACGGAACAGATTTTGCAGGTTTTTATGAAGGAATCCGCACGTTAATTTTAAAAAGCGGCTGCAGGAAAATAGGTATCTCGTCTCCTGGGACAATTGACAGGCAAACCAAAACAATTTCAGGTTCGGTATCGGTTCCCTGCATTAAAGAAGGGAATTGGGTAACGAGACTCGAACGTGAATTGGGGGTTAGCTGCAGCATTGAGAATGACGCCAATTGTGCAACCCTTGCCGAAATGTGGATTGGGAATGCAAGAGGGTACAAGGATTTTTTAAATATTGTTATAGGTACCGGAATTGGGTCAACATTGGTTATGAATAATAAAATTTTCCGCGGGGCGAACCTGTATGGTTCTGAACTTGGATATTTGATTAGAAATATTGACGGGAAATTTTATTACGAAAGTGAATTTACCTCAACCAAGGCGCTAGTAGACCGTATCAGCCCCATTGTGCCGGTAAAAAACGGATTGGAAGTTTTTCAGTACCTTGATCATCCTCTCGTTTTGGCAGAATACGAAAATTTCATTAATGATTTGGCAATCTTATTTTACAATGCTGTTCATATGTATGACCCTGAAATTGTGCTTGTCGGTGGAGCCATCTCGACAAACAAAAGACTGATAGAAGACTTAAAGAATAGATATGAAGAGATTAGAAGAGAAGTAGGCATGAGCAGTATTAAAATTAATCTGAATACATGCCGTTTTTATAATGATTCGAATTTAATTGGGGCTGTTTATCATTTCATCAATGAATTTGAAGTCCATTAATTTTTGATGATAGAAGGAGAATAATATGAAAGTTTACAGATATGAGGAAAACCCATTGGTGACACCGGCCGATGTGAAGCCGTTTCATCCTGGCTTTGAGGTCATCGGTGCTTTTAATGCTGGAATTGCAAAATTTAATGATGAAGTAATCATGCTGCTTCGTGTGGCTGAGAGGCCAATAAGCAGAGACCCTGCGGTTGTAAAGTCTCCGATTTATAATCCAAAAACAAAAGAACTGGAAATTGTTGAGTTTGATTTACATGATCCCACATATGATTTCTCAGACTCGCGGTTCTTTCGTGAAGTAGACAGTTCAGCCGGTTTTAGCCATTTAACCTCACTATCTTACTTACGGATTGCCAGAAGTAAAGACGGCCATCATTTCACAATTGATGAAAAACCATTCATTTATCCTTCAACCGAATTAGAAACGTTTGGTTTGGAAGATGCAAGAATTACGCAAATTGAAGATGTATACTATATCTACTTTACAGCGGTTTCTCCGGTTGGTGTTGGGGAGTCAATGGTCTCGACAAAGGATTTTGTCAGTTATGAGCATCATGGAATGATTTTTGCACCGGAAAATAAGGATGCGTTAATTTTCCCGGAAAAGATTAATGGAAAATACTATGCAATGCACCGCCCAACGTTAAAGAGTATCGGCAACCCCGAAATCTGGATTTCAGAATCAACAAATCTATTACATTGGGGAAATCATAAACACTTAATGGGATTAAGAGAAGGAATGTGGGACTCCGGGCGGATTGGCGGCGGAGCAGTGCCATTCAAAACGGATAAGGGATGGTTGGAGATCTATCACGGGGCTACATCAGATCACCGCTATTGTTTGGGAGCTGTACTCCTTGATTTGAACGACCCGGCAAAAGTAATCGCAAGATCCAGTGAACCTATTCTTGAGCCGGAAGCTGAGTATGAGGAGACTGGTTTCTTTGGCGGAGTTGTATTTACTTGTGGTGCTTTAGTTGAAGGGGATGTTGTCAAGCTGTATTACGGTGCAGCGGATACATCTATGGCATGCGCTGAGTTAAGTCTTAAAGAAATCCTGGAATCACTGACTTATTTAGAGTAACTGCTTCAGAACCTTCCAGTAACAAAACTCGCCTGACCGTTATTGTCTGCGGGTTTTGTTTGTTTTGGGCGGACAATAATTATAAATGCCATCACAGCAAAGCTCCGACATTACCTATAGTGTAATGGTAAACCGGGGTGCCATACCGATAATTATTTTAATAAAGGGGGATTACAATGGCAGACCAATCAGCTATGTCAGAATTGAAGTTATTCCCGGATGTTCCGCGGCATGTTCCATTGAATTGGAGTATGATTGCAGACCGGTTTGATACGTACATAATGGATGAGAAGAACGGGGTAAGGTTTACGGACAAAGAGGGTTTTCATCGATTTGGCGCGTTCGTTGAAGATGGCGGCCATGAACTGATCACATTTGGCGGGATTATTTTAGGCAAAATCCTGCGTGGGGAATCAGCCGCTAATTTCCTGCCTACCCTTGGTACTTATTTTTCTTTGGAAAATGCAATATTCATGAACCACCCCGGCAATCGTCGTGAGGAATATTGGTATTTGATGCTGGTAAACTGTTATGCCTTCGAAATAATAAGGAAATCGCATCCTTCAACTCTGGATTATGTAAATATGATGAAGCAAAGCTTGGAAACACTTTTGCGTATTGCAAAAGCGAATAACTATGACTTTAATGACCAGGGATTCGATTTTGCTGCTGAAGCCCCGTTTACAAACAAGGATTCCTACAGGCAGCCTGATACAATCGGCGCCTATTCGTATTTAATGCTTGTTGGTTATGAACAGTTCAAGGACTCTAAGTATTTAAACGAAGCGGTAAAAGCAATGGGGTATTATCAATCTTTCAAAAATAACCCATGGTATGAAATCCCAAGTGGTGCCATGGCATGCCAAGCTGCAGCAAAATTAAACAGTATGGGCTTTTCATTCGATTTGGCTAAAATCATTGGCTTTACTTTTGACAGTGAGCAAGGGCCGATGCATACAGGAAAATGGGGAGATGCTGAAGTAAACGGCCTAATGAGGGGATGGAGGGGATATTCCCGAGAGGAAGCTTCCCAAACAGCCTACAGCCTTGAAAGTTTCATTCTTTTGCCTTTTTTGCTGCCTGTCGTTTCCTACGTCAGTAAAGACATAGGAAGGCTGATTGCAAAATATGCCCTTCATGCGGCTGTAAACGGGAGGTTGTTTTTTGGAGATCTTTTAAGACCAGAGGCGCAAAGCCGGCCAGAACTGCCGCCGGATGTCCCGTATGAAACCTTGCATTGTGACAAAGCCGGTCAAAAACCATATGCATTCGGGGATTTTCATACACATAAGTCCGTTTATGGCGGCGCGTTGACTTTATGGTGGGCCGCACTAGTCGAGCCTTCCGGGCAGCCTTTCATCCTGAAGCTTAATCTTTCAAAAACGGACTTTCTCAATCCGGGAAAACCGGCTTTTTACTTGTTTTATAATCCTATGGCGGAACCTAAAGAGGTAACCTTGAATGAAAATACTACATTATATGACGTGTATGAACAAGGATATGTAAGTTCAGGAACAATCGTGATACCCGCTGGTGATGTAAAGATTATTTGTGAAATGGCAAAAAAATAACGTAATTGAGGATATGTATAAGGATTATGATATTTAAAGTAACGTTACTTGTTTCTTTCGCTTACCTTCCTTGTTAATTCTAATAATCTAGTAAATATGAACTCTGAAAAATATGTTGGCTATGAAAATTTGTAATGTGAAAATATAGTTACTATTAGTTTGTGTAACTTATTTGTAACGTTGGAGGTGAGACCAATTATGAACCATGCGTGGTGGAAGAAGGCAGTTTTTTATGAAATATATGTCCCAAGCTTTAAAGATGGCAACGGGGATGGGGTTGGGGATTTTTCCGGCATCACCTCGAAGCTTGATTATCTGAAGGAACTAGGGATTGACGGTCTTTGGCTTACTCCGTTTTATCCATCACCTAAAGTCGATAACGGCTATGACATTTCGGATTATTTCGGAATCGATCCTTCCTACGGAACAATGGAAGAGTTCGAGAGTTTTCTTATTGAAGCTCACAAGCGCGGGATCAGGGTCATTGCCGACCTGGTCTTAAACCATACTTCCTCAGAACACCAATGGTTCAAGGAATCAAGGTCCTCCAGGGATAACCCAAAACGCGATTGGTATATTTGGAAGGACCAGCCTAACAATTGGGAATCATTCTTTAGCGGGCCGGCCTGGGAATTTGATGAAGCGACAGACCAATATTATTATCACGCTTTTGCGAAGGAACAGGTTTACCTGAACTGGGCCAACCCCGAGCTCAGACAGGTGATGTTCAATGTGATGAGGTTTTGGCTGGAAAAAGGCGTTGATGGATTCCGCCTGGACGTCATAAATTTCCTGAAAGTACAAGATTCATTTCCGAATAATCCTTACGACCATGACAAAAAAGAACAAATCCATCTCCATGATAAAGACCAGGAAGGCATCACTTCGGTAATTCGTGAAATTTCCGAAGTGATCCACCAATACCCGGACAAATTCATAGTCGGTGAAGTCGGTTCTGAGGAGATAGACATCCTGAAAAACTATTTAGGTACGGGTAAGCTTGATGTAGCCTTTAACTTCAATATAGGGAGCATCGGCACATTTGATGTGGAGCAGCTATACAGTGAGTTGCTTGCTACGGAAGAAGCATATGGCCTTGACCAAAATGCAACTCTTTTCTTTTCAAGCCATGATATGCCCCGCTTTATTTCACGCTTTGGAGGCGACAATGAACGGGCCAAGCTGTTTGCGGCGCTCATGCTAACGGCAAAAGGAGTTCCTTTCATTTACCAGGGAGATGTTATCGGCATGCAGGACTGGCTTCCTGCAACACTTGATGCTATGCGGGATGTCCAGGGAAAGCTCGTGTATGAAAAGTCAATGAATGATGGATTGCCGCGCGAAGAGGCGTTTAAAAAGGCTGTTGAAGGCTGCCGGGATAAGTCGCGGACTCCGATGCAGTGGGACTCCTCGCTGTATGCTGGATTTTCTGAATCGGAGCCGTGGATTACCATTCCAAGTAACAGTGTAACGGTAAATGTAGAAAACCAGATGAATGATCCTGATTCCATGCTTTCTTTCTATCATTCTTTACTCAAGCTTCGTAAACACCATCGGTCATTGCAAAGCGGAGAGTATGAAATTTTGCAAAAGCAGGACGACATGATTTTCTTCACTCGAAGTGCAGGGCAGGAAAGGGTGCTGGTTGCCCTAAACTTCTCCAGTGAAGACAAAACTATCGATGTTCAAACTGACAGATATGCCCTGCTGCTTTCCAATAAGAGAACATCTCTTATAAATGGAAACAGGTTAGAGGTTATGCCCAATGAAACAATGATTTTGCTTAAAAGTGAAGAAAAAATCAATAGTGGAGAGGTTCATGTATCATGAAAGCAGCTGTTTTACAAAGCATAAAAGCGTTGGGTGTGGTCAATGTCCCCATGCCCGAACCATCCCGGCAGGAAGTATTGATTAAAGTGAGGAGCTGTGGAATCTGCGGAACCGACCAGCATATTTACCATGGCCATCCGGGTTCGGCAGCGGTTAGCTTCCCAATCGTCCTGGGCCATGAATTGGCAGGGGAGGTCGTGAAAGTGGGCGAAGGCGTAACAAACCTGAAAGAAGGCGACCGCGTATCAGTCGACCCTAATATCTACTGCGGGACCTGTAAATATTGCCGGAGCAATCGGGCACATTTGTGCGAAAACCTCCAGGCTGTAGGTGTCACGAGGGATGGCGGCATGGGTGAGTATTGTACCGCACCGGAGGCGAATTGTTATCGCATCCCTGATTCCATTACCTTTGAGGAGGCTGCCCTTGTTGAGCCACTGGGCTGTGTACTGCACGGTTTCAGGAAACTTCAGCTTTCCCCATTAAGCAGGGTGCTGATCATCGGCGGGGGGTTCATAGGTCAGCTATTCCTTCAACTGGTAAAGGGGCAGAATGTCGAGTCCATCACAGTCAGTGAGCCAGCGGAAAACAAAAAATCCAGGCTTTATAAGCTCGGTGCCGACAAAGTGGTCAATCCGATGGATGCGCTGCACATTGAAGCGGATGTTGTCCTTGAATGTGTAGGCAGGAAGGAGAGCATGCAGTTTGCTTTTGCTGCGGCGGCGAAAGGCGGACAGGTATTGCTGTTTGGCGTTTCCTCGCCTGAAACTTCGATTTCGGTCTCCCCTTTTGAAATTTTTTCAAAGGAATTAATCATAAAAGGCTCATTCGTAAATCCATACACCCATGAAGAAGCCATTTCATTGATTGCCAAAAAAGCTGTAGATGTCAAAAGCCTTATTTCGCATCGGGTTAATATGGAAGAACTGCCTGGCATTATGGCTGACTATCCAAAGCTGAGTGTTTTAAAAGCCGTAGTAACGTACTAACAACGGGGGCTGCATAACATGCGGCCCTCATTTTTTAAGGGAGATTAACAGATGTTTGCTATCTTTAAGACTTTTTCGGCCGAATTGAAGTTTTATATGGTCATGAATGCCTTGTTTTCCTTTGGCACTTCGCTGTCGGGCATTTTCCAAAACGTGTTCCTTTGGAGGCTGGACAAAACATATTCATTGCTCGCCTACTACAGTTTATATTGGTCTTTGGCCATTTTGATTAGCTTCGGTTTATGCGCTTGGCTGGCTAGGAAAACGAGCCCGATGATTACCATGAGAATCGGTTTCCTGTTTTACCTGTTTACTTATCTTATCATGCTTGTTTTCCATGCAACCCTGAATAAGCATATTCTTATGCTGGGGATTTCAAACGGACTTGCCATGAGCCTTTATTATGTTGGCATGCATTTGGCGGTTCTCGATTTGACCACGAATAAAGACCGGGACAAATTTTTATATATAGAGGGAATCCTTTATACGATTGGCGGAATAATTGCCCCGCTTGTCTCGGGCATTATTATCTCAAGGTTCGAAGGCATGGTCGGCTATTATGTTTTGTTCATAGCCACCAGCGTCTTTATCTTTTTAGCTTTCCTCGTTTCACTGAAGGTGAAAGGTATCGGGATCGCACCGAAAAGCCACTTTTGGGATGTGATCAGGCACCCATCTCCGGAGTGGAGGAAGATGTATTCCATCATGTTCGCGGATGGAATTGTCTCGGGAGCCTTTACAACCTTTTTGATAACAATGATGACCTTTAAGATTGCCGGCGGTGAATTGAATCTGGGTATTTACAATACAGGTGCGCAAATCATGTCAATTCTAGCTTTTTATCTGCTGGCAAAATTCACATCGGCAAAAGACCGCATCAAAATTTTTGCCATTGGGGCGATTACCTTTCTATTAAGTTCAGCGCTGCTGTCAGTGCAGCCTGTCTTACTTTCGCTGATTATTTTTGGACTGATCTCCCCTATATCAATGAACATGCTCGGTACATCAATGAACGCCATGATATATGAATCAATCGAAAAGGATCCGCATTACAAGGAAAGAAGATTGGATTACATCATCATCCGTGAAATCCCCCTCGGTGCAGGCAGGATGGTCGGGGTATTCCTGTTCTTGGCAATGAGGAACTACTTTAACATAGAGGAGTTATTACCGGTCTCCTTCAGTGTTTTTCCGGTCATATACGTTTTGATGGTTCCAATTCTTTATTACATTTGGAAACAACCAAAACTTATGGGAAAGGCTGGGGAAAACTAAAAAAAACCATACCAAAACGAGGGTGAAAAAGAAGGTAGGAAGCCTCACTTTTGCTGCACTTGTCCTTCTTCACCCCCGTAAGGTAATGATCGTTTTCATTCCTCAGCGATTTACCGCAATATAGGCTGTCTAATGCCAATACCTTATTTAAAAACGTCTAAATCCACCCCCGATGATGATTGATAAAATTGAGGTATTTTAAGTTGATGAATTATCAATTATTTTTGAGAAGGTACACCGAATGAATTTAACAAAAAACAATGAGGTATAATATTGGTTGCAATAAAGGACAGTTTCAGTATCATAATTTTTAGGAATAACACGCAATGAAAAACACTCAAGCAAACAAAACCATTAATATAACAATGGCCAATGGACTATTGAGCAAATGTAGTGCAACGGATAGCACGTAAGATTCCGTTCGATTCCTGCCGAGGGCGTACCTAAATACCTCTGTTCTTTGTTTAAGGACAGAGGTATTTTTTGTATTTAATTACAATTTATGGATAATTGTACAAAACACCTCAAAAATAGCACAAAAGCATATGAAAATGACACAAAACCCACCTAAAACGGCACAAAACCCACCAAAAACGGCACAAAACCCACCAAAAACGGCACAAAACCCACACCACCCGCAGCTTTTCTAATTTTTCCAATACCCGAACACACCCCTATCGTGTAAAATAGGTACCATGGGGGGATCGGAATGAACTTGAAAGCGGGTTTATGGCAGCAGCAAACATTAAAGTTGGCGATGACACAGGAATTATCTCAGGCAATTGCCTTACTGCAGTATTCGGCTCAGGAGCTAACTGCCTTTTTAGAAGATAAGGTCCTTGAAAATCCCTTGATGCAACTCGAAAGCAGCACGGTCAAGCCAATGAATCCCCTGATGGACCGGAATCGGCGGAAACATCAAAAAGAGGAAAAGAATTGGATTGAGCAAATTGCCGAAAAACCATTTTCTCTTGAAGATCACTTACTCTCTCAATTAAAAATAACCAATCTTTCAACAGACCAACTTAAAGTGATACGACATCTCATTCTACATTTAGATGAAAACGGTTACTTTATGGGTGACCTTAATGAAATTGCAGAAAGCTTACTTGTAGAAGAGGAGCTAGTAGAAGAATGTCTCGCGGTCATCCAAACATTGGAACCGGCAGGAATTGGTGCAAGAAACCTGCAAGAGTGCCTGTTGATGCAACTATATTATCAAAATCCTAATAACGAACTGGCACAAACAATCATTACTCACTATTTTGTCCCTTTTGCTGAAAAGAAATGGAGACAAATTTCTAAGGAGCTCCGGGTATCACTAAAGGAGATTCAAGATCTATTCGATCAGATACAGTTCCTTAATCCAAAACCAGGGGCATTTTTAAGAGAAGAAGCGCCGTCATATATCATTCCAGATGCCATAGTAGAGCGAACTACGGGAGGGCTTGAGGTACGGATGTTTGACGATTCCCTACCGAGAATTAGCTTTAATGAATCTTATTTCAAAAAATTTAAAGACCAGGATCAGCAGGTCAGCAAATTTCTCCACGATAAGGTTCAGGATTATCAGTGGATTTTAAAGGCCATTGAACAACGGCGAGAGACACTAACAAGAGTCATCTCGAAAATCGTTGAAAAACAAACCGTATGCCTACTTAAAGGGATGCAATATTTAGAGCCAATGACCATGAAGGAAATTGCCATGGAACTTGATATTCATGAATCGACCGTTAGCCGAGCAGTACGGGAAAAATATATCCAAACTCCGTTAGGAACATTCCCTTTAAAATCCTTTTTTACTAGTACCATACAGACAGTTGCGGATGATGAAAGTACTTCATCAACCCAGGTGAAGAATGAAATTAGTAATTTAATAGAACAAGAGAATAAAGAAAAGCCACTATCTGACCAAGATATTGTTGGTCTTTTAAAGGAGAATAATGGAATCGTGGTATCCAGACGGACCATTGCTAAGTATCGGGAACAATTAGGGATTCAATCTTCTTCAAAAAGAAAAAGGTTTAAGTAATAAAGTGGATTTCTACTTAAAACATTGGTATTTTTAAAAGGCTAAAACGACAAGATGGAAAGGAATCGACTTAATGTCACAAACTACGATTACCCTATATACAAGAAAAAGTTGTCCCTTATGTGATAAAGCGAAGGACTCTCTTCTTGAATTAAAAGAGGAATGGAATTTTCACCTCGAAGAAATTGACATTGAAACTAGTGATGAATTAACAGAACGGTATGGACTAATGATTCCAGTGGTTCTCATTGATGGACAAGAGGCAGGATATGGCTTCGTTAACAAATTTGACATAAGAAATCGTTTACATGAAAAAAAGGCGATTTTATAAGTTGAAATAGGTTTTCACTCCTGTTACAATGAAAAACGTAGTAGGGGTGATTTTTTTTACAGTAGGTGGGACACAATATGTCTATGGTGGACATTTTTCGACCAACTACATAGAATAAAAGGAGCATGAACATCATGCAGTCATTTATCGATATCCAAAAAAAATTAGTACCCGACCTTCTTCAAGTTCTACAGAAACGTTATTCTATCCTACGATACATAGGTTTTATGCAGCCGGTAGGTAGAAGAAGTTTAGCTGTCAGCTTAGAATTAACCGAACGAGTCCTTCGTAGTGAAGTTGATTTCCTGAAAGAACAAAATCTTATTTTTACAAACAATGTGGGAATGAGTTTAACCTCTGAAGGGAAAAATTTACTGGAAGATTTAGAAGGTTTGATGCGTGAGCTAAAGGGTATTGATGTAATGGAAATGGAATTAAAGCACCGGCTTGGCATCAAGAAGGTTATCATCGTCCCTGGCGATAGTGATGAGTCACCAATGGTCAAAGGCGAGCTTGGCAAAGCAAGTGCGATTTGCATGAAAAAGCTTCTAACCGGGAAAAATATCATCGCTGTTACTGGCGGTTCTACCATGGCTGCGGTCGCAGAAAGACTAACACCTGATTTCTCCAAGAAGGAATTGCTATTTGTCCCTGCTCGAGGCGGAGTTGGTGAGGATGTCCATAACCAGGCAAACACCATTTGCTCGAATATGGCGAGAAATACCGATTCTAAACATCGTGTATTCTATGTTCCCGATCAGGTCAGTTCAGAAATTTATGAATCCCTCATTAAAGAACCTGATATTCATGATGTATTGCATTTGATTAAATCAGCAAGCATGGTTCTTCATGGAATTGGGGATGCTATCACAATGGCTGAACGACGGAAAACCAACCCGGATATTAAGAAAAAGCTTGAAGATGGGAAGGCAGTCGGGGAAGCATTTGGTTATTATTTTAACGAAGAAGGCGAGATTGTCCACAAGGTATTTACGATTGGACTTCAGCTCGAAGACCTTGCAGAGATCCCACATGTAATTGCAGTTGCAGGCGGGGCCTCAAAGGCGAAAGCCATTAAGGCGTATTTTAAACAAGCACCGGCCTCGACGATACTTATTACCGATGAAGGTGTGGCTAAACGGTTGTTGAAAGGGTAATTCCTTTTAAAAAATATATCTTTTCCCATATAAAAGGAGGAAATTAACATGGCAGTAAAAGTTGGTATTAATGGATTTGGACGTATTGGTCGTAACGTATTCCGTGCGGCATTAAACAATAGCAATGTAGAAATCGTTGCAATCAATGACTTAACTGATGCAAACATGCTTGCGCATCTTTTAAAATATGATACAGTTCACGGAACTCTTCAAGAAGATGTAACTGTTGACGGTGAATACTTAGTAGTTGGCGGACACAAAGTAAAAGTTATCGCTGAGCGTGACCCTGCACAACTTGGTTGGGGAGACCTTGGTGTTGATGTAGTAGTTGAATCTACAGGCCGTTTCACAAAGCGTGAAGATGCAGCGAAGCACCTTGAAGCAGGCGCTAAAAAAGTTATCATCTCTGCTCCAGCATCTAACGAAGATATCACAATCGTTATGGGTGTTAACGAAGATAAGTACGATGCAGCTAACCACCACGTATTATCAAACGCATCTTGTACTACAAACTGCTTAGCTCCATTTGCTAAAGTATTAAACGATACTTTCGGAATCAAGCGCGGTATGATGACAACTGTTCACTCATATACAAATGACCAACAAATCCTTGACTTACCACACAAGGACTACCGTCGTGCACGTGCAGCAGCTGAGAACATGATCCCAACTTCAACTGGTGCTGCAAAAGCGGTTTCTCTAGTTCTTCCTGAACTAAAAGGTAAGTTAAACGGTATGGCTATGCGTGTTCCAACTCCAAACGTATCTGTTGTGGATTTAGTTGCAGAATTAGAAAGAGAAGTAACAGCTGAAGAAGTAAACAATGCATTACAAGCTGCTGCTGAAGGTCCATTAAAAGGCATCTTAGAATACAGCGATCTTCCATTAGTATCTAGCGACTACAACGGAAGCACTGCTTCTTCTACAATCGATGCATTATCAACTATGGTTCTTGAAGGAAACATGGTGAAAGTATTATCTTGGTACGATAACGAAGTTGGTTACTCTAACCGCGTTGTTGACCTAGTTGATTACATCGCTGCAAAAGGACTTTAATTTTTAACTTGGATATGATTGGCATTCCAGTCATAAACAAATTATAATGTTAAATGGTATTCCAAAGGGGAGCGGGGAGGATTCCCCCTCCTTTTTTAATGAAATTTGAAGCATTTTGAAGTGCCAAACTAAAGGAGGTCCTTTACATGAACAAAAAAACATTAAAAGATGTAGATGTTAAAGGTAAACGTGTTTTTTGTCGGGTTGATTTTAACGTCCCAATGCAGGATGGAAAAATTACAGACGAAACACGCATTCGTGCAGCATTGCCAACGATTCAGTACTTAATCGAACAGGGAGCAAAAGTGATTTTGGCAAGCCATTTCGGCCGACCAAAGGGAAAAGTGGTCGAAGAAATGCGCTTAACTCCAGTCGGTGTTAGACTTTCAGAACTTCTTGGTAAAGACGTGAAAAAAGCAGATGAAGCTTATGGTGACTCTGTAAAAGCGTTAATTGACACTATGGCAGAGGGCGATGTTCTATTACTAGAAAATGTACGCTTCTACCCTGGTGAAGAAAAGAATGACCCTGAGTTGGCAAAAGCATTTGCGGAGCTTGCTGATGTTTATGTGAACGACGCCTTTGGTGCCGCACACCGTGCGCATGCTTCAACTGAAGGAATTGCCCATAACCTGCCAGCTGTTTCAGGCTTCTTAATGGAAAAAGAACTTGAAGTACTTGGTAAAGCACTTTCTAATCCTGAACGTCCATTTACAGCGATTATTGGTGGTGCAAAGGTTAAGGATAAGATCGGCGTAATCGAAAACCTTTTAGAATTAGTCGACAACCTCATTATTGGTGGTGGACTTGCTTATACATTTGTCAAGGCTCAAGGCCATGAAGTGGGAAAATCTCTTCTTGAAGAAGATAAGATTGAGCTAGCTAAATCATTTATGGAAAAAGCGAAACAAAAAGGTGTTAACTTCTATATGCCAGTCGATGCAGTAGTAGCTGATGATTTCTCTGCAGATGCTAATTCAAAGGTGGTAGCAATCGAAGAAATTCCTGCTGATTGGGAAGCTCTTGATATTGGACCAAAAACAAGAGAGATTTACGCTGATGTAATCAAAAAATCTAAACTTGTCATTTGGAACGGACCGATGGGTGTATTTGAAATTGACAAATTTGCAGGCGGTACGAAAGCCGTTGCAGAAGCACTTTCTGAAGCAGAAGGTACATATTCAGTCATTGGCGGTGGAGATTCAGCAGCTGCAGTTGAGAAGTTCGACTTAGCCGATAAAATGAGTCACATTTCTACAGGCGGTGGCGCTTCTCTAGAGTTTATGGAAGGCAAAGCATTGCCAGGCGTCGTTGCGTTAAACGATAAATAATCATTGCTCTTTTTTACAACCATGAAAGGATGTGCTCTTAATGCGTAAACCAATCATTGCAGGTAACTGGAAAATGAACAAGACTCTTTCTGAAGCAAGAAGCTTTGCGGAAGAAGTGAAAGGTCTTGTACCTGCTGCAGATAAAATCGATTCTGTTATTTGTGCACCTGCTTTATTTTTACAAAATCTTGTAGAAGTAACAGAAGGTAGCGATGTGAAAATTGGTGCTCAGAACATGCACTTTGAAGAAAACGGAGCGTTTACAGGCGAAATTAGCCCGAAAGCACTTGCAGATCTTGGTGTGAACTATGTCATCATCGGCCACTCAGAACGCCGTGAAATGTTCAACGAAACTGATGAAACAGTGAACAAAAAAGCGCTAGCAGCGTTTAAATACAACTTAACTCCAATCATTTGCTGTGGAGAAACTCTAGAACAGCGTGAAAATGGTGAAACCAACCAATTAGTTGGTGACCAAGTTGTGAAGGCACTTGCAGGTTTGACTAATGAGCAAGTGAAGCAATCAGTGATCGCATACGAACCAATTTGGGCGATTGGAACTGGTAAATCTTCTACTTCAAAGGATGCAAACGATGTTTGTGCGCATATCCGTCAAGTAGTTGCACAGCAATTCTCTCAAGATGTTGCAGACGCGGTTAGAATTCAGTACGGCGGCAGCGTGAAGCCGGAAAATATTAAAGAATACATGGCACAGCCTGATATTGATGGTGCATTAGTAGGCGGAGCAAGCCTTGAAGCACAATCATTTTTACAGTTACTGGAGGCAGGCAGTTATGAATAAATCTCCAGTTGCTCTGATCATCCTTGATGGATTTGGATGTAGAGGAGAACAAAAAGGAAACGCGGTCGCACATTCGAAGAAACCAAACTTTGACCGCTTCTGGAGCACCTATCCACACTCCCATTTAACAGCATCTGGTGAGGCAGTCGGCCTTCCTGAAGGACAAATGGGAAATTCTGAGGTAGGACACTTGAATATTGGTGCTGGACGTATCGTGTACCAAAGCTTAACTCGTGTAAACATTGCCATTCGTGAAGGCGAATTTGAAAAGAATGATACTTTTACAGGTGCAATGGAGCATGTGAAGAAAAACGGCACTGCCCTTCACTTATTTGGCTTACTTTCAGATGGCGGCGTACACAGCCATATTCAACATATGTTTGCCCTATTGAAACTAGCAAAAGAAGAAGGCGTCGAAAAAGTATATATCCATGCTTTCCTTGATGGACGTGACGTTGGTCCAAAAACTGCGGAAAAATATATTCAGCAAACTTTGGATAAAATGAAGGAGTATGGCGTGGGTGAATTCGCAACCATTTCAGGCCGTTACTATTCAATGGACCGTGACAAGCGCTGGGAGCGTGTAGAAAAGTCTTACCGTTCTATGGTGTATGGAGAAGGTCCAGCCTACACAAACCCAATGGATGTGGTAAAGGATTCATATGAACATGGAATCTTTGACGAATTCGTAATCCCATCCGTGATTACAAAGGAAGATGGACAGCCAGTTGCAACGATTCAAGACAATGATGCCGTTATTTTCTATAACTTCCGTCCTGACCGTGCGATTCAGATTTCTAATACATTTACTAACGCTGATTTCCGTGCCTTTGACCGTGGTCCAAAGCATCCTAAGGATTTATTCTTTGTGTGCTTAACACATTTCAGTGAAAGTGTAGATGGCTATGTAGCTTTTAAACCTACAAACCTAGACAACACGTTAGGTGAAGTCTTGGCTCAAAATAACTTAAAGCAGCTTCGAATTGCGGAAACGGAAAAGTACCCGCACGTAACGTTCTTTATGAGCGGTGGCCGCGAAGAGAAGTTTCCTGGTGAAGAGCGGATTTTAATCAACTCTCCAAAGGTTGCAACTTATGACCTGAAGCCAGAGATGAGTGCTTATGAAGTAACAGATGCATTACTCAATGAAATCCAAAATGATAAATTTGATGTCATCCTCTTGAACTTCGCAAACCCAGATATGGTTGGACACTCTGGAATGCTTGAACCGACAATCAAAGCGATTGAAACGGTGGATGAATGCTTAGGGAAAATTGTTGATCTGATCCTTGAAAAAGGTGGTACAGCAATTATTACAGCAGACCATGGTAATGCCGACGAAGTAATCACTTTAGAAGGCGAGCCAATGACTGCTCATACAACAAATCCTGTTCCAGTCATTGTAACAAAGCAAGGTGTGGAGTTACGTGACGGTGGTATCCTTGGAGATCTCGCTCCAACTATGTTAGATTTATTAAAGGTTGAAAAACCAGTCGAAATGACTGGAACTTCATTAATAAAATAAAACTGTTCGTTTCTAAACGACCGATTAAACCATTTTAAGGAGAGATATTAAATGCCATTTATTGCAGATGTATACGCTCGTGAAGTATTAGACTCCCGTGGTAATCCAACAATTGAAGTAGAAGTTTTCACTGAATCAGGTGCATTTGGACGCGCGTTAGTTCCAAGTGGTGCTTCTACTGGTGAATACGAAGCAGTTGAACTTCGTGACGGTGACAAGTCTCGCTACCTTGGTAAAGGTGTTCTTAAAGCAGTTGACAACGTTAACGAAATCATTGCGCCAATGCTTGTAGGAGAAGAATTCAGCGTACTTGATCAAGTGTCAGTTGACCATGCATTAATCGAGCTTGATGGAACAGAAAACAAAGGTAAATTAGGTGCCAACGCAATCCTTGGTGTTTCTATGGCGGTTGCTCACGCTGCAGCTAACTACCTTGATATTCCTTTATATCAATACCTTGGAGGATTCAACTCTAAGCAGCTTCCAGTTCCAATGATGAACATCGTTAATGGTGGAGAGCACGCTGATAATAACGTAGATATTCAAGAATTCATGATTATGCCAGTAGGTGCTCCAAGCTTTAAAGAAGCACTTCGCATGGGCGCTGAAATCTTCCATACATTAAAATCAGTTCTTAAGTCTAAAGGTCTTAACACAGCTGTTGGTGACGAAGGTGGATTTGCTCCAAACCTAGGCTCTAACGAAGAAGCACTTCAAACAATCGTTGAAGCAATCGAAAAAGCTGGCTACAAGCCTGGCGAAGAAGTTATGTTAGCAATGGATGCTGCATCTTCTGAGTTCTACAACAAAGAAGACGGTAAGTATCATCTTTCTGGCGAAGGTGTTGTGAAGACATCTGCTGAAATGGTTGACTGGTATGAAGAGCTTGCTTCTAAATACCCAATCATCTCAATCGAAGACGGTTTAGATGAAAACGACTGGGAAGGTCACAAGCTTTTAACTGAGCGTCTTGGTAAAAAAGTTCAATTAGTTGGTGACGACTTATTCGTAACAAATACGAAGAAGCTTGCTGAAGGAATTGAAAAAGGTATCGGTAATTCAATCCTTATCAAGGTTAACCAAATCGGTACTCTTACTGAAACATTTGATGCAATCGAAATGGCTAAGCGTGCTGGTTACACAGCTGTTATCTCTCACCGTTCTGGTGAAACTGAAGATAACACAATTGCTGATATCGCAGTTGCTACAAATGCTGGTCAAATCAAGACTGGTGCGCCATCACGTACTGACCGCGTAGCTAAGTACAACCAATTACTTCGTATCGAAGATCAATTAGGTGAAACTAGCCAATACAACGGCCTTAAGTCTTTCTATAACTTAAGCAAGTAATTTTACTATTCAAAGGCACTCCGTATTCCGGGGTGTCTTTTTCATAATGTCCAGTTCCATATAGGGAAGTTTCAAATGCCCGTGGAAAGAGAAAAAGTATGCGAACGGTAAATAGGGGAAGTTTCTAATGCCCGTGGAAAGTGAAAAAGTATGCGAACGGTAAATAGGGGAGGTTTCTAATGCCCGTGGAAAGTGAAAAAGTATGCGAACGGTAAATAGGGGAGGTTTCTAATGCCCGTGGAAAGTGAAAAAGTATGCGAACGGTAAATAGGGGAGATTTCTAATGCCCGTGGAACGTAAAAAAGTATCCGAACGGTAAATAGGGGAAATTTCTAATGCCCGTGGAAAGGTTGCATGGCTA
>NZ_JBCNAC010000033.1:0-7964 GCF_050477885.1 Neobacillus rhizosphaerae
AGTTTTCAAAGAACAATCTTAGAACAAAATTTGGAGCGGGTGATGGGAATCGAACCCACTACATCAGCTTGGAAGGCTGAGGTTTTACCAGTAAACTACACCCGCATATAATTATTAAAAATGTTGAATGGTCGGGAAGACAGGATTCGAACCTGCGACCCCTTGGTCCCAAACCAAGTGCTCTACCAAGCTGAGCTACTTCCCGTAATAAGAATGGCGCGCCCGAAAGGAGTCGAACCCATAACCTTCTGATCCGTAGTCAGACGCTCTATCCAATTGAGCTACGGGCGCATCTTTTAAAATCAACTTTCAAAGTATATCATACTCAGTTTGGTTTGTCAATAAAGTTTTTGGTGCGGCCGAGAGGACTTGAACCTCCACGGGGTTGCCCCCACTAGGCCCTCAACCTAGCGCGTCTGCCATTCCGCCACGACCGCAGGATAGTTAGCGACAAAGACAATCATAACACGATAACTAATTCATTTCAACAGGAAATGTTTGGTTGGTGCGGGTGAAGGGAGTCGAACCCCCACGCCTTGCGGCGCCAGATCCTAAGTCTGGTGCGTCTGCCAATTCCGCCACACCCGCATATTCATTTAAAATGGTGAGCCATGAAGGACTCGAACCTTCGACCCTCTGATTAAAAGTCAGATGCTCTACCAACTGAGCTAATGGCTCATTTTATCTAAAACTGAGCAATTGGCTCATTGAAGAAAAATGGCTGGGCTAGCTGGATTTGAACCAACGCATGTCGCAGTCAAAGTGCGATGCCTTACCGCTTGGCTATAGCCCAATATTGTAAATACTAATTATAAAGATTAAGAAACAGGAAATGAGTCAATGTCACTCCCCGTCCCTGATGACCCTTACGGGATTCGAACCCGTGTTACCGCCGTGAAAGGGCGGTGTCTTAACCGCTTGACCAAAGGGCCGTATAAATTATTATGGCGGAGAAGGAGGGATTTGAACCCTCGCGCCGGTTACCCGACCTACACCCTTAGCAGGGGCGCCTCTTCAGCCTCTTGAGTACTTCCCCATAATGGCTCCGCAGGTAGGACTCGAACCTACGACCGATCGGTTAACAGCCGATAGCTCTACCACTGAGCTACTGCGGAATAATGTTTATCTTGTCTTTAACAAGGCGTTTGCCCTGTCGACTCTTTACATTATAATGACGCTTTAACAGAAAGTCAACATAGTTTTTAGATAAAATTCAATTCCAGATTTTTCACTCTAGCCTACTATTATTTCCTTAGCTTTCACAAGCTTACCTCGGCATTTGCCGCATACATATCTGCTGGTATTGATACTTCTTTTTCTTGTATAGGTGATCTGGCAATTTGAGCATTGGTATATTAGGAGTTTTTTCGCTGAAAGCTTTACCTTTTTATCCGGGAGCTGAGAACAGAATCGAGGAGCTTTTACTTTTTTCAGCAATGCCTTAAAGTCTACATCTTTATGCTGATAACCTTTCCCCTCAAGATGAAGATGATAATGACAAAGCTCATGTTTAATTATGCCGATTAGCTCATCTTCCCCTAACTGCTCTAAGTATTTTCTATTGATCTCTATATTATGTGTCCCTAGTAGATATCTTCCTCCAGTAGAACGTAATCTCGGATTAAAGGTCGCTTGGTGACTAAAAGGTTTTCCAAATGACTCAACAGAGATCTTTTCGACTAATATTTGCAATTCCTGCTCGGTCATCTTACCTTTCATCCCCTTTTTCGCGAACGTGACAACCTATTATAGCATATATTGTTTATACCATTAATGGTGACGAACTTTTCGGGAGGTTTTCATTATGCCAACTTGGTTGCAAAACCAAATGAAAAGGGCTTTCTATGAGAAGGACCGCTACCAGATCAAACTCTTAAACCAGTGCTGGTTTTTTTACAGAAAAAAACACTGCTCATAAGAAATGCGCAAGCGCCTTGATCAGCCCCGACAGGCAAATAACCTTCTGCAAGAAAAGTCGCTCTTTGACTTTTATTGCAGAAGGTTATTTGACCCGAGCTGTAACAATCATCGCTTTATCAAGCCATGATTGTTACAAGATACTCGAGGCAGATTATTCAGGATGAAAACTGGCTAGGCGCTGGAGCTGGACAATACTCGAAGTCGAGTTTATCCTTTCTTATTATATTAAAAAGCAGTGTTTCCTTTTTCCATTATTGTTTTGACGGTGGCAGCATCGTTAACGCGACCCTGCCCTTTTTCATATCAACTGAATCCACCCACACTGTTACTACATCACCAACTGAAACAATATCTAGCGGATGCTTGACAAAACGGTTACTCAGCTTAGAGATGTGAACAAGACCATCCTGTTTTACACCGATATCTACAAACGCACCAAAATCGACGACATTACGAACTGTTCCCTGAAGCTCCATTCCAGCCTTCAAGTCTTCGAGCTTTAAAACATCTTTTTTCAGTAGCGGTCTTGGTAAATCATCACGCGGATCACGTTCCGGTCTGACTAAAGCATCAATAATATCCTTTAGGGTTAACTCACCAATCGATAACTCTTCAGAAACAGACTTTAAATCAAGACCGCTTAGTGCGACTTTTAATGCTTCCGTTCCTAAATCATCCGTGGTAAAGCCCAACTTTGATAATAATTTCTTAACCTCATCATAGTTCTCCGGATGAATACCGGTGCGGTCTAGCGGCTGTTTCCCGTCTAATACTCGTAAGAAGCCAATCGCTTGCTCATATGTTTTCGCACCTAAACGAGGGACTTTCTTTAGTTGAACCCTGCTGGTGAACTTCCCTTCCTCTTCACGCTTCTTAACAATATTGTTGGCAGCCGTTTTATTCAGACCTGCCACGTACTGCAGCAAAGAGGAAGAAGCAGTATTTACATTTACACCTACACGGTTAACTGCTGTCTCAACGACAAAATGTAGTGATTCGGATAAACGTTTTTGCGTTACGTCATGCTGGTACTGACCAACACCCACTGATTTCGGGTCAATCTTCACCAACTCGGCAAGTGGATCCTGCAAACGTCTTGCAATAGAAACAGCACTTCTTTCTTCAACCTGAAAATTAGGAAACTCTTCTCTAGCAATGTCAGAGGCAGAGTACACACTAGCACCCGCTTCATTCACAATTAAATAAAAGATTTCCTCATTCAATTCTTTTAGGATATCAGCAACAAACTGTTCCGTTTCCCTAGAGGCTGTTCCATTTCCGATTGCGGCCATTTCCACCTTATACTCGCGCAGAATAGAAATAAACTTTTCACGCGCTTCTTTTGTTTTCGAAACCGGAGGATGCGGATAAATCACATCAATCTTTAATACCTTACCCGTTTCATCAACAACCGCTAATTTACAACCTGTCCGATATGCAGGGTCGACACCGATAACCACTTTTCCTTTTAACGGCGGCTGCAATAACAGATTCTTTAAGTTTTCAGAGAAAATATGTATGGCTTGTTCTTCCCCTTTTTCGGTTAACTCACTACGAATTTCGCGTTCGATCGATGGCTGAATAAGTCTCTTATAACTATCTTCAATCGCCTCTACTATCACCTGTGCTACTGGTGAGTGTTGATTACGAATCCATTTTCTTGAAAGGTAGGTCAAGATTAAATCGACATTCATTTTGATCGATACCTTCAGGATGTCTTCCTTCTCCCCGCGATTCAAAGCAAGCGTGCGGTGGGGAACAATTTTATTAACTGGTTCTTCATATTCATAGTACATTTCGTACACATTTTTCTCGTCTTTTTCCGCATCTTTTACAACTGAGGCAACCGTGCCAGATTTGAAGGTCTCTTTGCGAATCCATTTGCGGCTTTCCGCATCATCTGAAACCATTTCTGCAATGATATCTTTCGCACCAGCAATTGCCTCTTCAATGGTGAGGACTTGTTTTTCCTCGGATAAGAATTCCTTTGCTTTTCCTTCGATACTCTCTTTCGGAAAAGTCATCAACCACTCCGCAAAAGGCTCTAATCCTTTTTCTTTAGCAACAGTCGCTTTTGTCCGTCGCTTTTGTTTATAAGGGCGGTATAAATCTTCCACTTCTTGAAGCTTTTCAGCTTTTGTAATAGCACGATTGAGCTCGTCCGTTAGTTTGCCTTGCTCTGCAATAATCCGAAGGACCTCTTCTTTTCTTTGTTCAAGATTCTGTATGTATTGCCATCTCTCTAAAATATTTCGGATTTGAACTTCATCAAGTGCTCCTGTCATTTCCTTGCGGTAACGAGCGATGAAGGGAACAGTGTTACCTTCTTCAAGTAATGAAATGACACTCTTCACTTGTTTATAAGAAATTGATTGTTCAGCAGCGATTTTTCCTAGTAATTGATCATCTTTTACAATTGTATCATTCACAAAACAATCCTCCATTTTGTATTTATCTAGTATACGGACTTCTACTTCCCTTACATATTGTACCAAAATTCAGGAAACGTTTCATTAAAGCTGCTAAAAGCAGTTTTTAACAAAAAGAAAAGCAAGCTGGCGTAGCTTGCTTTAGGCAGAATTATAGAATGAGGTCAGGATATGTATGAAAAAACGCTCTTTTTGTAAAGAGCGTGCTGTAATACTAAAATTCGATGAGACCTAAGCTTACCTGTAAGGCTTCATCCACTTTCTCCATCATTTCGTCATCGAGATGGGTAATCTTATCGGTTAACCGCTGCTTATCAATTGTACGAATCTGCTCTAACAGAATGACCGAATCTCGTTCAAATCCGTAGCGCTTCGCATCAATCTCTACATGAGTAGGAAGCTTAGCTTTTTGAATTTGAGCTGTAATCGCTGCAACAATCACTGTGGGACTAAACCGATTCCCGATGTCGTTTTGGATGACAAGTACTGGTCGGACGCCGCCTTGTTCAGAACCAACAACTGGGGATAGGTCCGCGAAATAAACGTCACCACGCTTGACAATCAAAGGATTATCCTCCGCTTACAAGACGTTCAACTGTGTGTTCTGCCTCATATTCTGCTTGAAATGCTTCTGACGCAATTCTTAGATTAATTTTAGCCATTTCCATGTATCCACGTCTCATAGACTCGCGAATTTGTCTCTTTTTACGTTCGCGTAGATACATTTTTGTTGCCTGGTAGATAAACTCGCTTCGGTTCACATTTTCTTGCTTAACGAAACCATCTAATTCCGTTAAAAGATGTTGCGGTAATTTCACCAAGATTTCCGTAGTTGCGCCGGATTCAGACACAAACATACACCTCCACCATCACTACACACCAATATAATTTATCTGTACCATATTTAATAATAACACTATTCAACCTTAATTCATAGACTAAATATAATTCTACTGTATTATAAGCCAATAAAAGATGCTTTTATGCACAATTTACCGCAATAACATAAATATGTTTAAATTTCTTTTTTTAGGACTGATAATTGTTCAACAAATCATTTTTCAAATCGACAATTTTATCGCCCTTTTTATAAAGGCGAGGAACTCGATTTGCAATGATACATGGCACTTCATAGTTGATTGTCTCGAGTTTTTGAGCGATTTCATTCACGGAAATGAATTGATTTTCTTGCTTTCCAATTAGAGTAACCGTAGTTCCAACTGGTACATATTTAGGGAGGCGTATCATGCATTGATCCATACAGATTCTACCGACAATTGGCGAACGTTCACCCGCTACCAGCACTTCCTGACCTTGAAGCTTACGCAGCCATCCGTCTGCATAACCAATCGGAATCGTCCCAATCCACTCTTCGTCTTCACTTTCGTACGTGGCCCCGTAGCTCACTTTATCACCTTTTGTCAGTTTTTTCACATGGACAAGCCGTGAATGTAAGGAGAAGGCTTCTTTTATCGAAAAAGGGAT
This sequence comes from Neobacillus rhizosphaerae, assembly GCF_050477885.1. Taxonomy (GTDB): domain Bacteria; phylum Bacillota; class Bacilli; order Bacillales; family Cytobacillaceae; genus Neobacillus; species Neobacillus rhizosphaerae_A. Next base: position 5,835 of record NZ_JBCNAC010000033.1, read on the forward strand.
TTCTTTTTCCATTTCTAAAGATGGAGTCAGCCCGTACATCGCAATCCCTATTCGAACCGCGTTAAAATAGGCCTTTGGAAACCGTATAGCAGCAGCACTATTACTTGAATGTACGTATTTCGGACGTTCCGGCAATGATGAAATCATTTTTTCAAATAACTCCAGCTGCTGCTGAAAATAGCTTTGATCCAGTTCATCCGCCGTTGCAAAATGAGTATACACACCTTCTAGAACCAAGCGTTCATCCTCACCGATGAGTCGATGAATAGAGTGTAGCTCCTCTACACTTCGGACACCAATTCTCCCCATACCCGTATCTACTTTGATATGAAGAGCCACTGTTTGATCGGTTTGTAGATGTTTTTTTGCTTCTTCCAGCCATTCCTCTTGAAAAACGGTAAGGGTGATTGAAAACTTAGCTGCCATATTGATATCTTCTGGCCTTGTCGCTCCTAAAACAAGAATGGGAGCTTCAATCCCTTTATTTCTCAAAGCAATCGCTTCATCCATGAAGGCAACCGCTAAATATGACGCACCGGCAGCCAATGCCGTTTCTGCGACTTGTACATCCCCATGACCATAAGCGTTCGCTTTTACTACTCCAATTATTGAAACCTGTTGAGGCAGATGTTTTTTTACGGAGGTGACATTCTCTGAGATACAATCTAAATCGATTTCTGCCCATGTATCCCGATAGAAATAGCCTTGATCTTCCATACTTCCACTTCCTAATTAAATTTAACACATTAAATTATTTTATCACAAAAAAATAACAGACTACTTTTCAAGTTACTATATTACAACTTCTACAAAAAGAAAAACAGACCCTTAATGGGCCTGCTTCATTAATTCCCTATTTTACAGCATCACCCTGAACGGATTTTGCCACCTCGATCATTTCATCCTTCGTTAGGTTTTTCGATGCGATCATGTAATCGACACCACCATGTGACCATGAAATCGAATGATCCGTTACTGCTCCAATGGTGAGACCTAAATCCACAATATCGCCCTCAACATAGGTTGGTGTTGTAGACGCTACCTTCGCAGTTACTTTTTCTTGTACAAGTGTATATGACTTTTTACCGTCATAAGTGAGGACCACTCGTTTTCCATCTTCAATGGCTACTTCTTTTTCGCCAATTAACTTTGTTCCTTTCAGCTCCACAGTAGGATATTTCACGCTAAAGGATTTGTCGCCGCCATCTGCCATCGCCGGCAAATTAAGCTGGGCACGGGTCATGTTCTTCTTCATATCGAAATCGTCTTTATCGAAGCTCGCATTAAATTTAACCTTCGAAAACTCTACAGTCACAAGCGCATTTCGATCCGGGTCCATTACCTTTACAACTGCAGGTGATAGGTCACTCTTATTTAGTTTAATTTCCTGGAATGGAAGCATACTATTATTTTGATAACGAGTTTTTGTTTCAAACACATAAAAGTCTTTAGTAGAGGAGAACTTGGCCTCTTTGTCCGCAACAATATCCTTGATTAGTGATTCATACAAATAAGCCTGGCTGCTGTTTTGTGGCCAATCACTTTGGAAACGGAAACTTTTATTTAGGGCAGGAGTAAGGACAAATACCCCTTGGTTATTTCTTAAAATCATTTGACTTTGATCTTTTTCGGCATTCTTTAAATTGACGCGATAGAAAGTAGGATCCTTATGCCAGATTTCCACGTTATAAACTTGTGAATCTGCCCCCATTTTCAATGTCATTTTCGCGTTCACTTTGTAGCTCGATAAATCTCCTAATTTACCATTTAACTCTTTCACCACGTCATCTTGTGATTTAGAGCCACAGGCAGCTAGTAAAAAGATGACCATCAGTCCTGTCATGAGCAGCACTAACTTTTTCTTCATTCCTTCAACCCCTTCTTGTCTCATTTCATATGATTATAGAGAAGAGAAAGGCAGGGATCAGGCAGTGGAATCAAAACAAATTCTTTCTTTAAAAAGAGATTTGTTTTCCAAAATGACCATAGCTGACCTTGTCTCTCCTAGTTCCCTATGAATATATGAGACAACCTTAGGGTTTATGATAACGAAGTTGCCAAGCTGTCTATATTTTTGTTCAATTTAATTAGTCTGTTGATTTCCACTCCAGGCACTTCGCTTTCCGTGGG
>NZ_JBCNAC010000034.1:0-8375 GCF_050477885.1 Neobacillus rhizosphaerae
TCCCACAGGAGTCTTCGTGCCTACCGCTCCAATCAACAGGATGCCAATTCAACAAGAAACTTAACAAAGAAATCTTTAAACAAGGCCTTTTTCAATCTCTTCAATCACCACTTGTGCCACGGCATATTCCCTGCTGTGTGAGATCGATAAATGCGCCAGGACATTGGGTTTTACTATATGCGGCTTTCCGAGTTGATCGCTGATAATTTCAATATCTAGAAAGGATAGGTCCTTTCCAATTCCGGTTCCTGCCGCTTTTGAAAATGCCTCTTTGGCTGCAAATCTCCCTGCTAAAAACTCCACCTTACGCCTTTCTGATAGGGTTTCGAATGTATCCCTTTCACGAGCGGTTAAGATCCGGTCAATTAGCTTCGTTTGTCTATTCAATATATCCTGAACCCTTGAAAGTTCAATAATATCAATACCAATTCCTTTAATCATCGTGCATCAATCCTTCTATTTATATTGTCGTCGGCATAATAGTGTACAAGACAGAAAATAAGGTTATCATGATAGTGAGAGGAGGGTGTTCATGTTTACAAGGACTGAAAACCTACGTGAGTTTATTCGTTTCTATCCCGTTGTTTCAATTATCGTTAGCATTCACTTAGTATTATATCTTTTAACCGTCTTACCAATATTCCCAAACTATTGGTTCTTTGAAAATTTTTCTGGAGTTAATCTCTATATTATGGAAGGGGAATTTTGGAGGCTACTTACACCAACATTTATGCATAGTGGTTTCTCTCATATGCTCTTTAATAGTTTCTCACTTGTTCTATTTGGGCCAGCCCTAGAGCGTATGCTTGGTGGAGGGAGATTTCTATTTGTTTATCTCCTCTCTGGAATCATAGCCAATGTGGCCACACTTCTGCTGGAGCCATTAACGTATACACACGTCGGTTCAAGTGGTGCCATCTTTGGACTTTTTGGCTATTATATAGCCATCATCATCTTCCGGAAAAATATGATGACAAAACAAAACTCACAAATAATTATCACTCTCAGTGTAGTTAGTTTAATTATGACCTTTCTTCAGCCAAATATAAATATTACGGCACATCTTTTTGGTTTGTTAGGCGGCTTTTTACTTGGCGCTATTCCTTATTATAATAAAAAAGATCTTTCTGATTCTATTAGTGGAACCGCCAATTGGGCAAACACCAGAAAGAAAAACCTGTCTTTTCAATCGCCTGTGAAGGTTTTGGTATGGGCAGTCATTATTATTGTTGCCGTTCTTGGATTTTGGAGTCAAAAATAACTGGGCTGGAATATTTATAGTTGGAGATTGAGTTTATTAATAGGATGAAGGACAAAACCCTGCTCCATCCCAGGAAAATTGTCCTTCATCACCCTCATGAAGGACAAAAACCCGCTTCATTCCTTTAAAATTGTTCTTCATTCCGTTTTCTCAGGTCTATTCCATCTGAAAACTAGACTGATCGAGCCATTTTAAGCACTCATACTCCTTTAAATCCTTCACCAATTGAAAAAGCGCTGCATCTTTTTGTTTGGCTTCTATCATGCAATGAATTTCCGGTACCGTTCCTTTTATTTCTTTTAAAAAATCCATAAACATTTCAGGGTTCACCATATCCGCATGTGCGCGAAAATCCTTTTCCGAACGAGGACTAGAAATATGCATTTTCACCGGTAACGGCGAATGTGCCCAGGTACTAATTACCCGCTCCCAATCTGACACCCAATCTAGATCTTCATAATTAGCTAAATGGTGATGATAATCAAATACCATTGGAATCCCTAATTTTTCACATAGATATAACGTTTCCTTTACCGTGAAGGTGGTATCATCATTTTCCAACATAATCATTTTTTGAAGCGAAGGCTTAATGTACGCCCAGTTATGAATAAATAGCTCAAGTGCTTTTTCTTTATCCTCATACCCGCCACCAACATGGAGAACACATCGGTGTTCGGTATCAATATCCATTCCTCTAAGCATCGCTTCATGCATCACAAGGGTTTTTAATGAGTTTTTCAAAATTTCCTTATCGGGCGTATTTAAAACGACAAAATGGTCAGGATGAAAATCGATTCTCATGGCCTTTTCTTTACTATAACTGCCCAGATTTTCGAGCGACTCTTTCAAGGGTTCCATATAGTTCCAATCTAATAACTCTCCATGATTCGCAAGCGGAATCAGACGAGAACTTAAGCGAAAAAAGTGAATTTCGTTGGCCGCATTATGTTTTAATAACCGCAAACAATTTTCTATGTTTGAGATAGCAATTCTTTCTAGTTTCCGAATGCCAGCCTCTCGGTCTTTAATCCGGCTGAATTGCGCAAAGGTCATCGTTTGAGAGGGGGAAGCATTGGCTACCTCTACGCTCATTGCTACATAGCCAAGACGAACAATCGTCATAAAATCACTCCATCGTAAGGGTTTTTATTAGTATTCCCTTATTGGACATAGAAAAAAGCATGAACATAAAGTCCATGCTTTCTTATTGTCTATGATTTAACGTTCTTGAAACGATCTTGGCTTAGAAGACTTGCCACCCGTTCTTTTTTCACCGCTTCTTGGTTTTACCGGTGCCTTTTTTCTGTTACGATCGCCACCACCATAAGATCCTCTAGAATCATCTCTTCTTTTACGGTCACGATCATTGTAAGACTTTCTTTCTCTTTTTTGCGGGAGCTGTTCTTCTGTCAGCTTAACCGGTGTCGTATCGGGTTCCTTCGTAAGCATCTTAAGGACAGCAGCGATAACCGTTTCTGCATCGTTTTCTTCAAGCAATTCTTGAGCAGCTGCTTTATAGTAATGAAGGTTATTCGATTCAATCGTCTGAACGATCTTTTCAACAACCGCTTTTTGTTGGCCTTCTAATGCTTCATCAAGCGTAGGAGCCTTCATTTTTTCCATCTTGCGTTTGGTTGTTTTTTCAACAACTGCAAGATAAGACTTTTCACGCGGTGTAATGAATGTTAATGCAATACCCTTTTTACCTGCACGACCAGTACGTCCAATACGGTGAACATAGCTTTCAGGATCTTGTGGAATATCAAAGTTGTATACATGAGTCACACCAGAGATATCAAGACCCCTTGCAGCTACGTCTGTTGCTACAAGCACATCAATTGTTCCTTCTTTAAACTTACGAAGAACAGATAGACGTTTTGCCTGGCTTAAGTCACCGTGAATACCTTCTGCTGTATATCCTCTTAAAGTTAATGCTTCTGATAACTCATCCACACGGCGTTTTGTACGACCAAATACAATTGCCAATTCTGGTGATTGAATATCAAGAAGTCTTGTTAACACATCGAATTTATTTCTTTCTTGAACTTCAAGATAGTATTGTTCGATGGAAGGAACAGTCATTTCTTTCGTTTTAACACGCACAATTTGCGGGTTCTTCATGAACTTTTCTGCCATTCTTTGAATTGGTCCTGGCATTGTCGCAGAGAAAAGCAATGTTTGGCGCTCTTCTGGAGTTGCAGCAAGAATGGATTCAATATCTTCAATGAATCCCATGTTTAGCATTTCATCTGCTTCATCAAGAATCACCGTATTTACTGTATCTAAGCGCATTGTTTTTCTGTTAATATGGTCCAAAACACGTCCAGGGGTACCAACAATGATATGAGGGGCTTTTTTGAGTGAACGGATTTGGCGGCTGATATCCTGACCTCCGTAAATAGGTAGGACACGAACTCTTTTACCCGATCCAATTTTATAAAGCTCTTCTGAAACTTGAATCGCTAACTCACGGGTTGGTGCAATGATAATCCCTTGAATTGCATCCATTTTTGTATCAATTTTTTCCACCAATGGAATTCCAAATGCAGCTGTTTTACCGGTTCCTGTTTGAGCTTGACCGATCAAATCCTTATTTTCTAAGCTCAATGGAATCGTTTCTGACTGGATTGGTGTTGCCTCCTCAAAACCCATTTTGAGAACAGCTTTTAAAGTGGCCTGGCTTAGGCCTAAATCTTCAAACTTTGTCAATGTTTTCATTCTCCTTCATCTATTTGAAAATATTTATAGTACTGAATATTTTCGTCCGATACGCATCAAAATGCCGTAGTAATCAGGTAACATCTTTATTTTACCAAAAAAAAGACATTCTCCCAAGGAGTATGCCCTTTTTGCTCGTTCTTTAGACACGTTGATGATTATCATACCACTCTTACTAGTATTTTGCAATAAAGACACGTTGCTTACTATTTCCAACAGTCTTACTGCTCCATCAAAAAGTCTAACACTTGATTAAACAGGGCACCACGTTCTTCACAATGGCATATATGATGTTTCGATTGCTTGATATAGGTAAGTTTTTTTTGTTTTGCACCTATCGTTTGGTATAAGTATTCAGCACTTTTGAGCGGCACAATCCCGTCACACTCCCCCTGTGCAATCAGTGTGGGGACTTCCACTTGGTTTAGGAGGGGCTTAATATTTGAAACAAGTTTGCGGAATTGCAAAGTAGCCGCTAAAGGTGTCTCTGTTATTTTTCTTTTATAGCGGTGAAATAATTCATTCTCTTTTAAATTTCCTTTGAAAGCGTCCATTAAGGTCAGCTTGATATCAGCAATCAGCTGCCTTGGATTAATATAAAAGGCAGCTGCGCTGAGGAGAATTAACTTGTCAACTGGATAATTGGCAGCAAGATAACTGGCGATCATCCCGCCCATTGAAAAACCCACCACATATACCTCATCACAGGTTTCAATGAGTTTTTTCAATTCTGTCTCTGCGTGGGTAATCCATTCCTGGTAATGAACTCCTTTTAAAGAACTTGTTTCACCATGTCCTGGTAGTGTAGGAACACGAAAGTCCCAATCCGTATGTTCCTGTAAAAATTCAACCAAAGGTTCTACCTCATAGGGGGCACCTGTAAAGCCATGTATACATAAACAGCCAATCATCTTGGTTCACCTGCCAATCCGTTCCACTCTTCTTCAGCTTATTTTTGTAACGCCGTAACAATTTCCTCCATTTTCATCCCGCGAGATGCCTTTACAAGGATTAAAGTCTGTTCATTCACATGCTTTTTTAATTCCTCAATGAGTTCTGCTTTATCACGGAAAGCCAATACATGCTGCTTCCCTAAAACCTTCCTTGCCCCTTTGGCAATGTGTTCCCCTAGAGGACCAAAAGTAAAAAGAATATCCGTTTTTTCAGCATCTAGGCCTTCTCCAATTTGTAAATGGTATTGCTCTTCTTGAGGCCCAAGCTCGAGCATATCACCAAGAACAAGGATTTTTCGATCATACCCTTGGAGGTTTGACACTAGTTCGATTGCCGCCATCATAGAAGTAGGACTCGCATTATAGGCGTCGTTAATTATTTTTTCCCCACGTTTGCCCTCGACTAGCTCCATACGCATATTCGTTAGTTTAATTCCTGAAAAGCCTGCCTTCATTTTTTCATACGGAATGGAAAAATAGTGGGCAATGTGCATAGCTGCTAATGCATTTAAAATATTATGAGTTCCTAACACTGGAAGTTCAAAACTTTCCGTTGAGGCATTCATTTTAAAACGGTTCCCTTGAGCCATTTGGGTTATTTCAGTTGGGTATAAGTCGTTTGTTTCATTTCTACCAAAGGTTTTCACTTGGACATTGCCTTTATATTGTTTAATCCGCTCCATTAAAAGCGGCTCATCTCCATGGAGAACAGCAAGCCCACCATCCTGAAGTCCTTGTAGAATTTCTAATTTTGCTTCCGCTATCCCTTCACGAGAACCAAGATCCAAAAGATGGGATTCACCAATATTTGTGATCACAACCGCATCAGGGCAGGCAAGCTTGGTGAGAAATTCAATTTCCCCTCTTCCGCTCATCCCCATTTCAAGTACAGCCATTTCCGTATCTTCATGCAGGCTTAACACCGTTAATGGAAGACCAATATGATTGTTATAGTTTCCTTCTGTTTTTTGTACTTTATATTGTGTCGACAATAGACTTGTTGTCATATCCTTAGTCGTTGTTTTTCCGTTACTCCCAGTAATTCCGACCACTTTAACAGGTAACTGCTTCCGATAATTTCGGGCCAATTCCTGAAGTGCAGTGAGACAGTCGTCCACAATGAGAATAGGCAGGTTTTCCGGTGGATTGGGAACATCCTTCTGCCAAAGGGCAGCCGCCGCTCCCTTTTGGATCGATTCCACAACATATTTATGCCCATCCACACGTTCACCTTTAATAGGGACAAATAGATTTCCTGCCTCTATTTTCCGAGAATCAATGGTCACACCGTTAATCACAACATCTGAGAATAGGCTACTATCATTTTTAGCTGAAACCATCTCCGAAATCTGTTTTAAAGTCCGCTTGATCATTTAATACCCTCCTTCATCAATTATTAAACAGAAACGGACACGGCACTACAGCCGTGTCTCCGTTGTCTTTTCTTCGATACTAGAATGTATATTTTATGTTTTGTTTTTCGGTATGTCTTTCGATTGCCAGTTGAACAAGACGCTCAATTAATTGCGGATACTCAAGTCCAGTATGCTTCCATAAAAGTGGGAACATGCTAAACGGAGTAAAGCCAGGCATCGTGTTCACTTCATTGATTAATAATTTACCCTCTTTTGTTAAAAAGAAATCGGCACGAACAAGTCCGGAGCAATCCAATGCTTTAAATGCTTGAACCGCCATTTTTTCCAACTCAAGGTATTCATCTTCTGTAATATCAGCAGGGATAATTAATGCGGTATCCCCATCTTCATATTTCGCTTTGTAATCATAAAAATCCTTTTTCGGAACAATTTCACCAGCAACAGAGCATTCCGGGGCATCATTTCCTAGTACAGCAATCTCCATTTCACGGGCAACTACTCCCTCTTCAATAATGACTTTACGGTCAAATTGAAAAGCCTCCGCAAAAGCTGCAGCTAATTCAGTGCGATTGGTACATTTGCTAATGCCAACACTTGAACCTAGATTCGCAGGCTTGACAAAACATGGATAACCTAGTTCTGCCTCCACCTTGCTATATGCTTCGTCTGCCCCTTTTTCCCATTCGCTTTTAATAAAAGCAACATAGGCTACTTGTGCGAGACCTGCTTGTGCAAAGACATTTTTCATCATTACTTTATCCATTCCCGCCGCTGAGGCAAGGACACCATTTCCCACATAGGGTAGGTTTAATAATTCTAATAATCCTTGAACCGTTCCATCCTCACCATTCGGTCCATGAAGCAATGGAAAAATCACATCAAGCGGTGCAGCTGCCTGCGGCTCCGCTTGGAATAGCGCTGGTGCTAACGAAAGCGGGGATATTTGGTTTCCCTGTGAAAACGCAAGTGCTTGCACGTTCTCTACCGGCTCACTGAGTTGAGGTCCTTTAACCCACTGTCCCTCGACATTTATGTAAATAGGATGAATTTCAAATTTTTCAAGATCTAACGCTTTTATAACAGCAAGTGCTGTCTGTAAGGATACTTGATGCTCGGCAGATTTTCCTCCGTATAATAACCCTAGTTTTGTCTTCATACCAAAACCTCCATATTCTCTTTCACGGTTTTATTTTAACATTTTATTAAATAAGAAAGGAAATGTAGCCAATCTATTTTGTAATGTTTTTTTCTATTGATTATTGTATGTTTCCAATAGCTTGCTTAAAAACAATCTATTGGTAATTTGTCACTATTTCACGCCATTTGCACTTGTTTTTCCTGTTATGATAATTTTGACAAACCATACGGGGGCGACACATATGATAACCGGTTCATTACTATCAATTTTATTATTAGGCTTTGTACTCGGAATCAAGCATGCCATTGAGCCCGACCATGTCATTGCAGTTTCCACCATTGTTAGTGAATCCAAAAATATTAAACGATCACTTTTTGCGGGCGTGTATTGGGGAATCGGGCATACCTCAACGTTGTTTATAGTGGGTCTGTTCTTACTTGTGGCGAAAAATACGATCAACGATACGGTTGCCATGAACCTCGAGTTTCTCGTAGGTATCATGCTAGTTACCTTAGGTTTTAACAGTCTATTATCCATCATTACCCATCGACACCATCATACATATAAACCATCTGAACACATCAGAAAAACACGCTCAAATGTAAAATCCTTTTTTATTGGACTTGTTCATGGTCTCGCCGGGAGTGCGGCCATGGTACTTTTAACGATAAGTACGGTATCAACAGCTTGGCAGGGCGCCCTATATATCCTTATATTTGGTGTTGGTACCGTTGCTGGTATGCTTAGCTTCTCCACCGTAATCGGTCTCCCTTTTGTGCTAACCTCTGGTAAACAAGTGAATCGCCACTTAAACAACATAACGGGAATTACCAGCATATTGTTCGGACTTTACTATATGTATAACTTAGGTGTGAACGAAGGATTATTTTCTATTTGGTTTTAAGAAAAGCGCAAGCGCCTTGATCAGC
>NZ_JBCNAC010000035.1:0-7739 GCF_050477885.1 Neobacillus rhizosphaerae
TTCTCGAAGTCGAATTTTATGATCGTTAAAAGCATAGGCTGACTCACAAGGAGCCAGCCTTTTATATTACATTCAATTTCCATTCTTTTGTCTTTTTATCAAAGATCAGCTTGGCATGGTATGGTTTATTTGATAGATTTTCATATTCCTCATACATGTCATCCATATTCGCGAAATCACCAATAACCCAGATTGGAATTTCCAAACGTCCGCGTTGATGATCGGCATCCCGTAAAGAAATACAAATTCCTTCCTTAATGAACGGGGTTAATGAGAGAAGAATTTCTTTATTCACCGGTGGATAAATCCGCTTTTTTCGAATACCAAGTATGGACTTTTCCAGTTTCAGCTCGCCAACCTTGCCTGCAACCACTTCACTAAGTAAATGGAAAAAATCCTTAAAGCTTCGGTAATAAATTTTGTTAAACCAGCCATCATCATGCGCTAAATAAACAAAACGATTCCCCAGCTTATTATAAAAAGGCAGCTTTAAATGATGTTTTTGATGGCCAAGATACAATAATTCAGCCAACTCCTGCCCTGATAGTTCATTTAAGACCTCTTCTTCAATAAAATCAATCCAACAAAAGTCCCCATAACTGTATACATCTTCGCCAGCTAATTTATTTATTCTATCTTCCGGACAATATTCGAGTAGTGTATGCATATTAAAATCAGCATCATCAAAACGGTGCTTTAATAAAAGCAGATGATTTAATGAACCTGAAAAAGCAGCAGCAAATTCATCGAATTCAATACCGTAGGACATAACATACTGGTCTGTTTGGTTTAAATGGACATAGATGAGATCCCGTATGTCTTGATGATGCTTCTTCAAAGCCAAACTCCTCCGATCAAACACATGTAATTTATGTCTTAAAGAAAATAATTGTTAAACCTAATTTCATACTTACTTATTTTATCAAATAATAGGTCAAATAGCTTATTTCAATTCTTTTACAAATAATATTTTTGAATAACACCTATTTTGTTTTTGTATCTGTTCTTTTATTGCCCTTCATATGATTCAAATCAATTTTCTTTTCGAAATTACACATACTATTTTATAGTTCTTCTTCTTATTATTTCTATTTCCCTTCTATTTCATTGATTTATTTTAAAAGAATCATCAACACCGCACCTGAGGAAAGGAGTGTGGCCTGCATGATTAAAGATATGGCTCAAGATGAGATTAATCTTTATATCATAAAAACGTTAAAAGAAAACAAAAAAGCTGAGTTTGAATCCATCATAGATGAACTTCAGCCTTACGATGTGGCAAAGATCTATGAGGAACTACCCGAGAAACATAAAGCCCGATTTCTCCTCTTTTTAAAATTTGATCTCTTGGCAGACTTAATGGAGGAGTTACCAAAAACGGAACAACTGGATTTATTAAACAAGCTCGGAATTGAAAAATCCAGTAAGGTTCTCGACTTAATGGATAATGACGATTTGGCCCTTTTATTAAACGAATTATCTCCTGAAAAGAAGGATTATCTCTTATCAGGGATGAAAGCGGAAGAGTCGAATGCCGTTAAAGGTATTATGAATTATCCTCCGGAAACTGCAGGGCGAATCATGACCAACCGCTTTGTATGGATTCGGGACTATTTTACTGTTAAAGAAGCAGTTGAAAAATTTAAGGTCTTTGCGGAGTTCGCCGAGTCGATTAACTATATTTATGTCACAGACGAGACACGAAAACTCGTTGGTGTTGTTTCCTATCGAGATCTCCTGTTAGCTGAACCTGAAGAAAAAATACGAACAATCATGTATGAGCGAGTCATTTCTGTCACAGTAACGACCGACCAAGAAGTAGTTGCTCGAATGGCAGAACGATATGACTTCTTAGCCATCCCCGTTGTCGATGAAAGCAATGTCCTTGTCGGGATTGTCACCGTCGATGACATTATCGACATTGTCATCAAAGAAGCGAATGAGGATATTGAAAAATTATCAGCCACAGGAAAGTCAATCGATTTTGAAACTAAAATGTTGGTTGCGGCCGCACGGCGATTACCATGGTTGATTTTGCTATTGTTTATTGGACTTATTTCAGGCAGGATTATCAGCAGCTTTGAGAATACTTTGCAGCAGGTTGTAGCTCTTGCCTTTTTCATGCCCATGATCGCGGGGATGACAGGGAATACTGGCACGCAGTCCCTTGCGGTTGTCGTTAGGGGGCTAATTTCACATGATATTGACCGTGGAGTGATTACCCGCCTTATTATTAGAGAACTCGGGGTGGGCATTACGATCGGGGTTACCTGTGCCATCCTTATCTCGATTATTGCATATATATGGCAGGGAAATCTGATTCTTGGGGCGGTTGTCGGTTGCTCCCTTTTCTTTACCCTCATCATCGGAACGCTTGCTGGGACTGTTATTCCCCTTATTCTTTATCGTCTCAAGATTGACCCTGCGGTAGCATCAGGCCCTTTGATTACCACCTTAAACGACATCTTTTCTTTGCTTACCTACTTCGGCATAGCGACCATGTTTATAAAACACCTGTAGTTATGAAAAATCGAAACATTTTTCTTAAACAAACGTCATTTATTATAGGAGTTGTAATTTTTTCCTATTAGTATTGTGGGATAATCCCGTGTTTGCTAGCATAAGGTTAATAATTAATAGAAAAAATTGGGTGTTGCAATGGGCAATTATATGAAAAAAGCCGATCGATTTGACTGGACATTAACGTTATTACTTTTTCTCTTCTTCCTTTTCAGCTGTGCGGCCATCTATAGCGCACAAGCTTCCGAGCAATATGGTGAAAAAGACTTCTTAGTCATGCAAGTATTTTGGTATGTGGTCGGAGCCGCAATTATATCTGTTTCCATCTTTATTGATGCCTATCAGTACAAGCGGCTTTCCTGGTATTTATATGGATTGGGTTTATTGTTACTCCTTGCGGTATACGTTGCCCCTGAGTCCATTGCACCAGTCAGAAACGGCGCAAAGAGCTGGTTCATTTTTAAGGGGATAGGGTCTATTCAACCTTCCGAGTTTGTAAAGATCTTCTTGATTTTGGCCTTAAGTCGTTTAACAACCAGCCACCAAGAAAAATACATAGATAAATCATTGAAAACTGACTTTCTCTTATTGCTAAAATTAGGTGTAACCACTGCAGCTCCACTCGGTTTAATTATGATGCAGCCAGACCTTGGAACTGGACTTGTGATTCTTTCCATATTAACAGGGTTTATCCTTGTTTCAGGTATCACATGGAAGGTTATTATTCCTATTTATAGTGCTGGGATTTCCACCGGTGCCCTTATCTTCTATCTTGTTTTACAAAAACCTGAATTACTTGAAAAATACCTCCATGTAAAGACCTATCAATTCAATCGAATTTATTCTTGGCTTGACCCAGCCAATCATTCATCAGGATCAAGCTACCATCTATTAAAATCATTAAGTGCGATCGGCTCAGGTTTAATTACTGGTAAAGGTTTTACTCATCGGGAAGTATATATTCCTGAAGCACATACAGATTTTATTTTTAGTGTGATTGGTGAGGAGTATGGCTTTGTGGGCGGAAGTATCGTCATTGGCCTTTTCTTCCTATTAATTTATCATTTAATTAAAACCTCACTTGAAACCAATGACCCTTTTAACACGTATGTATGTACAGGAATTATTAGCGTGATAACCTTTCATGTGTTTCAAAATATCGGAATGACGATCCAAGTCCTGCCGATTACAGGCATTCCGCTCCCGTTTATTAGTTACGGTGGCAGCTCCCTCATGGGTAATATGTTTGCAATGGGCCTTGTTTACAGCATTCGTTATCATCATAAATCCTACTTATTTTCTTCAAGTAAATCATTAAGTAGCTAACCTAATTTATTTCTTAATGAGACAATCTAAGATAAAATAAGAGTAGACAAAATACTTTTTACATAAGCGAAGGTGAATTATGGCTGATTTTATTAATGGCGTTTTGGAGTTTTTATCACAGTTAGGCTACTTTGGGATTGCCTTAGGGTTAATGATTGAGATTATCCCTAGTGAAATTGTGTTAGGCTATGGCGGTTATATGATTGCACAAGGCCATCTCAATTTTATTGGTGCCGTGATTGCTGGAACCATCGGGGGAACGATCGCTCAGTTGTTTTTATATTGGGCAGGTTATTATGGCGGCCGGCCATTTTTAGAAAAATACGGCAAGTTTGTCTTAATTAAGAAGAGTCATATTGATATTGCTGAACAATGGTTTGAGAAATATGGAGCGGGCGTCATTTTCTCTGCACGTTTCATTCCAGTTGTGAGACATGCCATTTCGATTCCCGCTGGTATCGCCAAAATGTCACCGACAAAATTTACGCTTTACACTGTGGCAGCAGTGTTACCTTGGTCGATCCTTTTCCTTTACTTAGGAAAGGTACTGGGAAGCAACTGGTCACATATCAAAGAATACGCACAGCCCTACGTCATGCCAATCATCATTGCAGCAGTAGTTTTAGGTGCGATTTACTTTTTAATCAAAAAAACAAAGAAAACCACCGACTAGAATCGGTGGTTTCTTTCTTATGGTTTTTACGACGATTGCTTGGAAAACTTCGCTTGTGCCCAGGCATCAAGCTTTTTCACATGCTTTTTTCCAATCGTGAAGCCATATACAATTAGTAGGACAATAATCAATGTAAACATATCAATTTTTTTCGTCGCAATAAAGTTTACAATCCCCATTAAAACCTGTGGAATCACACCCGTTAATGCAAAAAGCACAGTGGCTACCTTAAACCAGAAGCTTGACTTCAACCCATACCTCGCATAAAGCAAGAAAAAGGTAGAAGACCACGCCAACACTTCAAGAATAACCAAGATCATCCACTTGTTCTCCACCAAAAACACCAAAGTCCCTCTCACCTTCTTTTACTTTTTAAAATGGAATGGCAAGGTTGCCACAATTACTCTCTTTTTAAATATGAGGTAGGTACGGATTAATAAGCTTGATTGATTATGCAATATGTTATGCCAGCTTTTCTTGGTAATAAATTGCGGAATCAGCACCGTCACTCGGTAATTGTTTTCACTCGCCTTGTGTTCCACCGTATCAATAAACTTCGATAATGGCTGTAATACACTGCGGTAATGTGACTGCAATGTCACCAGCCGTACATCCGGCTGCCATTGCTGCCATTTTTCCTCAAATCGTTTTTCATCTTCACGATCAAAGGAAACATACACAGCAAAAATTTGATCAGTAATAGACTTGGCATAGTTAATTGAATTGGCAACAACCTTCGTAATCCCTGCGACAGGAACGATGATGACGTTACCTGAAATGTTATAATCACAATCCCCAGGTTGAAGTCTTAATTGTTCCCCTACCGCTTCATAATGCTTTTTAATTCTTAGGAAACCTATGACAATTAACGGCAAAAAGATGATAACAAACCAAACTTGACTTAATTTCGTTACGAAGAAAATGATTAAAACCGTTAAAGTGATTAGAGCTCCAATTAAATTAGATGCCAATTTTGCTAGCCAGCCTGCTGGTTTTTCCCTAAGCCACTTTAAGATCATTCCCGTTTGCGACAAGGTGAATGGAATAAATACTCCAACCGCATAGAGTGGGATAAGGCTTTCCGTTTTCCCCTGGAAAGCAATAATGAGCAGGATAGAAGCAATTCCTAAAGAAACGATTCCATTTGAGTAACCGAGACGGTCCCCCCTAATGGTAAACATCCTTGGCATATACTTATCCTTTGCCATGCTAAAAGCAAGTAATGGAAAAGCAGAGTAACCTGTATTGGCCGCAAGCACCAATATCAGGGCAGTTGTTCCCTGGACGAAAAAGTAAAGGTAGTTTCGACCAAACGTTTCTTTAGCAATTTGAGAAACGACTGTTTCATCATGCTTCGGCGAGACTCCGTAATAATACGCCAGAAAAGTGATTCCAGAAAACAGGATCGCTAAAAGTGTTCCCATTAGGACCAGTGTTTTGGCCGCATTCTTTGGTGCAGGATCCTTAAAGTTTGGAATGGCATTTGAAATGGCTTCCACTCCCGTCAAGGCAGAGCATCCAGAAGCAAATGCTCGGAGCAGCAAGAATAGGGTAATCCCTTGAACCGGTGCCCCAATTGCTGCATGCTGAGCAGTTGGAGACACATCGCCAGTCATTATTTTATATAGTCCAACTCCAATTAAAACAAAGAGAGCAACCACAAACAAATAAACTGGATAGGCTAAAATCGATGCTGACTCCGTTAACCCTCTCAGGTTAAGAATGGTAATGAAAACAACCAAAATGCACGCAATCAGCACTGTATGGGTATGCAGGGCAGGAAATGCCGAAGTAATCGCGTCCGTTCCTGCGGATACACTAACAGCTACGGTTAATATGTAGTCAACAAGCAAGGAGCCCCCAGCAATTAGTCCCGCTTTCTCACCAATATTTTCTTTAGATACAAGATAGGCTCCACCACCCTGTGGGTAGGAATAGATAATTTGTCGATAGGATAAGATGAGTGCAGCAAGAAGAAACAAGACGCCTACCGCAATGGGTATCGAATACCAATAAGCAATCACGCTAATGGTTGCCAATACAATTAATATCTGTTCAGTCCCGTATGCTACAGAGGAAAGAGCATCTGAGGACAAGATAGCTAGTGCCTTAAGTACATTTAATTTTTGTTCACCTAATGCCGTTGACTTTAACGGCCGGCCAATTAACAGCCTCTTAAAAGAAGAAAGCATGTGATTCACCCACCACATTCAAAGTAGAATTACCGATTGATTTTATCACAAGATAACAGCGAAGTTGAAGTGTTTTCTTTTTGACAAAAGGAACTATTCCAATCATGCATCATTCCTTTTCTAGTTTAGAGTACCCGCTTTTAGCACCATTAACCCGTTTTGGCCATCCTCCGCATAAGAAAAGCATGAAGAAATTAATCTTCATGCTTAGTGTACTATTACGTAATTTCTATTGGGGAATGAGGTGGCCTTCAATCTCTAATAACATTTTTTTAATAGGCGTATTCGTCCCTGCATATCCTCCCAGACTTCCACTTTTTCCAATCACACGATGACAAGGAATAATAATGGGCAGCTGGTTGGATCGATTAGCTTGTCCAACTGCTCTAACCGCTTTTGGATTACCAATCATTCCTGCTACGTCCGCATAGCTCTTTACTTCACCGTAAGGAATGGACTGCAGCGCCTTCCATACTTGCATTCGAAATTCCGTTCCCTCAATGGATAAGGGCAAGTCAAATTCCTTCCTTTTTCCGCTGAAGTACTCGTCCAACTGACGAATCGCTTCACCACAAAGGACAGGGTCTTCTATCAAATCAGGATGGTCGTTCAAAAACTTTTCCCAATCCTCCTCAAATAGCTCGACTCGCTTAATCCCTTCCGCATCTGCAATCACTCTTATGGTTCCAAATGGAGACTGATATGCCGCATAACCTAATTTCATCGTGCTCACTGCCTCTCTTCTTATGTTACTCTCATTATATCAGAATGCACAAGCGCCTTGGTCAGCTCCGATCAAGAATACTGGTCGATTGGTTAGCGGAATGCTGACAGAGACCTAGTGGCACTTAAGCGTATTCTTAGGCCTTAGTAGCAGGCAACCTTGCCCTTGCCCTCGGTTATTAAAAAGTTTCCCTATTTACCGGTCGTGTCCTTTTTCCCTTTCCACGGGCATTAGAAACTTCTTCTATTTACCGGTTGTGCGCTTTTTCTCTTTGCTCAGGCATTAGAAACTTCCCCTATTTACC
>NZ_JBCNAC010000036.1:0-55816 GCF_050477885.1 Neobacillus rhizosphaerae
CCATAATAAAAGACCAATGAACAATCATTGGTCTTTTATTATGGTTGGGCCTAGGTAAGTTATTCCTCACCCTTTCAAGAAGCCTTATGCTCCAAACGAAGTTTATCTGCCACCATGGCAATAAATTCACTATTGGTCGGCTTTGCCTTTGACATACTGACTGTGTAGCCGAACAATGAAGAAATGGAGTCGATATTACCGCGGCTCCACGCTACTTCAATGGCATGGCGAATGGCACGCTCAACACGGCTTGCTGTTGTGTTATATTTTTTTGCGATGTCTGGATACAATACTTTCGTAATTGACCCTAATAACTCGATATCGTTATATACCATGGAAATTGCTTCCCGCAGATATAAATATCCTTTAATATGAGCTGGTACTCCAATTTCATGAATAATACTAGTAATACTTGCATCTAAATTCTTTGGCTTTTGCTCAGAATGAGAGCGGTAACTTGTTGATGGCATTTTTCGGGTAAATGCACTTGCATTACCACTAACCTGGCGAATATGGCTGCCTAAGTTCTCCATATCAAATGGTTTTAAAATAAAATAGGACGCTCCCAGTTCAACTGCTTTTTTTGTTACATCCTCTTGGCCAAAGGCAGTCAGCATGATTACATTTGGAAGTGCTCCTTTTTTTAGTTCACGCAGGCGCTCAAGCACAGCTAACCCATCAAGATGCGGCATAATTATATCCAAAACAAGAACATCAGGATCCGCAGAAGCTAACATTTCCAGGCATTCTTGTCCATTATGAGCGATCCCTTCAACTTCCATATCATCTTGGGACGAAATGTAGTCCTCTAATAAACCAACTAATTCCCTATTATCATCAACGACACAAACTTTGATTTTCTTCAATTCCAGTTCCTCCCTCAATCTGTTCAATTCTCTATCTCATTTTTCTTAATGTCTGTAGTCTCTTAATTCTATTCTAAATTACAAATTCGACAATGCAACAAAAATTCCTCTCATTTTTTTAATATTTCTTAAAATAGTGATAAAATCTTATCTTTTCTCTGTTTTTCTCACCTTTTCGACTAAATTCGCATCTTTCCCAATAAATTACAGGTTTTTGTCGAAAAATTTCTAAACAAAAGAAGAAGCAAAATAGGATTACCTATTTCGCTCTAGAAGGGACACTAATATATAATCGCGGAAGAACTGCGATTATTTTTCTATTTTAACTTGCTTTATTCTTTGGTGTTTCGTATATATTAATTCCAGCTTCATTTAGCATCCATTCAATATGAACACCATATCCAGAGGTAGGATCATTCACAAAGACATGTGTGACGGCACCAATAAGCTTTCCATCTTGAATAATCGGACTTCCACTCATTCCTTGAACGATTCCTCCGGTTTTTTCAAGAAGCTTAGGGTCTGTAACTTTTATCACCATGCCCTTAGTAGCTGGAAACTTTTGCGGAATTGTACTAACTATCTCTATGTTAAATTCTTCTACTCGGTCATCGTTGACCACTGTTAAGATTTTTGCAGGTCCTTCTTTAACCTGGTGGGATAATGCTATTGGTAGCGGTTTATCCATGATTCCATTTTTTAAATCTTTATTTAGTTCACCAAAAATACCAAAGGGACTGTTTTTTTGGATATTTCCTACAATTTCACGGTCAGAAGAAAAACGTGCAAGTTTTTCACCTGGATCTCCATTACTTCCCTTTTCAATGGAGGTAACAGTAGAACGGACAATTTGTCCATCTTCAACGACAATTGGCTTTTTTGTATCCATGTCTGAGATGACATGCCCTAGGGCACCATATTTTTTAGATTGTGGATGAACAAATGTCATGGTCCCAATTCCTGCTGCTGAATCCCTGATATATAAACCAAGCTTATACGTGTTTTCTCCTTTATCCTTTAAAGGAGTAAGTTTTGTTGTAAATTTTCCACTCTCTCTACTAATTACCATATCAAGAGCTTTTCCATCTTGTCCGGCTGTTTGGACAAATGGTGCGACATCTGTCATTTTTTCAATTTTGTTCCCATTTATTTCTGTGATAATGTCTCCAATTTTAATTCCAGCAATTTCACCAGGTGATTTTTTGCCATTTGCTGTATTTATTAAATGGTGTCCGACCACTAAGACACCTACTGTATTTAGCTTTACACCAATTGATTGACCACCTGGAATGACGCGAAAGTCCTTTAAAACATGTACATCGACCTTTTTTATTGGGATACCAGCAAATTCTAGAAGCATTTCGTTTTTCCCTTTTTCCGTTGCCTTTACCGATACTGCATGTTTTTCCTGATCAAGTGTGATAGTTGAGTTGTGAGATTGTATAGCGGCTGATACCGGGGCAGCCTTTTTAAATGTGTAATCTTGGCCTTCAAAAACTGTAATGGTTTTTGGTATTGCAAGGTATTGCTGTATAGGCTGAAAAAAGATAAGGCTAATTAATGAAACAAGGAGAATTCCACCAATAATCTTTCTAATTATGTCTAACTTCAAATTTTTCACTCTCCTCGCTTCTTTTCACTACTTTGAAGAAATGGCTACATCTTTAATTTTGCCTCCTTGACAAGCATTTATAACTCGGTTCAACATAAAAAAGCTACCCTTATTGGATAGCTTTTCAAGTTTTTTTATTTTCACCTGCTAAGAATAATAATTCTTCTGCGTGTTTCTTCGTAAGATCGGTAATTTCTGCTCCAGAAATCATTCTTCCTATTTCTTTAATCTTCTCTTCAACATCCAACGGTGTTACATAAGTTTTTGTTCTTCCCCCAGTAATAACCTTTGAAATAAACAAATGGGTATCTGCCATGGCAGCTACTTGAGGTAAATGGGAAATACATAAAACCTGTGAACCAGATGCTACCTTATAAATCTTTTCTGCAATGGACTGGGCTACTCTTCCGCTGACACCAGTATCTACCTCATCAAAGATAATAGAAGTAACTCCTTGGTGTTGAGAAAAAATGCTCTTGAGAGCCAACATAATCCTTGATAATTCTCCCCCTGAAGCAACCTTTGACAAAGGCTTCAGTGGCTCACCAGGATTAGTCGAAATATAAAATTCCACATGGTCAACACCCGTTTTAGAGAAATGCTCTAAATCCGTTTCAAACCGCATTTCAAATATAGTCTTAGCCATGTATAATTCTTTCAATTCCTTATGAATGAGCTTGGTAAGTTTTTCTGCCCACTTATGACGGATTTGAGATAACTGCTTAGCCTCTAGAATCAGGTCTTTTTTGATGGAAGCTAATTCTTTTTCTAATTCTGATATATGAGTTTCTTTGTTCTGTAAGGTTTCAATTTCTTCTTCAATCTTTGCTGCATATTCAACAATATCACTAATCGTTTTACCATATTTACGTTTTAGCTGGTTAATTTCATTTAGTCGGTCCTCAATTTCATTTAACCTTTGGGGATCATATTCTAATCCATCCAGTTCATTTCGTAAAGTTCTCGCTGCATCTTCCAGCTGGTAAAAGCTATTCGAAACAGCTTCAAATATATCTTTATACGTTGAGTCAAGCGCCGCAGCATCTTCTAGAGATCCCATGACCATACTGAGCCAGTCTAGCCCTCTTTGCTCACCGTGCAAGGCGGTATAACTCGATTGAATGGCCTCAAACGTCCTTTCAAAGTTCCCTAACTTTCTTCTTTCTTCTGAAAGCTCTTCATCTTCATGAAGCTTTAGATTGGCTTTTTGTATTTCGTCTAATTGAAATTGAATCAAATCCAAACGATGTGCTGTTTTTTGATCATTTTCACTTAATGACTTTAGCTTTTGTAGTGTGTGCTCGTACCTACGAAAGACATCCAGATATTCTACATGTGATTCTGCGATTTCCTGAGAACCAAATTGATCGAGCAGTGATAAATGTCTTGTTTCATCCATTAACTCTTGATGTTCATGTTGCCCATGAATATCAACAAGAGTAGAACCTATTTCGCGTAGGGTTGATATTGTAACAAGCTTTCCATTGATTCGACAAACACTTTTTCCGGTTCGTGATATGTCACGCCGTAAAACTACCATGCCTTCTTCAATATCTATACCAAATTCTAACGATTTCATAATAATTGGATGATTTGGATCATCCAGTTGAAAAAGCCCTTCAATTTCAGCCTTCTCCTCACCATGACGCACAAATTCTGCAGACCCTCTGCCGCCAACCAGTAAATGGATGGCATCAATAATTATAGATTTTCCTGCGCCTGTCTCTCCTGTTAATACAGTTAATCCCTTTTCAAAGGAAATCGAAAGGGACTCGATTATCGCAAAATTTTTTATTGATAGTTCTGCTAACAACGAACTCTCCCCCAATTAAAGCATGTCAAGGAACCGATTAGTAATTACTTCTGTATCTTCTGGTGTTCGACAAATAATTAACATTGTATCGTCACCACATATCGTTCCTAATATTTCTTCCCAATCCAGATTGTCAATAAGGGCACCAATTGCCATCGCATTACCTGGCAAACATTTCATAACGAGTAAATGCCCCGCAGAATCGATCCTTACAAAAGCATCAATTAAAGATCTTTTTAATTTTTGCAATGGATTAAAACGCTGATCCGCTGGAAGGCTGTATTTATAACGCCCATCAATCAATGGAACTTTTACTAAATGAAGTTCTTTAATATCACGTGAAACGGTGGCTTGTGTCACATTGTATCCAGCATTTTTAAGCTCATCAACCAAATCATCCTGAGTCTCAATATCATTGCTGGCAATAATTTCCCTAATTTTAATATGACGTTGACCTTTATTCATTCTTTCACCCCATAGTCTTTAAAAACATTAGAGTATTTTGTACAAAAATGTTGTATATATTTCATATGTTAGCCCATTTTCCTAAAGTTGTACATGAAAATTCTTTATAAAAATGCATTCATATACATAAAAGGATAAGCAAGTGCCTATCCTTCTGACGTCTGTTTTGTTTTAAATTCTAGATGAGCTTGTTTTACTATTTCCATTGGGCCGAATGGGAGATTGCTATCACCAAGTTCCCGCTCACCTTCCCATTTTAAATGTAGTAAGAATTCAATATTCCCATCGCCGCCTGTAATTGGGGAATAGGAGAGATTAGCTACCATATACCCCTGGCCAACGGAAAATTGAATAATCTTTTCAATGACTTGTAAATGAACCTTCTCGTCACGAACAATTCCTTTTTTACCAACCTGGTCACGGCCTGCTTCAAATTGAGGTTTAATAAGCGCAATAATATCACTACCAGGGATCAGTAGTGTTTTTAATACTGGCAAAATTAGAGTTAACGAAATAAAAGACACATCAATGGAAGCAAAATTCGGCATTTCCCCAGCGAGATCTGAGGGTGTTACATAACGAAAGTTTGTCCGTTCCATAACCACAACACGTTCATCCTGTCTAAGCTTCCAAGCAAGCTGGTTGTAGCCCACGTCAAGTGCATATGACATTTTTGCCCCATTTTGTAAAGCACAATCTGTAAAACCGCCAGTAGAAGCACCGATATCAAGCAGAACCTTTCCTGTTACACTTACATCGAATACTTTTAATGCCTTTTCAAGTTTCAACCCGCCTCGACTGACATAGGGAAGCATATTTCCTTTAATATTTAGCGGAATGTCAACCTTCACTTTTTCACCAGGTTTATCCAATCGCTCTTCATTTGTGTATACAAGCCCTGCCATAATCGCTCTTTTTGCTTTTTCTCGCGTCTCAATCAAACCTCGCTCTACGAGTAACACATCTAATCGTTCTTTATTTTTCATTTTTTATGCCCTTTGCTGTTTTTTCCTTGCCATTGTGGACACTTTTTTGACCACTTCTTCAGTCGTTAATCCTATTTCTTCTAATAGTGACCCTACATCCCCATGTTCAATAAATTGGTCTGGAATACCGATTCGGTCTATTAATGCCTGAGCATAGCCATGGTCATGCGCAAATTCAAGAACAGAGCTTCCAAATCCGCCTTGTAATACCGCTTCTTCCACAGTAAGGAGAGGGATATTTTTTTCTAACAAACCTAATAGCATCTTATCATCTAGAGGTTTAATGAACCGAGCATTTATGACCTTTACAAAGATCCCTCGTTTTTCAAGAATCATAGCCGCTTCCATCGCCATTGGAATCGTTGTTCCAAAGGTTAGAATAGCTGCATCTTCCCCTTCTTTTAAAACCTCCCAAGTGCCTATTGGAATCTTTTTAAATTCCTCATCCATCGGTACTCCTACACCATTTCCACGTGGAAATCTCATTGCAATAGGGCCATCATCATAATTTAACGCTGTATATACCATATGTTGACCTTCGTTTTCGTCCTTTGGCATCATTAAAACGATATTAGGAACATGCCTTAAAAAGGCGATATCAAATACACCTTGGTGTGTTTCACCATCTGCGCCTACTAAACCTGCCCGGTCTATTCCAATAAATACGTTCAAGTTTTGACGGCATATATCATGTACGACCTGGTCGTACGCACGCTGTAAGAAAGTAGAATAAATAGCTAGAAAAGGCTTCATATTTTGCGTAGCCAATCCTGCAGCAACCGTGGCAGCATGTTGCTCAGCAATCCCTACATCAAACATTCGATCAGGAAACTCACTAGCAAAACCTTCTAGCTTTGATCCAACAGGCATTGCGGGGGTAATGGCAACTATTCTATCGTCCACTCGAGCGAGTTTACGAACGGTCTCACTAACCAAACTGCTCCATGCTGGTGGCTGTGCTTTCGCCGGCTTTACAAAATCACCTGTATCCATTTTATATGGGCCCGTGCCATGCCATGTACCCGTCTTATCGCTTTCTGCAGGCTTATATCCCTTTCCCTTCTTCGTAATCACATGAAGAAGTACGGGACCTTCTGTTTTTTTCGCATAGGCAAGGTTTTCAAATAAGTCATCAAAGTTATGACCATCAATTGGTCCTAAATAAGTAAAACCCAGTTCTTCAAAAAACATGCCAGAAACAAATAAATATTTAAGACTATCTTTTACACGTTCAGCAGTTGCTGCAAGAACTCCACCAACAGCAGGAACTTTTTTCAATATCACTTCTAGTTCGTCTTTCACCCATTGATATTTTCCTGCTGTTCTCAATTGACCTAGGATATTATGTAATGCTCCAACATTAGGCGCAATAGACATTTCGTTATCATTCAATATGACGATCATATCCTTTTTCTCATGGCCGATGTGGTTTAGTGCTTCTAGTGCCATTCCACCTGTTAAGGCACCATCCCCAATCACAGGAATAACAAAAGACTTTTCCTTTTTTATATCCCTGGCAATCGCCATCCCCATAGCTGCAGATAGAGAGGTTGAGCTATGCCCTGTCTCCCAAACGTCATGTTCACTTTCAATACGTTTTGGAAAGCCACAAAGGCCTTTATATTGCCGTAAAGTATCAAATTCACATGCTCTACCGGTTAAGATTTTATGAACATAGGACTGATGTCCTACATCCCAGATTATCTTATCCCTAGGACTGTCAAAACATTTATGTAAAGCAATTGTTAGTTCAACTACTCCTAAATTCGGTCCAATATGGCCTCCAGTCACAGACAGCTTTTCGACCAAGAATTGACGAATATCCTGACTTAAAGCCTCCAACTCTTTATTTGTCAATCCCTTTAAAAAGGATGGGTCTTTAATTGATAACAGATCCATTTTTGGACCACTCACTTTCATACTTTTTCTATCTATACATCAGTGTTAATTTCTTACTATTTATCATAACACTTTTCCTGAAAAAATAGCCGCTAACACTTAGTGATAACGGCAATGTCAACGTTTTCTACATTGAAAATAATTATAACACACATAGTTCAATGCCTCAAATAGCCTTTGTTAGTGATCCCTAGATGCTACTAAATCAGTGATTTCAATTAGAAGTTGGGTATTTAAGCCTGTTCTCTCCAGATTTTCCTTCGCTGAGGTGATTTGGTCTTTCAGAGCTGTTCGCGCACCTTCTAAGGTTAACAATTGAGGATATGTACTTTTTAGATTGGTGGTATCACTTCCTACAGGTTTACCAATTATTTCTTGATTCCCAACTAAATCGAGGATATCGTCTTGAATTTGAAATGCAAGTCCCAGATGATGGGCAAACCCTGATAGGTTATGAAGCTGTTCTTGATTAGCACCTGCCATAATCCCTCCAGCCAAGACACTAAAACCAAGCAGCTTACCTGTTTTATGAATATGTATATACTCCAGCTCTTGAAGGGTAAGTGATTTTGCTTCCCCTTCCATGTCTGCCACTTGTCCACCAACCATCCCTTCCGTTCCAGCTGCTTTTGCCAATTCAATAACTAATTTAAGCTTTGTGTCAGCTGAGAAAACGTCGGTAGGAAGCTGACTTATTACTTCAAAACTATAAGTTAATAAGGCATCTCCAGCTAAAATCGCGATGGCGTCGCCAAAAACTTTATGATTGGTCGGTTTTCCTCTTCTTAAATCATCATTATCCATACTTGGTAGATCATCGTGGATTAGGGAATAGGTATGAATCATTTCAATTGCAGCAGCAGCTAACAGCCCTTTTTTAGGATCCATTCTAAACGCATCTAAAGTAGCAAACACTAATAATGGGCGAATTCTTTTGCCTCCTGCTTCAAGAGAATAAATCATTGATTCTTTAATAATAGGAGGAGCCTTAAGCTTTTCAACCAGCCTTCGAAGCTCATCTTCAAGCAGTTGTTTATACTCTTGCGCAAATGTTTCTAAAGCCCTAGTTTCCAAGTCTTATTCCTCCTCTTCAATAGAAAAATTCTCTTTACGTCCATCCTCCGTAATGATTTGAGTAAGCTGCTCTTCCACACTTTTCAATTTATCATGACAAAGCTTAGATAATTCCATCCCCTCTTTATAAAAAAGAATCGCCTCTTCCAAAGGTACATCGCCTTCTTCAAGTTTATCTACGATTTGTTCTAACTTTGTCATTGCATCTTCAAAGGTTAACTTTTTTTCATTCGTCACTTTTTTCGCTCCCCTTTATATTCTCCACTTTACAAAAAAGACTACCATCAGTTAATTGAATTTGTACCTGTTCATTCACGCTTACCTGTTCTACACTTTTCACCAATCGGTTATCCTCCGAATAAGCCAAACTATACCCACGTTCCATGATTTTTAATGGACTTAATGCTTGTAAGGTCGATAGCACCCGATTAAAATCATTTTGTTTCCTTGTTAATATTTGCGTCATTGATCGGTTCATTTCTTTTTGAGAACGCTCAAGACGGCTTGTTGATTCAAGGAGTATTTCTCTTGGATGGTTCCGTTGTAACCGTTTATATAGGACATCATGCTGCCCTTTTTTTATTAAAGATAATCTCGAGGTTCCACGCACAAGCATCTCTGTTAATTTGTCAACCTGTTCCAATTTTTGTTCATATAAACGCTGTGGGTAACGAAAAGCATAGGATTTTTTCGCACGATTTAATCGTTCACTCTCAAATTGAAATTTCCCCTTCATGGCACGAAGCAGACGGGTTTGCCGTTGAAGTACTCTGTCCATTAATTCTTCAATATGTGGAACCGCAAGTTCTGCAGCACCTGTAGGAGTAGGAGCTCTTAAATCCGCCACAAAATCGGCAATTGTGAAGTCCGTTTCATGACCAACAGCAGATATAATTGGGATTTTAGATAAAAAAATCGCACGAGCTGTTAATTCTTCATTGAAGGCCCATAACTCCTCTATGGAGCCTCCGCCACGTCCAACAATTAATACATCAATTTCGTTCATGGTATTTGCCCTTTCAATTGCCTTTGCAATGGAAGGAGCTGCATTTTCACCTTGCACAAGTGCTGGGAAAACGAGAATATTTGCAATGGGATAGCGTCGTTTTATAGTTGTAATGACATCTCTAATAGCAGCACCTGTTGGTGAAGTAATTACACCAACTGTTCTTGGATACGCAGGTATAGGCATTTTGGTTTCAGTTGCGAATAACCCTTCTGCTTCAAGACGCTGTTTTAACTGCTCATAGGCTAAAAACAATTCCCCAATACCTTCTGGCCGCATTTCCTTAATATAAATTTGATATTGTCCGCTTGGTTCGTATACAGAGATATCACCCTTTACAACTACCTTCATCCCGTTTTCAGGAGAAAATTTCATAAGACGTGATTGACTGGAGAACATCACAGCAAGAATCCGAGCTTTCTCATCCTTTAAGGTAAAATACATATGTCCACTCGAATGCTGTTTAAAATTTGAAATCTCCCCTCTTACATGAATATCTCGCAAATGGGGATCCACATCAAATTTTCTTTTTATGTATTTGGTTAAAGCATTCACAGATAAATATCTTTGTTCCTGCATTTCTAATCCTCTTTTCGGCTGATTAGCTGAAATTGTCCTTATCCATTATACATTTCGCTCTTTTTTTTGTCAGAAAGATTGACTTAAAAAGAACAAAAAGAATAAAAGATAAGGACAAGCACCTACTTATTACGGTTTAGACTTTCAGCGGCTGACTTTAAGGTATTGTACATGAGCATGGTAATCGTCATGGGACCTACTCCCTTTGGAACTGGAGTAATATATCCTGCTTTTTTACTTACTTCTTCAAAAGCAACATCCCCACAAAGCTTACCTGCCTCATTCCTGTTAATTCCTACATCGATAACAACCGCACCTTCTTTGACATGTTCAGCCTTTATGAAGTTTGGAATGCCAACTGCAGCAACAAGGATGTCCGCTTGATTGGTATGTAACTTTAAGTCCCTGGTTTTTGAATGACAGTATGTGACTGTTGCATGCTGATTTAAGAATAATTGGCCTACTGGTTTCCCGACGATATTACTTCGCCCTACCACCACAACATGCTTACCTGAAATGGATATGCCCGACTCTTCAAGTAAAACCATAATCCCATATGGTGTACAAGGAAGAAAAGCATTCTGTCCTGTCATCATCCTGCCAATATTTATAGGATGAAACCCATCCACATCTTTTAACGGGGAAATGGATTCAATCACCTTTTTTTCATCGATATGTTTAGGAAGAGGCAATTGAACTAAAATTCCATGTACTTCAGGATCTTCATTTAACTCATTAATCTTTTGAAGTAGTTCTTCTTCTGGAACCTCCTCATGCATTTCAATTAATAGTGAATTCATCCCTAGTTGTTTACAAGCCTTTTCTTTATTTGTTACATATGTTCGAGAAGCATGGTCACTACCGACAAGGATAACCGCTAACCCTGGTGTGACCCCTTGCCCTTTTATCCTTTTAACCTCTTCAGCAATTTCTACTCTTTTTTTCTCGGCGATCTCTTTTCCATTAATAATTGTGGCTGTCATTTTCAACTCTCCCTATGCTAGGAGTGAAACCAATCAATTAATTGGCAAGAAGCGTTTGTTTCACCTTTGAAAGAACTCCATTAATAAATTTGCTTGATTGGTCATCCCCGTAAATTTTAGCTATCTCAATGGCTTCATCTAAAATAACATTTTCAGGAATTTCATTTCGATAAAACTTTAATTCATATGCAGCAATTCTCAATAAGTTTCGGTCCACTGTTGCCAAACGATCCAAAGACCACTTTTCAAGGTTTTCGATTATTAGCTTGTCAATTTCTTCTTTGTGTTCTACTACTCCTATAACTAGGTTTGATAAATATTCGTCTCCCGCTTCCCCCTCTAATACATGTTCAATAGCTAATGATGGATCA
Organism: Neobacillus rhizosphaerae; assembly: GCF_050477885.1. GTDB lineage: Bacteria > Bacillota > Bacilli > Bacillales > Cytobacillaceae > Neobacillus > Neobacillus rhizosphaerae_A. The sequence goes on from NZ_JBCNAC010000036.1 coordinate 11,655, forward strand.
GTATTGCTTACATCGATTTGAAACAGAGCCTGTAGCGCTTTTTCCCTTGCTGTTCTTCTTTTCATTATAACGTTAACTCCTTTAGATATATTAAATAATTTTTGTCTATTTTTCATACATAGTACAGAAATTCAACTTTAAGATAGTTTTCACATAAAAAGATAATAGCATAACTAAATTGGATTCGCACTGTAAGGTTCATTTTTTTCGAATTTCCACATTTTATTAGAATAGTTAGATAAATAGAAAAACCAAAGGAATCTCTCCTTTGGTTTTCGCAGGTTATACTTCTTGATCTACTTCTGACTCATGCTTTTGATTTTCAAATTGAATGCCAACTACATGAATGTTCACTTCTTCAGCGTCTAAAGCAGTCATATTTAGTAATGCTTGACGAATATTGTCTTGGACTTTTCCAGCAACAGAAGGGATGGATACACCAAACTTCATCATACAGTAGACATCCACCTTAATCCCTGTTTCAGTCAGTTCGACCTTAACGCCTTTACCATGATTTTTCTTGCCTAATCGTTCTACAACGCCTGTTGCAAAATTGCCTCTCATGCCCGCAACACCTTCTACTTCAGAAGCAGCAATGCCGGCAATCACTTCAATCACTTCAGGAGCAATTTCAATTTTACCATGACCGTTATTTCCTTGGTCCATTTCTAACACACTAAATTCGCTCATTCGAAACACCTCCAGATATTAGATAGTCTTCATCACATCATACAATTCTAGGAATTTCGTATTGAATTGTCCGTCAACGAATGTTTCATGATCAAGTAACTTTAAGTGGAATGGAATCGTTGTATGGATTCCCTCTACAACAAACTCACTCAATGCACGTTTCATTCTGGAAATTGCCTCTTCCCTAGTGCTGCCATATGTGATAACTTTCGCAATCATGGAATCATAATAAGGCGGAATAGTATACCCTGGATATGCCGCTGAATCAATACGCACACCTAATCCGCCAGGCGGTAGGTACATATTAATTTTACCAGCAGAAGGCATAAAGTTCTTTTCCGGATTTTCTGCATTAATCCGACACTCAATTGCCCAGCCAGTAAATGTAACATCCTGTTGATTTACTGTTAGCTTCTCGCCTTGTGCCACACGAATTTGTTCTTTAATGAGGTCTATTCCAGTGACCATTTCTGTTACGGGATGCTCAACCTGAATCCTCGTGTTCATTTCCATAAAATAAAACTTACGATTGCGGTAGTCATATATAAATTCTACCGTGCCAGCACCCGAATAATCAACTGCTTTCGCAGCTTTTACTGCTGCATTACCCATTTCTTCACGAATTTCACCATCAAGTGCTGGTGAAGGTGATTCTTCAAGAAGTTTTTGCAGTCTGCGCTGGATTGTGCAGTCGCGTTCACCTAAATGGATCGTGTTGCCGTAGGTATCAGCTAGGACTTGAATTTCTACATGTCGGAAATCCTCAATATATTTTTCAATATAAACACCCGGATTACCGAAAGCTGTCATCGCTTCCTGTTGGGTAATCGAAATGCCTTTAATTAACTCTTGTTCGTTTTTGGCGACGCGGATTCCTTTACCGCCACCACCTGCAGTTGCTTTAATAATAACTGGATATTGAATTCTCTCGACAAGTTCCAGAGCTTCCTCGATTTCATTAATTATTCCAGTTGAACCTGGAACGATTGGTACTCCAGCCTCTCGCATAGTTTCTCTTGCAATATCCTTCGTTCCCATTTTGGTAATTGCCTCTGGACTTGGCCCGACAAAAATGATATTACATTCTCTGCAAAGCTCTGCAAAATCGGCATTTTCCGCCAAGAATCCATACCCTGGGTGGATAGCATCGCAGGCAGTCAGTTTTGCTACACTGATAAGATTTGTTACGTTCAAATAACTATCTTTTGATGTTTTAGGTCCAATACAGTAGGCTTCATCTGCCAATTGAACATGTAATGCTTCACGGTCTGCTTCTGAGAAAACAGCAACTGATTCAATACCCATTTCTCTGCAGGCCCGAATGATTCTTACTGCAATTTCTCCTCTGTTTGCAATTAACAGTTTTTTTATCATCCTGTTATCGCTCCTTATTCAGGCTTTACTAAAAATAAAGGCTGTCCGTATTCTACTAATTGACCATTTTTAACTAGTATTTCAACAATTTCGCCATTTACTTCAGCTTCAATTTCATTAAATAATTTCATCGCTTCAACAATACATACGATAGAATCTTTTGATACCTTATCTCCTGCTTTTACATAAACATCTGCATCAGGTGTTGGCGAAGCATAAAAAGTACCAACCATTGGTGATGTAATTTTATGTAGATTAGATGTATCAGCTTGGTTTGTCGCTTCCACTTTAGGTGTTTCTTGTTTTGTTTCTGCTACGGCAGCAGGTGCAACAACTGGAGCTGATGCTGTTTGAACAGGTGCAGGCGCAGCTTGTAGAACCGGTTGAACTGTCGTTACCACCGCTGCAGCATTTTTCTTCATTTGAATTTTGGAGCCTTCATTTTCATATACAAATTCATCAATGCTAGACTGGTCTACCAATTTAATTAATTCACGAATTTCTTGTACTTTTAACATTTGAGTAACACCCCTTGTAACACTTTAATTAGGACTAGCTACTAATACTATACGATAATACTTAGTAAAAGTTCAATAAGTTAAATTGTTTCCTCGAAACATTTCACTCATTCCCTTTCATCTTTTATCTTAAACTTTTTATATGAAAAAGGGAATTTTAACAATTTGATTATACTCAAATGAATAGTTTTCCCTAATAAATAATAAATAAACTATAAAAAAGGAAAGTCATAGACTCTCCTTTTGTTATGTTCCCCTTTTATTTTGATGGCTGGAATTCCACCGCTACGTAATTAGTCTCTCCAATTTCTTTCTTTACCTGTTGAATAATTTTATTTGCTTCAGATGCTGAAGGCTTTTTCTTGGATTTTACTGTTACTCTTACTTGCTCTCCATCAGCTCTAACTAATGCATCTTCATAACCCATTGTTCTGATTAATGTTTCAAGAATTTCTTCTTTTTGAGCAGTTTGGTTTAATCGATCCATTTGATCTTTTACCTTACTACGCTCATCCGCGGGAAGATCAGTAGAAGCTAATTGAGTAGTTAAATCTTCCTGCATTTGGCTTCTTAGGTCGTCAAGCTTCATGCGAAGTTCCTCAAATGCATCATCACCAGCTACAGTAGAAACAATTGTTTTTCCATCCTTAGCCTCAGTTTTTGATTTAGCCTGCTTTTGATCCATTTGATCTTTTGCATTTTGCTGCACAGCCGCAAGATCATTAGACTTTTGCTCTGGTGAAGTAATGTAGTACACTGAAAGGACAACCACTAAGCTTAACATTGTTAATAACCAAACTGTTTGTTTCTTTAATAACATATAAAATCCCCCTCTTATTTTTTAGGCATAACGGCGACACGGTGGCTTGGCACTCCTAACGCCCTTGTGACTGCTTCTACAATCCATTTTTTCACTTGAATATTGTCTGCACCTTTTGCAACAACAAGTACACCACGAATTTCAGGTTTTTTCGTTTCTACTACAATCGGTCCCTCATTTTCCCCATCACGAATAATAACAAGTTGTTCATCCGTTGAGGATTCCTGTACTTTCCGTTGTCCACCTTCACGATCCGTTTCATCCGTTGTTTGCGATTTTGAGACTCTATTTTTCTCTAAAACCTTTTTATCTGTTGAATCAATATTCACAACTACAGTAACATCATTCACACCTAACATTTCCTGAAGCGCCTTCTTTAGTTGATCCTCATACTTTTCTTCATATTCAGCTATGGCCTTATTTCCTGAGCTCTTTTTCAAGCCAAATGCAGGGACATCTTCCGCCTCCGCCTTTGTATTTGTTGATGCTGGAATATCTGTAGGACTTGTATCGGTTTTGAATACTATGTTCCCCACAAGCATAAATGCTGCACCAATACATAGAACGAGAAGCATATATTGGTATTTACTTGGTTTTTTTTCTGCTTTTTCATCTAATTTAAGTATTTTTTTGAGCCATGAAAATGGTCCTTGTTTGTTATCCATTCTTCTTTTTAATCCCCCCTTCGATCGAAACTTCTACTGTTTCTTCAGTTACATTCCACTTCTGCGAAAGGAATGAGGCAATTTTTTCTGTTTCTTCTGTTGACCCTTTAGAAGGAAGAGGTTTTTCTGTGTTTATTTCGATTTGTTTAATCGCTTCGACTGTCTTTACGCCATTTTCCGGTTGTCTCAGAAGAACCATAACCTTTTGGAGGTTTTCAGGGAATGCTTGGTCGCTTTCTTCATTTATGGCTATATCAACTTTTGCAATCTCCAATCCGTATTGTTCCATCAACTCCTCCTTAACGTCCTTTTTTAGCTGGACAGCCATTTCTTCTAAAATATATGCATGTTGGGAAGCTTGTATTTCTTTTTTCTTTAAATCTATCGAATTTTTCATATTTTTTTCACCAGGTACTTGATATGAAGGGATTGATGCAAGTGTTGTTTCAAAGTCTTTGGAGATTAATTTAAAGATGGGGGTGAGAATAATAGCAATTAAGAGTAGTCCTGTAACCATCTTCGTATACTTTTGCAGACCGGAATTTGGTAGCAGCATATCAATTACCGTTGCTAACAGGATAAATAAAATAATATTCGTTACCCACTCTGTTAAAAACTCCATTATTAATCCCCCCTGTCCTATCTCATCATCATTGTCAGATTTCCAGCCGCGACAATTACTGTAATACTTAAAAAGAACATCAGTGAAACAATCCCTAATGCAGCAAATACATAAATGACACTTTTACTGATTATATCCAAGCATTTAATGATTGGACCACCGCCTAATGGTTGAAGAATGGCAGCTGCGAATTTATAAATGAAGGCAATCATTAATATTTTTATCGCTGGGAAAGCAACGATAATTAGCAAAATAGCTACTCCTGCAATCCCAACAGTATTTTTTAATAGAACAGAAGCACTTACAACCGTATCTGTTGCATCCGTAAACATCCTGCCAATTACAGGAATAAAGTTACCGGTAACAAATTTTGCCGTCCTTATCGTTACTCCATCCGTTACTGCTGCGGATGCACCTTGAACCGAGATTACACCCAAAAACACGGTTAAGAACAGACCCATTAATCCGATACTCCAGTTTCTCAGTAACTGAGCTAACTGCGAAACTTTGTATTGCTCGGACATGGTACTTACGATACTTAACAATGTTGCTAAGAATAGGAGTGGAAGAATAATATATTGCATGAATAAACCACTCATATTCATTAGAAATAAAATCACAGGATGGAAGAACGCCGCCGATACAAGTCCTCCAGAAGCAGCAATTAATGCTAGCAAAAGAGGAACAAGTGCCAGGATAAAGGACGTCATGGTTCCTATCGCTTCATTTGTGTAGCTGATAGCAATATGAAAACTATTCAGCGCAAGGATGACAAGGACCATATAAACAATGGAGTAGGCAACCTTACTAATCGCACTTTTCTCAAACGCGTTCTGCATGGATTGTAGGAACATACTAAATATGGTTAACATAATTAAGGAACCAAGTAATTTCCCATTCGCCACAAATTCATGAAAAGCGAATTTCAAGATCCCCTGACCCCATTGTTTAAAGGAAAATTTCTTATCTCCTTTTATGAAGTCATATAAGCTTCCCTTCTGACTTTCTGGAAGAAACCCGCCATACTTATCAGTAATGTCCTCCCAAAATTGTTTTAACTCCTCTAAATCTAAGGTTTCCAGTTGAGCATCAACCAGCTCCTGTGGAGAAAGAGAGGAAGTGTTAGCTTTCGGCTCTTCAGCAGCTTGGACACTTGGAATGAGAGAAAAAAAGAATACAAGAATGATAATAGGAATAATCTGCAGCCTCTGCTTCATTTTATAAACACCTCATTAAAGGACTGTGATTAGCTTGGAATTAATTTAATAATGGTTTCAATTAAAACAGTTAATATTGGAATAGCCATCGCAAGGATAATTACTTTTCCTGCTAATTCAATCTTAGAGGCAATTGCACCTTGACCCGCATCCTTCGTTATTTGAGTTGCAAATTCAGCAATATAAGCAATACCGATGATTTTCAAGATAGTTTCAACATAAACGAGATTGACCCGTGCATTCACTGCTAATTTCTCAAGCATATGAATAATTTCATAGATCTTATCAACTAAAAAAAGAAAGATGACACAGCCGACAAACACAATTAAAAGGAAAGCAAAGTTTGGCTTTTGCTCCTTAATGATTAGAGCAAGAAAGGTCGCAATGAGAGCTACACCGACTATTTTAATGATTTCAATAGCAAAGCCCCCCTCTCTATTGAAACAAAAAAACCGATTTTATTTTCTGGAACAGGTCATCCACAATAGATGCAACCTGAAATAAAATATAAATAAAACCAAATAAGGTAACCCATTGTGCATACTCTTTTTTCCCCACCTGATCAAGGACAGTATGCAAGAAGGCAACTACGATTCCCACACCTGCTATTTTAAAAATAATATCCACTTCTAAACCCATTACTTTTCCCCCTAAAATAATAAAATAATTAGTAACAATCCCGACAAAAATCCTAGGCTCTTTACCATTTTTTCATATTTTGCTTGCCGGTCGATGGCATCCGCTTCTTCTCTTTCAAGATGGGAAAGAGTTAGCATAATATGTTTTTGTTGGGAAAAGCGATCATGACGACCTAGGGTTTCCCCAAACTGCTTCATAATTTCAAATTCTCCTTGTTTTAAGGCTGTCGCCTTCCAAACCTCTTTTAAACTTGATTCCCAAGCTTCTTTAACAGTTGTTTCTGTGTCTGTAAGTTTTTTTGCAAATGAGTCAAAAAAGGTGGCAAGTGGATTAGCAAGTTGCTCAGCTAGTCTTCTTGATGCTTCATGCAATGGTGTGTGTCCATACATGATCTCTGCTTCAAGTGACTGCAGCGCTGACCTTAGTGCTCGAAGCTGCCTCGGACGCTCACTTAAATGCTTTGCAGCCTCGAATCCTGTCCAAGTAGTGGCAACAATTATGATAATAGCCCCTAATAGCTTAATCATTTATGTCACTCTCACTTTTTGCGTTAATTCTTTACCACTAGAATCTAAGATATGGGTTATCGTACCTGGGCCCGATGCTCTACTAAGGACAATAAATCGTTGAAAAATGTCCTGATCAATAATCTCCTTTAACGAGGGACGTTTTCTAATCTCCTCAATGCTCGTCCCGTGTGTGGTCATAATCAGTCTAATACCGGCATGCACTGCCTCCTGGATCGCTTCAGCATCTTCTTTTCGGCCAATTTCGTCTACGATTAATACATCTGGACTCATTGAACGAATGAGCATCATCATTCCTTCAGCCTTTGGACAGGCATCCAGAACATCAAGCCGGTGACCAAAGGTTAATTGCGGAACTCCATTTACACATCCAGCAATCTCACTACGTTCATCAACAATTCCAACCTTGCAAGCCTCTATTCCCTTTGACCAATCACCTGACGATATAATTCTTGCTATATCACGCAGCAGTGTCGTTTTCCCTGTTTGCGGCGGTCCTATAATCATGGTATGCATCCAACTGTTTTTAAAAAGATAAGGTACAATTGGTTCAGCAATACCTACCTTTTCTCTTGCAATTCTAATGTTAAAAGAGGAGATATCCCTAATCGCCTTTACTTTTCCCTCCTCAAGAATGACCTTTCCAGCCAACCCTATACGATGTCCCCCAGAAACAGTTATATATCCCCGTTTAAGCTCTTCCTCAAGTATATAAATTGAAAAATGGCTTATTTTATTCATCAGATGAAATGCATCCTCAGGTTGTATAATGTAGGTTAAAAATTTTGGTGCTCCCTTTAGGGTCATTTCAATTGGTCGATTTATACGAATGCGAATTTCTTCAAGTTCTTCTTTTTGCTCAGGAGGGATTTGGTTAATTAGATTTGCAATATTTTTGGGTAAAAAATTTAGGATTCCTTCCATGACTGGTTCCTCCTTGATTTGCCTTTCTCATTATTTAAAATGTATGCCTGCTTGGACACATTATGACTTTCAAATCTGTCATTTCTTTCTATTTTTTTATGAGTTTACTAGAGAAGAGTTCATCGGATTACAAGAATTACTCTTCCAAACCTGGAACATTTTATAAGAAGGTGGAGTAATTTATAGGAAATTACACCTCTAGGGAGGAAATCATATGTATCATTATCAGCTTCAAAACAGGAATGGTGGTCATCAAAAGGGACATTTAATAAAAGTGACTGGAGAAGGTGAGATTGCTGTTCAGCCAGATTTAGCTTCAGTAAATTTAGGAATTATAACGGAAGGAAAGGAATTAATACCCGCGCAACAGCAAAATGCCATTCAAAATACAAAGGTCATTCAATCTTTAGTGGAACTTGGAATTCCCCAATCACATATACAAACATTTGATTACCGAATAGAATCTGATTACGACTATGAACAAGGGAAACAAATTTTTAAAGGATATAAAGTAACTCACATTTTACAGGTAAAAATAGAAGATTTAACCATGATAGGAAAGGTGGTAGACAACGCTGTACAAAATGGGGTCAATTATGTCTCAAACATTCAATTTACATTAAACAATAAGGAGCCTTATTACCAACGCGCCTTAGTTATGGCAGTAAACAATGCTATTGGAAAAGCAAAGACAATTGCCGACTCAATTAACGTCACTTTAATACCCACTCCTAGTTTAATCGTGGAAGGCAGTATTCCGATTCAACCATATTCTTATCAGCCGGAAACAATGGTGAAGGCTATGAGCACCACTCCTTTAGAACCTGGACAATTAAAAATAAAAGCAAACATATCAGCAGAGTTTCACTATAGATTAATATAAAAAAAGAGGATGACACCATCATATGATGGGTCAATCCTCTCTTTACTTATTATATTTCTTTGCCCAATTATACAATTGCATTTCTGTAACGGGGCCATTAAAGTGCTCTCTTATAACTCCCTGTTTATCAATAACAAACGTCTCAGGCTGCCCAGTTACATTATATAATTTTGACACTTTAGCATTATAATCAAATAGGTAATTCATTCCTGCTTTATTGTTTTCTGTTACTTTTTTAATTTTATCCTGTGTCTCTCCACGATTAATCATAAGAAGATTATATTGATCACCATAATCTTTTTGGAAAGCTTCTAACTCTGGAAATTCATCTTTACAAGGAGCACACCAGCTGGCAAAATAATTTAAAATAACTACTTCACCCTTAAAATCAGCTAGCTTGGTATTGCTGCCATCTAGGTTTGGAAGTTCAAAATTATAAGCCTTATCGCCTACATCGGTATGTTTTCCTTTTGTTACCAGACTATAAGCAAAGAAAGCAAACATCCCGATAATTAGAATCATGACGAGCAATTTGATGACTCGTTTATTCATCTTATTTCCTCCTGCTCCCCTTGCTTATTTTTCTAGTTGTTTTAAGAATTCTATTTCCTTCTTCAGCTTCGTATGTCTTTTACCCACAATAAGCATATACGAAAAAATTACAACCCATGCTACGGAATAGGCACCCAACATATATTCATAGTTCACTTTAAATTCCTCCTAGTTTTCTAATTGTTCTCTTAATTTTTCTTTATAACGTTCTACTTTAATTTTCATATTTTCAAATGAAACACCTTTATGAAGAAGGTAGGCATAAAAAATAGTGAAGGCAGTAATTGTGATAAGTAATGCCACAAGCATACTATCCTCAATTCCACCACCTTTTTGGGAAGGTCCCTCACCAAAAACAATAGGGTGAAATTTCGTTTGCCACCAGCGAATAGCAAAGAATACGATTGGAACATCTGCGAACCCTATAATTCCAAATACAGATGCTAGTCGCGCTTTTTTATCCCACACTCCATCCATTTGTCGAATCATAATGTAGGCAATATAGATAAAAAATAGGATCAAGGTCGTGATTAATCTTGGTTCCCACACCCACCAAGTGTTCCAGGCTGATCTTGCCCAAATAGGTCCTGTTGTCAATACAATAATGGTGAAAACAACACCAATCTCTGCAGAAACATAGGCATAAGTATCAAAAATTCTTTTTCGCTTGATTAAAAACAAAATACTGAACACGAATGTCACAAAAAACGCCATAAAGGCTAGCCACGCTGAACTTACATGAAAATAAAAGATTTTTTGCGCTGCATGCATAGTTGTTTCTTCTGCTGCAAAAATAAAGATAAAATATAGGGAAACTAACATGGAGATAACTGTGCCGACAAACAAAATACGGGATACATTAAGTTTTTTAGTATCTGCCAAATGAGCCCCAGGAAGTACCGCTTTCTCTCGTTCGAGATTCATACTCATCATTTAAACCTCCAGAACATAATCGATTAATAAAATACAAATCACAAAGAATATCACATCATACGCGGTAACCAATTGGATCCACGCTAAAGCACTTGAAAACTTCTCCATATTCGTTAAGATAATTCGAGATGCTTGAACCACACCAATTAATATCGGAGTAGTAATCGGGAATAAAAGTAACGGCAGGAGCATTTCACTGCTTTTTGAATTTGCAGAAAGCGCGGCCAAGAATGTGCCGATTGCTATAAACCCGAAGCTTCCTAGGAAAACTACTAAAATGAAATATGGTATACTTCCAAAGAATTTAAAATCAAATAATAAAAATAGAAACGGTATCGAAACTAGTTCAACCACAAGGATCATGATGAAATTGGCAATGAACTTTCCTAAATAAATACTTGCAGCCTCCATCGGTGCAACAAATAATCCTTGAATCGTATCATTTCGCTGCTCCGAGATAAAGGACCGGTTAAGGCCTAAAATTCCTGCAAATACGATAATGACCCAAACCACACCAGGGATGACAGCCTTTGTTGTGTTATTAGCAGGATCAAAAGCAAAGCTGAAAACGACAATCACAAGTCCCGCAAATATTATTTGTGTTACTAGAATTTGCTTTGTTTTTAATTCGGAATACAAATCTTTTTTTGCTAGTAAGAGGGCTGTACGAAATAAGTTCATGAGACTCCCTCCACTTGAAGCTCGTATTTTTCGGAAACGTACCCAAGATTATGTCTCTCCATTTTAAAGTCATCGACGATTTTCCCATTTTTCACAATGATAATCCGATCGCAAATCTCCGCAGCCTGTTTAAAATCATGCGTAACCATTAATGTGGTAGCACCTCTATCCTTCATTGAAAGGATCACATTATTAAGAATGGTAATTGCCCCTTGATCCAGCCCTGTGTGTGGCTCATCAAGTAAAAGAACCTCTGGTTCATGAATGATCGCACGTGCAATTGCAATTCGCTGAATCATGCCGCGGGAGAAGTTTTTTACTGGCTCATTTAAAAAGAAGGATAATCCTACATCTTTAACAAGCTTTGTTGCTCTCTCTTCAACATTCTTAACTCCGTATATATTCCCAAAGAAAACTAGATTTTCAAGTGGAGAATAATGATCATAAAGCAGACTGGAATGGGGTAAATAACCTAACCCCTTTTTTATTTCAATATGGTCTTTTTTTAAATTTAATCCATTGATTTTAACTATTCCTGATGTTGGTTTGATTAAGGTAGCCAACACCTTCAAAAGTGTGCTTTTACCTGCACCATTTGGTCCTAGAATAGCAACCGTTTCTCCTTTTTTTATCGAGAGGTCTATCCCACGTAAGATCAGCTTATTGTCAGCTTGCTTAGATAGCTTCTTTATTTCAATCAATTGCGGTCCCTCCCATTCCAGCTGTTACTCAACATAGCTTCGTAAATTTAATTTTACTTGGATAAGGTGCTGCTTATACGCAGCAAGCTTAGCGTGATAATCTTCCTCTGATAGATTTCCATCACCAAAGGTCTCTTCTAACTCAATAATCTTATCTAGAATGGCCTTTTGTTTTGCCATTAGCTGCTTAAATGCTTTTTCTTCTTTATCGGCTCCGAGTCTTTCCTCTTCTAACCTTGCTTTTCTTCTAAAGTAAGCATAATAAGAAATACCTGCAATAAGAATGGCACCGATAATAATTAGAAAGACGTGCGGATTAAAACGATGTAAGGGGGACTGAGCCCACATCCTTAAATGACCTGGATTATGAAAAGCAGGTGCCGTGTGCGTGACTGAACTATTGTTTGCGTTTTCACTTGCATTTTGACTTTTAGCCCTCGAATCTGATGGAGGCTGGACATCTTTGTTATAGACTAGAGTAAAAGTCTGATTGGCTTTTAAATCTTCAATGCTATATCCAAAGTAATTTTTGTCATCGAATGGAAAAAGTCCTTGACTAGTTGACTCTACACCCTTCACCTCTATGCTTCCCATGCCCTCTGGCACAAGTATCTGCATCGTTTGGACGGGATAATCTAACGTTATATTGATTTCCTCTCCTTTTGGCATTCTATAGCTATACGGAAGGACCATTGTTTGATTTGCTGGAACCGGAGTGGTTGTAATAAAGCCGTTATCAACCTCTTTAAAAGCAATTTTATTATCTAAGAAATTAAGATCTTTTGCCCCTTTAGGGATGGCAACACTCAATACTGCCTCGCCTTCCCCGTTTCCTTTAAATTCCTCACCGGATTTATTAAAATAGTTAACCATATTCATCATATTGGTAGAGCCATCTTCAGCCGGACTTACTACAATATAATGCATATCGACAGAAATCTTTGAATCAGTGGCTGCTAAGCCGTGGAACGGGATTAGCAGCATTAGTCCAAGGAAGAAGACTGTGATTTTCTTGATCACTTTCCTTCCCCCTTTTTATTTTTATAGCTTTGCATTTGTGCCTCTATTTCTTTTTCCACTTCTGCCATTAAATCTTCATCAATATTTTTATCAATCATTTGTTCTTCTTCCTTCATGATGCTAGCTACTTCAGTTTCATACTGTTTCTTAAGAACCTTATAATCTGCGTGAGATATTTTATCCATTTTGTATTCAAATTCTATCTCATTTAGTGTGGTCAAAAGAGCTTCTTTAGTACTCGCTAAATCCTGAGTATTTACATTAGCATTTAAATACGTATCCCATTTAAATAATGGTGATAATATCAAAAACAAACAAGTTAGCGCCATTGCGGCTGTAAAAACCATTGAAATGATTGAGATATCCTGCATTTTGTTCACATCCTAAAGATACTTTTTGCGTTCTTCATCGATCATGGAAGAAAGGATTTCTCCTTCAACTTCATCCTGTGTCTCCTCGTATTCAGAGACAGCTTCTTCAGTTCCTCTTTTTTTCACCCATTTACGAATGATCATAAATACTGCGATAGCTGCTGCTCCTAACACAACAAAGGGTAGTACCCAAGCTGTTAAACTAAATCCACTTTTTTCCGGCGACGTCAAAATCTCTTCACCGTAAATATTGACGTAATATTCACGAATTTTATCCTTATCCCAGCCCTTATTCATCATCTCTACTAAGTCTTTTTTAAACTCAGTAGTGAGACTGCAAGTATTGGGATCACACTCATAATGGTCCTGTCCACAGCCGCATGTACAGGCAAATTGCTGGGCAACTGCTTTAAATTCTGCAGATTTATAGTCAATTTGTTTTGCCGCTTCCACTCGGATGAATGAACCTTGAAAGATAAACGCAAGGATGAGGAGCCCTATATAAAGTTTGTTTCTCATATTAAGACACCTCTCTTCGTACTCCTGTGTATCTTGGAGTGACATTTTGATATTTCCCATTCCAAATGGCGAATAGTGCGCCTATGACAATCATGAATGACCCAAACCATAACCAGTTCATCATTGGGTTAACTTTTACAACAAAGGTAGCCTTTCCATCATCCTCCCAGGCACTCAATACGATGTATAGATCTTCTTTAACTGAGGAGATTATTGCTACCTCAGAGGATGGCTGTTCCCAGTTACCATAAAACACCTTTTCCGGTTGGTAGGTGCCTAGCTTTTTACCATTTCTAAATACAGTTACATCTGCATAGACAATATCATTAATACCTTCTTTTTTCTGATCTAGACGATTATAGTTAATTCGATAATCTTTTAGTTCAATAGACTGCCCCAATGCTACTGTTTTCATTGTCTCTAAGTCATAGTTTTGCGAACCGATAATCCCCATCGTAATAAATGCAATGCCCAAGTGAACAATATATCCCCCGTATCGACGGCGATTTCGTATCATCAAACGGTAAAGAGCAACCAGAGGTGATTCTTTCGTCATCTTCCGTCTAGCTTTCACACCTCTATAAAACTCTAAGTAATGAGTAACTAGCAATAGAATAATAACCCCATATCCAATGACAGCCCAGGCCTTTTGAATCCCTAAAACAACCATTAAGATCATACCAACAACAGCTAGTATGGATGGAATTAGGAAGTTTTTCCTAAGGTTTTTTACAGTAGAACGCTGCCAAGCAAGCATTGGGCAAACTGCCATTACAAACATCATGGATAATAGGATCGGTGCCTCAACCTTATTAAAAAATGGAAGACCGACTGTAACTTTTGTTCCTCGAACCGCTTCTGATACTAGTGGGAAAATGGTTCCCCAGAAAACGGCAAATGCTGCACCAACAAGTAATAGATTGTTAACTAGGAAACTACTTTCTTTTGAAACAAAAGAATTAAATTCCCCTGCACTACGTTTTAACAGGTTGTAACGACTCATTAACACATAAAGGGCTAGAATAACGGCGATACCCATGAAGATTAAAAAATATAATCCTAGATTTGAATTGGCAAATGCATGAACTGATGTTAGAACACCGCTTCTGACTAGGAATGTTCCAAATAGAGTAAGCGCATAGGAAACAATGATTAAGCTGATATTCCATATTTTCAGCATGTTCTTCCGTTCTTGAATCATCACGGAATGAAGGAAGGCAGTTGCCGTTAACCATGGCATAAAGGAGGCATTTTCTACTGGATCCCATGCCCAGTAACCACCCCATCCAAGTTCCACATACGCCCATTGGCCACCAAAAATATTTCCAAGACTTAAGAATAACCAGGCAATGATCGTCCAACGTCTTGTCATTTTAATCCAGAAATCATCCACATTCTTTAAAATTAGTGCTGCCATGGCAAATGCGAATGGAATTGCTAGACCTACATACCCCAGATAAAGTGTTACTGGGTGTATAATCATTCCAGGGTTCTGAAGCATAGGATTTAATCCCTTACCTTCAATTGGAATTTCATTTAATACGACGAATGGTTTTGCTACAAATCCAAGGATAAAGAAGAAGAATACCGCATTGGCCATTAGAATAGCTGAAATATAAGGAACCATTGGGTTCCCTTTCATTTTTCTTGAAAAGACAATCATTACTGTGTAGAGTGTTAAGAAAAATGTCCAAAGTAACAACGAACCTGCGTTACCTGCCCATAAGGCCGTTAGCTTGTAAATAATTGGAAGTTCGCTACTTGTATAATCGTGAACATATTCGTACTGAAACTGTGAAGTTGCTAAAAGGTAGAACAGGGACAACATTGCTAGTGATGAACAAACAAGTAATGCAATTAGTCCACCTTTCCCACTATTTACGAACTTTTGATTCTTTGTACTAATCCCCAATGTGAGAATGAGTAGTGTATAGATTGCAATGGCTAAACCTATATAAATTGTTGCGTTAGCGAATAAATACATTTCGTCACCTTCTTAATTCAGCCTGTTATTTTTCTTTCGGTGGTTGATTTAACTTTTCTTTATGTGATTCAGGATCATAATCCTTCATATCTTTTCCTTCGTATTTAGAAGGACATCTCGTTTTTACCGTTTCTGCTTCAAAAGTATCCTTTTTTGTTGGCGCTCCCTGAAGAATGGTTATCACACCTTCAGAAAAGTTATCAGGTTTAGGACCGTTATGAATAACATGCATTATATTGCCGTCATTGTCCTTGACATCAAACTTAAGTTCGATTTTGTCTGCGTTCCACTTAATGGTGTCTTCCATTAACAGGCCTTCAACCGTAACAAAATCATCTTTATGTTGATTCTGGGTAGCCAAAAGCTCCTTCATCGTTAGTTCAACACCACTTGACCCTGGGGTTGCAGCCATAAGCAAGAAAACGATGGCAGCAGCGATTACAAAGCCTCCCAGCATCACAATCGTATTTTTCTTCATTCCCTCTCACCTCATTAGATAAGTTTTTTCATTTCTTCTTCGTACATTTCCTGGTCTATTTTTCCAGTTAAAAGTTTTTTTCGCAGTTCTTTCTTTTCTTCAGCATTTGTTGACTTATCTTCCTTTTTAACAGATGTTTTCTTTGGTTGTTGTTTCGTATGTTTTGAACCCTTAGCTGCTGCTTTGGAGGACTGTGTATTTCCCTTTAAGCCTAAGAAAACGAAGAGACCAGCAATAATAAGTGCGATTCCAATGATCGATGCTCCTCCAACACCGATAATTGGCCGTGTTGTGGTATTAGTTCCTCCATTTTTCACCTGGTCGGTGGCTGTCACACCACTGTGGTTTTCATCCTTTGGCGGTTCCGCTTTGTTGATTGCCTCCATGGTTGATTCCGTACCGTCTTTCTTATAAGAGAAAGAATATTTTAAACTATTTCCTGCTTTTACATTTTTATATTGGTAGTAATAGAGTTCCTCTCCGTACTCACTTTTTGAATTATTATCAGCTTTTGGCTCAAGTTGGATTTCTTTTGCATTCATGGGAGCATAAAAGATGACATCTAGTAGCTCTATATCAGCATTGTGAATCAACTCATATGTAAAACTTTTTTTATCTTTAACCACTACCGATTTTGTATAGTATTCGATAACAAATTTATACGTTTCGTTATTTTTAATGGCTTTTGCTGGTTTCCATGAAATGATTCCTTTTTCCTTATCCACATCATAGGGCCGCTGTACTTCCGGCTTATTTTCTTCTGGAAATTCTGCTACTAAATAGGCCTCAAATCCCTTTTCCATTGCTGGTACTGGAATTTCTATTTTTCCGTCATAATCTTGGCCACTATTATTTGTAATTGTTCCGTACTGGCCTACTAATAAGGAAGGAATATCTCTTGACCATCCCTCAGGGTAATCAAACTCAGGCATTACTTGAATTTGCATTTCTTTAAATGGGAACTTCTCCGCTTGAAATGCCATTTCTGCACTTGCCTTTGGGATCATGTAACTAGATACAAATAATACAATAACGAAAAATGCCAATAATTTTTTCTTAAGCATATTTATCCTCCTTGAGTGGAATTCTTATCACGATGTAGCACTATTTTCCACTATAGTCCTCTTTGAAATAAATATAATCGTTATCAGCCCCTCGTTGTTGAACCACTTTTGTACATTTTGTTAAAGGGTTGAAAACGTTGCGATTTCGTCAAAAAACCACCACAAAATGTTCACATTTATTAAATTCTTAAAAATTTAGATTGGTAGACTTAAGAATCTAGTCCCAATTTCACAGGTAGACTCTCTATTGAGTACTATAAACCTAATCCTTTTTTACTATCCGGTTGGAAAATGAACATTTTGTTAAAACTTGTTATATTAGACGATTTATCGGGGTAAATCCCCTTTCAACCTATTACTATTTCGTTTCAAATCTATTATTATTCTCATATACTAACTTGATTTGAGGTGTTAACATTGAAAAAGTTTTTCTTTTTACTCGTAGCGGTATTTCTCACAGGGTGCAGCGGGGGCAATTATAAAAACATCTCGGCAAACGAGGCTAAGGGTATGATCGATGAGGGCAAGGTAATTGTTTTAGATGTACGAACACCAGAAGAGTACAATAGCGGACATATTCCAGACGCTGAATTAGTTCCACTTCAAGTACTTGATGGGATGAGTAGTGAATTAAAAAAGGACAAAAGTTATTTGATTGTCTGCCGAAGCGGAAACCGTTCCCAGCAAGCTTCAGAAATCCTTGCAGAAAAGGGCTTTAAAGACATTTACAACATGAGTGGTGGCATGAATAGTTGGACATATAATTTAGAACAATAGGTTCATAGAAAAAGTAAAACCCTGGATCCAGTCGGATTCAGGGTTTTACTTTTCTTATTTCTTTTCTAGGGACCTAATATATGTCACGATATCCGTAATGTCCTCTTTTTTTAGCTGCCGAGCACCTTCAAGTCCCTTTAATGATGGACCCATACGAGTTTCTTCCCGACCAAAAGCTGTGCCAATCCAAATTTGTTTATCACTTGTATACTTTAAATATTGGGGATTTGCTAATGCCGTTCCCATTTTTATTTTTCCGGCACCCGCTTCACCATGGCAATTAAGACAATATAAATTATATTGTATTTTTCCACGTTCTAGGTCACCAGAAATGGTTTTAGGAACATTAAAATTAATTTCTTTTGTTTGCCAATTTCTCATAAAGGCAACAAGATTATTTAACTCTTTTTCTGACAATCTAGGACCGTAAGCTGGCATGCCAGTACCTTCTCGGCCATATTTAACGTAATTAAACAGGTCTTTATCGGAAACGGAGCTTAAAAAATTCTGACTGTTAATGGCTGTTCCTGCGTTTGCCCCTTCACCTTTACCGGTTTCCCCATGACAAACAAGACAGTTATTTTTATACAGTTTTTCACCCGCAGCAACCGCTTTGGAGCTATTACCGTCAAACAAATGACTATTATTTATACAAACAATAATTCCAATAATAATCAAAATATAACTTCCGATTAATATCTTTTTCATGGGTTACTCCTTATTTTGGCTCAGGTGTTGGAGTTGGTTCCCCAAAATCTTTATATTTTTCTGTTATTAACTGATATATCTTCTTAGGACTTTTACCGTCAAGATGCATTTCGATCGCCTCCCGGGCGATATCTATACAGACGTCTCACGATATACTCATGGAGTCCCATTCTTTAACAGCGTTATCTGGACCTAATTCATCTATGTAACAATCCAGATTACTTTTATGACCATCTTGTGCGAAACATCCGCAATAGCAAGGTACCTGAGATATTACTTCCGGATAAGTAGCAGCCAAAACATATGTCTCTTGAATTTTTTCTGAAGAATTCAATACATAATCAGGTAGTGGTTTATGCTTTTTATCAAGTGTAACATCTTCCATTTTTGAACTACAACCCGCTGCAACGATCGCAATTAAAATGAAGAGGAACAAAAAAGATGTAATTCGTTTCATATTAAGTTCACCCCTTCCGTAAATATATTTACTAGTTTATTTTAGCAAAAAGTAATTCATTGAATGGTTGTAAATTCTTACTATTTAGTGAAGTTTTTATGATAGTAAAAGTAAAAATAATATATTCTTCTTAACGCAGAGGATTCCTCTGGAACTTTGAATTACTACATATTCATCATGTCATGACCGGAATGGCTGCTTGACCCAATAGAGGGATCAACCATCCCAAAAATCATCGCTATGTGTGCAACTACAAGGAACATGCCCACAAAAAATGAATGGATTTTCAGTTTTTGTTCATCCGTTTTATTTTTGTAAATAACACCCATATCCAGGAGTGCCATACCTAGCAATGGAACGATTCCTAAAAGGTAAAAGGTAACCGCAACTACATCAATCCAGCCCTTCCATTCACCATTTATTGTTAATGGAATATAGGCTGTCTTCATTAAGTAAAAGAAAATTCCAGTGAAATATAAACCTGCAAAAATACTAACTACCTTATTTACTTTTCTTAAGGTACCACCTAAATTTCTTGTAAATAGTATACCGAGTTCTGTGATGGCTATAGTCTCAGCACATATAACTGGAATGGCCATAAAAATAATTAAATTCCACGGCTGATTGTCTGCTAGTAACCCCATATAATGCGTCATGTTCATATTCATCTTCTCCTTTATGTTGTTTACACCATTAATGTAAAAAATAAATGTGCAGAAACTTAGCAGAAACTATGGAGAAATTGTTAAAGATTTTATGTAAAAGTTGTCTGTTGATTTCTGATCTGAATAAAAAAAGCCTTAATCCGATATTCGGATTAAGGCTTACGAGTTTTACGTTTATTATGCTCTTGAAACATAAGATGCTTCAGTTGTATTGATAATTAGTTTATCCCCTTGGTTAATAAAGAATGGAACTTGAACACTTAGTCCTGTTTCAAGGATAGCAGGCTTCGTTCCACCTGAAGCTGTGTCACCTTTAATTCCTGGTTCTGTTTCAGTAACTTCTAAAACAACAGTGTTTGGCAATTCCACGCCAAGTGTTTCATGACCAAACATCATGATGTGAACTTCCATGTTTTCTTTTAAGAACTTCAATTCATACTCAATGTTGCTAGCAGGTAGTTCCACTTGTTCGTAGGATTCCATATCCATAAATACGTGTTGATCACCGCTGGCATAAAGGTATTGCATTTTGCGATTATCGATTTGTGCTTTTTCTACTTTCTCACCAGCACGGAATGTTTTTTCTTGAATAGCTCCATTACGAAGGTTACGTAGCTTAGAACGGACAAAAGCTGCACCTTTCCCTGGCTTTACGTGTTGGAAATCAATAACTCTCCATAGACCGTTATCCACTTCAATTGTTAATCCTGTTTTAAAATCGTTAACAGAAATCATGTAAGTTCCTCCTAAAATTCATTACAATATGATTAGTTCTTTTGTAGAATGAGTAAGAGCCTCATTGTGGGTAGCAGTAATCAATGTATCATCCTCAATGCGAACACCGCCAAGACCTGGGATATAAATACCAGGTTCACAGGTTACAACCATTCCTGTTTCTAAAACGAGATCTGACTTCATTGAAAGACCAGGACCTTCGTGCACCTCAAGACCAATACCGTGCCCAGTTGAATGCCCAAAATATTCCCCATAACCTTTTTCTGTTATGTAGTCTCTAGTTAGTGCATCTGCTTGCTTACCAGTCATGCCAGGCTTAATTCCAGCCATACCTCGGCCCTGTGCTTCAAAAACAATTTCATAAATTTCTTTTAGCTTTGCATCAGGTTCTCCAACAGCAATGGTCCTAGTTATATCAGAAACATATCCATTGTAATACGCACCATAGTCTAGTGTAACAAAATCTCCCGCCTCAATCACTTTGTTGCTAGCAACACCGTGTGGAAGCGCAGAACGATGCCCGGAAGCAACAATCGTATCAAAAGATGATGAAGTTGCACCAGCTCTTCTCATAAAGAACTCTAGTTCATTCGATACCTCTAATTCTGTCTTCCCAGGACGAATGAAGTCTAAAATATGTTTAAAAGCCGCATCAGCAATATCTGCTGCTACCTTTAATATCTTAATCTCTGCATCAGTCTTAATCAAGCGTAACTTTTCAATTACACCAGAAATCGGAACAAGTTCAGCTTCGATTTCTTTATCATATAATTTAAAGGAAGAGTAAGATAGAAAATCCTCTTCAAATCCAAGCTTTTGAATACCTAAATTCTTTGCTTGCTGTGCTACTTCCTCTGGAATGGAACCAGAAAATTTAATAATCTCGAAACCTTCGCATTGCTTAGATGCTTGCTCGGTATAGCGGAAATCTGTAATAAACAAAGCTTTTTCCGCACTAATTAAAACCACACCAGCTGAACCTGTAAAATTTGATATGTAGCGGCGATTAAATGGGCTAGTTATTAATATCCCATCAATACCATGTGTTGAAAAATCAGATCTTAGTTTTTCTATTTTTTCCATTACTCTCCACTCTCCTTTTATCAA
The DNA here is from genome assembly GCF_050477885.1 of Neobacillus rhizosphaerae. Taxonomy (GTDB): domain Bacteria; phylum Bacillota; class Bacilli; order Bacillales; family Cytobacillaceae; genus Neobacillus; species Neobacillus rhizosphaerae_A. The sequence goes on from NZ_JBCNAC010000036.1 coordinate 33,286, forward strand.
TGAGGACAAAAATAATTTTATCACAACCTACCAAAACAGACTAATCGAAACTTAAGTTGTGGCCTCTTTCTCTTGTACTTTACTAAGTTCATACTCATAATTGATGGAATATCCAATAAAAATCCCATATAAGCTGTATAAACATACTGAAGTAATAATCGTGTCCCTGCTTAAATCAAAAAGTGGTTTGATACTTGGAATTAATGGATTAAGAACAAAAAATACCAATAAGAATAAAACAATCCCGTAACCCCATCCAAACCATATACCTTTAACTTTTCTCAGGGTAAAATAATAAACATATGCAACAATGACTGATAACACACCCATGAGAATTATGGAAATAACAGTCCCTAGCCACCCTTTTTTCCAATCTCCCAATGCCCAAGGTTCCAGTATGGCGTTAGGGGCTACATCTGTAAAATTAAAAAAGTAGCTAATATAACCAATTGTGCCCCAAAAAATTCCTCCAAATAAACCCGTCCAAAAAACCAGTGCAATAAAAGACATGGGTTTTGGATAATCTGACTTCTTTATTTCTTTAACCATTGTGTCATAACCCCCGTACATTTTTTGTTGATTGGAACTTTATTCTCATCAAATTACTCGCTTCTTCATATTCCTTTATAACTAGTAAGCTGAAATTCCTTCATTATTATGTCCTTTAGAATTCCAATCCTTGCATGAAAATAATTTTTTACGGATTTTAAATGTAAAAATTATGTCATTCCTAGAGGTTTTTTCATTTTTCTAGTAGAATACATTTAAGTACAAACAGATTTATCTTTTTCTGCTATTGTGCAACTTTGTTATAGGTTGGTGTTAATAACCATGTCTAAATCTCAAAAACCGGTTTATGGCGGCCAAGCGGTCGTTGAAGGCGTAATGTTTGGCGGTAAACATCATTATGTTACCGCAGTTCGCAGGAAAGATCATTCTGTGGAATATTTTCATTTACCTCGTAAGGAAAACCCTTACCTAACCAGCTTAAAAAAGATTCCGTTTATTCGTGGGATTATCGCGATTATTGAAGCAAGTGCAAATGGATCAAAGCACTTAAACTTTTCCACAGAGAGATTTGATGTCGATCCAAAGGATGACGAGACCATAAAGGAAAAAGAGGTCTCAAAGTTATCTATGTATCTTGGGGTAGCAGTAATTGGGGTCCTCTCATTCTTATTTGGAAAATTTGCTTTTACATTAATACCTGTATTTTTAGCTGTACTAACCAAGCCAATTTTTCCATCCGATTTTGCCCAAGTCCTTGTAGAAGGGTTCTTTAAGTTATTGCTGTTACTTTGTTATATATATTTCGTATCACTTACACCTCTTATCAAGAGGGTGTTTCAATATCATGGTGCAGAGCATAAAGTAATTAATACCTTCGAAGCAGGTGTAGAGTTAACGGTTGAAAATGTTCAGGCACATTCCCGCCTTCATTACCGCTGCGGCAGTAGTTTCATCTTATTTACAGTCATTGTTGGTGTTTTTGTCTACATGCTTGTACCCACAACACCACTTTGGTTAAGGGTTGTGGATCGTCTTCTTTTAATCCCTGTTGTATTAGGTATTGCTTTTGAAGTCTTACAAATTACAAACAAACTAAGAGATATTCCTGTTTTAAAATACTTAGGTCTTCCAGGTCTTTGGCTACAACTATTAACGACTAAAGAACCAAACAATGACCAAGTGGAAGTTGCGATTCTTTCCTTTAAAGAATTATTAAAACGGGAAAAAGAATCTGAATATGATATGAAAAGTGAGGAAATTGTCTAAATCTTTTATTCTACAGTGTTTAAAAGAGGAAAAAAATGCTTAAGATGCTCTTAGGGAGGTGGCTTTCTTGAAAAATCGGACATCATATTATGTTATTGGTGGACTTATCATTTTAGCACTGCTCGGCCTTTACGGTTCATTTACAGCTAACCCTGCCGGTTTCATTCAGAGAATTGCTATCATCGCAGTGATCGGTTTAGTTATTTATTTTCTTGTTCGTAAATTTTCAATTTCGAGCCCTCAGAAAAAAGAGCAGCGGGCATTTCTTAAAGCAGCAAAAAAATCAAAAAAACGATTACAGCAAAAGAGCGGAGACTCTACTATGAAAAGCTCTTCTCTTGGGACTTTAACAACATTAAAGAAAAGCAACAAGACAAAAAAGAAATCTCCTGCTCATTTAACCGTTATCGACGGCAAAAAGGGTAAAAAGAAAAATCGAGCGTCTTTTTAGACACTCGATTTTTTTCTGGTCTATTAATAACACCACTTATCCAAAAATTTCTTAGCATGATCCCTACCAACATCAATTAATTTCCGCTTTTTTTCTTCAGTAAGATGAAATTCAGTTAAAAAAACACCTTCAGCAGGAATAAAGATAATGTTCTTCACATGTTTTTTGGAAATGTATCTTGAATCATGTGCATCCTTCATCGTCTCAAATAATGCACCAAATAATTGAATTCCGTTTTTAATTTTATGTTTCTCGTGCTCATAGTCACTCACACTTAATTTAATACCAAGCACTGGCCTCATCTTCTGAACATTTTCCTGATCGAAAAGCCACATGGGAAAATTACTTAATACACCTCCATCTACTAATATGTTCACTCCGTCCATTGAGCGCAATCGAACAGGCTCAAAAAAATAAGGAACACTGCAGCTCATTCTAATTGCTTTTGCAATGGAAAAAGAACCAGGAGATATCCCGAATTTCGGTAAATCATTTGGAAGGACAACCATTTGTCCATTTGAGAGGTCTGATGCTATCACTCTAAGTGCATCCGGTGGTAGGTCTGAAAAGGTTCTTAAGCCTTTGGCTTCGAGCTTCTCTTTCAACCATTTCTCAAGTTCATTTCCTTTATAAAGTCCTAGCTTCCAATAGACTAACAACCATTTAGCAAATGGAAAAGGAATGACCAATTTTCGTGGATCGAGTAATTGTGTTAAATCAAGTTCATCCATTAATTGATATAACTCTTTACTCGTGTAGCCAGCAGCGATTAAGGCAGCAACAATGGAACCTGCACTTGTACCCGCTACTCTTACAAACTGCAGCCCTCTACTCTCAATTTCTTCATATGCTCCTATTAGTGCAAACCCCTTAATGCCCCCTCCAGAAAAAACGCCGTCTATTTTCATTGGCAGCCACTCCTAAAGATGAACTCATTGTTACATCTTTAAGCGCGAACATATAGAAATAGTACGGCGGACAAGAATAAAATTTTTCTTAAGTAAAATATTGTACTTCTGCCTTAGGGAAGAATTCTGCTACATATTGACGGATGGTGCTTTCCAAATCTTTAGCTGCTTCATCAGGATAAACATATTTTCCTATCCCATACCGACCCCATTTGTATTTTCTCTTCCCTTCGTCCATTTCGAGTTTAGTTTTGGGATATCGTTTGGCTATTACGTTTTTGGCCGGTTTAGTATATCTGTGCTGAATGAGCTCAAATGTAAGATTGGGAATTTCTAGTCCTGCTAACTCATCACTTAATCTTTCGAATAACTCACGATATCCTTCTTTCCAATCCTCATGCATGTAGATGGGCGCTACAATAAACCCTAAGGGATAACCAGCGTTAGCAACTTTTCTAGCTGCTTTCAATCGATCTTCAAAAGAGGATGTTCCAGGTTCAAAGTTTCTTATGACATAGCGGGAATTAACACTGAAGCGAAAACGAGTCCTTCCATTGTGTTTAGCGTCAAGAAGGTGATCAACATGATGAAACTTGGTCACAAAGCGAAGCTCGCCGAATTCTGTTTGTCCGATAAATTCAATGGTTTTCTTAAGAGAATGTGTTAAGTGATCTAAGCCAACAATATCCGATGTACAGGCTGCTTCAAATCGGGTAATTTCAGGTTTTCTCTCTTCCATATACTTCTCTGCCTGTGCAAAAATTTCATCTAAATTAACATAGGTTCGAATATATGGTTTACTACCAAGTGTTGTTTGTAAGTAACAGTAGTGGCAATGTCCCATACAGCCTGTAGCCAATGGAATGGCATACTCTGCAGAAGGTTTCGATGTATCAAATTTTAATGTTCTTCTGATTCCAACCACCAGTGTAGATTTTGCATTTCGATATTGCTGTAATTCATTGTCTCCAGGTATTCCTCTTACCTGGTTATGTGAAGTGGTTTCTCGTATCTCAAGTCCCATTTTTGTAAATTTTTCTTTTAGTTCCCTGCCTAGCGGGTATTCTAATGCTTTCGGTTCAATGTAGACTAATTGTGGCATAAACGGATCCATGGTCTCCCTCTTTTCTATGGAGTTTTTTTAGTAGTATTAGCTATAGAAGAGAAGTTAAAGAAAAGTGAGCCGGAACAATTATTTCCAATCTTCATAAATGAAAAAAAGAGTACCGACTTATGCCGATACTCTAGGGAAGTTATTATATTTAAATACGTTTTGCACCGATATATTTTGGCTTCCAGTAGGTATTACTAGTATAGGTAACAATGACACCCTTAGATGATGAAGCCATAATCATTTTCCCTGAACCAATATACATCGCAACATGTGTTGGTCTGCTTGCTTTTGTTGGCGCATAGAACAATAAATCTCCCGGCTGTAAGTAGCTTACACGATATCCTTTTGTGTAAAACATATCCGCTGCCGTTCTTGGCAGTACTTTACCAGCCTTTGAGTAAGAATACTTCACTAAACCGGAACAGTCGAAACCGCCCGGAGTGATTCCACCCCATCTATATGGAACACCAAGGTTTGCCTTGGCAACTGAAATTGCTTTTGTATGATAGTATGCCGCTTCTGCTTTATCACCCGTAGTAGCAAACACTGAGCTAAGTCCAATTGTAATCGCAAGAACAGAGATTAGTTTTTTTAGCATAATGTTGTCCTCCTTGGAGTGATGTATTTGATAATCACACTATACAAGGAAATGATAACAACGACTTAACAGCAATATTACGATTTGGTTACAAAAATTATTCTAATATAATTTATTGCGTTGAAAAAGGATGGGAATTTTACTTCCATCCTCTTGAAATACTATTTTATAATCCACATTTTAATTGAGCATTACAGTTTGTACATGTATTACAGCCGCCGATTTCTTTTACTTTTCCTTTTCGGCAGACTGGGCAAGTGTTGCCAACCTCAGAACCAATTGTTACGTCAGTTGATCGCAGGTCACTGATGGTGTCAACTAGAACAACATGCTGCTTTGGCTTTTCATCAAACATCGATAACTGCTCATTTGTATTTTCTTCTGCTTTAAGTGTTAGTACTTGAGAATCGCGGGAACCATCTACATAAACAGTTCCACCTTTTGCACCGCCGCTATATAATCGTTCATATACTTTTTCCACTTGTTCTACACTATAGCCTTTAGGCGCATTAACGGTTTTACTGATGGAGCTGTCGATCCAGCGTTGGATGACGCATTGGACATCAGCATGTGCCTCTGGTGCTAATTCCATTGCAGTGATGAACCATTTCGGAAGGTTGTTGGCGTCTGCTTCTGGGTGCTTTTCCAAATATTCTTGAACGATATCCGCATTTACTTCGATAAATTTACCAAGACGTCCACTGCGGAAATAAGAGAAAGAGAAATAAGGCTCAAGTCCTGTACTCACCCCAACCATGGTCCCAGTTGATCCCGTAGGAGCAACGGTTAGCAAATGGGAATTTCTTATTCCTTTTTCTAAAATAGCTTGGCGAACGTCTTCAGGCATTTTTTTCATGAATCCTGTATTAATAAATGCCTGTCTCAATCGATTGGTTTCTTCTGTTGTTTCACCCTTTAGGAATGGGAAGCTTCCCTTCTCTGTTGCTAATTCAACAGATGTTCTATAAGCAGTTGTAGCGATGGTTTCAAATACTTTATCTACTAATACATTACCTTCTGGTGAGCCATACTCGGTTTCACAATAGATTAATAAATCGTGTAAGCCCATTACTCCTAAACCGACACGGCGCTCACCAAGAGCCTGTTTTTTGTTTTCTTCAAGGAAGTAAGGAGTTGCATTAATAACGTTATCTTGCATCCGTACTCCAACCGATACAGTTTTCTTTAACTTTTCAAAATCAACTGTTTTGGTATCCTTATCTGCCATCTCAGCAAGATTTACTGCAGCAAGGTTACACACAGAAAATGGTGCAAGTGGTTGTTCTCCACATGGATTTGTTGCAACAACTTGTTGACCATATGCTTTGGCATTTGTCATGTCGTTTGCATTATCGATGAAGAAAATTCCAGGTTCAGCAGAGTACGTTGCACAAATGTTAATAAGGTTCCAAAGTTCTTTTGCTTTAAATTTTTTGTACACACGAACTTTGTGGCCCATTCTTTCCCACTCGCGTACATCACCGACATTATGCCATTCTTCATTGTAAATCTTCATTTCTTCTTGATCGTAGTGTTCAACATATGGGAAACGAAGTTCATATTCACTATCATTTTCAACAGCTTTCATAAATTCTTTTGTTAAGCATACAGAAATATTCGCACCAGTCAAAAACTCTGAGTTATGGACAGTGTAATTACCGCCGGTAACTAATTTTTCTTCTGCGTCAGCAATGATTTTCTCATCAAAGCCACCATAACCTTGGATGTTTTTATAATTTACAATACCTTGATACATAGCTGTTTCCTGCAGTGTGAGCGGTGTGAACTTCAGCTTATCTCTAGCATGTTTCTTGATTGTTTCATCATTTGTATTTTCAATTAAGAATCGTAGAATTCTAGGATTCTGCATCTTAGAAATAATAAATTCAATAATGTCTGGATGCCACGTACATACCGTCCTTTTCAGGATATTTATTCTGCTTAAAGCAGACGGCCTAGACTATATCATCACCCTCAGCATTACGCTGTTAGGGGCCGGGCGCTTATGAGAGATTATTGTTGGGACTCACTCTCTAGTCGTTGAACCTTCGCCATAACCTTTGCCCTATGGCGCTTGGCTGCAGATTGTCCAATACTTGTAATTTTTAAGCATTCACGCTCACCATTACTAGTCACGTTGTAGCTTACAAGTCTCTAAGGAGTTCCCCGCAATTCACCCGATTTTCTAATCATTCATTTTCTGAATGACGCGGACTAGTGCATCTCAATTAATCCGCCAACATTATCATTTGAGCTCCACGCTTTTTTGTTACACTCAAATTATTTTGAGTGGCTAGGTCATTTCTGCCTAGCTCTCATGCTTTCACATGAGATCAGACTATATCATCAAAGATTAAAATCTTTGTCTCGCGCCCTACTACTCCCTTATAGGAATAACAGTTTACTTTTTCCTTAGTAGTAACCTTAGGAAATTTCAATAGTCGTTGAACGTTCATCTCCGTTTCCAAAGATGCTTCGCTGCTGATTGCCCAATCCTTATCATTTTCACACCATCACGCCCACCGTTGCCAGTCACGTTGTGGTTGATAAAGCTCTAAGGGTGTTCCAGCAATTCACGAGATTTTAATCCCGCCGTTGGAGTAAGTTAACGGGATCCGCCTTGTTCTACCAAGTGCGTCAATTTTGCAATATCATCTAACCATGATACCGAACCAGATGATTTCCCGTTTACGCCTCTTGCAAGTGTATTCCGCGGTCTTAAAGTCGACCCATTTGTTCCTACACCGCCGCCGCGGCTCATGATCTCCATTACCTGTTTACGGTGGTCAGAGATCCCTTCACGTGAGTCCGGGACAAACGGCATAACATAGCAATTAAAAAATGTCACATCTGTATTTGCTCCAGCTCCATACAGCACACGACCTGCAGGAATAAAATTCATTGAAACAAGCTCTTGATAGAACTTTTCATACCATTCTTGTCGCTTTTCTTCCGTTTCTTCAACCAAGGCTAGTCCAGTAGCATTTCGTTTCGCAATTTGCTCGTAAAATAGCTCCAGCGGCTTTTCAATCACGTCTAAGGAACGGACAATTACCCCTGTACTAGCTTCTTGTGAATCATCTAACACTCCTCTAAATTCCTCTTCCACTAAAACTTTTGCTTTTTTATTTTCCCAATCTATCTCCTGGATGTATCCCAATCCTCGTGCTGGAAATTTTGGATCCTCTTTTATGGTGAGAACAACAAAGTCGCCGTTTGTGAGAGTAATTTTTTCTGTATCTTTAAAGGTGTAGCGGTCCAACATTACCAAACGCGAAACACCCTTGTGAGTTATTTTCATATCTGGGGTTACTGGGTGAACCTGGGGGAATAGGTGGATATCCTCATTTAACCTTTCAAAATCAATATTCATTTTTTGTCTAAAAACTACAGACATGAGAACAACTCCTTCAAAATAAGATCTATCTATTGTGTTTAATCTAGATTGATTGTGCTATATCTAGTTGTCTTATATAAATAAGGTATCATAGCTCATCCGAAATAATCAACTAAAAAATCTATATATAGTACCGAAAATATTTTCGGTGCTACTATATATTGTACAAGAGGCAAAAAACAATTATTTTGTCAAACTTAAAAATAACTAGATTTGAGAGATAATAATAGCTTTTCTACGATTTTCGTCTTAAAACAGGAAATTTTAACAAATTTCGCGGCTTGCTACTTTTAAAAAAGCGATTTATTACAAAATAAAAAAGCGACAATCGTCGCTTTCTCAAGTTATCGTTTAAAATTCCACTCATCATTTTCATATCGTTCGCTTGCAATTTTTTGGACGTAGGCAAGCTCTTCGTCTGTTAATTGATAGGATTCAAGCTCAATATTTAACCCTTCAGCAAACCCTTTATAAAACGCTTCCTTAGCTTCTTCAAGCGTAATTCTTCGTGGACTAATCGCATTAATTGCCACCGCTTTATCCTTAAAGGCCTTCTTCATCCGTTCCTTAACTCGTTCATTTGAGTATTTAAATAGACTAAACAGTTTGTCTTCATCAAGATCTAGCAGAATGGAACCGTGTTGGAGAATAACTCCCTTTTGTCTTGTTTGCGCACTACCTGCTACCTTTCTTCCCTCCACAACAAGCTCATACCAGCTTGGTGCATCAAAGCATACTGCAGAGCGTGGATTCTTCAACGCATCACGTTCTTCAGATGTCTTTGGAACAGCAAAATAAGCTTCTAGCCCTAAATGATGAAACCCTTTCAAAATACCTTCTGAAATAACCCGGTACGCCTCGGTAACTGAACTTGGCATTTCTGGATGGTCTTCTGAAACGATCACACTGTATGTAAGCTCATGTTCATGCAGCACACCACGGCCACCTGTTGGTCTTCTGACAAAACCAAGATTATGAGCTTTTACTGCCTCCATATCAATTTCCTTTTCTACCTTCTGAAAATAACCTACGGATAACGTCGGAGGATTCCATCCATAAAACCGAATCACCGGGGGAAATTTGCCTTCACTGTGCCAATCAAGCAGGGCTTCATCCAAAGCCATATTAAATGATGGAGAACTATTACCTGTATCTATAAAACGCCATACTTCTTTTTCCATATAAAAACCTCATTTTGTAAAATTATTTCGTTCTTTAGTCTACCAAAATCTGATATGAATTCAAAATAAGATGTTTCTGGTATAATTGTATGAGAAAAAGTAAAGATTTTTTCCCATGCATCTTTATCTTTCGTGGAATGACTTATATAATAAAAACTAGTGCAGGAAAGCTTGAAAGGAGCAAAAAGAAGTTGAATTCACTTTATACCTTATTAATTATTATTGCAGCAGTTATTATCTACTCCGTTTTTACTTTTTTCTATCAGAAAAGAATTGTTAAAACGGTAACAGAAGAGGATTTCCGTGCGGGCTATAGGAAGGCACAGCTAATAGATGTTCGTGAGCCAAACGAATTCGAAGGCGGACATATCTTAGGTGCACGTAATATTCCAATGTCACAAATGAAAATGCGAATGCAAGAGATTCGTCAGGATATGCCTGTTTACTTATATTGCCAAAGCGGAATGCGCAGTGCACGTGCTGCTCAATTCTTACATCGTAAAGGCTATAGAGACCTTACCCAGCTGCAAGGTGGATTTAAAAAATGGTCTGGTAAAGTAAAAGCAAAAAAATAATATAAAACTTATGGTTCCGGAGCAATTCCGGAACTTTTAACTTTTTACAAAAAGAAAGGTCAGATCCCATATTAAGGAATCTGACCTTTCTTTTTATTAACCTCTTTGGTATTTTAAAACTGGTTTACGCGCAGCTGTTGTTTCATCCATACGGCCTACAACAGTTGTGTGTGGAGCCTCTTGAACGATCTCTGGGTTAACCTCAGCCTCTTTCGCAATTTGGATCATAATATCGATAAATGAATCGAGAGTCTCTTTTGATTCTGTTTCAGTTGGCTCAATCATGATACACTCTTCCACATTTAACGGGAAGTAAATAGTTGGTGGATGGTAGCCGAAATCCAGCAGACGTTTCGCGATATCGAGTGTACGGACACCTAATTTTTTCTGGCGTCTTCCACTAAGAACAAACTCGTGCTTACAATGTCTATCAAATGGCAGATCATAGTATTCAGCAAGCCTTCTCATCATATAGTTCGCGTTTAATACCGCATACTCCGTTACTGCCTTTAAGCCGTCAGGACCCATTGAGCGGATATAAGTGTATGCACGAACATTGATACCAAAATTACCGTAGTAAGGCTTAACACGTCCAATGGATTGTGGGCGATCATAATCTAGTACATACTCTTCACCGCGCTTTGCGATAATTGGTTTTGGAAGATACGGAATTAAATCTGCTTTAACACCAACCGGACCTGATCCAGGACCACCGCCGCCATGCGGGCCAGTAAAGGTTTTATGAAGATTTAAGTGAACCACGTCAAATCCCATATCCCCTGGTCTAGCTTTTGATAAAACCGCATTTAAGTTAGCTCCATCATAATACAGCTTTCCACCTACTCCATGGACAATCTCAGCCATTTCAAGAATATTTTCCTCAAAAAGTCCAAGGGTGTTTGGATTTGTTAACATCAATGCAGCCGTGTCTTCGCCAACTACTCTTCTTAGATCCTCTAAATCAACAAGACCATTTTCATTTGATTTAACTGTAATTGTCTCCAATCCAGCAATGGTAGCGGATGCTGGGTTTGTACCGTGAGCAGAATCTGGTACGATGACCTTTGTACGCTTCATATCACCGTTTGCCTCATGGTAAGCACGAATGAGCATTAATCCAGTCCATTCTCCGTGAGCACCAGCGGCTGGTTGAAGTGTCACTTCATCCATTCCTGTAATCTCAATTAAATGTTGCTGCAGGTCGTATAATAGCTCAAGTGCTCCTTGAACAGAACTTTCATCTTGTAATGGGTGCACATGTGCAAAACCATTAAATCGAGCTACATTTTCATTAATTTTTGGATTATATTTCATGGTACAAGAACCTAATGGATAAAAACCTGAATCCACACCATGATTTCTTCTAGAAAGCGCGGTATAATGGCGCATAATATCAAGCTCAGATACTTCTGGAAGTTCAGGTTCTTCCTCACGAAGGTAACCTGCAGGAAGAAGACTGCTAAGGTCTAATTCAGGTACATCCACTTCCGGCAAGCTGTATCCGATTCGACCCGGTGTACTAAGTTCAAAAATGAGTGCCTGGTCTTGATTATGCATGCAAATCCCCCAATTCTTTCACTAGAGTATCAATTTCTTCCTTAGATCTTTGTTCTGTGACGGCAATCAACATATGATTAACAAGATCAGTATAGTCACGACCTAAATCATAACCACCAATGATTCCTTTTTGTAACAACTTTTGGTTTAATTCTTTAACTGGTTGATTGAATTTTACGATAAACTCATTAAATGAATGGCCATCATAAACAATCTCAAATCCAGCCTCTTTAAATGCAGTTTTTGCATAATGAGTCTTTTGTAAATTTGCTGCTGCCATTTCACGTACACCTTTTTTACCAATTGCAGTCATTGCAACCGAAGCAGCTAATGCATTTAATGCTTGGTTAGAGCAAATATTCGATGTCGCTTTATCACGACGAATATGCTGTTCACGAGCTTGAAGAGTTAAAACAAAACCGCGGCGTCCTTGATCATCTGTTGTTTGTCCAACAAGACGTCCTGGAACCTTACGCATTAATTTAGTTGTAACTGCAAAGTATCCGCAGTGTGGGCCGCCGAATGCTGTTGGAATACCAAATGGCTGTGCATCACCAATAACAATATCCGCACCAAATTTTCCTGGAGGTGTTAACACACCTAGGGATAATGGGTTGCTGGAAACGACAAACATCGATTTATTCTCATGGATCACTTCTTCAAGCTCTTTTAACGGTTCAATTCTGCCAAAAAAGTTAGGATACTGAACAATCACAGCTGCAACATCAGCATTTACAAGGCCTGTTAAAGCGTCAACATCTGTTACACCATCTTTTACAGGTACTTCAACGACATCAAGATATTGACCTTTTGCATATGTTTTAAGAACTTCACGGGACTCTGGATGAACGGCACTTGACACTAAAATAGTCTTTCGTTTTGTATGACCTGCACTTAGCATTGCAGCCTCAGCCAGTGCTGTACCACCATCATACATAGAAGAGTTGGCTACATCCATGCCTGTTAATTCACAAATCATTGTTTGGAATTCAAAAATGGCTTGTAATTCACCTTGAGAGATTTCTGGCTGGTATGGTGTATAGGCAGTATAAAATTCGGAACGAGAAATCACATGATCTACAATGACAGGCATGTAATGATCATATACCCCCGCACCTAGAAAAGAGACATTTCTTTTTAAGTCAGCATTACGGCTGGCCATTTGAAATAGTTCTTTCATTAATGCTGTTTCAGACTTTGCCGGTTTAATATTATATTCACCCTTGAATTTTACTTTCTCAGGTATATCGCTAAACAATTCATCAATTGAAGAAACACCAATGGTGTCGAGCATAGCCTTCTTATCTTGTTCAGTCATAGGTAAATAGCGATGTTTCATAAACCTAGCTCCCTTCTGTTATTTCTTTTCTTTTTTATAAAAAGGTGTTGGAACGACTGTAGCTTTTAAGCGTTTACCACGAATTTCTACTTCAACCTCAGTGTCTAGCCCAGTAAATTCAGTAGAAATAAGGGCAAGACCGATATTTCTCTTTAATGTAGGTGATTGCGTACCAGTTGTAACTTCACCAATTAGCACATCCCCTTTATAAACAGGGTAGCCATGACGTGGAATCCCACGGTCAATCATTTCAATCCCCACTATTTTTCTAGAGAGGCCATTCTCTTTCTGCTGTTTTAAGGCTTCCTTACCAATAAAATCAGCTTCCTTGTTAACTTTAACTGCAAAGCCAATTCCAGCTTCAAGTGGAGAGATTTCCGGTGATAGTTCCTGCCCATAAAGAGCTAGAACGGACTCAAAACGAAGAGTATCACGTGCGCCTAACCCACATGGAAGAACGTCCTCTTCTTTTCCAGCTTGTAAGATGTCTTTCCAAAGCTGTTCAGCATCAGCGGCATCACAGTACACTTCGAAGCCATCTTCACCCGTGTATCCAGTTCTTGATACGAGAGCTTTTTTACCATCTAAGCTAACTTCCTGCTGGAATTTAAAGAAGCCAATTCCACTTAAATCTGTTTCAGTAAGCTTTTGTAAAACTTGTTCAGCAAGAGGTCCCTGTAGTGCAAGCTGAGCTGTTTTTTCAGACAGATTTTCAATGCTTACATCCCCTGATAAATGATCCTCAAGCCATTTGAAATCCTTATCAATATTTGATGCATTTACTACTAGCAGGTAATGATTGTCCTCTATTTTATAAACAAGCAAGTCATCAACAGTTCCACCATTTTCGTAGCACATGGCTGTATACTGGGCACCGCCGTCTTTAATTTTTGAAATATCATTTGTCATCATTTTTTGTAAATAGTTTAGGCTGTCAGAACCCTTTACTTCGATTTCTCCCATGTGAGAAACATCAAACAATCCGGCACGATTGCGGACTGCCTCATGTTCTTCTTTAATGCTAGAGAATTGAACCGGTAGTTCCCAACCACCAAAATCGATGGTTTTCCCTCCAAATTCTTTATACACATCAAAAAGCGGAGTACGTTTTAAATCAGTCATTTTTAATCCCCCTTCAATTTAAAAACATAAAAAAGGACAGAAACCTCCCTTAATACATAAGAAGGTCTCTGTCCTTGCACCTGAAAGTTTACCGAAAAAAGGCTTTCCCCTTTGGTGGCTACACTAGTTAGGTAGCACTCTCCAGAGTTGCGTCAAACAAGAGTTCTTTTGCCTGAGAGATTCACAGTTTTCTGCTTGCTCCTTCGGCGCTACAAAGGTAGTCTCTCCCCTTGTTGTCATTCGCAATTATAATATTTTCCAATTTGGTCATACTAATTATACTACTAAAATAAATTACCTTATTAAAATATTTAAAACATTCAAAGCTATTTTCATCCTACCATTAAACCAATACATTGGGCAATAGTCTTTTTTACATGAAAAGGAGCTGAAAAGATGTCTGTCAAAATTGAATTTGATTCCTCTTGGCAGGATGATTTTTTACATAGAATTGATAACGATGGGCCTTGGGGAAATTGGGAGCTTTTTAAACTAGCGATTGGGGTTGAAAAACACCTTGTCATACCTGAATTTGAAGGCTTGCAAGCTCCAAAGCATCTTCCCAATTTAACACCACTTCCTCATCAACTTGAAACAGCTAAGCAAGTGATTGAGAACATGAATGGAAAAGCTATCCTTGCAGATGAAGTGGGACTAGGAAAGACGATTGAAGCAGGCTTGATTTTAAAAGAATACATGATTCGTGGATTAGTGAAAAAGGTACTTATTCTAGTACCCGCTTCTTTAGTTACACAATGGGCGATTGAATTGAACAGCAAGTTCTTCATCCCTGCTATTGCACAAAGGAAAAGCTATGTATGGGAACAATGTGATGTGGTTGTCTCATCTATAGATACAGCCAAGAGAAATCCGCATCGAGATATTATTTCTAAGCTGGATTATGATCTAATCATTATTGATGAAGCACATAAACTTAAAAATAATAAAACAAAAAACTACGAGTTTGTTCAAAATCTAAAAAAGAAATTTTGTTTATTATTAACTGCAACTCCAATTCAAAACAGAATTGAAGAAATCTTTAACCTAGTTTCACTTTTAAAACCGGGACATTTAGGCAGTGAAACCACATTCTACGAAAGATACAAACGGGATGCACGTTCATTAAATGATGATGAGCATTTAAAAGAATTAGTAAACAAGGTAATGATTCGTAATCGCCGTGCCGATACAGGTATTGAATGGACAAAGAGGCACGTAGAAACCCTTCCCATTGAATTTTCTCCGCAAGAAAAGGATTTATATGATTCCATTACGAATCTAAAAAGTGAAAGTGATTGGCTTCAAACGAGCGCCTTCTCTGTCATGACTCTGCAGCGGGAAGCATGTAGCAGCAGGGAAGCTGTTTTTTACACCTTAAAAAACATGTTGCAAAAAAAGGAGGATCCAACTCCTGCCTTCGAAGAACAAATAAACTTTTTAATTAGTAAAGTGGAAGCGGTACAAAAAAATTCAAAAGCTGAAAAAGCACTTGAGTTAATTCAGAAAGTTAATGATAAAGTCATTATCTTTACGGAATATCGTGCGACTCAGATGTATCTGCAATGGTATTTAAAGCAGCATGGCATCTCGTCGGTCCCATTTAGAGGTGGATTTAAACGAGGGAAAAAGGATTGGATGCGCGAGCTGTTTCAAAAGCATGCCCAAGTCTTAATTGCAACGGAAGCTGGCGGTGAAGGGATTAATTTGCAATTTTGTAATCATATTATTAACTTTGATTTGCCATGGAACCCTATGAGGCTGGAGCAACGGATTGGACGAATCCATCGATTAGGCCAAGAAAAGGACGTCATGATTTATAACTTCGCCATCAAAAATACAGTCGAAGAGCATATATTAAAGCTTCTTTATGAAAAAATTAATCTGTTTGAAAAGGTCATTGGTGAACTGGACGATATATTAACGAAATTGGAATTTGGCAATATTGAGGATCATATAATTGATATATTTGGACAATCCGCTTCAGAAGGTGAAATGAGAATTAAGATGGAAAATTTATCATCTATGATTGAATTTGCACAAACTATTAAGGAAGGTGAGTCACATGCAGCAGCAGGAAATTCATAACTTTCTTATCAGTTACTTTGTGGCAAATGAATGCCCAATTATCGAAAATAAACCGGGATACTTAACCGTACAATTAACGATTGAACTGGATAAAGAATTAATGAACCGCCCTTTTTACTGGCACTATTTGGAAAAAACAGGTGGAATTCCTAATCCGATGCAGCTCACCTTCATTACAAACAAAGAAATAGCTCCAGAGCATATAAAGGGTGAGATCATCCATTTTGGATCACCTAGGCTGCACCAAATTTTTCAATCCACCAAAAATTTGGCAAGTTATATCCGCCTTTACGAAAAACATAATCAGATTCATAACCAAACACCCCTACTACCTTGGCTGTGTATGAATGTTAAGATTTCTTATCAATGTGATCGTAAGCGTGATATTTATAAATCAATCGGTTTACAGCTTATAAATGGACAAATGGTTGAGAATTTCCATGATCGCCTAGAACAAATACCCTTAACACCCAAAATCCCAGATTACTCTTTTACTTTATCACCATTGGTAAAACCAAAAAGCGGAATGCTAAGGATAGAAAACTATTTAACATCGCTGATAAATGAGGATGATCATTCTTGGGCCGAGGAAGCCCGAAAGCGGTGGAACCAAGATTTAAGATTGTTGGAGCATTTTTATGAAGAAATAGAAGAAGAAAATGAAAATTACGAGACAGAAAAAAAAGCACTACAAGAGCAATACGAACCGAAGATAAATATCTCTTTTATTAATGGCGGTCTGTTTTATCTCACTGATCAGGCTATATAAGAACTAAAGGCTGACTCTTTTATTATTGAGTCAGCCTTTTAAATTCAATTGTTTTCCTAAAGTTTTCTTCTCTTTTTCATTTGGATATAGAGGATATACGGTAGGATTCCAAACCAACGATACCAAAAAGATGCTCTTCCTTGCTTCCGCTCAAAACGGAGCCTTTTTCTTTCATCCCTTGGTTGATCGGCATATTTTACAATTGTTTGGGTCATATATTTGACATAGTCATTTGTTTTCATGGACGTCCCTGCCTTTCTCTAGACGGACACTTCCGTTCTCAGTTACAAGTATGTCCAGGATTACTTTTTTCAAACGATTTATTTTATTTCAGTCCATTTAGTTAATTTTTTAGTAACGACATCAAAAGAACCTCGGCCGCTAACTGCTATTCCGGTATTTAATAGCAAATTAAAGGTAACCTTTTGGACCCACTTGTAGGTGCTTCGGCTTGATACTCCATCGTTCCATTACTATACGTCCAGCCCCCCCTTACTGGAAGGGTTTCTACTGTTTGATATAAGACTTCCACTTTTTTTATCGAAGAGAGAAAATAGTATTCCTCCTGCTGAATATCAGCTGTTTCATGTGCTAATTTCCTTTCGATTAGCAATTGGTCAACATGCATAGCGAGAAATAGTAAAAAAAACAGGAGCAAACAAAGTGTCAGTGGGTACGTAAACCCTTTCTCCTTATTCTTCATGATCCCTTGTTCCAATCTACCAATGAAAAAATGGTTACTGTGTGTACTTTCCCTGAAAGGTCAACAACCGTAATTTTAACAGCGTTATTTAGCATTATCAGGGAAAACTGTGACACGTTTTGAAGTATAATTTCGTTCCCTGTAGAATTCACTCGTCTCCTTAGGTTCGTACCGTATTTTTCAAATTGGACTGTTTCTGTATCTTTGGTTAGGATTAAGCGGCCAGATAACACTTGGGCGCTACTAGAGAAGCGCATCTCTTTCTTTATTTGACTACAAAAGACCTCCCACTCCATAGCCCGCAATCGCACTTGTGTATCTTTATTATTGAGGGTTATTTGAAAAATAGGCATCATAAAAAAAATAATGATACTAAAGATCGAAAAAGCGATTAGTACTTCAATAAGAGTAAATGCCTTTTCATTCGAATTTTCCACATGTTTCAGTTCCATGTATAAAGGGATTACTTTCAACTTTAACACACACCACCTTTCCATTATCTTCAAGGGAGTCTTTCCAGATAATTTGATATTCAATTCCATCTTGAACAAGCGAGTAATTGTTGAAATTTTTGTGATCCATCATTCTTGCCTGCAATTCTTCATACATATACTTTCTTGAAATATTCTCTATTTCAACTTGATGTGATTGATCTCTTACTTGTATGAAAATGGGAAGTAAAAATGTACTTACCACTAACAACGCAGACAATGATAGGAGTAGTTCGAGTAAAAAAAATCCTTTACTGTTCTGAAACATAAAACCGTCCCTCTCCAATTAAAAAGGTCAAACGATAGATTTTATTTCGATAGTACAAAATCAAGCTGCCAAATTTATTTATATTACCATCTGGTAGAAACTTAAAAGTAAAGGGCATCGTACCTTCGGTGAAATTCACATTATGTGAGTAATCTCTTTCAATTATTGGTTTTTCCTCTGCACGGTAAATCATATAATACTTGTATTCCTTAGGCACAATTTGAACTAATATTTCATGTTGGTGCGATATGGCATACTGCTGCGCATAATACAAGTCTGCTTTTAGTTGGGTGAAAAAGGATTCTCTTTCAATAAAAGAGTGCTGAGGACTTAGGGTGAAGACTGTGACTGAGGAAATTATCATAAAAATGGAAAGGACTAGAAGTGATTCGATTAACGTGAATCCTTTTTGATTCCAGTTCATTACGGTGCTACTACAGCTGTGACGTTCCCATTTGAATCTATACTTACTGTTTTTCCGTTCGGACACCCATTTGCATCAGCCTTTATATACTCTTCTGTTTCAAGGTCTTGGAGTGTTGGCACCTTGTTTTTATCCATTTCATAGGCTTGAACTTGGGCTTGAACCATTTTTACATATGCCTCGCACCCCTTGTTATTAATATTAGTATTATGTTTTGCTACGTTTGGAATTGTAATAATCAGCAAGATTGAAATAACCAGCATAACGATCATCATTTCGATAAGTGTAAACCCTTTTTCATTATTCATTATATAAACCTCCAATTTTAGATGCCATCTAATAGGTGAAACATAGGTAAAAGAATGGCCAAATACATTGAAACAACTAGAAATCCAATAAATAAATATAATATTGGCTGAATCGTCTTTAAGCTTTTTTCCATTATTTCTTCCATATTGGTGAGACAATGTTTACTAAAAAAGAGTAATTCCTGCTCTAATTTCCCATTTTCTTGTCCATGTTTAACAATCATGGAGAATTCCATTTCAAAAAATGAAAAGGACGTTAAGATGGTCTCCAATTTTTCTCCTGTTATGAGGTTTTCTTTAATCTTCCCCGCGATTTGACTGTAAAAAGGCTGTCTTAGGTTTTTCTCAAATAGTAACAAGGCTTCCGATACAGATAATCCTCCCGATAATAGAAAGCTCAACTGGATGGAAAAATAATGGGTATACATTAATTTGAGGAGTTTGCCAACAATTGGAATCCGAACAAGCATCGACCTTTGCTTCAAGATGGAGAATTTGCGGAAAATGAGAAAATAATAAACACATGTTAGGAGTATTGTCAAAAGCAGACTACCAATAAAAATGGGGAAATATTGATCAAACATGAAGATAACCTTTGTAAAAAAGTTTTCTTCAAGTCCAAGGGATGAAAAAAGAGTGGTAAATCTAGGGAGTAGAGTGTTTTCCACGAAAATAAAAAGGAAACCTGTAATAAAGAGTAAAACCAGCGGATATTGAAGTAATTTTAATAGCTTATGTAGATCTTTACCCTTCATTAAAGCAAGACTACTGCCTTCTAAAAGCGCATTAGAAAAACTGCCATGCTGCTCAGCATAATAAACATATCCAATTAAATCCTTGTGAAATCCAAGAGTGTCTAATGATTCATGAAATGGTAATCCTTTTTTTAACTCTACTAAACAATCATATAATTCCTCCTTTCGTTTTGCAGGTAATTGCAATGCTATAGATTCAATTGCTTCTGCAATTGGGTATCCCCTTGCTAGTAATTCCCCCGTCCTCTTTAAAAAGCTCGCTTGTTCAGTGACTGACCATTTACGAGGTTTCATCTTCATACACCAGTCGATCATATTCAGATTCTTGAATATACCCTAATGCAATTCCTTTATTAATGACATCCTTAATTGTTCGGTACCTAGGATTTATTGCCTCTCCCCTTGCCGCTTTCATAACAGAATGTAAGTTCCTTCCTGACAAGAGTTCAAATACACTGGCTCGTTTCCATCTTCCATACGAATAACAATTGGGAGAACACTCTCCTTCGCAAAATGGACAAGTAAGTTCAACAAGTCTTTGGGCAGTAACAGCAATTAGTGTCTGTTCTACTTCCAACCAATTCACACCAAATTCTCGAAGACGGTAAACAGCCCCTTTTGCATCTCGTGTATGCATGGTTGAAAGCACTAAGTGACCTGTCAAAGCAGCCCGAACAGCTATCTTGGCAGTTTCTGCATCCCGAATCTCACCAACCATAATAATGTCTGGGTCGTGGCGTAAAATAGCCTTTAATCCTGCAGCATATGTAACTCCTGCTTTTTCATTGACCTGAACCTGGAGGACAGAATCATAATTTTTTTCAATAGGATCTTCAAGTGTAATCACATTTCGATGGAATAAATGGGCCGTTTCATTTAATAAAGAGTAGAGGGTTGTCGTTTTTCCAGATCCCGTGGGACCTGTGAAAATAATTAAACCATGAGCGTGTTTGAGAAGGGCTAACAGCTTTCTAGTCATAGAAGGAAATAAAGAGAGTTGATGAAAGGGAATCTGTTCTTGTTGGGGTAAAAGCCGGATGACAAGGCTCTCTCTGTTATTAGATGGTAGAGTGGAGAGCCTGAGGCCCATTAATTGTCCGTCTACCTCACAAAAAATAGCTCCGCTCTGCGGACGCCTTCTTTCTCCGATATCCATATTGGCTGTAAATTTAAAATAGGAAATTAATCTGTCGCATTCTTCTTTTGGAAGGGATAGTCGAGGAATGAGTTTGTTGGTCAAACGAATTTGGACGAGTGTGTCTTTTTTTCTTGGAATAATGTGAATATCTGTTGCCTGATTCCTAGCAGCATCTGAGATGATTCGATTAGCTAATAGTTCAATTGAACTAGCAATGAGTACCACCACCTTTTTATTTTCTCGTAGCTAATATTCGACAAGTTTCTAGCTCTTCCTTCTTTATTTTTAAATTTTTTTTTTAAAACTACAAAAATATTCTAATATTGTTACAATATAAAGTCGGTAATTGTGAACATTTTCTAAACATATAGTGTTAACATTGTTAACCTCATTCCCATGTAATAATAGCTGTATTATAATGGAATAAATTATGGGGGTCCGAGGTGAATAGAGATGGAACAAACATTAAAGATAACAAACGTTTTGTCAGATCCAACACGATATTACATTTATCAATACATTACCAAACGTCACCAAGAAGTAACAGTACAAGAGGTAGCTGAAAATTTTAATATTCATCCAAATGTAGCAAGACTGCATCTTTCTAAATTAGAAGATGTAAACATGTTAGCATCTGAAACAAAAAAAACAGGTAAGGGTGGTAGGCCAAGCCGGTTATATCGTCTATCAGATGATGTAATTCAACTGCACTTCCCTTATCGCGATTATATGCTATTATCTAAAGTGGCTATTCAAACAATGATTTCATTAGGGGAAGCTGGTAAACAAGCACTCTTTTTGACAGGAAAGCGATTTGGTACGGAAATTATTGAACAGGAATTGGCAAAAAAATCGCTTGGTGAGGAATTAGAATTCGATCAAAAGCTAAATATATTAAAAAGTGCCGCTACACTTGCAGGTTTTTATCCTGAATTTGAAGCAAATGGTGAAAAGACCAAGATTTATTTTCAAATTTTCAACTGTCCTTTTAAGGAAGTAGCTGAAGAACATACAGAAACTGTGTGCAGTATGCACCATGAATTCCTAAAAGGAATGTTCGGTGCATTGTTTAATTCGGTTGAATTAGTTGAAAAAGAAAATATGATTTCTGGCTGTGAAACATGTTCTTATCAGGCACTTGTTACAAACTAATTCGAAACCATTATTTACATTACACCGCCTTTTACTTTATAATATTGTAATGATGGTATCGTAGGGTAAAAGGAGGGTTACATATGGATCGAATGTTCAGAGTTTGTGGTTTCTGGACTGGTATTTTTACCGTTATGTTTTATCTAGGTGATTTGGATAAGACGGCAATGCTATTCTTAGCTCAAACAGGATTCTTCGTTCTGCTTAGCTATCTAAAACTATCCGAGCGTATGTATATGTATGTGTTCGGAGCATATTTAACAGTTTTCTTCGTCGGCTTTACATATTGGACAACGTTCATGATGCCGCTTGGCGGAGGACATTAAGAAGAGAAAACGCCGGAAACCCCGGCGTTTTTTCTTTATCCTTTGGCTATATTAAAGAAGAGTGTTGATTTTTATCCCTGTTGATTGGAGCGGA
>NZ_JBCNAC010000037.1:0-3864 GCF_050477885.1 Neobacillus rhizosphaerae
CCCACGGAAAGCGAAGTGCCTGGAACGGAAATCAACAGACTCTTTTTTTAAGTTGCATTTGTCGAAAACTACTGTAGAATTTTGCTGAAAAATAGGTGAATTTTGGGATATAATAGACAAAAGAAAGTAAAGAGGAAGAGGGAAGTCCATGCAATATTCGGCGGAAAAACTGAGTGAAGAAAAAGTGTTTAAAGACCCCGTCCACCGCTACGTCCATGTGCGTGATTTGGCCATTTGGGACTTGATTGGAACGAAAGAATTTCAGCGCTTACGGCGAATCAAACAGCTTGGAACAACCTTTTTAACCTTTCATGGTGCAGAGCACAGCAGATTCAACCATTCGCTGGGAGTATACGAAATCGTCCGCCGGATTATCGACGATGTGTTCGCTGGAAGGCCGGAATGGAACGATGATGAACGACTTCTCACCCTGTGTGCGGCCCTTCTTCATGATCTGGGGCACGGACCGTTTTCCCACTCCTTTGAAAAAGTCTTTGGTTTTGACCACGAAGATTTTACCCGCGCCATTATTTTAGGTGATACAGAAGTTAATCGTGTGCTGTTGAAGGTGGGACCAGATTTTCCTACTCAAGTAGCCGAAGTGATTGAAAAAACATCCGAGAAAAAGCTTGTTGTGAGTCTGATTTCCAGCCAAATTGATGCGGACCGCATGGATTATTTGCAACGGGATGCGTATTTTACCGGTGTCAGCTATGGGCAATTTGATATGGAACGGATTCTACGCGTGATGCGGCCAAGAGAAGACCAGGTTGTGATTAAAAAGAGCGGTATGCACGCGGTCGAAGATTATATTATGAGTCGTTACCAGATGTATTGGCAGGTTTATTTTCATCCCGTAAGCCGCAGTGCGGAGGTAATTTTGACAAAAATCCTCCATCGTGCGAAGCAGTTATTTGAAGAAAACTATTCTTTCAAATATGAACCGATTCACTTTACGTCGTTCTTTCATGAAAAAGCGACATTAGAAGACTATCTAAAATTAGATGAGTCTGTTATTATGTATTATTTTCAAATTTGGCAGGAAGAGGCCGACCCGATTTTAAGCGACCTTTGCCGCCGTTTTGTGAATCGTAATCTATTCAAATATGCCGAATTTGATCCTGCAAAGGAATACAAGAAACTTGCTGAATTAACCTCCTTATTCCAAAAGGCGGGAATGGACCCTGAATATTATTTGGTGGTCGATTCATCCTCCGATTTACCATATGATTTTTACCGACCGGGTGAGGAAGAAGAACGGCTGCCGATTCATTTGTTAATGAAAAATGGGGAATTACGGGAGCTTTCCCGAGAGTCAGAGATTGTGGATGCCATTTCGGGAAAAAGAAGAACCGATCATAAGCTTTATTATCCAGCTGATTTTCTTGAGAGTGATTCCGGCTGTAAAGAGAGTAAAGCAAAAATCCGCGCTCTTTTGGAGAGTTGATAGACAGATGCCCTTTGAGGCATGAAAAAGAGATAATAAGAGACCTGTTTAGATGGAGTAGGAGATGACGAATGTTGTTAAAAGATCATGCGAAGCTGATGCAGGCAATTTTAGTTTCCGGCGAAATTACGGGGAGAAAAAAGCTGCAAAAGATGATATATATTGCAAAAAAGGTTGATTTTCCGTTTCAGGAGCGGTTTCAGTTCCATTTTTACGGGCCATATTCTGAGGAATTGACTACAAGAGTAGAAGAGCTTTGTAACATGGGTTTCTTGAATGAAGTGAAAGAGAAAAAGGGCGGATATTTTCAGTATCGTTATACACTGACGGATGCTGGGAAAGAGTTTTTGAGCATGAATGATGTGGACATGCCCTGCCTACAGGATTGCCTCGTGGATATGAATGAGCAGAATGCTAGATTTCTTGAGCTTGTTTCTACGGTTTTATATTTTGATAATCTTCCAAAGGAAGAGGTTGCGAATAAGGTATTTACGTTGAAAAGCAGCCAGCGCTATACCGAAGCAGAGATTGATGAGGCTTATCAGTATATTGAAAGCTTGAAAGCGAAAGTTCAGTAAAAAAAGTGGAAGCGCCTATTGCGCTTCCGCTTTTCTTATTTATCGCTTGCACGGACACCGCCGACGCCGTAGTGGTTCTTGCTCATTTCTTCAATGAAAACGGTAATGTTTTCTTTTGGAGCGCCTGTTGTTTCGCTGACAGCGTCAGTGACTTTCGCTACTAGAGCTCTCTTCTGGTCTTCGGTACGTCCTTCTAGCATTTTGACTGTAACGTATGGCATGATGACTTCCTCCTTATAATCAATCGTAACTATGTTTAAGTTTCCCTCATTCTGTGAAAAAGTGCAATATTGGTCGGCATATTTGATTTTCTTTTTCCATGCGATTTCATGTATACTTAAAGGAATATAATAGAAGAAAGAGAAAACGGAGGCATGCCTTCCGTTCAGTAAGGAAGGAGAAACCACTTGGAACATTTTCTTGCCTATCCCCTTAAAGAGATTCCTTATGTTGTCATTACACTTATGTTTGCATTCACCTTTCATGAATTTGCACATGCCTATGTAGCCTATAAATTCGGTGATATGACAGCTAAAAATCAAGGGCGTTTGACGCTTAATCCAATCCAGCACCTTGACCCATTTGGAACAATCTTGATTCTGATTGCCGGCTTCGGCTGGGCTCGTCCTGTACCGGTTAATCGTTTTTATTTTAAAAAACCGCGCTTGGCTGGCGTCCTAGTTTCTGTTGCAGGGCCTTTAAGCAATTTAGTCTTAGCTTCGATTGGATTTATCGTTTGGTATGCATTAAACCGCTTTGGTTCGATACCATCTGATAATTTTATTGATTTCCTCAATATATTTATTAATCTGAACGTCGTGTTATTTATTTTTAATCTGCTCCCACTTCCACCACTTGATGGCTATCGAATCGTGGAGGATTTAGCACCGAATCATATTCGTGCTAAAATGACCCAGTATGAACAGTATGGAGTATTAATCTTTTTAATATTAGTCATTACACCGCTGGACCAATTTACGATTCAACCGATTTTTGGTGTCGTCATCCCGTGGGTATTAGAGGGATTAAGTAATTTCTTTTACAGTATGTTTTTCTAAGGAGGTTTACGTTCGATGGATGAAAAAAAGAAGAAGCTAGGTTTTAATATAATTAAGAAAAGCGATCCAATGGATAACCATAAAGGGTTTGGAAAAGGAGCGTTGAGCCTTGATAATGTGTCGCCTGTCTTCATTGATATCGATGCGGGAGAAGCGGTAATCGATGTAGGTGCGATGCATGCCCGCAGTGTGGTGGAGAAGGGAATCAAATTTTTACCGAATAAAGAAGAGGTTCCAAATGGCAAGCCGTATTGGCTGGTGTGGGTGACGATTGATCGCCATGAAGAGGGACCTTATTATGCTGGTGTGACAGCTTGTTATATGACGGTTGACCGTGAAATCCGCCGTGGCTACAAATCCCTTCCAGAGCATGTTAATCGCATGGATAAGTCGCTCAAGCGCCATATTATCGTCGCTGATATGGATGACAAGTCAAAGCAAGTGCTGGCGGACTTTTTGAAAAATCATAATGAAGTATTATGGAATAATTCTACAGACGAACTAAAACAAGGGTTAAATGCTCAGTAAAAAATACCCTAAGATAATTTTTGGTAGTTTTTTTAAACAATAGATAGTATGATAAACAGTGTGTGAATACACGTAAAACTAGGACAAGAAAAGCTCCGGAGCGCTCCGGAGCTTTTCTATTTGAATATAATTTGATAATTGTCTAGCTCCAGCGCCTAGCCAGTTTTCATCCTGAATAATCTTCCTTGAGTATCTTGTAACAATCATGGCTTGATAAAGCGATGATTGTTACAGCTCGGGTCAAATAACCTTC
>NZ_JBCNAC010000038.1:0-34210 GCF_050477885.1 Neobacillus rhizosphaerae
CGGGGCTGAACAAGGCGCTTCCGCTTTTCTAACTCCACGGCATAATCTTTTTATACCAAGGAACCTTTTTATTTTCCTTCTTCTTGGAGGAATCAGGATTTTTGATATGCTCGGTACAATAGTCAGTTGGCTCCGTACCAGTAACAAAATAAGTGAAACGGCGGACGGGGCAATCCTTTGTTGCCAGCTTGCCATTTGCCGGATTCACGTAAACGCCGACGACTCCTTCTTTTGGCGGTTTAAACGCCTTGACCGGCTTTCCATCTAAAGCTTCCTCCATAAAGTTCGCCCATATTTTCTTAGCGTACGTCTTCTCTGCTACAAGCTCAAGTGGCTTCCCGATATCATACCCTGCCCATACAGCCGTCACGAGCTGTGGCGAAAAACCAATCATCCAGCTATCGGTTTCGGTAGAACCGGATTTTCCTGCATAGGGACGGGTGATGTTTTTGATTACTGTACTTCCCGTGACTTTCGCATAGCCATTTAGTTTTGGATCAAAAATCCCCGTTAGCATTTGTGTCATTACATATGCCTTGGCTGGATCTAATACCTTTTCCGTCTGATTTTCTTTTTCAAAAATGACATTGCCATTATAGTCCTCGACTCTTGTAATAAAGACTGGGTTTACACGTTTTCCACCGTTGGCAAACAGGCTGTAGGCATTAGCCATCTCGATTACCCGTACGCCAGAGGTTCCTAGCGCTAGC
Organism: Neobacillus rhizosphaerae; assembly: GCF_050477885.1. Lineage (GTDB taxonomy): Bacteria > Bacillota > Bacilli > Bacillales > Cytobacillaceae > Neobacillus > Neobacillus rhizosphaerae_A. Next base: position 711 of record NZ_JBCNAC010000038.1, read on the forward strand.
GACGGGACCTCTGCCATTTTTGTAGACAGACCGAACCGCTTGGTGGTCTTAATTAATGTATCTTCTCCTAAAAACAAATGAGTTTTTACAGCAAAAATATTATCAGATACAGCGAGCGCTTGAGCGAGTGTAATTTCTCCATCTGCATACTTATTATTAAAGTTATGCGGAGTATAATCCGCCTGGCCATCATCAAAATGGAAGGTTGTAAACTCACTTCTCATGGTCGAGGACGGGGTAAACCCCTGCTCAAGGGCCGCATAATATAACAAAGGCTTGATGGTCGATCCTGGCTGACGAACAGCTTGAATCGCCCTGTTAAAAGGACTTTTCTCATAGTCCCGTCCTCCAATCATGGCCCTTACATACCCGTTTTTCGGATCCATTGCGACTAAACCCACCTGTATTTCTGAGGTGCTAGCCACATATTGGTTGACTTGGCGTTCTGCTGCTTCTTGCTGGTGTAAATTAAGGGTCGTATATACCTTTAAACCGCCGAGAGCAATCGTGCGGTCATCTAAATGTAACTGATTTTTCAACGCATTTTTGACAGCATCCTGAAAATAAGGAGCAATCTTCACCTTTTGAGTCGTATGAGTGCCCACTAAGGTGAGCGGCTGTTCTGCTGCTGTTTTAGCAGTGTTCTTCGAAATGTACTTGTTTTTAACCATGCTTTGTAAAATAATATGCTGCCGAGTTTTCGCCCGCTCCATTGACGCGAGTGGAGAATAAAGGCCCGGCCCCTTTGGAATACCTGCAAGCATGCTTGCCTCTGCCAAGGTTAAGTCCTTTGCCTTTTTTCCATAATAATATTGGCTTGCGGCTTCTACACCATATGCACCGTTGCCATAGTAGATGGTATTTAAATAGCCTTCAAGAATATCCTTTTTCGAATAGTTCATTTCGAGGCGAATGGTATAGAATGCCTCATGCAGCTTACGTTTCCACGTCTTGTCGTGTTCCAAGAAGAGGTTCCTTGCATATTGCTGGGTTATGGTGCTTGCTCCCTGCACTTTGGCAAAGGCTTGAACGTCAGCAATCACGGCACCGGCAATTCGTTTGAAATCAAAGCCATGATGCTCGTAAAAATTTTTATCTTCAATTGAAACGGTCGCATTCACTAAGTCAGGTGAAATATCGTTTAATCTCACCCAGTACCGTTTTTGACCACTATTGCTTTCGCCAATCAATGTTCCATCATCTGCGAAAAATAAGGTAGATTGCGGAACCGCGAGCGGAGGTGCGCCTAATATCTTTGCGTAGGCAAGAATGCTACCAAAGATAATAAGCATGCAAATCATGCCTATCAAACTGATGATAATAAAGGCACGCAAATATTTTATGGTCTTTCGAAACCCTTGATCAGTCATGATTTCCATTGGATTCACCCCCGATTAGAAAAGCGGAAGCGCCTTGGTCAGCCCCGACAGGCAAATGTTCTTCGGCAAGAAAAGTCCGCCTTTTGACTTTTATTGCCGAAGGTTATTTGACCCGAGGGGCTAGGCGCTGGAGCTAGACATTACTCAAATTTCTATTACAAGAATTTAGATAGTAATAGTATTGAAAAAATAGAGTCTTTTTAAACATTTTTCGTATAAAAATGAAATTTTTCTTAAATTTTGCTAGACTTTTTCTTATGTTTGTAATTCAATAGTTTGGGTAGCATAAAAAATGAAGTGATTACTACGTAATCATATAAATGTATAAAAATGAGTTGAATTGAAAGGAAGATGGATATGTCAATCTGGTTTACAGAAAAGCAAACCGAGAATTTCGGAATCACAATGAAAGTAAATAAAACATTACATACAGAGCAAACAGAATTTCAAAAGTTAGATATGATCGAAACAGAAGAGTGGGGCAACATGCTTCTATTAGATGACATGGTCATGACTTCTGTTAAAGATGAGTTCGTTTACCATGAAATGGTGGCACACGTTCCTTTATTTACACATCCAAACCCTGAAAACGTACTAGTTGTTGGCGGCGGCGACGGTGGCGTAATCCGTGAAGTGTTAAAGCACCCAAGCGTAAAGAAAGCAACGCTTGTTGATATTGACGGGAAAGTTATTGAGTACTCTAAGAAATTCCTTCCAGAGATTGCTGGCAAGCTAGAGGACCCACGTGTAGACGTTCGTGTGGATGATGGCTTCATGCACATTGCGAACAGTGAAAACGAATATGACGTAATCATGGTTGACTCAACTGAACCAGTTGGTCCTGCAGTAAACTTATTCACTAAAGGCTTCTATGCTGGAATTTCTAAAGCATTAAAAGAAGACGGAATCTTCGTTGCTCAATCAGATAACCCTTGGTTCAAAGCGGACTTAATTCGCAATGTACAACGTGATGTAAAGGAAATCTTTCCAATCACTCGCCTGTATGTAGCCAACATTCCTACGTACCCAAGCGGCCTATGGGCATTTACAATCGGTTCAAAGAAATACGATCCATTAGAAGTAAGCGAAGACCGCTTCCACGAAATCGAAACAAAATACTACACAAAAGAACTACACAAAGCAGCATTCGTATTGCCTAAATTCGTTGGCGATTTAGTGAAATAATGGGGGACAAATAAGGGGGACAGTCCCCCAATGTGGTAATGCGTTAATGAGTCGGGGGACTGACCCCCGACCTGGTGATGCGTTAAAGTGATGGGGGATTGACCCCGGGAGGAGGATTTTTGATGCGTTTTGATGAGGCTTATTCGGGTAATGTGTTTATTAAGAGTCACCCGAGTTTTGAGGAGAGCCAGGTGGTTCTTTACGGTATGCCGATGGATTGGACGGTAAGTTACCGCCCGGGTTCTCGTTTCGGCCCTGCTCGTATCCGTGAGGTATCGATTGGTCTTGAGGAGTACAGTGCCTACCTTGACCGCGAGCTTGAAGAGGTTAAATATTTCGATGCGGGCGATATTCCACTTCCATTTGGAAATCCGCAGCGAAGCATTGATATGATTGAAGAATATGTAGATTCGATTCTTGCTGCAGGCAAGTTCCCACTTGGTATGGGTGGAGAGCATCTTGTTTCATGGCCGGTGATGAAGGCGATGTATAAGAAGTATCCTGATTTAGCGATCATCCATTTTGATGCACACACTGATTTGCGCGAGCATTATGAAGGTGAGCCGTTGTCGCACTCGACTCCGATTCGTAAAATTGCCGAGCATATTGGACCGAAAAATGTCTATTCTTTCGGAATTCGTTCTGGTATGAAGGAAGAATTTGAGTGGGCGAAGCAAAATGGCATGCATATTTCTAAATTTGAAGTGCTTGAGCCATTAAAAGAGATTCTTCCAACACTTGCTGGTCGTCCGGTTTATGTGACGATTGATATCGATGTATTGGATCCAGCGCACGCACCTGGAACGGGTACAGTGGATTGTGGCGGAATCACTTCTAAAGAGCTTCTTGCTTCGATCCATGCGATTGCTCGTTCCGAAGTGAACGTCGTTGGTGGGGACCTTGTTGAGGTTGCTCCAATTTACGATCCTTCTGAACAAACAGCTAACACGGCGAGCAAGTTAATCCGTGAAATGATTTTAGGATGGGTGAAATAGGTTTCCATCCAAGATAAAGTTTTTGATTGATGCCTGTCCCATTGGGGCGGGCATCTTTTGATTTGTATCGTAACAATGTTTATAATAGAAAAAGTATGCGGTGACGCGCTTATGTCAATTATGAGGACTATAACCAGTCGAAAGAACGGGTTAAAGTTCCTTTTTAAAAAAGGAAGTGCAGTTTCGTTTGTCTACTCATGAGATTCCAATGAAGATTAAGGTGAAAACGACGATTGAGCAGGACGGGGACAAGGAAAGCTTTGAGTTGATGGTGTTTGGCCGTTATCTTGAGAAGGATGGTGCCTCGTTTCTTAAATATGAGGAAGTGCAGGATGAAGGCAGTGTTCGCACGATTGTGAAGGTGGCGGATGAGGACGCATTGATATTACGAGGCGGTGCGGTGAAGATGCGGCTGCCGTTTCGGTTGAATAAGGTACTTCGGGGAAGTTATGAGATGCCGTTTGGTGTGTTTGAAACGTTGACGATGACTAAAAGGTTGGAGCATTCGTTTGAAAATGGCCAAGGCTTGATTGATATATTGTATGATTTTAAGATGCAGGGTTCGCCCGGTGGTACATATCGATTAGAAATTACCTTTGAGGAGGATGGAAATGAATATAGTAGAGTTGACGCAGAGTAAGATCAAGGAAGAGATTCGGGCGGCCGTTTTGAAGGCAGAGCTTGCGACGGAGGATCAGATTCCTGATGTAATCCTGGAGATTCCAAAAGATAAGTCGCATGGCGATTATTCCACGAATATGGCGATGCAGCTGGCTCGTGTGGCGAAGAAGGCGCCGCGGATGATTGCGGAAGCGTTGGTTGAGCATTTCGACCGTTCAAAGGCATCAATTGAAAAAATTGAGCTCGCGGGACCAGGGTTTATCAATTTTTATATGAATAATGCGTATTTAACGGACTTGATTCCAACAGTGCTTAAGGCTGGTGAAAAGTACGGGGAATCTACGGTTGGCGGTGGCCAAAAGATTCAGGTGGAGTTTGTTTCGGCGAATCCAACGGGGGATTTACACCTTGGACATGCTCGTGGTGCGGCTGTTGGGGATTCGCTGTGCAATGTGTTAGCTAAGGCGGGCTATGCGGTTTCTAGGGAATATTATATTAATGATGCAGGTAACCAGATTAACAATCTAGCGAAGTCTGTTGAGGCTCGTTATTTCCAGGCGCTTGGTATGGATAAGGAAATGCCGGAGGACGGCTATCATGGTGCGGATATTGTGGGCATTGGGCAGGCGCTGGCGGATGAGTTTGGCGATAAGTATGTGAATGTGGCCGAGGAGGAGCGTTTTGATTTTTTCCGTGAGTACGGCTTGAAGTTTGAAATGGCAAAGTTGAAGAAGGACCTTGAGGATTTCCGCGTGGGCTTTGATGTGTGGTATTCTGAGACGTCTCTTTATAAGAATGGAAAAATCGATGAGGCGTTGGACGCGTTACGTGCAACTGGCTATATCTATGAGGAAGATGGCGCGACTTGGCTTCGTTCAATGGATTTCGGTGATGATAAGAACCGCGTGTTGATTAAGCAGGACGGGTCTTATACGTATTTGACGCCGGATATTGCGTATCATAAGGACAAGTTGGACCGCGGGTTTGAAAAGTTGATTAACATTTGGGGTGCGGACCACCACGGCTATATTCCTCGTATGAAGGCGGCGCTTCAGGCATTGGGCTATGACCGTGATACGCTTGAAGTGGAAATCATTCAGCTTGTTCATCTGTATAAGAACGGGGAAAAGATGAAGATGAGTAAGCGTACCGGTAAGGCTGTCACGATGCGTGATTTGGTGGATGAGGTCGGCCTCGATGCGACTCGTTATTTCTTTGCGATGCGCAGCTCGGATACGCATATGGACTTTGATTTGGATTTAGCGGTGTCTGAGTCAAATGAAAATCCGGTTTATTATGCGCAATATGCGCATGCTCGTATTTCTAGTATCTTGCGTTCAGGGGAAGAGCAGGGTGTGAAGGTGGATGAGGCGGCTGATTTTTCATTGGTGTCGTCTGAGAAAGAGATGGATTTATTGAAGAAGGTTGGTGAGTTCCCGGCGGCTGTTGGGGAAGCTGCGGTGAAGCGTATGCCGCACCGCATCACTAATTATATTTTTGATTTAGCGTCCACGTTCCACAGCTTTTATAATGCGGAGAAGGTGCTGGATCTTGACAATGTTGAGCGGACGAAGGCACGCCTTGCGTTGGTGAGAGCGGTGCAGATTACGTTGAAGAATGCTTTGGCATTGATCGGTGTATCGGCTCCAGAGAAAATGTAATTGTTTTTTTGAAAGTGGCTCCCTGATTTGGGGGCCATTTTTTGTTTTTTGGTGTTTGGCGAGTAAAATCGAAAAATGACGAGTAAATTGTGAAAGTTGACGAGTAAAACGTGGAAATTGACGAGTAAATTTAAAAAATGACGAGTAAACCTCAAAAGTAGACAAGTAAATTGAAGAAATGAGTAAATCCTTGTCTTGGAGAAAGGAAAACGGGACATTATTCCACGGAAAAGTCCAAATAAATGAATATCATCCAAAAAATTGCAGATAGTAATAGAGAATTATGAGTGAGGAGTGACCGAACGCATGAATGTTGGAAGAGCAAAGGAAATTATGGAATCAGCTGATATGATTAACGTGACGTACGATGGAACACCCGTGATTATTCAAAACGTGGATGAGACCACCAGAATGGCACGGATTTATTCCAGGAAAGACCCTGAGAACGAAAGAGACGTGCCTGTTTTAAATCTTATAGAGGAATAAAACGGGGACAGTCCCCCAGTGCGTTAAAGCTTTACTACGCCGGGGGACTGTCCCCTTAGTTTATTTCAATCGTCCCCCCACTAACCCGCTTATAGCCTCGCAGTTTACTCAAATCCTCGATGAGTTTTAGTGCTGCTTGGTCTTTGGACTTGGCTTCAATCATGAAATCTACATCCTGACCGGACTCCTTCACCAGCTGTAAAAAAGGCATAATGAATTCCGGATCCACAAAATCCGCATGAGAGCGGAATTCCTTTTCCGTTTTGGGAGATGAGATATGAATTTTGGGAATATGAGGCACATGCTCCCATGTCCGGACAATCCGTGGCCATAGCTCCTCTAACGGCGTTTCGGACAGGTTCGCCATATGATGGTGATAGTCAAACACCAAGGGAATGGTTTCTTTTTCACAGACCACTAGAGTTTCTTCTGCGGTATAGGTCTTATCATCATTTTCTAACGTCATGACCTGTTTAACATGGGTCGGCAGGGTGGTTAAGTTTTGATGAAAACGAATCAAAGCCTCCTGTTTGTCCCCATAGGCCCCACCGATATGTATATTAATCAAGCCTCTATCGGCAATCCCCATTGCTTCAAACATTTGATAATGATAGCTCATATCGATGACCGCATTCTCGGTGATGGTCTTTTTGGGAGAGGTAAACAAAGTAAATTGATTCGGATGAAAGCTGACCCGCAGGTGATTGTTCCGAACCAATTCGCCAAGCTCTTCCCACTCCTTTTTGAAGGGGGTGGTAAAGTCCCAGCGCACCTCTGGATGGGTGGCGAGGGGGACAATCGAGCTAGACATCCGGTATACTTCAATTTCATGAGCAAGATTGAAATACAGCATTCGTTTCGTGTGTTCTATATTTTGCCTCGTCACATCCAGCAGCTTTTCTGTGCGCTCCTCAGGGCTATGTTGCTGATAACGGGTGTAAGTGAGAGTTTTAGCTGGAGAAGCATCCCATAAAGTAATGGCAGTCGATACATAGCCAAAACGAATTTTCATAGCAGTAGCTCCATTCTGGGGACAGTCCCCCATTGCTTTAATACGTTACTACGCCGGGGGACTGTCCCCCCTCATAGGAAAAAAGCGATCAAACGGGCAAAACTCTCTTTCAGTGACCGTAATGGATTGGGTTTGTTCAGGACTCCTAGAGTCAGCAGCGCGGAGTCTTTGATATCTTTTTCGATTACTTCCTTTACACGCTTGATAAAGGAAGGGTCATAGATATAACAGTTAATTTCCTTGTTTAAGAAGAAGCTGCGGTTATCGAAATTAGCGGTGCCGATGTCGCAAATCGTATCGTCAATCACCATTGTTTTTGCATGATAGAACCCATTCTTATATTGATAAATGAGCGCTCCTTTTTTCAGCAGCTCACGTAAATAACGATAGGATCCTTCCTGAACAAGCATATGGTCAGCAGTATATGGAATAACAACCGTAAGCGACACGCCGCGGCTAATCGCTTGAAGTAGTTCCTTCATGACTCGTGTACTTGGTACAAAATAGGGACTTCCAATAAGTATGGAATGTCGGGCCTTTTGAATCACTTGGACGAATTTTTCCTCTAGTATGCCAGCCTCGGTTGGAACGAGCTGATGGCGAACAGGACCTTTAGAAAGTGGAGGGAAATAGCCCGTTTGATGCTGGAGATCTTCACCCCCATACTCCTCCCAGTCGATCAAAAACTCACTTTGTAACGAATGAACACTTTCACCAAGTATTTTTAAATGGTAATCACGCCAGGGGCTAAGCTTCGGGTCTTGGTCGATGTATTCCTTCCCAATATTAAACCCGCCAACATAGCCGATTTTCCCGTCGATAATAGAAATTTTACGGTGATTGCGGATTTGAGAGGAGTAAAAAGGAAAAGGCAGCTTAATGCGGTTGCTATAAGCAAATTTGACTCCCGCCTCTTTAAGGGCTCTCACCGTTGATGCCTTGATCCTCCAACTGCCAAGGCGATCAACCAACAGCCGTACTTCCACACCTTGTCGTGCTTTTTCTTTTAAAAGAGTGAGAAATTCCTGGCCGAACTGGTCATCTTTGACAATATAAAAGAGCACATGAACATGCTTCGTGGCTTGATGGATTTCCCGGAAATAATCAGCGAATAATTCCTTTCCATGGGTAAAAATATCCACATGACCATGGAGAATGCTTGTTTCCATATAACTGACAATAGAAAGATGCTTCTTTCGTCCTAATCTAAAATCTAATACGAGCCATATAATGATGAGTAGTAGTAGTGCGCTTAAACAGATGGCCAAGCTCATGTAGAATCTTTCCCCCAATCGGTTTCATTAGTGTTTCCGAACCGGTTCAATTCTATAAGTCGAACGAATTTTGCAAAAATTGGTTGACTGAATGCTCATTCATAATATAATAGAGGTATGATAGAGTTCAGAAAATTTATTATTTTCTTGTAAGAACAGGGGAAAGGGGCGTTAGTAATGAATGGTCTTTTGTGGATTAACCTCATTGCATTTTTACTTGTAACCGCTTACGCAATCAGCCTATTTGTTTATGTGGTTAAGACTCGGATTGAATTTATTAAGTTGGGGAAAAAGGTCGAGTTTGATAACAATGTCAAAGAGCGGCTCCAAAAAATTTGGGTCAATGTGTTTGGCCAGAAAAAGCTGTTAAAGGATAAAAAGAGCGGCGCTATTCACGTCATGTTCTTTTATGGATTTATTCTCGTTCAATTTGGTGCCATCGATTTTATTTGGAAAGGGCTTGTCCCAGGTTCACACCTGCCACTTGGACCACTATACGCAGGGTTTACTTTTTTCCAGGAAATCGTCACACTGACGATCCTCGTTGCGGTGATTTGGGCTTTTTACCGCCGCTATGTGGAAAAATTAGTTCGTTTGAAGCGCAATTTTAAATCTGGGCTTGTCCTATTGTTTATCGGCGGCCTTATGGTTTCCGTGTTGGTTGGGAATGGAATGGGCATCATCTGGCACGGGGAAGAGGCGTCATGGACTGAGCCGGTAGCTTCTCTGATTGCAATGGGCTTTTCATGGATAGGTGAGACTGCCTCCATCGCCATTTTTTATGTGGCATGGTGGATGCACTTATTGTTCTTATTAACATTCTTAGTGTACGTTCCGCAATCCAAACACGCTCACTTACTTGCTGGACCGGCAAACGTTTATTTTAACCGCTTAGAAAAACCAGGTAAGCTGAAGAAAGTAGATTTTGAAGACGAAACACAAGAGTCCTTTGGGGTTGGAAAAATCGAAGACTTTACGCAACACCAAATGATTGATTTTTATGCCTGTGTAGAATGTGGCCGCTGTACCAATATGTGTCCGGCAACTGGAACAGGTAAAATGCTGTCTCCAATGGACTTAATTGTGAAAATGCGTGACCATTTGACCAATTATGGGGCATCGGTAACCTCGAAACAGCCATGGGTTCCTACATTTGCTTTTTCCAATACAAAAGGAAACCAAATTGCTTTAGCTGCGGCAGGTCAAGGTGCAGAAGAAACGGCTGCTGCGCTCGCGTACAGTCCAAGCTTGATTGGTGAGGTCATCACCGAAGAAGAAATCTGGGCGTGTACAACGTGCCGTAACTGTGAAGATCAATGTCCAGTTATGAACGAGCACGTGGATAAAATAATCGACCTTCGTCGTTATTTAGTGTTAACAGAAGGAAAAATGGATGCCGATGCACAGCGCGCGATGACGAATATCGAACGTCAGGGCAATCCTTGGGGCTTAAACCGTAAAGAGCGCGAAAGCTGGCGTGAGGTTCGCGAGGATGTCGAGATTCCAACTGTCAAAGAAATGAACAAGAAGGGCGAAGAATTTGAATACCTCTTCTGGGTTGGTTCCATGGGATCTTACGATAACCGTAGCCAAAAAATTGCTCTATCCTTTGCGAAGTTGATGAACGAGGCCGGCGTGAAGTTTGCCATTTTAGGCAACAAAGAGAAAAACTCCGGCGATACACCACGTCGTCTAGGAAATGAATTCTTGTTCCAGGAGCTGGCGACGAAAAACATTGAAGAATTTGAAAAGGCTGAAGTGAAGAAAATCGTTACGATTGATCCTCATGCCTATAATATTTTCAAAAATGAGTACCCTGATTTCGGATTACAGGCAGAAGTTTACCACCATACAGAGGTTCTATATGAGTTGGTCCGTGATGGACGCTTGGTTCCGAAGCATGCGGTCAATGAAAAAATTACTTTCCATGATTCTTGCTACTTAGGTCGTTACAATGATGTCTATGATCCACCACGTGAAATCTTAAAATCGATTCCTGGTGTACAGCTGGTGGAGATGGAACGCAACAGAGAAACAGGCATGTGCTGTGGCGCGGGTGGCGGCTTGATGTGGATGGAGGAAGAAACCGGCCATCGTATTAACGTGAGCCGTACAGAGCAAGCGCTTGCTGTTAATCCTTCTGTCATCAGTTCGGGCTGTCCATACTGCTTAACGATGCTGTCAGATGGAACAAAGGCTAAAGAAGTGGAAGAAAAAATAGCAACATACGATGTGGCTGAGTTACTTGAAAAAGCGGTTTGTGGAGAGGTTAAAGAAATCGCTTCGTAAGTGTGGTTAGCAATGAGTTAGAATAGCAAAGGTTGAGATTTTCATTCAAAATTTTAGAATTTTGTGTAAAACATTTCAACTTTTGCTATTTTTTATGTAAAATAAAAGATAAGAGTAAAACGCTTACATTTCCTTTTTGTTTGATGTGTTGATGTACGTGGGCAGTGAGTTTTTAATTAAACGATTCGGCTTGCGTTATTTTTTGAGATTTTTTCGAGCGAGCGTTCAGTCGCCGAAAAAAACCTGGGCATTTTTATGAAAATATAAGACTGAATATTGGGAAAAGGGAGAGTGTTTTGAATGGGGAAAACGGTTATTTTGAACGGAGTAAGAACGCCTTTTGGAAAACTTGGGGGTGCACTAAGCAGCTTCACGGCGTCACAGCTTGGGGGTATAGCGGTGAAAGAGGCGTTGGTTCGCGCAGGCGTTAAGGGTGAAGAGGTAGGGGAAGTCATCCTTGGAACGGTTTTGCAAGGGGGCCAAGGACAAATTCCATCGCGCCAGGCAGCTCGTCACGCCGGTTTGCCGTGGGAAGTGAAAACGGAAACGATTAATAAGGTGTGTGCGTCAGGGATGCGCAGTGTGACGTTGGCCGACCAAATCATTCGCGCGGGCGATGAGGAAGTGATTGTGGCAGGCGGAATGGAATCGATGAGTAACGCTCCATACATTTTACCGAAGGCAAGATGGGGCTTTAGAATGGGCGATTCACAAGTGAAGGATCTCATGATTCATGACGGCTTGAGCTGCAGCTTTACGGGTGTTCACATGGGCACTTATGGCAATTCAACGGCGGCAGAAATGGAGATTTCTCGTGAGGCACAGGATGAGTGGGCGTTACGAAGCCATGTGAGGGCGCTTGAGGCGATTGAGAGTGGGAAGTTAGCAGAGGAAATCGTATCGGTAGAAGTGCCGCAGCGAAAAGGGGAGCCGCTTGTTGTATCTACTGACGAGGGACCGCGTAAGGATACTTCGTTAGAACGCCTTGCTAAATTGGCACCAGTATTCAATTCAACGGGGACGATTACGGCGGGGAACGCGCCAGGGGTGAATGACGGTGCGGCTGCCCTCGTGTTGATGAGTGAGGAGCGCGCGGCTCGTGAAGGTCGTGAAGTTGGAGCGGTGATTCTAGGCCATGCGGCTGTCGCAGTTGAAGCAAAGGATTTCCCGCAGACACCGGGCCTTGTTATCAATGAGATTTTAAGGAAGACAGGCAAAAGCTTGGAGGAAATTGACTTATTTGAAATCAATGAGGCCTTTGCAGCAGTTGCGTTGGCAAGTGAGAAAATTGCCGGGCTGGATCCGGAAAAGGTCAATGTGAATGGCGGTGCTGTCGCACTGGGGCATCCAATTGGCGCAAGCGGTGCGCGGATTATCATCACGTTGATGCATGAATTGAAGCGTCGCGGCGGCGGAATTGGAATTGCAGCCATTTGCAGTGGCGGTGGCCAGGGCGATGCGGTAATGATTGAGGTGCCGAGAGGGTAGGCTTTACTGGCTGATAGTGTAGTGTGGTTTTACTGTCGGATAACGTGGACTTTCTGTCGCATAAGGTAACGTAACTGTCGCATAACACCAGTTTACTGGCGGAAGGACATTTTTTCATAAAAAAAGGGGGCTGGGGTTCGTGTAGCGGCCCCCGATATGGAGGGGAAAACATGAAGGTTTCGAAGGTAATGGTAATTGGTGCAGGGCAAATGGGCTCAGGGATCGCCCAGGTTTGTGCTCAAGCAGGATATAACGTGTTGTTAAATGACTTAAAGCCTGAATTTGTGGAACGTGGCTTAGGGGTCATCAATAAAAACCTTTCCCGCAACGTCGATAAAGGGAGAATGACCGAGGAGCAAAAGCAGGATGTGCTGACAAGACTTACTGTTTCAACAGATCTAACCGATGCCGCTGGCGTTGACCTCGTCATTGAGGCGGCCGTTGAAAATATGGAAATCAAAACAAAAATCTTTGCACAGTTAGATGAAATTGCGCAGGCCCATACAATTTTAGCGAGCAATACTTCGTCCCTGCCAATCACTGAGATCGCTGCAGCAACGAAGCGTCCGGAAAAGGTCATCGGCATGCATTTTATGAATCCAGTGCCTGTGATGAAGTTGGTTGAGATTATCCGCGGCTTGGCAACAGCGGATGAAGTCTATCAAGTAATTGAAGATATGACAAAAACGTTAAGCAAAGTGCCTGTAGAAGTAAATGACTTCCCTGGCTTTGTTTCGAACCGTATCCTTATGCCAATGATCAATGAAGCTATTTTTACATTATATGAAGGCGTGGCAACGAAGGAAGCGATTGATGAGGTCATGAAGCTCGGCATGAATCACCCGATGGGGCCGTTAACATTAGCTGACTTTATTGGGTTAGATACCTGCCTGTACATTATGGAGACACTCCATGAAGGCTTCGGCGACGACAAATACCGCCCATGTCCATTGCTTCGTAAGTATGTAAAAGCAGGCTGGCTGGGCAAGAAAACAGGCCGTGGATTCTACACGTACGAATAGGAACGGAATCGATTTTTAAACATATAGACAAAAACCAGGTGGGTCACTGCGATACATACACTTCGTGATCTCCCCTGGCAACTGAATCCACCTCAAAAAGGGGAGAGACAAATGAATCTGACATTCACAGAAGAACAAGAAATGATGCGAAAAATGGTCCGTGATTTTGCGAACAGCGAAATCGCTCCATTCGTCGAAAATATGGAAAAAGGAGAGTTCCCGCGGGAGATTCTCCGCAAAATGGGTGAGCTTGGTTTGATGGGAATTCCAGTACCTGAAAAATACGGCGGGGCTGAAATGGATTTCACCTCCTACATTATTGCCATCAATGAAATCTCGAAGGTAAGTGCCACGCTGGGCGTCATTTTATCGGTGCATACGTCGGTTGGTACGAACCCGATTCTTTATTTTGGAACAGAAGAACAGAAGCAAAGGTATGTGCCGAAGCTTGCTTCAGGTGAATACTTAGGGGCTTTTTGCTTAACCGAGCCGAGCGCTGGTTCAGATGCAGCGAGCTTGAAGTCTCGTGCGGTCAAAAAGGGTGACCATTACGTCATCAACGGCTCGAAGGTATTCATTACGAATGGCGGTGAGGCGGACATTTACATTGTGTTTGCTACTACTGAGCCGAAATTAGGCACAAAAGGCATCGCTGCTTTTATTGTTGAAAAAAATACCCCTGGTCTGATCATCGGGAAGGATGAACACAAAATGGGGTTACGTGGTTCGAGGACCGTACAACTTACGTTCGAAGATATGCGTGTTCCAGTGGAGAACCTTCTTGGCAATGAGAGTGAAGGCTTTAAAATTGCTATGGCGAACCTTGAGGTCGGCCGCATCGGCATCGCCACCCAGGCGCTTGGTATAGCAGAGGCCGCACTGTCTGCCGCAACGAACTACGCGAAGGAGCGTCACCAGTTTGGTAAGCCAATCGCCGCTCAGCAGGGAATTGGCTTTAAACTGGCTGATATGGCGACGAGTGTGGAGGCTGCGAAACTATTAGTCTATCGCGCAGCTGATTTGCGAACCCGTGGAGTGAAATGCGGAATGGAAGCATCGATGGCAAAGCTGTTTGCCACTCGAACAGCAGTAGAGGTAGCGACCGAAGCCATCCAAGTGTTTGGCGGCTACGGTTATACAGAGGATTACCCAGTAGAGCGCTATTTCCGCGATGCGAAGGTAACGGAGATTTATGAGGGTACGAGCGAGATACAGCGGATTGTGATTAGTAAGTATTTGTAGATAATAATGGATTTTGTGTAGATATCTGATCAAATTGTGTAGATAAACTAAAAAATGTGTAGATATCCGGCCAAAACGTGTAGATAAATTTCTAAAGTGTGTAGATAAATCCAAAAAACATGTAGATATCCTAAAGGAGGACCTGAAAATGAACTTTAAGTTAACCGAAGAACATGAAATGATCCGGAAAATGGTTCGTGATTTTGCTAGAAACGAAGTGGCACCGACTGCCGCTGAGCGTGACGAGGAAGAGCGCTTTGACCGGGAGATTTTTGACAAAATGGCGGAGCTTGGCTTAACGGGAATTCCATGGCCGGAAGAGTACGGCGGCATCGGCAGTGACTATTTGGCTTACTGTATCGCGGTTGAAGAACTTTCCCGCGTCTGTGCATCCACAGGGGTTACCCTATCTGCACACACATCTCTTGCTGGCTGGCCAATCTTCAAATTCGGCAGCGAAGAGCAGAAACAAACGTATCTTCGTCCGATGGCAGAAGGAAGCAAGATTGGGGCGTACGGCTTAACAGAGCCTGGCAGCGGTTCGGATGCAGGCGGAATGAGAACAACGGCTCGCTTAGAAGGGGACCATTACGTCCTAAATGGCTCTAAAATTTTCATCACTAACGGCGGCATCGCTGATATCTATGTGGTTTTTGCACTAACCGATCCGTCCAGCAAACAAAAAGGTACAACAGCTTTTATAGTTGAGAAAGACTTCCCAGGCTTCTCTGTTGGTAAAAAGGAAAAGAAACTCGGCATCCGTTCGTCACCAACGACTGAAATTATTTTCGAAGATTGCAAGGTTCCAGTTGCCAATCGACTTGGCGAAGAAGGCGACGGCTTTAAAATTGCTATGATGACACTGGATGGAGGCCGTAACGGAATCGCGGCGCAAGCGGTAGGTATTGCGCAAGGCGCGTTGGATGCAGCGGTTGACTATGCAAAAGAACGCCAGCAGTTCGGTAAACCAATTGCAGCACAGCAGGGAATCAGCTTTAAGCTAGCTGACATGGCGACTGGAGTTGAAGCTGCAAGACTATTAACCTATCAAGCAGCATGGTTGGAGTCTAAGGGTCTTCCATACGGAAAAGAGTCTGCGATGTCTAAATTATTTGCGGGTGACACAGCGATGAAGGTGACAACCGAAGCAGTTCAAGTGTTTGGCGGCTACGGCTATACAAAGGATTATCCAGTAGAGCGTTTCATGCGTGATGCTAAAATCACTCAAATTTACGAAGGTACACAAGAAATTCAACGACTCGTTATTTCACGAATGATTACGAAATAAGGAGGCTAAGGATGAAAAAGCGGGAAGTACAGGCTTCGGTCAAGGATGAGCGCTTGGTGCAGAAGCGGCGCGATCAGATGATCAAGGGGGCCGTGACACTTTTTAAACAAAAGGGGTTTCACCGGACGACGACGAGGGAAATTGCGAAGGCAGCGGGCTTTAGCATTGGGACGCTGTATGAATACATTCGCACAAAAGAGGATGTTCTCTATTTAGTATGTGACAGCATTTATGATCATGTAAGTGACCGTCTTCAGAAGGACTTGGCCCTGAAAAAAGGGACATTAGAAAGCTTGAAGCTTGGGATTGCCAACTTTTTTCAGGTCATGGATGAAATGCAGGCGGAAGTGCTCGTGATGTATCAGGAAGTGAAGTCCTTGTCTAAGGATGCCCTTCCGTATGTGTTGAAAAAAGAGATGGAAATGGTGGCTATGTTTGAAAATCTGCTCGCGCGTTGCGTGGAAAACGGGGAATTGACGCTGACGGAAAAGCAGGTAGAACTGATTGCCCATAACATCTTTGTTCAGGGGCAAATGTGGGGCTTCCGCCGCTGGGCGCTTAGAAAATTATTTACGCTCGAGGAGTACATTGATTTGCAGACCGAGATTTTGTTAGCGGGGATTGGCGGCGATGTCACGTCTGCCGACAAACGTCTGGAAAAGGAAACGAATCGCGAACGATAAATAGAGTTCATTTTTCAAAAAGGGGGAGTACAATGGGAACTTATCAGCCTAAGCATCATATCCGGTTTGTGACGGCGTCGAGTTTGTTTGATGGGCATGATGCTTCGATTAATATTATGAGGCGAATTCTTCAGGCGAGTGGGGCGGAGGTTATTCACCTTGGGCATAACCGTTCGGTGGAGGAGGTCGTGAACGCGGCGATTCAAGAGGATGTGCAGGGGATTGCGATTTCTTCTTATCAAGGCGGACATGTTGAATACTTTAAATATATGTATGACCTGTTAAAGGAAAAGGGTGCACCGCATATTCGCATTTATGGCGGTGGGGGCGGTGTGATCATTCCGCGGGAAATTGATGAGCTTCACGCGTATGGAATTGCGCGCATTTTTTCACCAGAGGACGGTCGTTTGCTTGGGTTACAGGGCATGATTGACCGAATGATTCAGGAGTGCGATTTTTCAACGGTTGACATGGATGCGGCTGAGCAAATTGAAAAGCTTCCTACTGGGGATGTAAATGCGATTGCTAAGTTGATTACGTTAGCCGAGCTTCATGTCGATAAAAAGAATGAAGCGGCTGCTGCTGCTGAGCAGGTGCTGGAGCAAGTGAAGTCGCTAGAGAAGGCAATTCCAGTGGTCGGAATTACGGGAACAGGCGGTGCTGGAAAAAGTTCGCTGACGGATGAATTAATCCGCCGCTTTATCAATGAACTCCCTGATAAGAAGGTCGCGATTCTTAGTGTTGATCCTACGAAGCAAAAAACGGGCGGTGCCTTGCTTGGGGACCGGATTCGCATGAATGCGATTTTCTCTCCGAATGTGTATATGCGAAGCCTTGCCACACGACGCTCGAAAAACGAGTTGTCGCTTGCAATTAAAGATGCGGTTGCGGTGACGAAAGCGGCAGGCTTTGACCTGGTAATCGTGGAAACGAGTGGAATCGGCCAGGGTGACGCGGAAATCACGGAAATTTGTGATGTTTCTATGTACGTTATGACGAGTGAATTCGGTGCACCTTCCCAGCTTGAAAAAATTGATATGATTGATTTTGCTGACTTAATTGTTATCAATAAATTTGAGCGCAAGGGCTCAGAGGATGCCAAGCGCCAGGTACAGAAGCAGTACCAGCGCAGCCATATGCTATTTGAAAAAGATCCATCAGAAATGCCGGTGTACGGAACGATTGCGAGTCAGTTTAATGATCCAGGCACGAACGCGCTGTTTGCGGCATTAGTGGAAAAAATAAATGAAAGAATGGCTTCGGATTGGGTGACTTCTTTTACTAAGAGTGCTGTGGTGGAAAAGCAAAACGTCATTATTCCAACTGACCGCCGTTATTATTTAAGAGAGATTTCTGAAACAGTAAGGGGCTACCATAAGAAGGCGGAAGAGCAAGCGAATATTGCCCGGAAATTATTCCAGCTAGAAGGCGCAATTGCTGCCGTTCAAGATCAACCTGAGGTTGTGGCCGCGTTAGAAGCTGTGAAGCAGGAAACCGAAGCGCTTTTGACACCTGAGTCGAAAAAGATTCTTGATACGTGGGAAAAAACGAAGGAAGCATATTCTGGCGACCAGTTTGTCACACGAATCCGCGATAAAGAAATTATTACGGTGTTAAGATCGAAGAGTTTATCAGGACTTGATATTCCGAAGGTGGCTTTACCAAGGTATAAGGATTACGGGGAAATTCTCCGCTGGATGTACCAGGAAAATGTACCGGGTTCTTTCCCATATACGGCAGGAGTGTTCCCGTTCAAGCGTGAGGGAGAGGATCCGAAGCGCCAGTTTGCCGGAGAAGGCACACCGGAACGGACGAACCGCCGTTTCCACTATTTATCGAAGGATGATGAGGCAAAGCGCTTAAGTACGGCGTTTGACTCGGTAACGTTGTACGGGGAGGACCCGGATTACCGCCCAGATATTTATGGGAAAGTCGGCGAGAGCGGCGTCAGCGTTTGTACGTTAGATGATATGAAAAAGCTGTATGATGGCTTTGATTTATGCCATCCTTCGACTTCCGTTTCGATGACGATTAATGGGCCGGCGCCGATAATTTTGGCGATGTTTATGAATACGGCGATTGACCAGCAGGTGAAGCGCAAAGAAGAGGAACTTGGCCGCGTGTTAACGGTCGAAGAATTTGCTGAGGTTCGTGCCTATACGTTACGGACCGTTCGCGGTACGGTTCAGGCGGATATTTTAAAAGAAGATCAAGGGCAAAACACGTGTATTTTCTCAACGGAATTTGCACTTCGGATGATGGGCGATATTCAGCAATATTTCATTGACCATCAAGTGCGAAACTATTATTCGGTTTCGATTTCAGGCTATCATATTGCGGAAGCGGGAGCGAATCCGATTTCGCAGCTGGCGTTTACGCTTTCGAATGGATTCACCTATGTGGAATATTATTTAAGCCGTGGCATGAAGATTGATGATTTTGCACCAAACCTATCGTTCTTCTTCTCTAACGGATTGGACCCGGAGTATACGGTGATTGGCCGTGTGGCGCGCCGTATTTGGGCAACCGTGATGCGTGATAAGTATGGTGCAAATGAGAGAAGCCAGAAGCTGAAGTACCATGTTCAGACGTCAGGGCGTTCATTGCATGCGCAAGAAATCGATTTTAATGATATCCGCACAACGCTTCAGGCGTTAATGGCATTGCAAGATAATTGTAATTCCCTTCATACGAATGCATATGATGAGGCGATTACAACTCCGACAGAGGAATCTGTTCGCCGCGCGATGGCGATTCAGATGATTATTACGAAAGAGCATGGCTTAACGAAAAATGAGAATCCGCTACAAGGCTCGTTTATCGTTGAAGAGTTGACGGAGTTGGTTGAGGAAGCGGTGCTGCAGGAGTTTGAGCGTTTGAATGATCGCGGCGGCGTGCTTGGTTCGATGGAAACGCAATATCAACGTGGAAAGATTCAGGATGAATCGATGTTCTATGAGATGAAGAAGCATACCGGAGAGTTGCCGATTATTGGGGTGAACACGTATTTGAATCCGAATCCTCCATCTGAGGAAGAGGTCAACAATATGGAATTGGCGCGGGCAACCACGGAGGAAAAGGAATTGCAGATTCATAATTTGCGTTCCTTCCAAGAGGCGCATGCGGACAAAGCGGCAGATGCGTTAAAGCGGTTAAAAGAAGCAGCGGTCTCAGGCGGCAACATTTTTGATGAATTAATGGAAACCGTCCAAGTCGCAAGCCTCGGCCAAATCACACGTGCATTATACGAAGTCGGCGGGCAGTATCGCCGTAATATGTGAAAATAGGGTGTCAGGCACCATGTGAAACGTTCACAAAGGTGCCTGACACCAATCTTTGTTTTTATGGAAAAAATTTTTTTGGTACGAGATATTAAATTAAAGCGTTATCTTATATAATCAAACTAGTGTAAAAAACTTCTAAGAGATGCAGGCAGGTGAGTGTAGATGAAGGTTAGTCACATATTATTAATTTTAATTGTATTTGCCTGGCCATTAAACTATCTCTATCAGCGTCAATTAGGAGCCATCTCGTTTCTTCTGCTGGCCATTTTCTTTTTAGTAATCTCTATTAAAGAAACAAAAAGGCTCAAAGGGCAGAATAATAGTGGAGATTCTAAGACGAATCGGGAAAAAATCAAGTGAAACAATCGCTAGAAACTAGCATAAACGGGAAGAATTTGTTTATAATGGAGAATATGTCTTTAAAGCGGAAAGGCGGATGCGGCTTGAACCCTGAGGGGCAAGGTGTTGAAGCTGGACTAGAAACGCCCGTTAATCACTCCTACAAGAGTGTTAAATAGAGAAAGGAAGTGCCAAAATTGAGTTTAGCACAATACTCAAAAGAGGAATTACAAGAGTTATCCCTCATAGAAATGGCTCACGAATACTTAAAAAATAGCAAGCAGCCAATCACTTTCAATGAATTAGTTAAAGAAATCACAAATGCTGTAGGTATGTCTCAAGAGGAAATTCGCTCAAGACTTGCACAGTTTTATACGGACATGAATATCGATGGCCGCTTCCTCTCATTAGGAGAAAATCGTTGGGGACTTCGCGTATGGTATCCAGTTGATACGGCGGAAGAAGAAGTAGTAACTGCGGTTAAGCCGAAGAAGAAGAAGGCGAAGAAGGTTGTTGACGAGGACGAAATTGAAGATTTCGATGAAATCGATGAGGAAGAGTATGATGAAATCGATGACTTCGCCGATGAGGATGATCTTCTTGATGATGACGACGATCTAGAAATTGATGAAGATGAAGATTTAGAGCTTGATGAAGACGTCATTGAAGAAGATGAATTCGAGCTAGATGAAGATGAAGACTTAGATGAAGACCTTGATGAGGAAGAAGAAGTTTTTGACGAGGAAGAAGACGAAGACTTGTAAACAGCTTGACTTTTTTTACTCGCCCTTGTATTATCTTTTTTGGGCTCCTTAAAAAAGGACAAATCAATCTTTACTTATATGCGCTCCCTATTGGGGCGCTTTTTATTTTTTAAAAAACTCCCGTAATATGGAGTTTTTTCGTTTTTTAGTCTATAGGATAGGTAAGTAATTCATGACGATTGACGAACCCAACGGCCTTGATGGATGACGGTTTCATTCAGCAGGCCAAAATATTTTTTATGAAAAATCCTAAACAGACTGAATAATGGTCAAACTGTAAATAAGGGGGAATTTTTAATGACAAAGTATATTTTTGTAACCGGTGGTGTGGTGTCATCACTCGGAAAGGGTATTACTGCTGCTTCTTTAGGGCGCTTATTGAAAAATCGGGGTTTGAACGTGACCATCCAAAAATTTGACCCGTATATTAACGTGGACCCAGGAACGATGAGTCCTTACCAGCACGGCGAAGTATTCGTTACGGGTGACGGCGCGGAAACGGATCTAGACCTTGGCCACTATGAGCGTTTCATTGACATCAACTTAAACAAGTACAGCAATGTGACAACAGGAAAAATCTATTCAACGGTTTTACGTAAAGAACGCCGCGGCGACTATTTAGGTGCGACGGTTCAGGTTATCCCGCACATTACGAATGAAATTAAAGAGCGCTGCCTACGTGCCGGTAATGAAACAAATGCCGATGTGGTCATTACTGAAATCGGTGGTACTGTTGGTGATATTGAATCCCTGCCATTCCTTGAAGCAATTCGTCAGATGAAGAGTGACATTGGCAGTGACAATGTTATGTACATTCACTGTACCCTAATTCCGTACATAAAAGCGGCGGGTGAGATGAAGACGAAGCCAACACAACACAGTGTAAAAGAGCTTCGTAGCTTGGGAATCCAGCCAAATATTATTGTTGTTCGTACGGAAATGCCTGTTTCACAGGACATGAAGGATAAGATTGCTTTATTCTGTGATATTGACGCCAAGGCTGTTATTGAATGTCAGGATGCAGACACACTTTATTCCATTCCACTTGCCCTTCAAGAGCAAAACATGGACCAAATTGTGTGTGATCATTTGAAGCTACAGACGAAGGAAGCGGAAATGACCGAGTGGAAACAGCTTGTTGACCGCGTTCTTAACCTTTCCAACAAGACTCGTATTGGTCTTGTCGGAAAATATGTTGAGCTCCAGGATGCTTATATTTCAGTTGTTGAAGCAATGAAGCATGCCGGATATGCGTTTGATTCAGAAGTAGAAATTAAATGGATCAATGCAGAGCATGTAACTCGTGAGAATGTGGCGGAGCTGTTGGCTGATGTAGATGGCGTATTAGTGCCTGGTGGATTCGGCGATCGTGGTGTGGAAGGGAAAATTGAAGCGACTCGCTATGCCCGTGAGCAGAAGAAACCGTTCCTTGGCATTTGCTTAGGCATGCAGTTAGCTACAATTGAATTTGCACGTAACGTTCTTGGTTACAGTGATGCACATTCTGCTGAGTTTGTTCCGGAAACAGCTCATCCGATCATTGATTTACTACCAGAACAAAAGGATGTAGAGGATTTAGGCGGTACATTGCGATTAGGTCTGTATCCTTGCCGTTTGGGAGAAGGAACGAAAGCGTTCGAGGCGTATGATGATGAGGTTGTTTACGAGCGTCACCGCCACCGTTATGAATTTAACAATCATTACCGTCAAGAAATGGAAGCACAAGGCTTTATTTTCTCAGGTACTAGCCCTGATGGTCGTTTAGTGGAAATTATCGAGCTTGCCGATCACCCGTGGTTTGTGGCGTCTCAGTTCCATCCAGAATTTGTGTCCAGACCAACGCGTCCGCAGCCGTTGTTCCGTGACTTTATTAAAGCTTCTTTGCAAAAATAATTGTTTGTTAGGCCAGTTTCCTTTTTGTGGGGGACTGGTCTTTTTTTAGTGTGTAATTTCCATATAATGTATAATTGTGCAAAACACCTTAAAATGGCACAAAACTAGATGAAAATGGCACAAAGCCAACTCAAAATGGCACAAAACCCACCAAAAACGGCACAAAACCTGAAAAGCAACAAAAAAACGACCCCAACCCGGGGCCGTTTACTCAAAATATTCCGCTAAAATCTCATCTATGGTAAATTTTAATCCGAAATAGACGTACAAGGCTGCCATCGACGACGGATAACCGAAGCGATTTCCCAAATCATCTGGCAACAGTCCTTTTTTCAACCGTAAATCAATATGTACATCCGCCAATTCCGTTAAGTCCCCAGCACCAGCTTCCTCGGATGAAACCGTAGAAACAGCTACAAATGGGATGCCTTTATCCTGCAAAGCCATAGCAACAGCGACCGCTGCTTCGTCCGAGAAAGTCCGCGTAAAAAGAACGGCTCGGTCCGCGTCAGTAAGCTGGTCAACCTCAGCAAGAGTCAGCACCTTCGCCCCCTTCAAGGGCTCTGCTCCTTCTAATGCCTCGAACTCAACGGCCTTCATTTCAGCCCCACCAAAAATATATATAGAACCATCGCCAACAGGTGCTTGGGCCAGCAGTCGGGCACCATCCTCGAATGCAAATTCTTCTTTTTCCTCGATCCGCTTGAACAAGCCTGTTAATTGGGTAGTAAACATTTTTAACATAGTAACCCTCCTTATCACGCCTCCTATTATAGACTTTTTTACCATAATGTAAAATTAGGTAATAATTACCATAAAAATCCGTGCCATACTAGCTAAATACAAGAAGGAGAATGACAACCTCTGTCGAATACGTATAAAGATATGTATAGATAAAGGAATCAACATAAAATAACCAAGGAAGAGGTGGAAGGTATGAAAGAGAAAATTTTAATTGTAGACGACCAATTTGGCATTCGAATTTTGCTAAATGAGGTGTTCCAAAAGGAAGGATACCAGACATTTCAAGCAGCGAACGGCGTTCAGGCATTGGACATCGTTACCAAGCATGCCCCGGATCTTGTACTTCTTGATATGAAAATCCCAGGAATGGACGGAATTGAAATTTTAAAACGAATGAAAGTAATTGATCCAGAGATTCGCGTGATTATCATGACCGCCTATGGTGAATTAGATATGATTCAAGAGGCCAAGGATCTTGGTGCAATTACACATTTCGCAAAGCCGTTTGATATTGACGATATCCGTGCAGCTGTTCGAAAACATATCCCGCAAAAAACGAACTAAATATTTCAAAATGAGGCATCGAAAAGAATGCCTTTTTTTATAAAAAAACAATCGATTGACGTGGTGAAAACGCTTGCTGTTACTTGGGTGCGCTTTCATTATGACAGTTTACAAAACTGGTGGTTGTTTAATAGCATTTCTTTATTTCTTTTGATATGATACATATGAATCTTAACAGGAAGAACATCATTTTTCGGAGAATACATAAACACCTTATGAGAGGGAAACCTTTAATATGGAAAGCCGTCTTTCGAAAAGGAGTTCAACCTAATTTAAGGAGGAAAAGAAATGCCTTTAGTTTCAATGACAGAAATGCTTAACAAAGCGAAAGCAGAAGGCTACGCAGTTGGGCAATTTAACCTTAATAACCTAGAATTCACACAAGCGATTCTTCAAGCTGCTGAAGCAGAAAAATCACCAGTTATCCTTGGTGTATCTGAAGGTGCAGCACGTTATATGTCAGGCTTCAAAACTGTTGTAAAAATGGTTGAGGGCTTAATGGAAGATTTAAAAATCACTGTACCAGTGGCTATTCACCTTGACCACGGTTCAAGCTTTGATAAATGTAAAGAAGCAATCGATGCTGGCTTCACATCTGTTATGATCGATGCATCACACCATGCATTTGAAGAAAACATTGAAATTACTACTAAAGTAGTTGAGTATGCACATTCAAAAGGTGTTTCTGTAGAAGCTGAATTAGGAACAGTTGGCGGACAGGAAGACGATGTTGTAGCAGAAGGCGTTATTTACGCAGATCCAAAAGAGTGTGAAGAACTTGTTAAGCGCACAGGTATTGACTGCCTTGCACCTGCATTAGGTTCTGTACACGGTCCTTACAAAGGCGAACCAAACCTTGGTTTTGCTGAAATGGAGGAAATCGGAAAGATTACTGGTCTTCCATTAGTACTTCACGGTGGAACTGGTATCCCAACAAAGGATATCCAACGTTCAGTTTCTCTTGGAACAGCTAAAATCAACGTGAACACTGAAAACCAAATCGCATCAGCGAAAGCGGTACGTGAAACACTTGCTGCTAAACCAAATGAATACGATCCACGTAAATATTTAGGACCAGCTCGCGATGTAATTAAAGAAACTGTAATCGGCAAAATGCGCGAATTCGGTTCTTCAGGCAGAGCGTAATAAAAAAAGCCGTTTTTTGGCACTTTTTGTTGGTTGCTCAACTATGATAAAATTAAACCGCCCTTCCTATGAGGGCGGTTTCAGTGTGTTAAGTGAAAACTGAAAATTTAGTCGAAAATTGGAGGTTATACCATGAAATTTTTTATCGATACTGCGAACTTAGAAGAAATCCGTGAAGCACATGAACTTGGATTATTAGCAGGAGTAACAACAAATCCATCCCTTGTGGCCAAAGAGAAAGGCGTTTCCTTCCATGACCGTTTACGTGAAATCACCGCTTTAGTTTCTGGATCCGTTAGTGCAGAAGTCATTGCACTTGATGCAGAAGGCATGATTAAAGAAGGAAGAGAACTTGCGGCGATTGCTCCAAATATTACTGTTAAAGTTCCGATGACTCCGGATGGCTTAAAAGCGGTCAATGCTTTTACAAAAGAAGGAATCAAAACGAACGTTACCCTCATCTTTAATGCAAACCAGGCATTGCTTGCTGCGCGTGCAGGTGCAACATATGTATCCCCATTCCTTGGAAGATTAGATGATATCGGTCAAAACGGATTAGATTTAATCTCAACAATTGCAGAAATTTTTGCCGTTCATGGTATTGAATCAGAAATTATTGCTGCTTCGATCCGTAATCCCATTCATGTGACAGAAGCTGCGTTACGAGGCGCGCATATTGCGACCATTCCTTACAATGTATTAATGGGATTAACAAAACATCCTCTAACAGATAAAGGAATTGAAGCATTCCTTAAAGACTGGAATTCTCGTACGGAAGCCTAATTTACCGCAGTTTTTCCATTTTTGAGCAAATTTTTTTAATATGCATACATGAAAATAGGATTTTCGTGTAAACTAAAGATAGACAAGCTGTCGGAATTTGGCTTTTAGTGTTGGAAAAATATACCTAAAGCCTGGTGGGATGGTTCGTGGTGAGGATCTTATACCCCGAAAGGTAAGCGCATTCTTATGAAAGAATTTTCTCACAACGTATACCAGCCGTCATCGCTGGATCATTCTATGTGATACATAGGGCTTAGAAGGGAGTCAAAAATGGAAAAACTTAAAATTGCGGGCGGATATCCGTTAAAAGGAACAGTTCGAATCAGCGGAGCAAAAAATAGTGCGGTTGCTTTAATTCCTGCAACGATCTTAGCTGAATCACCTGTTACGATTGAAGGCTTGCCAGATATTTCGGATGTGGAGATTTTGAAGGATCTGCTTGAGGAAATTGGCGGGAAGGTTCAGATCAACGAGGATGAAATGACGGTCGACCCTTCAATGATGATTTCGATGCCACTGCCAAACGGCAAGGTGAAAAAGCTTCGTGCATCCTATTATTTAATGGGGGCGATGCTCGGACGTTTTAAAAAGGCGGTTATTGGACTGCCAGGCGGCTGCCATCTAGGTCCAAGACCCATTGATCAGCATATTAAAGGATTTGAGGCGTTAGGTGCACAGATTACCAACGAGCAAGGGGCGATTTATCTTCGCGCCGATGAGCTTCGTGGTGCCCGCATCTATTTAGACGTGGTCAGTGTGGGGGCGACAATCAATATTATGTTGGCTGCGGTACGAGCTAAAGGACGGACGATCATTGAGAATGCCGCGAAAGAGCCGGAAATCATTGATGTAGCCACGCTTTTAACAAACATGGGTGCAAAAATAAAAGGTGCAGGAACCGACGTTATCCGCATTGATGGGGTGGACACCCTACACGGCTGCCGACATACGATTATTCCTGACCGGATTGAAGCAGGCACGTATATGATTCTAGGTGCAGCAGTTGGCGAAGGTGTGGTCATTGATAATGTGATTCCACAACATTTAGAATCGCTGATTGCTAAGCTTCGTGAAATGGGTGTGCACGTAGAATCCGGCGATGACCAAGTGTTTGTCGATGGAGGAAATAATCTGAAGGCGGTTGATATTAAAACACTCGTGTATCCGGGATTCCCAACCGACCTGCAGCAACCATTTACGACTCTTTTAACAAAAGCTACGGGATCAAGCGTCGTGACCGATACCATTTACGGTGCACGTTTTAAGCATATTGATGAATTAAGACGAATGAACGCCAATATTAAGGTGGAAGGGCGCTCCGCAATCATTAATGGCCCTATTCAGCTTCAAGGAGCGAAAGTGAAGGCAAGTGACCTTCGCGCAGGAGCGGCACTTGTCATCGCCGGTCTTTTAGCTGAAGGAATTACGGAAGTGACTGGACTCGAGCATATTGACCGGGGTTACAGTAATCTGGTTGAAAAATTAAACGGGCTTGGTGCGACCGTATGGCGTGAAGCATTAACGAAAGAAGAAGTCGAGCAACTGAAAAACACATAAAAAGGGAAGCGACGTTTCATGTCGTGACTGTAGCTGTTCGAGAGAAAATCTTCAGAGATAAAACAAACGAAAACATGGGAGATGGGAATCGATGGAAAGAAGTTTAACGATGGAGCTTGTCCGCGTTACAGAGGGAGCTGCCCTTGCTTCAGCACGATGGATGGGCCGCGGGAAAAAAGACGAGGCAGATGGTGCTGCGACAACAGCCATGCGTGATGTTTTTGACACGGTTCCAATGAAAGGTACCGTTGTGATTGGTGAAGGGGAAATGGATGAAGCCCCAATGCTTTATATCGGGGAAAAACTTGGTACAGGCTATGGTCCGCGTGTGGATGTCGCTGTTGATCCACTTGAAGGAACGAATATTTTAGCATCAGGCGGCTGGAATGCTCTTGCCGTTTTAGCGGTAGCTGACAATGGCAACCTTCTTCATGCCCCAGATATGTATATGGAAAAAATCGCTGTCGGTCCGGAAGCTGTTGGCTTGGTTGACATTAATGCTTCTGTTTTAGATAACCTAAAGGCTGTAGCAAAAGCGAAAAATAAGGATATTGAAGACGTAGTAGCAACGGTTTTAAACCGTCCGCGTCATGAACATATTATTGCCCAGCTTCGTGAAGCAGGTGCGAGAATTAAGTTGATCAATGATGGTGATGTCGCAGGTGCGATTAATACAGCGTTTGATAATACGGGCGTAGATATTTTGTTTGGATCCGGTGGAGCGCCTGAAGGTGTTATTGCAGCGGTAGCCTTGAAATGTCTTGGTGGTGAAATCATGGGTAAGCTATTGCCACAAAATGATGCAGAGCTTGAGCGCTGTATCAAAATGGGATTAGACGTAAACCGTGTTCTTCGTATGGAAGACCTTGTTAAGGGTGACGATGCAATTTTTGCAGCAACCGGTGTTACTGATGGAGAATTATTACGAGGCGTTCAATTCAAGGGCTCATACGGCTCTACTCACTCTGTCGTCATGCGTGCAAAATCAGGCACAGTCCGCTTCATCGAAGGCCGTCACAGCCTGAAAAAGAAACCAAATCTAGTAATTAAATAACATATTTTAAGGGTGTCAGGCACCATTTTCTATTGGTGTCAGGCACCCTACAATTTCTTTGAAAAATTTAGTTGATTAATTTTTTAATCACAGGGTAAAATAGTAATTGTTTTTATTATCTTTAATTTCTGCAATTCTATTCATTTCCATTCTACTTCAATCATCAATTCCTCTAATCTCTTAATTATTATCTTACAGGAAGATCTCCCGCTAACGAAAAAGAAGCGGATTTGATGGAAAAATTCAAAAGTGTGGTGTACTAATGGACTTAACAATTTCAAGTTTAGAAAACATGAAGCTGAAGGAACTTTACGAGCTTGCTCGCGAATATAAAGTAACTTACTACAGCAAATTAACAAAAAAAGAATTAATCTTTGCGATCCTGAAATCTCGTGCGGAACAACAGGGTTATTTTTTCATGGAAGGCGTTCTCGAAATTATCCAATCAGAAGGATTCGGATTCTTACGCCCGATCAATTACTCGCCAAGCTCAGAGGATATTTATATTTCAGCATCCCAAATCCGCCGTTTTGACCTACGGAACGGGGACAAGGTCTCTGGTAAGGTCCGTCCTCCTAAGGAAAATGAACGTTATTACGGCTTGCTACACGTAGAAGCGGTGAACGGGGAAGACCCAGAATCTGCGAAGGAACGCGTCTACTTCCCGGCATTAACACCTCTCTATCCAAACAGACAAATGAAGCTGGAAACAACTCCAAAGCATCTTTCTACACGGATTATGGATGTGGTGGCACCGGTCGGTTTTGGACAAAGGGGATTAATCGTTGCTCCGCCGAAAGCGGGTAAAACGATGCTGTTAAAAGAAATCGCCAACAGCATTACGACGAATCATCCGGATGTTGAACTGATTGTTCTGTTAATCGATGAGCGTCCAGAAGAGGTAACCGACATCGAACGTTCAGTTGCGGGGGATGTAGTCAGCTCGACGTTTGACGAAGTGCCTGAAAATCATATTAAGGTCGCTGAGCTCGTGCTTGACCGTGCCATGCGTTTAGTGGAGCATAAGCGCGATGTCGTGATTCTAATGGATAGCATTACGCGTCTGGCTCGTGCCTACAACCTGGTCATTCCGCCAAGCGGACGTACGCTTTCTGGTGGTATTGATCCTGCGGCTTTCCACCGTCCGAAGCGTTTCTTTGGTGCGGCCCGTAACATTGAAGAGGGCGGAAGCTTGACGATTCTTGCTACGGCTCTTGTGGACACAGGTTCACGTATGGACGATGTTATTTATGAAGAGTTCAAAGGGACAGGTAATATGGAGCTTCACCTTGACCGCAGTCTGGCTGAACGCCGTATTTTCCCTGCACTTGATATTCGTCGTTCTGGAACGCGTAAG
This sequence comes from Neobacillus rhizosphaerae, assembly GCF_050477885.1. Taxonomy (GTDB): domain Bacteria; phylum Bacillota; class Bacilli; order Bacillales; family Cytobacillaceae; genus Neobacillus; species Neobacillus rhizosphaerae_A. The sequence goes on from NZ_JBCNAC010000038.1 coordinate 30,821, forward strand.
GAAGAATTGCTGATTCCGAAAGATCATTTAGATAAACTATGGGCGATCAGAAAATCCATGTCTGATTCACAAGACTTCGCAGAGCGTTTCTTGAAAAAACTACGCCAAACAAAGTCCAACGAAGAATTTTTCGCCCAGCTTGGGGAAGAGCTAAAAACAAGACGGTCGTAGATAAGTGACCCATTGGGACAAGTAAACCCTGTTGATTGGAGTGGAAGGCACGAAGATCCTCGAAAATGCTATCGCATTTCCTTCGTGCGGTGTAGATTCGATGAAGCTTATTCAATGTCCTGTGGGAGTATGGTTCAGGGGAGACCCCGCAGGCGCTTGCGCCGAGGAGGCTCGCCGAAACACCCACGGAAAGCGAAGTGCCTGGAACGTAAATCAAAACAGGCCTTTTTCAAAAAAGCCAGCAAATCCCAACTTGCAAAAAAAGGGTACCCTTGTTATAATGGGTGCAGTGTGTTTTTAGTAAATGAGTGCATGTTGAAAGACAAGCACTTGATATAACTCTGTTTCGAAAGATTCAGGGCGGAAGGAGATGAAAAGAATGAAAGCAGGAATTCATCCAAATTATAAAACAGTAACGGTGACATGCGCATGTGGTAACACATTCGAAACTGGTTCTGTTAAAAATGAGATCCGTGTTGAAACTTGTTCAGAATGTCATCCATTCTATACTGGTCGTCAAAAATTCGCTGAAGCTGGCGGACGTGTTGACCGTTTCAACAAAAAATACGGCCTTAAGCAAAAATAATCGCTCAAAAACAGGCAAGAGAAAGTTGGCTTGCCTGTTTTTTTTTGAAAAAAATAATAAAAACCACTTTCCATTGGCTGGTTAGTTCAGCTGATATAGGGTAAAGTGATACTAATGAGATACGACAGAGTACTGTTTAAATATAGATAGGCGATACATAGGAAAGTTGGACAAGTATCGTTAAAAAAAGGGTTCGTTTTATAGGAAGGAGATGCCGTTTATGTATTTAATGAAGCAAACCGGATGGGTTGAGGTTATCTGCGGCAGTATGTTTTCTGGAAAGTCAGAGGAATTGATTCGTCGCGTGAGACGGGCTCAATTCGCGAAGCAAAAGATCGCTGTGTTTAAGCCAAAAATTGATAATCGCTACAGTGAACAATCTGTAGTCTCCCATAATGGCTCTTCTTTTCATGCGAAGCCAATTTCCCATTCTATAGAGATTCTTCATCATGTGGAAGCAGATATGGATATTATTGCGATTGATGAAGTGCAGTTTTTTGACGAAGGCATTGTTCGGGTGGTTCAGCAGTTAGCAGATAGCGGCCACCGCGTCGTTTGTGCGGGTCTTGATATGGATTTCCGCGGCGAGCCGTTCGCGCAAATGCCTGCGTTAATGGCGATTGCCGAGACGGTAACGAAGCTTCAGGCTGTTTGCACGGTTTGTGGTTCACCATCTAGCCGTACACAGCGCTTGATTGACGGGCGTCCGGCATCCTATCATGACCCGGTAATCTTGGTTGGCGCTTCCGAGGCATATGAGCCACGCTGCCGTCACCATCACGAAGTACCAAAAACAGCTTCTTATCGTTCGGTGTTACAAGAAGAAGCAACAAACTAGTGGGGACAGTCCCCCGCTGCTTTAAAGCACTGGGGGACTGTCCCCAAAATAAGAGTTCAGGATGAGGTCCTGGCTCTTTTTTGCGTTAAAATGGGGATAGTATAGTAACAAGATTTTTCACTAGAAAGGAAGTGGTAGGATGAAAAAATTTGCATTTCTGTTAGTTTGGTTCTTATTGGTTTTGATGGCCGGCTGCAGCTCAAATGATTTTAAAATAGAGCTCCTGACACCTAAATCGTTTACACCTGAACAGCCTTCTACCATTCAAATTAAAGTCCTGGACAGTGAGGGGAAGCCGGTAACTGGTGCAAAGGTTAGTACGGATTTAAATATGCATATGATGAGTCATGGTGATATTTCCATGAAGGATATGAAGGAAACGTCGAAAGGTGTATATACGGGAAATGCTACCTTCGAGATGGAAGGCGACTATACGGCCACCATCCAAATCGATGACCACGGTAAAAAGTGGACAGGAGAAAAAAGATTCTCCATTGTTTCTAACCAAACAAAGTAGATAAAGCTTTGGAAGGAATTCACAACGCAACTTCACCTTCTAGACGGGCATGATAGTAGTAATGGGAGGTGTAAGATGCTGAAAAAGTGGATGTTTCTTTCTGTCACAACGTTATTTTTAATAAGTGGATGTCAGAGTAACCGCGGGGCGAATGAAGAGGCCTATAATTTGAAGAAAGACCGCTCTGCACCAAACTTTATGTCCAGCACCCGTAACAATGCGGATGATCCGGATACTTTCGATGATATGTCCACACGAAACCGGGACATTGTGGATAATATGAGCAACAGCAGCAACGACAAAAATCACCCTGACAATATGTCTGACCGCGGCAAAAACAAGCGGCATTTAGTGGAAGATGATATCACGAACCAAAATCCAAATTTCCTTGACCTAAAAAGGACGGGGAGTGGCTCGGAAGCTGGTGGCGGAAAAAATACGGGTAATGACACATACAAGGCTAAGCAAGTGATTACTAAGACAAATGAATTTGTCACAGATTCTGTTTGGATTAATGGCGATCGTATGTGGGTGTCTGTTTACAAAAAAGGCATGCTTTCTGATAAAGAAAGAATGGACGCACAAGCACGTCTTCACCGCAAGCTTGTACAAGCCCTACCGCGGTACAATATCGAAGTTCGCGTAAAAGAAGACCGAAGATAACATGCTCTGACCCCAGGGCATGTTTTTTATTTGTATTTTTTTCCTTTATTTGATAAAATTAGAACAAATGTTCCTTTGGAGAGGAGATTTTCGGATGCAGCTCTATTTTTATGATGCAGGTTTTAAACAAGATATTGAACAATATCAAATAACAGATGATCAATTGCGTTTTACAGGGAAGCCCTTAGATTGTATCCAGCTTTCCCAAGAGGATGTGGACCGCTATTCCATCTTAGCTATGGAAGATGATCAGCTGGTAACTTATTTTGATTTACATAAAAATGAGGGTGTGAAACCATACTCTGATAATAAGAATGCGATATTAATTAGAGCTTTTTCAACCGATTCCCGTCACCTTGGAAAAGGCTACGCCACAAAAGCACTCATGCTTTTACCTGGTTTTGTGAAGGAACACTTTAAGGAAATCAATGAGCTTGTATTAGCGGTGAATCTGAAAAACGAAGCCGCACAAGGACTATATAAAAAGTGCGGATACGTGGATGAAGGCGTCAGAAGGATGGGACCAAAGGGAGAACTTATTGTTATGAGCTATTATCTCTAAGGGGATTTTTGGGCATCCTGTTGATTGGAGCGAAAGGAGCGAAGACTCCTGTG
>NZ_JBCNAC010000039.1:0-5694 GCF_050477885.1 Neobacillus rhizosphaerae
GAGGAGGCTCGCCGAAACACCCACGGAAAGCGAAGCTCCTGGAGCGGAAATCAACAGACTAGGTTAGTAGAAGCATGCTGAAAAATTTTTCTCCCGCAAATTGGTTTTGACTGAGGTTTTCACCTATACTATAATTAGAATGTTATGGACTAAAAACTGAGGTGAATGGCTGTGTTTGATCGTCTTCAATCTGTGGAAGATCGTTACGAAAAGTTGAATGAACTTTTGAGCGACCCAGAAATCATTAATGATTCAAAAAAACTTCGTGAATATTCAAAAGAACAATCTGATATACAAGAGACTGTACAAACGTATCGTGAATATAAAGAAGCTCGCGAACAGTTTCAGGATGCGAAAGCAATGCTTGAAGAAAAGCTCGACGCTGAAATGCGTGAAATGGTAAAAGAAGAAGTGAACGAGCTAGAAGCCCAAATAGAGGAACTAGAAGCAAAAATGAAGATTCTTCTTATTCCAAAGGATCCGAACGATGACAAAAACGTTATCTTTGAAATCCGTGGGGCTGCCGGCGGAGATGAAGCGGCCTTGTTTGCTGGAAATTTATATCGTATGTACAGCCGTTATGCGGAAGCACAAGGCTGGAAAATTGATCTCCTTGATGCGAGCCCAACCGGACTTGGCGGATACAAGGAAATTAGTTTTATGATCAATGGTCAAGGAGCATACTCCAAATTGAAGTATGAGAACGGTGCTCACCGTGTTCAGCGTGTTCCGGAAACGGAATCAAGCGGCAGGATTCATACGTCGACGGCAACCGTTGTTTGCTTGCCTGAAGCAGAAGAATTAGAAGTAGAAATCAATGATAAAGATATCCGTTTTGATGCGTTTGCTTCAAGCGGTGCCGGCGGACAGTCCGTTAACACGACCATGTCAGCCGTTCGCTTAACGCACATTCCTACCGGGATTGTTGTTTCGATTCAAGATGAGAAATCGCAGCATAAGAACAAGGATAAAGCGATGAAAGTATTACGTGCACGTATTTATGATAAATATCAGCAGGAAGCACAAGCTGAATATGATTCCGTGCGTAAATCAGCTGTTGGTTCGGGTGACCGTTCTGAGCGGATTCGTACCTATAACTTCCCGCAAAACCGAGTGACTGACCACCGAATCGGCTTAACGATTCAAAAACTGGATCAAATCTTGGAAGGTAAGCTTGATGATATCATCGATGCGCTAGTGATGGATGACCAAGCGAGAAGACTGGAAAGTGCATCTAATGAGTAAAAAAGGTTTCGAAGCTCTTCATTGGGCTTCTTCTTTTTTAGTTGAGAATAGTCGTGATGAGAATGCAGGGGAGCTGCTTCTTCGGCATTTCAGTGGTATGTCGCGGGCGCAGTTGTTCGCAAATATCCGCGATGAGCTAGCTCCTGGTGTGTGGGAGGTTTTTGAAAAAGCAGTTCTTGAGCATGTTGCGGGTGTTCCGGTCCAATACATCATCGGCTCAGAAGATTTTTACGGGCGTGAGTTTATTGTAAATGAAGAGGTACTGATTCCAAGGCCGGAGACGGAAGAGTTGGTGGAAGGAACCCTTCAGCGAATCAAACGACTTTTCAGTGAAAAACAAGAAATTAGGCTCGTTGATATTGGTACCGGCAGCGGGGCGATTGCCATTAGCATGAAGCTTGAACAGCCTGCACTGGTGGTTTTTGCTTCTGATATTGCCGAAGAATCGTTAAAGGTGGCCAAAGAAAACGCGCTTCGTCTTCAGGCGGACGTCAAGTTTGTCCAAGGTGATTTGCTTAAGCCGTTTATCGGAGAAGCGTTTGATGTGGTGATGTCGAATCCACCGTATATTCCGACTGGTGATATTGTGACGATGTCGGAAGTGGTAACGGAGCATGAGCCGTATCGTGCGTTGTTTGCTGGGGAGGACGGCTTGGATTTTTACCGACGCTTTATGGTGGAGCTCCCACAGGTACTAGCGCCGTGCGCGTTAGTATGTTTCGAAATTGGGGCCGGTCAGGGCGAAGCGGTAGCGGAGCTTTTTCGAAAAGCGTTCTCGAACGTGAAGGTGGAAGTGGTCAATGATATTAACGGCAAGGACCGAATGGTGTTTGCGGAAATCGGCTTCGGGGCTTAGTGCCTCGGAGCTTTTGTTTTGTAAGTAAAAAAAGTCTGTCCCTCACAGTCCTTGATAATTGTGTGTGTTTGAGAGGGTGTAGTTCAGTGGTTGGCGAGTAAAATGGGTTGCTGACGAGTAACGTATGAAGGTTGACGAGTAAAAAAGAAAATCGACGAGTAAATCATGTATTTGACGAGTAAAACAGCGAAAGTGACGAGTAATAAAGGGGAAAATATAAAAAAGGTAATTTTAAAGGTACTTCATGAGGTGAGCAACACTTAATTTGAAAGGAAGATACTTGAGCCAGGCTAAACACTTGGCTTTTTTGTTATAAGAATGTTTCTATTTGCTCGACATGGTAGGCAAACAAGGAAACGGGTAACGTAGGCCGCGTCTACGTGCTCGAAATGGTAGTTGGACAATGAAGTGGGTAACGTAGGAGACGTCTACGTGCCTGAAAAGGTAGTTGGACAATGAAGTGGGTAACGTAGGAGACGTCTACGTGCCTGAAAAGGTAGTTGGACAATGAAGTGGGTAACGTAGGAGACGTCTACGTGCCCGAAATGGTAGTCAGACAATGAAGTGGGTAACGTAGGAGACGTCTACGTGCCTGAAATGGTAGTCAGACAATGAAGTGGGTAACGTAGGAGACGTCTACGTGCCTGAAATGGTAGTCAGACAATGAAATGGGTCACGTAGCCAACGTGCTGCTAGTCCAGCAACTCGTAGTGCTTAGAAAAAATAGCATTTTTTATCATTTTACTAGTTTAAGATTCTGGCAACCTGTCCACAATGAAGATATCGAAGGGACGGTGCTGAGATGAGAAACAAATTAGTAGTATGGGGATATTTAGTGGTTTTATCGTTAGGGACAATCCTAAGTTTATATATGCCGAAGACGGAAGCTGCAGCGAAGGAGTCAATCGTGATTCCGGGAGAGGCGATTCGCCTACGAATTCTAGCAAATAGTGATTTTGAATCAGATCAAGCGATTAAGCGTAAGGTACGAGATGCAGTGAATGCACAGATCACGCTGTGGGTGCAGGATTTGACGTCGATGGAAAAAGCTAAGACAGTTCTTACTTCGAAGCTTCCAGAAATTCAAGCGATTGCTGAAAAGACCGTACGTGAGCAGGGTTCGGATCAGTCGGTAAAAGTAGAGTTTGGCAAGGTTCAGTTTCCAACGAAGCTATATGGACAGTTTTTATATCCAGCAGGCGAATATCAAGCGATTTTGATTACTCTTGGTAAGGGTGAAGGAGCGAACTGGTGGTGCGTGCTTTATCCGCCATTATGCTTTCTAGATTTTTCAAATGGTGTGGCTGTGAGTGACGGGTTTGAGGAAGAGAAAACGGCAAAGGCTGAGATGGCAGCAGATAAAGAAGTGGAACCGAAAGCAGAGGTAAAGCAGGATAAAGAGCAGGCTACTGTGACGGTCCAGGATCAGGATCAAGATCAAGAGGAAGAGTTGGCGGATCATAAGAAGTTTGCAGCCGCTGAAGAGGAAGAAGTGGTCGTGCATAAAAAAACGGCTGTGGGAGAAAAGGAAGCAGTTAAGAAAGAAGAAAAGAAGACGAAAAAGCATGTGAAGAAGAACGCACCTGTGTACACAGAAGAAGATGAAGAGCCGGTGAAGGTGAAATTCTTCGTTTTGGAAATGTGGGAAAAGCTCATGTACTAAACCAGTTCCTAAATGGGGCTGGTTTTTTTGTAGGAGGCTCCTGGACTGCCCGCAGAAAGCAGGCTGTTTGGGAAAAAATTTACTAGATTCCCGGACTAGCCTGTTCTATTTTTCCTACCTATTCATATTAATAGAGTAGAAAAAGAAAATGAATGAGGTGGAAGAGAGATGCAGGCATTAATTCGTAGAGCAAGTAAAGAGGATTTAGGAAATTTAAGAGAGTTTCTTTCACGGGCGGGGCTTGGGACGGATGGACTAAATAGTGAGACGATCGATCATTTTCTACTGCTAGAAAACGAGGATGGATCGTTGCGGGGGTCGCTTGGTATGGAGGGGTTTGGGGAACAGGGGTTGCTGCGCTCGCTGGTCGTGTCGCCTGGACAAGCAGATAAGGAAATTTTCGTCCTTTTTGATCAAATGGTGCAATTAGCGAAAGAAAAGGGAATGAGAAGCTTATTTTTGGCAACAAATAAGAGTGTGGCTCTTCCGTTTTTTGAATTGATGGGCTTTCAACGGGTGGTTCGTGAGGAATTACCAGTTGGATTTTATCAATCTGAGCACATTCGACACGTTTTAAATGTGGATAACTCGTTATTCTTAAAATTCTCTTTATAAATGTGGATATATCCACAAAGTTATCCACTTTTTTCGGAAACTTATACACAATTTGTGGATAAACCTTGTTTTTATACCCACCTTCTTTTATACTTTCAAACGTACTCGTTCAAAAATCTGAGTCAAGGTGCCTAGATTCGCCAAATTTCGATAAAAGACTCAGTTATGATAAAGGTGGATAACTATGAACACAAAAGTCTGGAAAGTGGATAAGTATGTGGATAATCTCGTAAATAATCCACAAGTTGTGGATGCAGCTCATTTTTTACGAGAAAATGAGGTGGTAGCCCTCCCAACAGAGACTGTATATGGCTTGGGTGGGAATGCCGAAAGTGATGAAGCGGTAGCAAAGATTTTTGCTGCGAAAGGACGGCCGAGTGATAATCCGTTAATTATCCACATTGCAAACCGGGAGCAGTTGAAACGGTTTGTGGCGGAGGTTCCTGCTAAGGCCGAGATCCTGATGGATGCTTTTTGGCCAGGGCCGCTGACGATTATTTTTAAAAAGAAGGAAGGCGTTCTTTCGGAAAAAGCGACTGCCGGTTTAACGACGGTTGCGGTTCGGATGCCGGATCACCCCGTTGCGCTGGCGCTGCTTAAGGCGAGCGGACTGCCGATTGCAGCGCCGAGTGCCAATAGCTCAGGCAAACCGAGTCCTACGAATGCCGTGCATGTGTTGGATGATTTAAATGGAAAAATTGCCGGGGTACTCGATGGCGGCGCGACCGGGGTGGGTGTGGAGTCGACGGTGGTTGATTGCACAGAACCGATTCCGGTTATTTTGCGGCCAGGTGGTGTCACGAAGGAGCAGCTTGAAGCAGTGATTGGTGAGGTTCGGGTCGACCCAGCGTTAACCGATGAGGCAGCAAAACCGAAAGCGCCGGGAATGAAATATCGCCACTATGCCCCGAACGCACCGCTTTACATGGTGTCAGGCACCAGAGAGTTTCTGCAAAGTTTAGTAGAAGAAAAGCGGCAGGAAGGCTTGCGGGTCGGGGTGTTAACGACGGTGGAGAATGTAGAGTTCTACCATGCGGATATGGTGTTCGCTTGTGGAAGAAGGGCAGAGTTGGAGACGGTGGCCACGGCATTGTATGATACGTTACGCCGATTTAACGAGACCGATGTGGATATCATTTATAGTGAAATCTTCCCGAGCACTGGCGTGGGACATGCAATCATGAACCGCCTGCAAAAAGCAGCAGGAAATAAGTTAATTACCGAGTAAGCACCAGGGTTAATCCGCTGGTGCTTTTTTTATGGACATGTTATAGAAAATTAATGATTCATTACACTCTGTTGATTGGAGTGGAAG
>NZ_JBCNAC010000040.1:0-1277 GCF_050477885.1 Neobacillus rhizosphaerae
AGCGGAAATCAACAGACTAGTTCAACGAGTTATGAAAATCCAATTTCTCCCTCGTGACTTCTAAACTGGTTTGGACGTGCATATGCTTAGGTTAGTTAGTCCAAGGGGGCGGGGACAGAATGTCTGAATTAGTTGGAGAATTACTTACATTAGTGATTATGGCCTTTGCGCTAGGCATGGATGCCTTCTCGGTGGGGCTTGGCATGGGGATGTACAAACTGCGGCTGAGGAAAATCTTCGAGATTGGCATCACCATTGGAATCTTCCATGTGTGGATGCCGCTCGTGGGCTTACTTACCGGTAAATTTTTATCAGAGAAATTTGGCACGTTTGCCAGCTTAATTGGCGGACTACTGCTCATCGTTCTAGGATTGCAGATGATTTGGGCAAGCTTGAAAAAAGGAGACGAAAAAGTCATTACGCCGGTTGGTTTCGGCTTACTCTTATTTGCTTTAAGTGTTAGTCTCGACAGTTTTTCAGTGGGTCTGACATTAGGGATTTACGGGGCAAAAATTGTGCTTGTGCTGATCTCTTTTGGAATCGTGGCCACGGTATTAACCTGGGCAGGCTTGCTGTTAGGAAAAAAGGTACAAGGCTGGCTTGGCAACTACAGTGAAGCGCTTGGTGGGGCAATTTTACTTGCGTTCGGCTTAAAACTGCTCCTCCCATTATGGTAGGTATTTTCTTTCAAATGAGGTAATCTTTTCAAAAATACGACTCAATTATGGTAGAATAGAAGCTGGTAAATTTTTAACATACCAATCTATTAAACAAGTAGAAGAGACGTTTTTTGAGGAGGGGCACAGGTTGCAGCGAAAATTTTGGATGAATCTATGTATTTCATTGGGCGTAATCTCTCAAGCTATTTTTCCAAATCTAGCTTTTGCAGAAACAACGATAAGTGCAAATGAACAGCAACAAATTCAACTGTTGGAAAAAATCACGGATCAGACAACGGTGATAAAAGGAATTTCAATCCCGAATGCCACCGTTACAGTGAAAAATAAGGAAGTTAACCTTGGTTCCACTCAAACGGATAGTGAGGGGAAGTTTGAGGTAGGTATGGTAAACCAGCCTGCAAATAGCCTCCTAATAATTACGGCTGATGATGGGATTCATACATATGGAATAGAAGTAACAGTAGGTGCTACCGGCTGGGTTCAGGAAGCTGGTATATGGTATTTCATTGGTCCAAATGGTGAAAAGCAAACCGGTTGGATCAACGATAATGGTACTAGCTATTATTTAAATTCAACGGGTGCCATGCAAACCGGTTG
>NZ_JBCNAC010000041.1:0-22005 GCF_050477885.1 Neobacillus rhizosphaerae
TTTCTATGTTACCCAAACCTTCTTTTACACGTGAGTTTGGGCGCGTAGACATTCTCTACGTTACCCAATCCTACTTTTGCAGATGGGCTAGGGCAGGTAGATAAAGAAATAGAGTAGCCAAACCTGTTGTTACCATAGAGCCTAATTTCCCATACAAAGCAAATAAAGCAAAAAAACGGCTGAAAACTCAGCCGTTTTTTTGCTTTATTTATTTTAAGCTTCGATTTAAGAAAGCCTTTGTCCGTTCATTTTGTGGGTTCGTAAACAACTCATTAGGAGCTCCAGATTCAACAATCTCCCCGTTATCCATAAAAATGACTCGGTTGGCCACTTCTTTGGCGAATCCCATTTCGTGTGTCACCACAATCATCGTCATATGCTCTTGAGCAAGGTCCTTCATGACTTGTAGCACTTCTCCAGTCAACTCTGGATCCAAAGCGGATGTTGGTTCATCAAATAGGAGGATTTCTGGGTTCATCATCAACGCCCTTGCTATAGCTACTCGTTGTTTTTGGCCGCCGGAAAGCTTTGCAGGATAAGCCGATGCTCGATCTGAAAGCCCTATTTTTTCTAGAAGTTCACGACTGCTTTGCTGAATAGCAGCGGGAGATTCCTTTTTCAACATTTTTGGAGCAAGCTCCAAATTTTCCGTTACCGTCAGATGCGGAAAGAGGTTAAAATGCTGAAAGACCATTCCCATCTTGGTGTTTATTTGTTTCACTTCTTGTGGTTTAGCATAGATACCGTCCTTGACCAGATGACTGCCTGCCACCACAATACTCCCACCATCTATTTGTTCCAAATTCACTAAACTGCGGAGCATCGTGCTTTTTCCAGAGCCAGAAGGACCGATTACCGCAACGACATCATTTTTTTCCACGTTAAAGCTAATCTGTTTTAATACATCTAAATTGCCGTACGATTTTTTGAGATTAGTAATTTCTATAATAGCCATTTTACCCACTCCTTCCTAATCAAATTTGAGCCGTCTTTCCATCCATTTAAACAACATCGTTAAAATCAGTGTCATAATCAGATAAATGATACCTGCCACAAAAAATGGCACAATGGTAAAATCACGGTTTACAGCTGTTTGAGCAAAGTGCAGTAATTCAGGAACAGCAACGGCATAGAGTAACGCCGTATCTTTTACCAGTGTTACAGATTCGTTCGCCACGGCAGGAAGGGCGATACGGAACATTTGCGGCAAAATAACTCTTGTCAATGTCTGCCATTTATTTAAGCCCAGTACTTGAGACGCTTCATATTGACCTTTATCAATAGCGAGAAGACCCCCACGGAAGATTTCAGCAAAATAGGCTGCATAGTTCAAAATAAAACCTAAACAGGCTGCAACGAAACGGTCTAAAACTAAGTACTCACCTATAACTGGAATCATAGGTAGACCGAAGCAGATAAATAGGAGTTGCAGCAAGAGAGGCGTACCGCGCATGACATAAATATAGGCTTCTGCGATCAGAGACAGAGGCTTAAAACGGCTGCCAACAGCCAGTGTTAATAGAAAACCCAGTGGAATGGACACCACAATGGCGATGCAAAACAAGAGGACGGTCATCTGTGCCCCTTCCAGCATGGGTTTTAGGATAGAAATTATATAATCGAATGACATAGGAATTCCTCCAAAAACAAAACAGGCTTCCCAAAGGAAATCCTGTTCTGCCTTATATCGTTATTTTAATACTTTATCTTCGCCAAACCATTTCTTAGAAATTTGAGCGGCAGTGCCATCTTCATTCATATCATCAAGTGCTTTTTGAAGACTTTTCAATATTTCTTCATTTCCTTTTTTAACACCAATACCATATTCTTCTGGAGCTAAAGATTCATCTAATACTTTAAATGCCTCTTGCTCTTTTGTCATATAATAATTGATTACAATTTCATCAATAACCACTGCATCTAAACGACCACTCTTAAGGTCAGTCAATGCTTGTACATTGTCCGCAAACTCTGTAACAGTTTTAATTTTTGACTTGATTGGTGCTCCGTCTAACGCATCTGCTGCAGAAGAAAGTGATTGTAAACCAACAACTTTGCCTTGTAAATCATCTAATTTAGAAAGGTTCGAATCAGCTCTAGTGACAACTACTTGTGCATTTTTTAAATACGGCTTAGTGAAAAGGACTTTCTTTTTACGTTCATCTGTAATAGTGTAACCGTTCCAAATGAGGTCAATGCGCCCACTGCTTAATTCCGCTTCTTTCGTGCTCCAATCAATTGGCTGGAACTTTACCTTTTTCCCCATCTTATCTGCTGCTGCCTTTGCTAGGTCGATGTCAAATCCAACAATTTTGTTATTTTCATCTCTAAAGCCCATTGGTGCGAACTTATCGTCAATCCCAATGACTAGTGTTTTACTTTCTTTTCCCTCTGCTGATTTAGAAGAACAGCCTGTAAGGATGGAGAACAGTGCTGCTATGACTAGAACAATAGTTGCTAAACGTTTCATATTAAAATACCACCTTATTATTTTTGTGAATTTACTTTAGTGCGTTACCATGCTATTACACTACCATATTATCAAAGTGTCGTATATAGCTTGGTTAATAATAGAAATATTAAAAATATTCGGTCGGAAAGCCTGGAAGGACAACTAGGTACTTCAATATGAATGGTTCATATTTTACAAATGTATGAACAAATGAAGAGTAGTGGTTTACTTCATAAAAAATGCAAGAAATCTGCATTAAATCTGCAAATTTCACCTCTACATTTAACGTATAAACATTTAATTGTTAATTAACTTTTTGGAGGTGGCAAGTTTGAAAAGGATCTTATTATTTTTGTTGGCAGCAGCCTTTATATTTTCATTTGATGTAAGAGTCCTTGCAGATGAGGGGCATTCACATGATCAGAAAATGGAGCACGAGAGTATGAACCATGATGATATGAAAATGGATATGGATCATGAGGGAATGGACATGGATCATGGCAGCGGTAGTGATCATGAGGGAATGGATATGAACCGTGACAGCGGAAGAGAAATGGAAGGGATGGACATGGAGGGAGGAAGCCATGATCATCACGGACCAGTGGTTGAAACACCGCCAAATTATAAAATACTAGGAACATATGGTGCGGTGAATCTAGCATTTATCTTAATTGGAATTTGGAATAAATGGTTCCGCAGGATAGGGGGGATTAACAATGGCAATGCCTGAGAAGAACTTAAAACCAGAAAAGGAATCTTTTGACCTATTATCCATTCCAGTGGTGAAAAAATTTGTAAAAAGTAAATGGTATCCTGGGGTCTTTCAATGGATTGTTATTTTCGTATTTTCTATTATTGTCTATGAACTAGTAATGGGAACCGTGGATCCCAGTAAAAACTTTGGTACAACCATGACTTGGGTGTTATGGTGGCCAATCATTCCTATATTATTTTTAGTAACCGGCCGCTTTTGGTGTGCCATTTGCCCGTTTGGTAAATTAAGTGACATCGTTCGTAAATTTGTTGGCAGTAAAAGGCCAATGCCGAAGTTTTTAAGAAAATATGGGATTTGGCTCATTGACTTATTCTTCATTGCGATCACTTACAGTGACCACGTATGGGGAATTGTAGAGTCACCACGGGGATCAGGTTATTTATTACTATTACTTGTAACAATGGTTGTTGCGACTTCTGTTTTCTATGAAAGAAGAACATTCTGTAAAACGTTATGTTTCCTTGGCGGTCTTGCAGGAAACTATTCACGCTCTGGTGCTTTAAAGGTACAGGCAACTCCTGATATTTGTAAAACCTGTAAAGTACAATCCTGCTACAAAGGAACGGAAGGAATGGAAGGTTGTCCAATGTTCCAGTTTCCACGAACAATGGAATCTAGCGCAGAATGTAATATTTGCGGTAACTGTGTAAAAAACTGTCCAAACAATTCAGTGAAAATTACAACTAGAATACCTACTAAAGAATTGTGGGGCTTGAAAAATCCGAAGCTTGAGCATGCTTCCTTAGCAGCCGTTATTATGGGTATTGTGTTCGTACAAAATATTACGATGCTTGAACCTTGGCAGAAAATTTTAGATGCAATTGGAACGGTAACTCGTACTTCTAACTATAATGTTAACTTTACCGTTGCCTTTATCATCTCTATGGCATTACCAATTCTATTGCTATTAGGAACTGCAAAACTAGCATCCTTACTTGGAATGGAAGGTACCGTCAAAAAGAACTTTACTCGTTTTGGCTATGCGATTATTCCGTTAGACTTAGCTGGACACTTGGCTCATAACTTATTCCATATCTTCACAGAAGGTAAGGCTGTATGGTTTAACTCCATCCGACTTTTTGGAGTAGAAACAAATCCAGCAAGTTTAAGTCTCGCCCCAACCCCAACGGTTCAACTGATTCAGTATATCGTTATATTAATAGGATTGGTTGGTACTTCTTATGTTGTGTACAGAATGGGAAAAAAGACAGCATTTAAAGCAATGCTTCCATACTATGTACTGATGTTTGCACTAGCGGTCGCTAACATTTACTTATTCTCACTTCCTATGATGCATAGAGTTTAAAGAAAAAAAGAGGTTGAATCCGATTATGATTCAACCTCTTTTTTATTTCCAAAAAAAGCATAAAAAGTTTGACATTCAAACCACTGTTTGAATATCATATAGTCAAACGAACGTTTGAATGAAGAAGGTGAGTAGTATGAAAGATCGCGATATTTGCGAAATTACTTGTATAGATAATGAAAAAACCGCTCGAGTAGGGCAACAGCTCGAAAAAAATCACCATATTACTGAAGTAACCAAGATATTTAAAGCTCTTTCCGATGAAAACCGGTTGAAAATAGCTTATGCTCTGACACTGGAAGAGGAACTTTGTGTGTGTGATGTGGCTCATATCGTAGGGGCAACCACGGCTACGGCCTCCCATCATTTACGTCATCTAAAAAATATTGGTCTTGCCAAATATCGGAAAGAGGGAAAGCTTGTGTATTATTCTCTTGATGACGACCATGTTAAACAGTTAATTCATATTGCCATTGCGCATCAGGAGGAGGTGGCTGGCCGTGAGTGAGACCATTGAAAAACAAGTCTATCGGATACAGGGATTTTCCTGAACGAGCTGTGCCGCAAAGTTCGAAAAGAACGTCCAACACCTGGATGGTGTGGTTGATGCAAAAGTAAATTTTGGAGCCTCTAAGCTCATAGTCTATGGAGATACCACCTTAGATGCATTACATGAAGCAGGTGCATTTGAAAAATTAACGATATACCCTGAAAAAGAGCAACCGCCAGTGACGGTAAAAGGGCCGCTTTGGAAGCAATATTCCCTTCTAGGGATATCCTTGTTGTTTTTACTAGCCGGGTACATTTTTTCATTGAACAGCCTATTTGCGGCTTCTATTTTACTAGGAGGCTTTCCGCTTTTTAAAACAGGGTTAAAGAATTTAATCCGGCTAGATTTCGATATGAAAACGCTTATGACAGTGGCGATTATTGGGGCAGCTATTATTGGTGAATGGCGTGAGGGGGCAGTAGTTGTCATCCTGTTTGCCATTAGCGAAGTACTAGAAGGGTATTCCATGGATAAGGCAAGAGCATCGATTCGGTCATTGATGGAAATGGCACCAACGGAGGCACTAGTGGTCCGAAACGGCAAAGAGATGTTACTAAAGGCGGAAGATATTGAAGTTGGAGATCTTATGCTTGTAAAGCCTGGGCAAATGCTTGCCATGGATGGGGTCATTTCGGAAGGGGCATCCTCCATCAATCAGGCTGCGATTACAGGCGAATCCGTTCCAATTGAAAAAAATGTTAACGACGAAGTTTTCGCGGGGACATTAAATGTAGAAGGATTTCTAAAAGTAAAGGTTTCAAAGCTAGTAGATGATACAACCATTGCAAAAATTATTCATTTAGTAGAAGAAGCACAAGGTGAAAAGGCACCGTCCCAACGCTTTGTAGACCGGTTTGCTAAATATTATACTCCGATTATTATGATTATTGCTGCGCTAGTGGCTGTTGTTCCGCCGCTGCTGTTTGCTGCTAGCTGGCAGGAGTGGATTTACGAAGGGCTTGCGGTATTAGTGGTTGGTTGTCCCTGTGCTCTTGTCATTTCTACCCCTGTTTCCATCGTTACCGCAATCGGAAATGCCGCTCGGAATGGTGTGTTAATCAAGGGTGGTAACTTTTTAGAGGAAGCTGGTGCACTAAGGGCGATTGCTTTTGATAAAACGGGAACGCTGACCAAAGGGGTTCCTGTTGTAACAGACTTCATTAATTATACAAACGATGAAGACATACTTTCCATCTTGGCTGCTCTTGAAAGTAAGTCTCAGCATCCACTTGCAGATGCTATTATGAAAAAAGCCGCATATGGTAACAGAGAATTTGAAGTCGAGGATTTCATGTCATTAACAGGCAAAGGCATTATTGGTGCAGTTAACGGAACGGAATATCGGGTTGGAAACATGAAGCTATTTGATGTGATTCCGAATCATATATTGAATGAAATGATCTCACTACAAGAACAAGGGAAAACAGTCATAATCGTTGGAACCGCACACGAAATTCTAGCATTAGTTGCCGTTGCCGATGAAGTGCGTGAGAGCAGTCGAGCGGTGATCGAGCGCCTCCATCAGCTGGGGATTGAACATACGATCCTGTTAACAGGAGATAATCAAGCAACCGCAAAGGCGATTGGTCATCAGGCAGGTGTCACCGAAAGGGAGGGTGAATTGCTGCCGCAGGATAAATTAGCGGTTATTAAAAAACTAAAAAATCAGTTTGGAAGAGTAGCTATGGTTGGTGACGGCGTGAATGATGCACCGGCACTTGCATCTGCTACGGTAGGAATTGCGATGGGAGGGGCAGGAACAGATACCGCCCTTGAAACCGCAGATATCGCTCTAATGAACGACGATTTAAATAAACTGCCGTTTACCATCAAGTTGAGTAGAAAAACACTACAGATTATCAAACAAAATATAACTTTATCGATTGTAGTCAAGCTCTTGGCACTGTTGTTAGTTGTTCCGGGCTGGCTAACATTATGGATAGCCATTTTTGCTGATATGGGAGTAACCTTACTGGTCACACTAAATGGCTTACGGCTGCTAAGAGTAAAAGAATAGAAGGGCAGGACAGTTTTGGACGGGGATAGAGGGTGAGTCTGATGAATAACAGGTGGAATAAGTGGGTATATCGATGGTGGTCGCCGGTTTATGATCATTTTTTCAATAAAGGACCGTTTCTAAAAGCGCGGCAGGAACTATTCAATGACGTTGACTTTCATGAAGGTGATAAAGTTTTGTTCGTTGGGGTCGGTACGGGTGCTGATCTTGAGCAAATTTCCATTGACCTGCTGGATATCACAGCGATTGACTATTCAGAAGAGATGCTTGCCCAGGCGAAAAAGAAATTCCCAACTACTTCTATAACCTTTCAGCAGATGGATGCCCAACAATTAACCTTTCCGGATGAAGCTTTCGATTATGTCGTGGCCAGCTTAATCCTATCTGTTGTTCCAGACAGTCACAAGGCCTTTGCGGAAATGGTCCGAGTGACAAGGTCAAAGGGCCAAATAATTATTTTTGATAAATTCGCTACTAAGCCTTCATTAATAAAGAAACTTATTAGGCCGGTCATTAAGGCTTTAGGTACGGATATCGGTCTCTCCTTTGAAAAAATTTATGAAAAACATAGCGGCATGAAGCTAACCCTCATAGAGAATCGCGCTGTGTTGTTCGGTGGAATGTATCGAAAAATAAAGATTAGAAAAAACTAACACAATCGGAATTCTTTCGTTTTAGAAAAAGATAAAATATGGAGCCAATTCAAAGGCTCTCTGGGGGAATTAACATGGGTCATCATCACCATCATCATGGACATTCACACGGCCATTCGCATGGTCATTCACATACAAGTAACAAGAAAGCATTATTGAGTTCTTTCATACTAATAGCGGCTTTTATGGTCGTGGAAGTAATTGGCGGTTTGTTAACAAATAGCTTGGCGCTATTGTCTGATGCTGGCCATATGCTTAGCGATGCAGCAGCATTAGGATTAAGCTTTTTCGCCATCAAGTTTGGTGAGAAACAGGGATCACAGGAAAAAACCTATGGTTACAAGCGATTTGAAATTATTGCTGCGGCGTTGAATGGAATCACGCTTGTTGTCATTTCTCTTTATATCTTTTATGAAGCGGTTCACCGCTTTTTTGATCCCCCAGAGGTGCAAAGCACGGGGATGCTAATAATCTCTGTACTAGGATTAGTAGTAAACATCATTGCCGCCTGGATTTTAATGAAGGGTGACAAGGAAGAGAATTTAAACGTAAGAAGTGCCTTTTTACATGTGCTTGGCGATATGCTGGGGTCTGTTGGAGCTATTGTTGCCGCATTGCTCATTATGTTTTTCGGCTGGGGAATTGCTGACCCAATTGCCAGTGTAATTGTGGCTGTTTTGATCTTATTCAGCGGGTATAGGGTTACGAAGGATTCCTTCCATATTTTAATGGAGGGAGCTCCAGAGCAAATTGATATGAACCAGGTAAAAACAGCGCTAGGTAAAATTCCATTGGTGAAGGAGGTTCATGATTTGCATATTTGGACGATTACTTCGGGTTATCCGGTTTTAAGCTGCCATATTACGATGTGTGATGATGGTGTCCATGATGAAATCTTGGCCCAATCACAAAAAATTCTTCATGATGAATTTCACATCGAGCATAGTACCATTCAGGTTGAGAGAGAATGCGTTGGCTGTCCTAGTCCGCATGGGACTTGTAATTAAGGTAAAAGACATCTGAAAAAGGATGTCTTTTTTTTGTGAAAAGGGAATTCTATCAATGAAGAGTAGATTTTATTCCAAAGTTCACAATTCCGTAATATTTAATAGTAAAAATGTAATTGACAATCATTATCAATTAAAATAAAATAAGAACCAGAGAAATGAAAATGAGATTCATTATCAATATGAAACCTTCAAGGTGGGATACGATGGGCAAAAACTTATTACATAAAATAGTTATCCTTTTACTAATTGTCGGATTTGCAATACAGAATCCTGCATTAGCTGCCGGGAATGCCAAAGAAGATATCATGAAAGCTGAAGAATCGGTAGATGAAGCAATTGGCTATGCTACCGAAGGAAACCTTTCAGAGGCAGAAAAAGCCTATGAACAATTTAATAAAGCCTGGAGAGAAATTGAAGAAGGTATTAAAGCAGAATCAGCAACTGCCTATCGAGATATTGAATCAAATATGGGTAAGGTTGTTTATGCCTTTACGATAAAAAAACAGGATCAAGTTTTACAGGCCTTACAAAATTTAAAGGCTGTTAATGAAAAAGTGGCAAATGGCGGCTATCCAAAAGAGGCGGACTTTAAGAAAGAAGATATAACCTTAGAAGAATTTATTCTCTTATTACAAAATACAAAAAAAGAAATCAAAGATGAGAATCAAACTCAAGCCATATCAAGCATTCAAGAGGCCAGCGATAGTTGGTTAAGCGTGGAAGGAATTGTGGTTGCACAATCTGCAAAAGTATATAGTGACTCAGAAAGAGATTTAGTTACGATACAAGCAATGCTTACTGCTAATCCATCAAACTATGAGAAAGCAACTCAAACCATCGATAACATGGTAAATTACCTTACTCCTTTAGCGAATAAATCTGAATACACGTATTGGGATGCAGCGATGATTCTCATTCGCGAAGGCTTAGAAGCTTTACTTGTAGTTATTGCTCTGATGTCTTTTGTGAAAAAATCAGGTCTGACAAAGGGGAAAGGTTGGATTTGGTCTGGAGTAGCAGCAGGTTTAGGTGTTAGTTTAATCCTTGCCCTGATTGTTAAGTTTGTCATTTCATCCGGTGCGTTTGGGAATAACAACGCTTTAATAGGTGGATGGACAGGCGTCTTTGCGGCAGTCATGTTATTGTATATGAGCTACTGGCTTCATAGTCAATCCAATATTGCTGATTGGAATCGCTATATTCGTGAGAAAAGTCAAACAGCAGTTACAACAGGGCGGCTTGTTTCACTAGGTATTCTTGCTTTTCTTGCAGTATTTCGTGAAGGAACGGAAACGGTATTATTTTATATCGGAATGGCGAGTCAAATTAAGCTACAATCTCTTTTAATTGGGTTTTTAATAGGGGCTGCCATACTTGGAGTTTTAGCCTATTTACTAATTATTGTTGGTCTTAAATTACCACTTCGTCCATTCTTTATGGTATCAAGTGTAATCGTTTTTTATCTATGTATTAAATTTACTGGAATGGGTATTCATAGCCTGCAATTAGCGGGATTCATTCCAACCACAAGTTCACAAAGTATCCCAAGTATAGATTTCTTTGCTTTATATCCAACATGGGAAAGCACGATCCCACAGATAATTCTAATCCTTGGTGCAATAGTGATTATTTTAGTAAAGAGAATGAAAAGTAAAAAGCTAAAAAAAGAAAACAATACTTTGAAAGTAGGGTAATAAATATGAAAAAATTAACATCAAGGGTTGTCGCATTTGGTCTTGGAAGTGCATTATTCTTAGCAGGATGTAGTTCTACTGACAGTAAGGTATCTGATGGGGTAAATGAAATGTTAGAGACAACTGGGCAATTATCAAAGGCAATTGATAGTGGTGACCAAGCTGAGGTAAAGGAAGTTGGACCAAAATTGGAAGAGCAATGGTCATCATTCGAGGATGATGTGAAAAAAGATAATAAGGATTTATATGAGAAGATTGAAAAATATCTTGATCCAACGATTGCTGGTTCAGAGGCAGACACTTTAGATAAAGAAGCGTTAAGCACATTGAACTATCAACTGTCTGATGCATTGAAAGAATTAGCAGATAAAACAAAATAAGAAGGTTGGAGGCTGACTTATAAGGTCAGTCTCTTTCTTATTTTGTAAGGAAATCTCCATATTTTCTGCACGATTTTATGTTATGGTTTGTTTATAAATCTATTGATAATAGGTGATTGGATTGTATAGTTTATTGAGTAAGATAAGTGGCGTATTAAGTGAACCATTTTTTAACATGGCAAATAGCTTAGAATCATGGCCAATCATTTTTGCTTTAATCTTGGGGTTAGTAGGGGCCCTTGCTCCTTGTCAATTAACGGGGAATATCAGTGCTGTTACTCTTTATGGGAACCGGTCTATTCAAAGAAAAACAGCATGGAGAGATGTCCTTAGTTTTACTTTAGGTAAAATTGTAGCCTTTTCATTACTTGGTGCTTTGGTGTGGCTACTCGGCAGAGAAATTGAACAAAATCTGATTTTTTATTTTCCGTGGCTTCGAAAGATAATGGGACCTTTATTAATAGTAGTTGGTTTATTTATGTTAGGTTTTATTAAATTTAAAGGGACATTTCATTTGTTTAAAGGTTCAAAAGAGTATAAGCATGAAAATCCATTCGGATCATTTATGCTTGGATTTAGTTTCTCACTTGCCTTTTGCCCAACGATGTTTATTCTCTTTTTTGTCACATTAATGCCAGTAGTATTAGCTAGTCCGTATGGATTTGTTCTCCCATCCATATTTGCGATTGGAACAGCTATTCCTCTACTCATTTTTATCTTAATCATTTGGTACCTTGGTGGCAGTGGAGCAATCATGAAGAGAGGGAGAAAGTTTGGAATGGTGATTCAGTGGATTGCAGGCGGACTGATGTTATTGTTAGGTATTTTTGATACTTTAACCTATTGGTCTTTATAATAAAGAGATATATGGTAAAGACAATGAAAAAGAGGCGGACTAGGCGCCTCTTTTTCACTTATTACCCTCGAATTATGCTGCTAATTTTCTGCATTCTTCTGCACATTTGAAACAACTATCTGCACACTTTTGACAGTGGTCATGCTGATGTTTTTTACATTCATTGCCACATGCTTCACATATTTTTGCACACACACTTGCCAATTCAGAGGCAAACGGTGTCCCCCTTACTAAAGCTTGTTCTAAATGAGCACAAATATCCGCACATTCACGGTCCAAGCGAATGCACCCCGCCATCATTTGTAAATCCTCTTCTTTTAAACAGGCATCATAGCAGTGATTACATGCAACCATACATTCATGCAGTGTTTCAATAACAGACGTATAGTGTTCGTGTGACATCAAATATCCCTCCTTCTTTGGTTTTAAATTTATATACCCAGTATTTCCGAAATTAATCTAGAAAATGTGTACATATTATGAAAGTTGAGCAAAGTTGTTTTCATAGGATAGGGGGGTATGGTAAGGTAAAAGAAAAGATTATCTAGAAAGGAAGTATTTGAAATGGAAAAGGTAACTCTAAATGTTAAAGGAATGTCTTGTGGACATTGTGTAAAGGCTGTAGAGGGAAGTGTAAGTAAGCTTGCCGGAGTTAGTGCTGTAAAGGTGGAATTAAATGCGGCAACAGTTGATGTAGAATATAATCCACAAGAGGTTACACTAGTTAAAATAAAAGAAACAATTGATGATCAAGGTTACGATGTAGAGTAATAATATATAGAACAACGTGCCTATTTCCTGGCACGTTTTTTTAGAAAGGAAATATACCTATATAGGGTATAAAGGAGTTGAGTCAGTTGAGTCAGCAATTAAAGGAAACAAATTTGCAGATTTCTGGAATGACCTGTGCGGCGTGTGCCATAAGAATTGAAAAAGGTTTGAATAAATTAGAAGGCATAGAAATAGCAAGTGTAAATCTTGCGCTAGAGAGATCCAATGTGAAATATGATCCAGAAAAGGTAAAAATAGAAGACATTGAAAAAAAGATTCAGGATTTAGGTTATGATGTGGTAACTGAAAAAATTGAATTTGATATAACGGGAATGACATGTGCAGCTTGTTCAGCCAGGATTGAAAAGGGTTTAAATAAGCTTGAGGGTGTCGTAAAAGCTAATGTGAATTTAGCTCTTGAAAAAGCAACTGTGGAATATAACAGTAGCGTTCTTACAACAGGTGAAATCATTAAAAAAGTCGAAAGCCTTGGATATGGTGCTCGTATAAAAGAAGAGGCAAAAGATACTAGTGATTACCGCCAGAAGGAAATCGAAAAACAAACCGGGAAATTTATTTTTTCGGCTATTCTATCATTCCCTCTTTTATGGGCAATGGTTGGACATTTTTCATTTACATCCTTTATATGGGTTCCTAAAATGTTTATGAATCCATGGGTCCAATTTGCTTTGGCTACTCCAGTGCAGTTCGTTATTGGTAAGCAGTTTTATGTCGGTGCTTACAAAGCGCTGAAGAATAAAAGTGCAAATATGGATGTTCTTGTTGCTTTAGGCACATCAGCGGCTTATTTTTATAGTTTGTACTTATCATTAGCTTCAATTGGAAGTAATGACCATTCTGTGGAACTTTACTATGAGACCAGTTCCATTTTGATTACATTAATTATTCTTGGAAAGTTGTTTGAGGCGAAAGCAAAAGGGCGCTCATCTGAAGCCATTAAGAAATTAATGGGGCTTCAAGCAAAAACCGCGATCATTGAAAGAGGGGGAGTTGAACAAGAGGTCCCCATTGAAGAAGTCATTGTCGGTGATATTCTTCATATTAAACCAGGTGAAAAAATTCCAGTAGACGGTAAAATTGTTGAGGGTCTTTCAGCAATTGATGAATCCATGTTAACAGGAGAAAGTGTCCCGGTTGATAAAAAAATAGGTGATGAAGTAATTGGAGCGACAATCAACAAAAATGGTTTTTTAAAAGTGGAAGCAATAAAAGTAGGACGGAATACAGCTTTAGCCCAAATTATTAAAGTTGTAGAAGAAGCACAAGGTTCAAAAGCACCAATTCAACGCCTTGCAGACCAGATTTCAGGTGTGTTTGTTCCTATTGTTGTTGCTCTTGCAGTATTCGCTTTTATTGTTTGGTATGTTTGGGTAACTCCTGGGGATTTTGCAGAAGCATTAGAGAAATTAATCGCAGTCCTTGTTATCGCGTGTCCATGTGCATTGGGATTGGCAACGCCTACTTCTATTATGGCTGGTTCAGGTCGAGCAGCCGAATATGGAATTCTTTTCAAAGGCGGCGAGCATTTGGAAATGACACATAAGATTTCTACTGTTGTTTTAGATAAAACTGGAACGGTTACAAACGGTACACCTATTCTAACAGATGTTTTGACAGTCCCCTCTCAAACTGAAGAGGAATTTTTATCACTCGTTGGATCTGCTGAAAAACAATCAGAGCATCCACTAGCACAAGCAATTGTTCAAGGGATTAAGGATAAAGGAATATCATTGAAGGAAGTTTCTGATTTTGAAGCCATCCCAGGTTTCGGTATAAGAGCACTAGTTGATGGCAAAGAATTGTTAGTTGGAACTAGGAAGCTAATGGATAGTTTTAAGGTGACTGTTGAAGGTGCTCTTGCTCAAAAGGAAGAGTTTGAAAAGGTTGGAAAGACAGCCATGCTCGCTGCGATAGATGGTCGATATGCAGGCATGATTGCAGTAGCTGATACTATAAAAGAAACATCAAAAACGGCTATCAGCCGCCTTAGAGACATGGGAATTGAAGTCATTATGATTACGGGAGATAATCAGCAGACAGCAAAAGCCATAGCTACTCAAGCTGGGATTGATAACGTCATAGCAGAAGTGCTTCCTGAGGGGAAGGCAGATGAGATTAAGAAATTACAGGCACAAGGTAAGAAGGTAGCCATGGTTGGAGATGGAATCAATGACGCACCCGCCCTTGCTGTTGCGGATATTGGAATGGCCATCGGAACCGGTACGGATGTTGCAATGGAAGCAGCTGATATCACTCTTATTCGCGGGGATCTAAATAGTATTGCAGATGCGATTTTTATGAGTAAGAAGACGATCCGTAATATTAAACAGAACCTTTTCTGGGCCCTTGCTTATAATACACTTGGTATTCCTGTCGCAGCTCTAGGACTCCTTGCTCCGTGGCTTGCAGGTGCTGCAATGGCATTCAGTTCAGTTTCAGTAGTTCTCAATGCCTTACGTTTACAAAAAGTAAAGTTAATATAACGTCAATAAATTCAATCCTAAAAAACTCTGACCTTGAGAAATCGTCAGAGTTTTTTTATTAATGTTTGCTTTTTCGGATTTTGTCAAGTTTTATGTTTGATATTTTTGCATTTGTAAAAAAATGCTCAAAACTTACACAAGGATTCGTCACAGACATACACATACCCGTATAGGTATAATAAAAATGTAGATAAATTAAGAAAAATAAGGAGGAATTTTTAATGACTCAACAAGTTCCATCACTAGCGGTAATTTTAGTTTCAGAGGATTTAGAAAAGCTACACGCAGGTTCTTTAGTCGGTTCTGTTGCTTCCATGTCAGGAATGCAGGTGAATGTATTTGTCACGATGAATGCATTAAAGCCATTTTTGAAATCAAGCTTTGATAACGAAGACTTTAAGGCAGGAACTGTAGGAAAAGAATTACTGGCAAAGAAAGTTCCTTTATTCGACAGCTTGTTAGCCGACGGGAAAGAAGTCGGTGACCTTCATATTTATGGCTG
Organism: Neobacillus rhizosphaerae; assembly: GCF_050477885.1. Classification (GTDB taxonomy): domain Bacteria; phylum Bacillota; class Bacilli; order Bacillales; family Cytobacillaceae; genus Neobacillus; species Neobacillus rhizosphaerae_A. Next base: position 15,471 of record NZ_JBCNAC010000041.1, read on the forward strand.
TGCAATGGCCATGGATGTTATGGGTTGGGAGAAGGAAGATATGATCGATGTCTTTGATGATATTATCGGTGTCACAGCTTTCCTTGGAATGGCACAAAATGCTCAATTAGTAACGATGTAATCGGAAGATTAAAGTTTGTATGGCGCAAAAATCAACATAGAAAAGGAGAAATGCCAAATGGCTGAAATACAAGTAACGAAATCAATCGATGCAAGAGGATCATTCTGCCCAGGGCCTTTAATGGAGTTAATCAAAGGAATCAAAAAAGGAACCATTGGCGATATCATTGAAGTAATTTCTAACGACAAAGGCTCTCGTGTGGACATTCCTGAGTGGGTGCATAAAATGGGCCACGAAATTGCCAATGAAATAGTAGAAGGCGACGATTACCGTATTGCTGTCCGCAAATTAAAATAAACTTGTCTAAATGGAAAGAGGGTTTACCATGAAAAAACGTGTGGTAGTAATAGGCGGAGGTAGTGGCGGGATGATGGTAGCGAACCGTTTAGCTCGCCAGCTTGGTGATAAAGTAAGAAATGGAGAGGTTGAAATTACCCTCATTAGTAATACAGAAAAGCATATCTATCAACCAGGGTATATGTTTATTGCCTTTAATGAAAAGGCACCAGAGCATTTTATCCGTAAACAAGAGACGTTAGCCCATCGCACTGTTCAGGTGGTCTATGATGAAGTGACAAAGATCGATCCAGAAAAGCAAAAGGTAGTTTCTGCAAAATATCAATATCTTTATGATTATTTAGTGATTGCAACCGGTTCCCACCCGGATTTAGATAGTGTACAAGGTCTAAGGGAAGGCTCGCAAAACTTCTATACGCTTGATGGAGCAATCAAGTTAAGAGATACACTGGCACAAATGGAAGAAGGAAAAATCCTGATTACCGTAGATGTGCCGCATAAATGTCCTGCTGCTCCTCTAGAAATGGCTTTAATGCTGGATGATTACTTCAGAAAGCGCGGAAATAGGGACAAAATTGAAATTAAATATACCTATCCAATTGGACGAATTCATTCCTTGCAACCTGTCGCAGACTGGGCATGCCCAACATTTGAAAAGCGAAATATCTTATCAGAAACCTTCTTTAACCTTGAAGAGGTGGATCCAAAAAGAAAGGTTGCCATTACGATGGATGGGACAGAACACTCATATGATTTACTTCTTTCCATTCCAGCCCATACCGGAGCAAAAGTCATCCTTGATTCGAAGTTAGGGGATGAAAGTGGGTTTATTCCAACTGACCGCTATACATTAAAAATGATTGGATCAGATAATATTTATGTCATTGGTGATGCTACAAATCTTCCAATCAGTAAGGCGGGTTCAACAGCGCATTATCAGTCTGAAGTAATGGTTACGAATATTGCCAATAGAATTAATGGGCTGCCAGAAACGGCGCGGTATAATGGAAAAGTGGCGTGTTTCTTAGAAAACAGTTTAGAGGATGCCAGCATGATTACGTTTGACTATCAAAATCCGCCAAGCCCTGCAGCTACGTCTGATTTACTTCACTGGTTCAAATCAGTCTATAATGAGCTATATTGGTTAAATGCTCGAGGAATCTTATAGGGAGGGTGTGATTTGTATGGGAACAGTCGTAGAGTATACACCTGATCAAACTATGACAAAAATACAGGATTTTACTAATGCAGCCCTCCAAGCAGTAACGAGCGAAATGGTGACAGAAACGGCTTCCAAGCTTGTGAAAATGGTAGAATTTGCTGATGATGTGATACAGCCAGAAACGCTTGAATTATTAAAAGTTCTACCAGATGTCAGCAAGAGTTTGGAGCACGCCTTGTTAGAGGTTAAAAAGTTAGAGGAGAACGGTACACTAAACACTCTGTTCCAAGTAGTCTCTATGATTCAAAGTATGAAAGCCGCTCTTACAGGACCAATGGTCTCAGACATGATGGAAAAGGCAGTAAAAGGCGTAGAAATCGCAGATGAAATGCTGCAAAAAGGTTCGTTAGATTTAGTAGATGGAATGGTAACTGCCTTTTATGAGGCGAAGAGTGAAAGACAAGAGAAAGAGCCAATGTCGATGTTCCAGCTGCTCCGTTCATTATCAACAAAGGAAACTCGTGAAGGTATGAGCTTACTGCTAACCTTTGTACAGAAATTACCTAAACAAATTCTTTAAAACTATTGCTTCTCTCTTTTAAAATAGATAATGCATAAAGTAAAACGCCAGTGAAAGGTACTGGCGTTTTTGTTTTAAAACAAAAAGCTTTTATGTATGAAAAAATCCATAAATTAGGTAATGGTAAATGGGGAATTAGCATGATATGATGGTCTAAATATATGTATCTAGTAGGAGGAATGTTGTTTTTGAAAGCGTTTATACGGTCCTTGATTATTCTTGTTCTATTATTTTCTGGCGTGGGCCCGTTTATCATTGGAAAGCCAGTTCAGGCTGAGGGTGTAAGCGGTCCTATTAGTCTACCATTCAAACCGAATGACACAGCAATTGACCCAAACAAACCAGTGATTTATGCAACAAAACTCGGAAGTAAGACGTTATATGCAGTTAATTTTTCAACAGGCGAAATCAAGACTCTTAACCTACCAAATCCTGCTGAGAGATTAGATTTTAACAATAATAAGCTTTATGTGACTCAGCATAAAATGAGTCATGATACTTATAATTTCGGTCCATATACTGGTGCAATTGCTGAAGTGGATCCGGACAGCTTTACGCTAAGCAATTTATTGGATATCGAACAAGATCCGTATGATATTGCTGTAGACAATAATGGATATATTTATATTGCACCAGGATCAGGGCAATGGGATGATTTAAAAGTTTATTCCATGAAGGATAAAAAAGAAGTTGTGCAAACGGTAAAATACCCAGGCACATCCATGTATGAAAGAACAAATATTTTTTATAATGCGGAAACATCAAAGGTTTACGGCATTACAACTTCACTGAGCCCGAGAGATACCGAAGCTTTTGAAGTGGTGAATGGCATGATTCAAAATCATTATGATTCACCCTATCATGGTGATTATCCGTTAGATCCATTTGCAAGTATCACGCCAGATGGCGCGAGTATGTACAATAATAGTGGTGTTGTGTTTGATCTGGCGATGTACCAATCAGGGGACATGACCTATTCCTTCCAATTAGGGAGAAAATATAATGATTATGAGTTTAGCTTACAGGACCAACTAACTTTTGCTGCTAGAGTGGATGGCGGAATCGATGTGTATCAATATAATTCAAATAAGTATTTATACACAATTAAGAAAGATCTTTTGGTTCAAAAGCTTCATTTTCAGAATGGCCAATTGATTGCTGTCACTACCAGCGGTGACGGAAAGTATTCTATTATTAGTATTGATGCTAAAACAGAGGGTACAGTGGATACGCCACCGAGCACGCCGACAGATCCGGGTACACCGACAGATCCGGTGACGCCTCCGCCAGCATCACCAGTAGGATGGCTTGAGGCTGCGACTCTTATTTGGAACGATGATATTGAAGATTTTGATTTCCATGATAAGTTTTATGATGGTGTCAGTAATGTGCCTCTAGATAGTTTGTTAGGTGTCCATTTTGATCTGAATGTCGAGCTTGCTGATGAATCCCTAATAACAATAAAAGGACCAGAAGGTTATGTTGAAACATACAATGAGACATCTGATGATACCTTAATTGTTATACCTGATGTGCTGAAAGGCAGTACAAACTACACTTTAACGATTAAAAAAGAGGCGTTAACAGGCCCTCAAGGACAATACTTAGCAAACGACATTGTTATTAAATTCAAAACAGCTTCCAATTGGGAGCTGTATGATGGAAAATGGTATTACTACGATCCGGCGATCGGTGATTATGTGACAGGTTGGAAACAGGTTTCGGGAATATGGTACTACTTCAATGCTGATGGTGAAATGCAGACAGGTTGGCAAAAAATTAAAAATGTCTGGTACTACTTTGCGAACAGTGGTGCGATGAAGACTGGTTGGTTAAAGCAAGGAACAACCTGGTACTACCTTGATGGCAACGGTGCGATGAAAACAGGCTGGTTGAAACAAGGAAGTACTTGGTACTATTTGACTGGCAGCGGTGCAATGAAAACGGGGTGGGTTCTCGTCGGCAAAAGCTGGTACTACTTTTATAGTAGCGGTGCTATGGCCTACAACACCAAAATCGGGGGCTACAAGCTTGGGCCAACTGGTGCAATGATTAAATAGGATAAAGGAAAGTCATTTGAAATTACACATTTTCAAATGGCTTTTTCTTTTTGGAAGAAAAATACATGATGCAATCAAAATAAATTTATTTTTTCTTTATTTATCCACTATGTTTGGTAAAATGTTCAATATTAGTGAAACATAATATGAAAATATCAGAGGGGGAGTACTGTTGAAAAAGACAGTCAATCCAGAGGACAAGCGTTTTAAGATTGCACATAGAGAAGCGTTGATAGGTGTCATCCTTGTTCTCATTAATTTTATCTGGTGGTATGGCTTTGGCTATGGACTTGGCTCCGGTAACGTTAACAACTACTCATACATATTTGGACTGCCTGCATGGTTCTTTTACAGTTGTATTGTTGGCTTTATTGTAATGGTCATACTAGTTATTTTGACAATAAAATTTTTATTCAAAGATGTACCCTTTGAAGTGGAAGAGGGGGAGAGAAAGTGAACTGGCCCGTTATAACACCGTTGATTTTCTTCTTACTAATTATCTTTGCGATTGGCCTTTGGTCGAACAAACGTGTCATTAAAACGAATTCATTCCTTGAGGAGTATTTTTTAGGGGAACGCCAAATGGGCGGCTTTATTCTCGCCATGACAATGGTTGCCACCTACGGAAGTGCCAGCAGCTTTATTGGAGGCCCAGGAATTGCCTATACCCAGGGTTTAGGCTGGGTCTTGTTAGCGATGGCACAACTGGCAACCGGTTATTTTACCTTAATGGTACTAGGAAAGAAATTCGCGATAGTCGCCCGGCAGTATAAGGCAATCACATTAATTGATTTTCTGAAAGAGCGGTATAAAAGCAAAACAGTCGTGCTACTCTCTGCAGCAAGTATAATTATTTTCCTATTCTCCTCGATGACAGCTCAGTGGATTGGAGGCGCAAGGTTAGTGGAAAGCTTAACAGGGCTCTCTTATACAACTGCCCTATTGATTTTTGCCTTTTCTGTCCTTGTGTTTGTTATTGTTGGTGGGTTCCGTGCAGTTGCGTTAACAGATACTGTCCAAGGTGTTGTAATGTTTTTGGGGACATTAATCTTGCTCATTGCCACCATTAAGGCGGGTGGAGGAATTCCAAAAATCATTTCTGATTTAGCGGCTGAGAATCCAAACCTAATTAGCCCGTTTGGTGCTCAGCATAATTTAACACCTGCCTATGTTTCTTCTTTTTGGATTTTGGTAGGGGTCGGTGTGGTCGGATTACCGCAAATTACGGTTCGTGCGATGTCTTATAAAAATTCCAAGGCAATGCATAGTGCGATTATTATAGGAACGATTGTAGTCGGCTTTATCATGCTTGGCATGCACCTAATTGGTGTGTTTGCCCGTCCTGTACTTCCTAATGTTAAAATTGGAGATACCGTCATGCCGTTGTTGTCGATGAAGGTCTTGCCACCTTATGTTGCCGGTATTGTCCTTGCGGCTCCCATGGCTGCAATTATGTCGACGGTTGATGCCTTATTAATTCTTGTCAGTTCTGCATTGGTAAAGGATGTTTATCTAAATTACATCAAGCCACATGCAGAAGACAACCATGTAAGAAAGGTTAGCTTCAGTGTCACGGCGGTGATTGGAATTCTTGTGATTCTGCTTGCTTTAAGTCCGCCCGATTTAATTGTCTGGCTCAATTTATTCTCGTTTGGCGGTCTTGAATCCGTATTTATTTGGCCGGTAGTATTAGGCTTGTATTGGAGCAAAGGAAATAAATATGGAGCAATTACATCGATGATTGTGGGAATGGGGGCTTATATTCTATTAGATCGCTTACATCCCAATGCGTTTGGTCTTCATACAGTAGTCGTGCCGATTTTACTTTCACTTCTTTGTTTTGTGGCTGTAAGCCTGATGACCCGTCAAAAAGTAGCAGCTTACCAAATGAAGCAGGAAGTATAAGACTGTTCGTAGTTAATATTTTTGTTGCAATTTTGTTGATAAATTTCTAGAATTAATTAACAGAAATTTATTGAATGAGGTGTACCCATTGGTAAACGTAATTGAATACTTGTCGGCACTTATTTTGCCAGGGTTACTAGTCCTTCTTTTTACACGGGTCACTTATAATCGACTAATCGGCCTAGTTCTAACGGTTGCTTTGATCGCTGCCTCTGTATATAAAGGTTATACGAATACCTTCGTGTTAATTGTCATTGATGCTTTCTCATTGACAGCTGGTTTCTGGCTGGCTGCTAAAATGAGGCCAAGGGCAGTGAAGAAGACCTAGTAATCTGAAAATATCAACGAAAGTCTGTCAGGAAAACTGGCAGGCTTTTTATTATTTGGCTCTGTTAAACTTGCCTGTTGAT
>NZ_JBCNAC010000042.1:0-27473 GCF_050477885.1 Neobacillus rhizosphaerae
ACTCCCACAGGACATTGAATAAGCTTCTTCGAATCAACACCGCACGAAGGAAATGCGGTAGCATTTTCGAGGATCTTCGAGCCTTCCGCTCCAATCAACAGGATGTAAAAATTAACACTGTTCTTTAACACAGCCTATTATTTATACAAAAACAATAAAAAACGAATACTAGTTCGCATATTATTGGTTTGTTTTTGGGGTATTGTGGTAGAATGTTAATATGAATTTTTAGAGGATACACTTTCCAGCACCATCCCACTCATTAACTAGATTTTGAGCTGAAAAGTGATTTATTTGTACGGGAGGAAATCGTGTGAAAGACCAATTTGAATTAGTCTCAGCGTACTCTCCACAGGGGGATCAGCCGGAAGCGATTCGCCAGTTAGTCGAGGGGATTCGAAATAATAAGCGTCATCAAACACTCCTTGGGGCGACAGGAACAGGAAAAACGTTTACTGTTTCTAACGTGATTAAAGAGGTCAATAAACCAACCCTTGTCATCGCTCACAACAAAACATTGGCAGGACAGCTGTACAGCGAGTTCAAGGAATTTTTCCCGAACAACGCGGTTGAATATTTTGTCAGTTACTATGATTACTATCAACCAGAAGCATATGTGCCACAAACTGATACCTTCATTGAAAAAGATGCCAGCATCAACGATGAGATTGATAAACTGCGCCACTCGGCGACTTCTTCTTTATTTGAACGAAAAGATGTCATCATCATCGCCAGTGTCTCTTGTATCTATGGTCTCGGTTCACCTGAAGAATACCGCGAAATGGTCTTATCACTAAGAAGCGGCATGGAAATCGAGCGTAACCACTTGCTTCATCGCTTAGTTGATATCCAATATGAACGAAATGATATTGATTTTAAGCGCGGTACGTTTCGTGTCCGTGGAGACGTGGTCGAAATTTTCCCCGTTTCACGTGATGAGCATTGTGTGCGCGTAGAATTTTTCGGTGATGAAATCGACCGGATTCGTGAAGTTGATGCGCTTACAGGAGAAATTATTGGTGAACGCGAGCATATTGCCATTTTTCCAGCCTCCCACTTCGTTACACGGGAAGAGAAAATGCGCGTTGCCATTCAGAATATCGAAAAAGAACTCGAGGAGCGCCTCGAGGAGTTGCGGGCGGACAATAAGTTGCTTGAAGCCCAGCGAATTGAACAGAGGACCCGTTATGATTTAGAAATGATGAGAGAAATGGGTTTTTGTTCAGGCATTGAAAATTATTCACGTCACCTTACCTTAAGGCCGGCAGGATCGACGCCGTATACGCTGCTGGATTATTTTCCAGAAGATTTTCTGATGATTATCGATGAGTCGCATGTTACCCTGCCACAAGTCAGGGGTATGTTTAATGGTGACAAAGCAAGGAAACAAGTCCTTGTGGACCACGGATTCCGTCTGCCATCGGCTCTAGATAATCGACCGTTAACGTTTGATGAATTTGATAAGCATGTTCACAACGCCATCTTTGTTTCGGCAACTCCTGGACCATATGAGCTGGAGCATACGCCTGACATGGTTCAGCAAATCATCCGCCCGACTGGACTATTAGATCCAACGATTGAAGTTCGACCGATTGAGGGACAAATTGATGATTTAATCGGTGAAATCCAAGAACGTGTGAAGAAAAATGAACGTGTCCTTGTCACCACTTTGACGAAGAAAATGTCAGAGGACTTAACCGATTATCTAAAAGAAATCGGGATTAAAGTTCAATATTTACACTCAGAGGTAAAAACGCTTGAACGGATTGAAATTATCCGTGAACTGCGAATGGGGAAATATGACGTACTTATCGGAATCAATCTTCTCCGTGAAGGTCTGGATATTCCTGAGGTGTCACTAATAACCATTCTTGATGCGGACAAAGAAGGCTTCCTTCGTTCCGAGCGATCACTCATTCAGACGATTGGCCGGGCAGCACGGAATGCCAATGGACATGTCATCATGTACGCTGATCGCATGACGAATTCGATGGAGCTGGCGATTAGCGAAACAAGGCGGCGCCGTGCCATCCAAGAAGAATATAACGAAAAGCATGGTATTACCCCAAAGACCATTCAAAAAGCAATCCGTGATGTTATACGTGCGACACATGCGGCCGAGGAGCAAGAAGAGTACAAACCAGCCGCATCCTTCAGCAAGATGAACAAGAAGGAAAGAGAAAAGCTGATTGCTACGATGGAAAAAGAGATGAAGGCAGAAGCAAAGGCACTAAACTACGAACGTGCTGCCGAGCTTCGTGACCTATTATTGGAACTTAAAGCGGAAGGATGACGTACACATGGCGATGGAGAAACTGGTTGTTAAAGGCGCCAGAGCCCACAATTTAAAAAATATCGATGTCACCATTCCGAGAGATAAGCTTGTAGTGTTGACGGGGCTTTCCGGTTCAGGGAAGTCCTCGCTCGCATTTGATACGATTTATGCAGAAGGGCAGCGCCGATATGTAGAATCCCTGTCTGCCTATGCCCGGCAATTTTTAGGTCAGATGGATAAGCCTGATGTCGATGCGATTGAAGGTTTATCCCCTGCCATTTCTATCGATCAAAAAACAACAAGCCGGAACCCGCGCTCAACAGTCGGGACCGTGACAGAAATCTATGATTATTTACGATTATTATTTGCTAGGGTCGGACACCCAACCTGTCCGATTCATCATATCGAAATTTCCTCTCAAACGATTGAACAGATGGTCGATCGGATCCTCGAATATCCAGAACGGACAAAAATGCAAATCCTTGCACCGGTTGTTTCCGGAAGAAAAGGAACGCATGTAAAGGTCCTCGAGGATGTTAAAAAGCAAGGCTTTGTTCGGGTCCGTGTGGACGGTGAAATGCGTGATCTCGGAGATGAAATCGAATTAGAAAAGAATAAAAAGCATTCGATTGAAGTAGTTGTCGATCGGATCGTGGTCAAGGAGGGCATTTCAGCTCGAATTGCCGATTCACTTGAAACCGCGTTAAAACTCGGCGAAGGAAAAGTCATTGTCGATGTGATTGGCGAGGAAGAACTGTTATTTAGTGAAAACCATGCCTGTCCGCTTTGTGGTTTTTCCATCGGGGAGCTAGAGCCAAGGATGTTCTCCTTTAACAGCCCCTTTGGTGCTTGCCCAGAATGCGATGGGCTTGGTTCAAAGCTCGAAGTGGATGTAGACTTAGTCATCCCTAACAAAGATCTGACGTTAAAACAGCATGCCATTGCCCCATGGGAGCCGACAAGCTCGCAGTATTACCCACAACTGCTTGAGGCAGTCTGTGATCACTTCGGGGTGGATATGAACATCCCCGTAAAGGATATTCCAGAGCATCTGTTAGAAAAAGTATTATACGGGTCCGGCCGTGATAAAATCTATTTCCGCTATGAAAATGATTTTGGCCAAATCCGTGAAGGGCATATCGAATTTGAAGGGGTCATCCCGAACGTTGAGCGTCGTTTCAAGGAGACAAGCTCTGATTATATCCGGGAACAAATGGAAAAATACATGGCACAACAGCCGTGTCCAACCTGTAAGGGCTATCGTCTGAAAAAGGAAACTTTAGCTGTCCTAATTAATGGTCATCATATTGCTCAAGTGACCGACCTTTCCATTGAAGAAGCACATCAATTTTTTTCTGAATTGAAGCTGACGGAAAAAGAGATGCAAATAGCGAAACTCATTTTTCGTGAAATCAGTGAACGCCTGGGTTTCTTAATCAATGTTGGTCTTGATTATTTAACGCTCAGCCGAACGGCTGGCACGCTTTCCGGTGGGGAGGCGCAGCGGATTCGCTTAGCGACACAAATCGGATCACGTTTAACGGGCGTATTATACATTTTAGATGAACCGTCGATAGGACTTCATCAGCGTGATAATGACCGTTTAATTGGCACGTTGCAGCAGATGCGTGACATTGGCAATACCCTCATTGTCGTTGAGCATGATGAGGATACGATGATAGCCGCCGATTATTTAATTGATATCGGCCCAGGTGCTGGAGTGCATGGCGGACAAGTGGTTTCGGCCGGTACACCGGAAGAAGTCATGGCGGATCCAAATTCGTTAACAGGTCAGTATTTGTCAGGAAAGAAGTTTATTTCCTTGCCGTTAGAACGGCGAAAGCCTGATGGGCGTTATATCGAAATAAAAGGCGCATCTGAAAATAACTTGAAAAATGTTAATGTGAAAATTCCACTTGGCATGTTTATCGCTATCACTGGTGTATCAGGTTCCGGAAAAAGTACGCTAATTAATGAAATCCTTCATAAATCTCTGGCACAAAAGCTCCATCATGCAAAAACAAAGCCTGGTGAGCATAAGAGCATAAAAGGAATTGATTATTTAGAAAAAGTGATCGATATTGACCAGTCGCCAATTGGAAGAACACCACGCTCCAACCCGGCTACCTACACAGGTGTCTTCGACGACGTTCGTGATGTGTTTGCCGCTACGAACGAAGCAAAGGTCCGTGGATATAAAAAAGGGCGCTTCAGTTTTAACGTGAAGGGCGGTCGCTGTGAGGCATGCCGTGGGGATGGAATCATTAAAATTGAAATGCACTTTTTACCTGATGTGTATGTTCCTTGCGAAGTGTGCCACGGCAAGCGTTATAACCGTGAGACGCTGGAAGTAAAGTATAAAGGAAAAAATATTTCTGATATTCTTGATATGACGGTCGAAGCAGCAGTTGAATTTTTCGAAAATATTCCAAAAATCAGCCGCAAGCTACAGACAATTTTGGACGTCGGACTTGGATATATTACGCTTGGCCAGCCGGCAACCACACTTTCCGGTGGGGAAGCCCAGCGGGTGAAGCTTGCTTCAGAGCTACACCGTCGCTCAACTGGTAAGTCATTTTACATCCTAGATGAGCCGACAACTGGACTTCATGTGGATGACATTGCACGTTTACTCGTTGTACTTCAGCGATTGGTTGAAAATGGGGAAACAGTCCTTGTGATCGAACACAATCTCGATGTCATTAAAGCTGCCGATTATCTGATTGACCTTGGTCCGGAAGGCGGCGACAAGGGTGGAACTATTATTGCGACAGGTACACCGGAAAAGGTAGCAGAAGTCCCTGAATCGTATACGGGCAAATATTTGAAACCAATCCTTGAGCGAGATCGTTTAAGAATGAAAAAACAAATTGAAGATAAAAGTGCAGTAGAAGCATAAAACATGAAAAAGAGCTGAAACCAGTTGCTGGTTTTGGCTCTTTTTTTTTGCTTAAACTGTGTTTGGCGGAATAACTGGGAAAGTTGGCGGAATTCCGGCCAAAGTTGGCGGAATAAATCCAAGAATCGGCGGAATCTCAGCTGAATACGGCGGAATAAATTAGAAAGCCGGCGGAATCCCCCCGCAGTTCCTCATAAAAAACCTCGAAATCCAGTCACCTTTCCGCTTTTCTTACGTCTAATAATTGTGTATTAGTTCGAATATTGAAACACTTCTAACGTATTGGTAAAATATAGGAGAAAAGGAGTTGGCAAAATGATCATTCGTTCCATTGTCTATCAAGCGTTACTGTGGCTAATTACTATTTTTCTATTTTTAAGTCTCTTATTCCTACCTCGGACCACCTCCTATCAAACTGGTTCTGGAGGGGAGTTCCTCAGTGCTGTCTATAACTATTCCTTTGACCAGCATGTGAATCAATTTGCAGAGTTTTTTCAATACATAAAGGAAAATGAGGGACTTGGCACCGTTTATAATGGCTACTCCTTAACAGAGAATATTTGGCGCACCTTCCAAAAAAGCCTGCTCATTGTCATACCTGCTCTCTTCCTTGGCTTTTTCCTTGGCGTGGTAAAAGGAATCTTTGATTTCCGAATACGCAGCCGAAGAGGGAAGCTGTTTGGAGTCAGCATGACAAGATTCTTCCTCTCCGTTCCTGATCTATTTTTAATCATTGCCCTTCAACTGCTCATCATGGAAGGCTATGAGGCAGGACTCTTGCCGCATATTGTCGTTTATGGAAGCGACCAGTTGAGTGTTGTTTTATTAGACATCTTTTTTCTAGCTATTTATCCGCTTTTCTACATAGCCAATATCACATATTTCAGCATTCGTGACGAACAGGGAATGGATTACATACGTACTGCTTTCTCTAAAGGAACCTCTTCTTTTAGAGTACTCTACCGCCATGTATTGAAAAATTGCTTCGTAAAAATACTTAGCCACACCAATACGATTACGCTTTATACTCTATCAAACTTATTTATTGTGGAGTTTCTAACAAACTACCGGGGGGCGGCGTACTTTTTTTATGAAACCGTGACCTCCCCTGAGTTTTTCACGATAGGAATGAATATTCAAGTAAAGTTGTATCCGGCCGCAGGGTATATCATTCTCTTTACCGCCGTTATTTTTCTAGCAAAGGTTCTGAGTGAAATCGCCAAAGGACTCGTTTCTCCGTTAGAAAGGAAGGAATCCAATTGAAGAATTATAAGCTGTGGATTAGCTCTGTTTTTCTACTAGTTTTACTGATTGCTATATTTGCAGGGCCTTCCTTGCCGTTTGTAGATCATAAGTTAAAGCAAACCGGAGTCATAAAAACAGCGGAAGGGAAGTTCTATCTGCCGCCATTTCCCCCAATGGAAGGATATCCGCTTGGGAGCAATCATGAAGGGGTGGATATCTTAAGTCTGCTGGTAATGGGGGCAAAAGAGACATTAAGCATTGTTGTTTTGGTTGTTCTCATTCGCTATCTGTTGGCCATCCCGTTAGCTGTTGCCGGCTTTTATTCCAAGTGGTTAGAAAAATTCCTACAGGCATGGCAGCAGCTCTTTTCCTTTATGCCGCCGATATTTTTCGTCTCCTTTTTCGTGACATTGCCCTTTGTCTTTTTTTCACCTGACCGGGGTTTTCGGGTGATTGTGATCTTAGCCGTTCTGGAAACGGGAAGGGTGGCAGAAATTATCCTTCAACACATGAAGGAAACCAAGCGTAGGCCTTATATAGAAGCAGGGATTGCTGCCGGAGGATCACCTTTCAAGATGTTTAAAAACTACTATTTTCCCGCAGTCATACCCCATATTATTATCTTAATCATCAACGATATGGGACGGGTGCTGTTCCTTATCGCACAGCTTGGCGTTGTCCATATCTATGTCACACATAAATTTATGACCGTAGAGAGTGGCGCCTATGAGGTAGTGAACACTTCGCTCGCTTGGCCAACGATGTTCTCGACCATTACGAAAGATATTTTTACATATGAATGGATCCCATTTTCTGTTATTGGGGCCATTGCCGTCACCATTTTTATCTTTAATATGTTTGCGGACGGCATGCAGCGGTTTTTTGAAAAAAAATACCGGACGTTTCGGTCAGATTTATAGAAACTTTTTTCCTTTCGGTTCGTACATAAAAGGTGAGGTGATGTACGAAATGGAAACAAGAAAGGTTCTATCAAGCTTGTGTTATTTTAGTATTTTTTTCGCTGGATTTATTTTTCCGCTTGTAGTGTATTTTGCTAGCGGTGACCAAGGAACAAAAGCGCATGCTAAGAAATCGTTACTCTCACATTTAATCCCGATTATTTTGCTGCCGTTTGTTGTGATTGCTGTTCTGAATGATTCCATCAACTTCCAAAATGAGATTCCTATTTTAACAATCATTAGTATTGTCGCTCTTGTAATCACCGGAATCGCTGTCACGATCTGGAACATTATTAAGGGCGTAAAGGTATTGCTTTCTGAATAAACTTTTAGAGGAAAAAAATATGATGCTGAGGTGGAGACCATGAAAGAGGAAAGAATCAGGATTTTGAAAATGGTGGAAGAAGGCAAGCTGAAGGTGGAGGAAGCTTTAACGTTGCTTGAGGAATTAGAAAAAGCCCAGCAAACAATGGAGAAAAAGCAGGAGCAAATGGTGAATGAACTGTCGACTGCTGTTCAATTTGAGGAGGCCCAAAAGGAAGAGGCGTTTCAGGCGAAGTATCAATCCACAAAGGAGAAGATTTTTGACTTTGTTGATTCCGCACTGAAAAAAATCAAAGAATTTGATTTTGATTTGAACTTTGGCCAATCCGTCGATATTTCTCATATTTTTCAGCATGGGGATGCCAACATGAAGGATATCGACATAGACGTGGCAAACGGATCCGTCAAAATTGCTGCATGGGATCAACCAGATGTAAGAATCGAGTGTCAAGCTAAGGTCTATCGTGTGGAAAACCAAGACCAAGCACGCCAAAACTTCCTACGTGATGTACACTTTTCAATCGAGAACGAGAAATTACGTTTTACGACCCAGCAAAAGTGGATGAAGGTCGATGCAATCGTTTTTGTACCAAAGTCTCAGTATGACCGTGTTCGAATCAGGATGTTTAATGGTACGGTAGTAGGAGAAGAGATGAATGTGGGTGACCTTCGCGTAAAGACCGCCAATGGAAAAATAGCGTTGAATCAGCTGAACGGGAAGAAAGCGGAATTGGAGACAGCCCATGGGAAAATTAAGGTCAACCGCAGTGTGCTAGATGAACTTGAAGCAGAAACCATACATGGAGCAATTATGGTAGAGGGCGATTTTAAGAAGGTTGAAACGCAATCCTTTAACGGTAATATAAGCTATAACGTACGAGGAAATCGCTCTGAATGGATTCAAGCAAAAGCGATCACGGGTGGCATAGACGTCTTTATTCCCGAGGGAATCCCGGTTAATGGTGAGTTGAAAACAAACTTAGGTGGGTTTCATGTGAACCTCGTTGGCGTTCAGGTGCTCGAAGAAAAAACGGAAATGATTCAAAAATCACTTCGCTTTCAATCGGTCAATCATCCTGATAAAATGATGAGAATCTATGCTGATACAAAAACAGGTTCCATTGCGATTCACAAATCACTTGAAGAATAAGTAGGAGATTTTAAATTATGAGATGGCTGATAGGATGTTTAATTAATGCAGTTTTGTTCATGGCACTTGCTGGCTATTTTCATGAAAGCTTTCAATTGACAGGATTTTGGGCCGCCTTACAAGCGAGCATTTTATTATCCATCTTAAATGTTCTGGTGCGACCGCTTTTAATATTATTTACATTACCTGTAACTATCTTATCGATGGGGCTTTTCTTGTTTGTGATCAATGCCATCACACTTGAATTAACCGATTATTTAATGGGTGAGGCATTTGAGATTCAAGGCTTCGGTATGGCATTGTTCTTTGCCGTTTTGATGTCCGTGGTAAATATCATCATTCATAAAACTATCTTGGATCCATCTAGGAACTCCAAGGATAAATGAGGGGGCAACTTTGCTCCCTTTTTTATTTGGTTCTTTTTCAAAAAATGCTAAAATAGGAGGTAATGAAATTTTTTGTATTATTTGTGAACTGTCGTTCATGAATAATGCCATTCGAATGAAGGAGGAAGCTACTTGCCAAAAGTACGCACGATAGACATAGTAAAGAAATTTCAGCTTGAATTGGTCAGTGGTGAAGAGGGCATTAACCGTCCCATAACTACGAGTGATATATCACGTCCAGGTATTGAAATTGCCGGATATTTTGAATTTTATCCAGCGGAACGCATTCAACTTTTAGGGAAAACAGAGCTATCCTTTTTTGAAGAGCTTTCTGAGAGTGAGCGAGTTTCTAGAATGGAACGGTTATGCACGGATATCACTCCAGCTATTATCGTCACTAGAGATATTGAAGTTCCTGTGGAATTAATTGAAGCCTCGGAACGGGAATCGGTGCCTGTCTTACGGACAAGCATGAAAACCACCCGTTTCTCCAGCCGCTTAACGAACTTTTTAGAAAGTAAGCTGGCTCCAACAACAGCCGTCCACGGTGTGTTAGTGGATGTGTATGGAATTGGCGTATTAATTACCGGTAAAAGTGGCGTAGGTAAAAGTGAAACGGCGCTAGAGCTAGTCAAGCGCGGCCATCGACTTGTTGCCGATGATTGCGTGGAAATTCGCCAAGAGGACCAGGATACATTAGTAGGTACCTCTCCAGAGTTAATTGAACACTTATTAGAAATCCGCGGCTTAGGGATTATTAATGTTATGACTCTATTCGGTGCCGGTGCCGTTCGCAGTAACAAGCGAATTACACTCATCATGAATTTAGAGATCTGGGATGCGAAAAAACAGTATGACCGCCTGGGATTAGATGAAGAGAAAATGAAGATTATTGATACTGAAGTGACAAAGATGACCGTCCCTGTCCGCCCAGGAAGAAACTTAGCTGTTATCATCGAAGTTGCAGCGATGAATTTCCGACTAAAAAGAATGGGTGTGAACGCAGCGCAGCAATTTACAGATCGCTTATCAGATGTGATTGAGGATGGAGAACACGAAGATATTTAAAGGGTAAAGGAGAGAGAGAGATGAACGAAACGATTCAACCGCTAAACCCGATCGCCTTTTCACTAGGGCCTATCGATGTACATTGGTATGGGATTATCATTGGTTCAGGTTTGGCGCTTGCCCTGTTCCTTGCGATTAGAGAAGGGAATCGCCGGGGACTGCCGAACGATACATTTGCAGATTTAATGCTTTGGGCGATTCCGATTGCCATTATTTCTGCCCGCATTTATTATGTTGTTTTTGAATGGAAGTATTATATTAAGCATCCGATTGAAGCACCACAGATTTGGAATGGTGGAATCGCTATTCACGGTGCATTGATTGGAGCGGTTATTACTACGTATGTGTTTTCAAAAAAGCGTGGGATCTCCTTCTGGAAGATTGCAGATATCGCCGCACCAAGCATTATTCTTGGACAGGCAATTGGCCGATGGGGCAATTTCATGAACCAGGAAGCACATGGTCGTGAGGTAACAAGGACATTCCTTGAAAATCTGCACTTACCGGACTTTATTATAAATCAGATGTATATCGACGGAACGTATTATCACCCAACCTTTTTATACGAATCCATTTGGGATTTTGTAGGCTTTTTCTTATTAATTTTACTTCGTCGCGTGAATTTCCGACGTGGAGAGCTCTTCCTGTCCTATGTGATTTGGTATTCCATTGGCCGTTTTTTTGTGGAAGGAATGCGAACAGACAGCCTGATGCTGGGAAGTCTCCGAATGGCGCAAACTATTTCGATTGTCTTAGTGGTTGGAGCATTGGCCATTTTAATTTATCGCCGAACAAAGAAACTTTCAGAGGCGCATTATTTAGATCAAGCAAATTAAATCATAGAGACTAGATCAGCAAAGGAGTATAGGGGAAATGCTATTAAGCTCATTAAAAAAAGGGCTGCTGGTTGGCTTAAAGACAACATGGACCTTAGGGAAAATTATTTTCCCCGTTACCTTGATTGTAGCAGTGCTGCAGTATACACCTGTACTGCCCTGGATCATAAAATTGATTTCCCCGCTCATGAAACTTATTGGTTTGTCCGGGGATGCAGCCATTCCGCTTGTTCTAGGGAACTTTCTCAACCTATATGCGGCAATTGGCGCTATACTCACGCTGGATTTTTCGGTAAAAGAAGTGTTTATTCTAGCGGTCATGCTATCTTTTTCACATAACTTATTTATCGAATCTAGTGTGGCCATGAAAGCAGGGGTAAAGCTGTGGGTGGTTCTTGTAACAAGACCAGGACTTGCACTTCTTTCAGCGGCAGTCATTAATCTTGTCTGGCATGGGGGCGGAGAAAAAGCCCAGTATGGTTTAATTGAGCAGAGTACCGTACACGCGGATGGAGTAACAGGAATTATTTTGGTGGCCGTACAAAAAGCAGGACTCGGTATTTTACAATTAGCGATGATTGTCATTCCACTTATGGTAGTCATTCAAATTTTAAAAGATTTACAGTGGTTAAATCGCTTTTCAAAAACAATGGCTCCAGTCACAAGAACGCTTGGTATGAAGGAAAATACGTCGACCACAATGGCGGCCGGCCTATTATTCGGTTTAGCCTATGGGGCTGGCGTGATGATCCAGGCGGTAAAAGAGGATGGAGTCAGTAAGAAGGATATTACACTGGCCTTTATTTTTCTCATGGCCTGCCATGCCGTTGTGGAGGACACATTAATCTTTGTTCCTCTCGGCATTCCAGTATGGCCGTTATTCTTAATCCGACTGGGTGTGGCCATTTTGTTAACCCTAATTGTTGGAACCATATGGACACGCTCGGGACTAGTGAAAAGAAAGGAAGCTACCTATGACTAACAAAATTACAACCGTTCTTTTTGATTTAGATGGGACACTAATTGATACGAATGAATTAATTATCACGACATATTTGCATACCCTTGAAAAATATTATCCAAGCCAGTACCAGAGAGAGGATGTTCTGCCATTCCTCGGACCAACATTGCATGATGTGTTTGGCAATATGGACCCAGACCGGGTGGAAGAAATGGTCTCAGAATACCGTGCCTTTAACATTGCCAATCACGATGAACTTGTAAAAGAATTCGTGGGTGTCAAGGAAACGGTCCAGACTTTGAAGGATCGTGGGTATAAGCTCGGTATTGTAACTACTAAACGTCATGATGTGACACTTAAAGGGCTCCGGTTGATGGAGCTAGAAGACTACTTTGAAGTAATTGTTGCCTATGATCATGTAGAAAAAGTGAAGCCAGACCCAGAACCAATTTTCAAGGCTCTTGAACAGCTGGATGCGACGGCTGAAGAGGCGATCATGGTGGGGGATAATTTCCACGATATTTTGGCTGGGAAAAATGCGGGCACGGCAACAGCAGGTGTGGCATGGTCCATTAAAGGAAGAGAATACGTGGCGAAGTATGAACCAGATTATATGCTAGAGAACATGAAGGATTTATTAACGATTCTCGGAGAGTGAGAAACATGAGGAATACGACTCGCTACCCTGTTGAAGGTGCGAACTCCTTATGGCATGTCTACAAGACCGTGCCATTTTGGAAGGTTGTCAGAAACTTTATTGTCATTCAGTTGGCTCGTTATACACCATTGCTGGGAATGAAAAATTGGCTGTATCGTACCTTCCTAGGGGTTAAGGTGGGTGAGCAAACCAGTTTTGCACTCATGGTGATGCTCGATGTCATGTTCCCGGAAAAAATCAGCGTCGGTCGCAACACCGTGATCGGGTACAATACAACTATCCTGGCCCATGAGTATTTAATTAAGGAATACCGGCTGGGTCCCGTAACGATTGGCAGTGAGGTCATGATTGGTGCGAACTCCACGATTATGCCAGGGATTACGATTGGTGATGGAGCCATCGTATCAGCGGCAACACTTGTGCATAAAGATGTTCCAGCTGGTGCGTTCGTTGGCGGTAACCCGATGAGGGTCATTTATACAAGGGAAGAACTGGCCGAGCGCTGGGCAGACGATCCGATATATGGTGGTCAAAAATAAACATTGAAGGAAGCCAAGTTTATACGACTTGGCTTTTTTTTATGGAAAAAATTTCTTCCGAGGTGTGAGGTTTGGCGGAAATAAAGGGGAAACTGGCGGAATCTCGCTACAAGTTGGCGGAATAAATAGGAAAGTTGGCGGAATTCCGTCCGGAGTTGGCAGAATAACGTGGAATCTCGGCGGAATCCTACACCTTCATGGAGGAATAAAATTGTTTTCAAGTGGATTAAACCAAAAACTAGGGTAAAATAATCAAAACTGTGCCTATTTTCCAGCAGGAAGAACACTTTTTCATTGACGAACAGTATCACTAGAGGTAAACTACTAATAACTTTAATTCATTATCACATTAGCAGACTAAAGCAATTGCAATTTTACAATAAAGGGTGAGCCGGATGAGTCGCTTGTTTATGTTTGAAAAGCCCTTGGGGATGCGGGATACACTGCCAGAGCTTTATGAAAAAAAAGATCGTGTACGTACATACATGTCCGATACGATGAAACTTTGGGGCTATCAGTTTATAGAAACACCTACGCTTGAATACTATGAAACCGTTGGAGCAGCATCAGCCATTGCTGACCAGCAGTTGTTTAAATTACTTGATAAAGAGGGACATACCTTGGTCCTTCGCCCAGATATGACAGCACCGATCGCACGGGTGGCAGCATCCAAGCTGCTAGAAGAAGACCTACCAGTAAGGCTTGCCTATTCAGCTAATGTGTTTCGCGCACAGCAGCGAGAGGGCGGCCGACCAGCTGAATTCGAACAAATCGGTGTGGAATGTCTGAACGAGGACACCGTTTCATGTGATGGAGAGGTCATTGCTTTACTTATTTCTTCGCTGAAAAAAGCAGGACTGCCACAATTCCAAGTCTCAGTGGGGCACGTTGGTTTTGCACAAGAACTGTTTGTCCAAATTCTTGGAACCAATGGCCGTGCGAATGCTTTACGTAAATTCTTATTTGAAAAAAATTATGTAGGCTACCGTGAGCATGTAAACTCTTTACAGCTTTCGTCGATTGATAAACAACGACTCTTAAAGCTTTTACAATTAAGAGGTGGTGAAGAGGTCATCGGGCAGGCCTTGGATATCATTGAAAACGACAAGGGTAAACAAGCAATTGTCGAATTAAAAGAGCTTTGGGATGTAATTAAGGATTACGGAGTAGAGGAATATGTGAAGTTTGATTTTACCATCGTCAGCCACATGAGCTATTATTCAGGTATTTTATTTGAGGCGTATGCCGGGAATGTCGGTTTTCCGATTGGGAATGGCGGACGCTATAGTTTAATAGAGAAGTTTGGGAAAAAAGCAAGTGCCACTGGATTTGCCGTTCGAGTAGATATGCTTCTAGAAGCACTCGGAGGAGGTTCGCTGGAAAATACCACTCACTGCATTTTTTTCAGCCAGGAACGGCGCAAAGAAGCCTTTCAATTAGCAAGTGACATGCACGACCAGGGGAAGAAAGCCGTTCTACAGGATATAACGGGTGTCAATAATCTTGATGCATTTACAAAAAGGTTTGCCGAGACAACCTATTTAATCGGAGGACGCGGCGATGAGTAATATACTAACAATTGCGATGCCAAAGGGACGGATATTTGAGGAGGCAGTGGAACTGCTGCGGAAGGCCAACTATAACCTGCCACCAGAATTTGATGACTCCCGAAAATTAATAATTGATGTGGAAGAGGAAGGTTTACGGTTTATTTTAGCGAAGCCAATGGATGTGGCTACTTATGTGGAGCACGGCGTGGCCGATGTGGGAATTGCAGGGAAGGATGTTTTATTGGAGGAAGAGCGCGATGTGTATGAACTCCTTGATCTTAAAATCAGCTACTGCTACTTGGCAGTTGCCGGCCTGCCAAACACTAAAATGAATGATGTCGCTCCGCGAGTGGCAACCAAATATCCGAATGTTGCGGAAGCCTATTTTCGCGAGCAGGGGGAACAGGTCGAAATTATTAAGTTAAACGGCTCCATTGAACTAGCACCCATTATAGGATTATCCGACCGGATTGTGGATATTGTTTCAACAGGTAGGACCTTAAAGGAAAACGGGCTGGTTGAATATGAACGAATTGGAGATGTGACTTCAAGGCTAGTCGTAAACCCTGTCAGCTACCGCATCTACGATAAGCGGATTGATGAGTTGGTGAGCAGACTGGCAGAAGTGGTGTCACAGGGGGTTTTGTAATATGAAAATACTAAAAGTGTCGGAACAGGTTTCGATAAAGCGTTCGATTGAATCGGGGACTACTGAGCAGGTGGCTATCGTTAAGGGGATACTACAAGAGATTCGGACCCGAGGGGATGAGGCTTTAAGAGAGTATACAGAGAGATTTGATCGAGTGAACCTTTCTTCTTTTTCCGTGACCGAGGGGGAAATCGAGACAGCGTATCAGAAGGTCAATGAAGGTTTTGTTTCCATTGTTCGGGAGGCAGCGGAAAACATTCGTTCCTTTCATGAAAAACAGCTTCGGCCATCATGGATGACGACAGAAGAGAATGGGACGATTCTTGGTCAAAAAATAACCGCCCTCGATTCGGTTGGGGTATATGTACCAGGTGGTACAGCCGCCTATCCATCTTCGGTACTGATGAACGTGATTCCAGCGAAGGTAGCAGGGGTCAAGCGGATTGTGATGGTTTCACCGCCTGATTCAGAGGGGGATTTGCCACCCGCTGTCCTAGTTGCTGCGAAGGAAGCAGGCGTTGAAGAAATTTATAAAGTGGGCGGAGCGCAAGCAATTGCGGCATTAGCTTATGGAACAGAGTCGATTGCTTCTGTAGATAAAATTACAGGCCCTGGAAATATCTTTGTGGCATTGGCTAAACGAGAAGTATTCGGGGATGTCGATATTGATATGATTGCCGGGCCAAGTGAAATTGCTATTTTAGCAGATGAAACGGCACGAGCAGATGAGATTGCTGCGGATCTGTTGTCTCAGGCAGAGCACGATCCACGTGCCTGCAGTGTGTTGGTTACACCATCAATGAGGTTAGCGGAAGAGGTAGCACAAGAGGTGGAGAAACAGCTTGCTGTGTTGCCACGAAAAGAAATTGCTGCCCGTTCGATTGCGGATTATGGTGCCATCTATGTGGCGGCAGATATAGTTGAGGCGGTTGAAACGGTTAACCAGTTAGCCCCTGAACATTTAGAGGTTATGACGGAAAATGCAATGGAGCTTCTTGGACAAATTCGTCATGCTGGAGCTATTTTTATCGGACGTTATAGCTCGGAGCCGGTCGGTGATTATTTCGCCGGACCTAACCATGTGCTACCAACAAACGGTACAGCCCGTTTTTCCAGCCCGCTGAATGTGGATGATTTTCAAAAAAAATCAAGCGTGATTGTGTATAGTCAGAAAGCGTTGAGGGAGAATGCGGCGAAGATTGCGGAGTTTGCCCGGATGGAAGGGCTTGAAGCCCACGCTCGGGCAGTGGAAATTCGATTGGAAAATGATAATAAGTAAGATGAAGGACAAAATGACCTGATAGAGGGGCGAAAATGTCTTTCATAAGGTGAATGAAGGACAAAACGACCTGATAGAGGGGTGAAAATGTCCTTCATCAGGCGAAAGAAGGACAAAATCAATCACTAAGAAGGCAAAACTGTCCTTCATAACGCTCTGCAAACCTAACATTGTACATAAGAATCTCAAAAATGAAGCTAGAATTACAGGAGGGTATCTTCATGGAAAGAGTGGCAAGTATTGAACGGAACACGAACGAAACAAAAATTCAACTATCTTTAGCAGTTGACGGAGAGGGACAGTCCAACCTGGAGACAGGTGTACCATTCCTCAGTCATATGCTTGATTTGTTCACCAAACACGGGCAATTCAATCTGACCGTAAATGCAAACGGCGATACTGAGGTGGATGACCATCACACAACAGAAGATATCGGCATTTGCTTAGGGCAAGCATTACGAGAAGCCCTTGGAGACAAGCGCGGCATCAAGCGCTACGGAAATGCCTTTGTTCCAATGGATGAAGCCTTGGCTCAAGTGGTTGTTGACCTCAGTAATCGCCCGCACCTAGAAATGCGTGCGGAGTTCCCTGGACAAAAAGTTGGAACCTTTGATACAGAGCTTGTACATGAATTTCTATGGAAATTAGCCCTAGAGGCGAGAATGAACCTCCACGTAATTGTTCATTATGGAAAAAACACGCACCACATGATTGAAGCCGTCTTTAAAGCATTGGGCCGGGCACTCGACGAAGCAACCACCATCGACCCGCGCATCAAAGGCATCCCCTCCACAAAAGGGATGCTATAAAATAAGTTATCCACAAGGTGTCAGGCACCACTCGTGGACACTGTCCGTTTCAGGAGGACAGTGTAAAAAACACACCTAGAAAGGAGGGGCACGATGATTGGAATTGTTGATTATGGAATGGGGAATTTGTTTAGTGTGAGTAAGGCGTTGGAACGGCTGGGGGCTGAATATTTTATTTCGGCTGATCATAGTGAATTGCTTACCGCAGATGGGTTGATTATTCCCGGCGTTGGTTCCTTCCGAGATGCCATGGAACGCCTCCAAGTAAACACGATTAAGGAATATGCGGCAACAGGGAAACCCCTTCTCGGCATCTGTCTCGGTATGCAGCTGCTTTTTGAAAGTAGCGAAGAAAATGGGCTCACGGAAGGATTAGGACTACTACCGGGAAGTGTACATCGTTTTCCAGGCCAATCACCAGGAGGCGAGTCTTACAAAGTTCCACACATGGGCTGGAACAAGCTTGAATTCGTGAACAATTCACCACTTACAAAAAATCTGGAAGAGGATTATGTGTATTTTGTTCATTCCTATTTCGTAGACGCCAAAAATTCTGACGTGTTAATCGCAAAAGCGGATTATCACGAACAGGTTTCGGCAGTGGTTGGTAAGGACAATATCATGGGAATGCAATTCCATCCTGAAAAAAGCAGCAAACTTGGGATGGCCCTTTTAAATAACTTTTTACAAATGGTGGAGGAAAGGAAGGCCATTCGATGAGTATCACAATTTATCCTGCCATTGATATGCGAGGCGGCAATTGCGTTCGTCTTCTTCAAGGGGATTATGATAAGGAAACAATCTACGGGGATTCCCCGTTTGATATGGCAAGAAGCTTTGCAGCTGATGGAGCCGAGTGGATTCATATGGTCGACCTTGATGGCGCAAAGGATGGCAAGAGGGTGAACGACCGATTTGTGATTGAGACCGCACAAAAGTTGAACGTGAAGGTCCAAATTGGCGGTGGTATTCGCTCGGAGGAAGACATCCTGCATTATCTCGAAAACGGCGTGGATCGGGTGATTATAGGGAGTATTGCCGTTTCTAACCCAGATTTTGCGATGGAAATGATTAAGAAATATGGTGAAAAAATTGCTATCGGCATTGATGCCAAAAATGGCTATGTGGCCACACACGGATGGCTTGATACTTCGGAGCTTCGTGCAGTCGACCTTGGCAAACGTTTGGCAGATGCAGGTGCAGAAACCTTTATTTTTACGGATATTGCCACCGATGGTACCCTTTCTGGACCAAATATTGAGGCCGTTTGCCAGATGGCTGAAGTAACCAAAAAAAATGTCATTGCTTCAGGTGGAGTAAGCAGTCTCGAGGATTTGAAGGCGTTAGCCTCTAAAAAAGGCATTAGCGGGGCGATTGTTGGAAAGGCACTCTATGAAAATCGTTTTACCTTGAAGGAAGCCTTGGCATCGGCAAAAGCTTAATTTTGAAAGGAACATGACGAGGCACGGAAAAGGATGGTGTAAATGATGACATTAACAAAACGAATTATTCCATGCCTTGACGTGAAGGATGGACGAGTAGTAAAAGGAGTGCAATTCGTGCAACTTCGCGATGCGGGGGACCCGGTGGAATTGGCACGATTTTACGATGAACAGGGAGCGGATGAGCTTGTCTTTCTCGACATTTCTGCTTCCGTTGAGGGCAGAAAAACGATGGTCGAGGTTGTAAAGGCAGTTGCCTCAGAACTAGCGATCCCGTTTACCGTGGGCGGTGGTATCAACGCTTTAGAGGACATGAAGAGAATTCTTCGAGCTGGAGCCGATAAGGTGTCATTGAATACGGCAGCCGTGATGAATCCTGATCTGATTGGGGAAGGCGCAGGATACTTTGGTTCACAATGTATTGTCGTCGCTATCGATGCGAAATTTGACCCTGAAATCGGAACGTGGCGAGTGTACACACACGGTGGACGAACGCCTACGGAAAAAACGGTAATCGAATGGGCTGTAGAAGCTGCCGAGCGCGGGGCCGGTGAGATTTTATTAACCAGCATGGACAGTGATGGGGAAAAGAATGGATTTGACTTATCTTTAACGAAAGCTGTAAGTGAGGCGGTTACCATTCCTGTTATTGCTTCCGGCGGAGCAGGAAATGCTGAACACTTTGAAGAAGCTTATGTTACTGGGAAAGCAGATGCAGCCTTAGCTGCGTCGATTTTTCACTATAAAGAAACGTCCGTCCAAGAAGTGAAGAGCTATTTGCAGGAAAAAGGAGTTGTCGTCCGATGAATATAGAAGAGATTCGATTTGATGAAAAGGGTCTTGTCCCTGCCATCATTCAGGATGCAGAAACGATGGAAGTATTAACGTTAGCCTATATGAACAAGGAGTCGTTTGGAAAAACGCTTGAGACGGGGGAAACCTGGTTCTTTAGCCGCTCACGCCAAGAGTTATGGCATAAAGGGGCAACAAGTGGAAATTCGCAATCGGTTGTTAGCATCAAATATGATTGTGATCAGGATGCACTCCTCGTGTTAGTCAATCCGAAGGGGCCGGCATGTCATACGGGTGCTGTTAGCTGCTTTACTGACGAGGTAGCGGACCGAAAGACTGGATTGGCTGATTATGGTATCCTTCAGAGGCTGGAGCAGGTCATCCGTCAACGGGAGCAGGAGCGTCCAGAGGGTGCCTATACTACATACCTTTTTGAAAAAGGCGTCGATAAGATTTTGAAAAAAGTCGGGGAAGAAGCGGCCGAGGTGATTATCGCTGCCAAAAACCGTGATCAAGAAGAACTGCGCTGGGAAGCGGCAGATCTACTCTATCACCTGCAGGTTTTATTGGTGGAACAAGGACTTCCATTTAAAGAAGTACTAAGAACCTTAGAAGAAAGACACAAGGACCGGTCCTAAGGGGGCTGGTTTTCTTTTATGTTAGGGATGTAATGTGAAGAAAAATCTTCCACCTCAAGCTTGCGTATTATAATCCCCTTCTCGAACAACCCGTTAATGTGTTATACTACCTAAGTTATATTGATGAATGTGGAGGACTTCATGGGAAAAAAAGCGAAAGCAAGAATGCAAACGGGAAAAATACTTTCATTTGTTCCTACGGGGGAATATTATTTCACGAAGGGTTTGAAGGCATACCATCGACGTGATTTCATAAAAGCAAAAAAATATCTTGGACGAGCGATTCAGCTTGAGCCGGGTGAACCGATGATTACATGCCAGTTGGCGATTGTGTCAACAGAACTTGGCGAGTTTGAAAATTCCAACCGACTCTTGCATCTCATCCTTGAAGAACTTGATTCGGAAATGGCAGAGTGCCACTACTTTTTAGCAAATAATTATGCCCACCTGGGATTTTTTAAAGATGCCTATCATCACGCGCAGCTCTACCTGCAACTTGATCCAGAGGGTGATTTTTCTAATGACACGGAAGATTTATTAGAGCTTCTAACCTTGGAATCAGATGATTTAGAGGACGACTGGTATGAGCAGGATGATTTAATTGTCAAACAAGAACAGGCTCGTGACTTATTAGAGTCGGGATACTTTCCAAAAGCGATCGAACTCTTAAAGGATGTCGTTAAGGAATACCCAGAATACTGGTCAGCATACAACAACTTAGCGCTTGCCTATTTTTACTTAGGAAAAGCGGAAAAGGCAGAAAGCATTTTAGATGATGTGCTCGAGCGGAATCCAGGGAATTTGCATGCCCTTTGTAACCGCCTGGTCTTTGCTCATTACCAAGGAAAACTGAAAAATGCTGCCAAGCTCCTTGAATCTCTGAAAAAAATTCAACCTATGTTAAGTGAACATCAATTCAAACTGGGTACTACCTTCGCTTTAGTGGGGGAATATGAACAGGCCTACTTGTGGTTAAAGAAGCTATATAAGCATGGCTATGATGGAGATGGTCCATTTTATTACTGGCTTTCTTATTCTGCGTATTATACTGGCAATCAAAACTTTGCAAAAAGCACTTGGAAAAAGGTGCTTGAATTGAACCCTGACAAGGAAGGTTCTGAGCCATGGGGTGAAAAAGAAGTCGCGAATGGTTTTGAAGACCTGTCAGGCTCTATTTTTCAAAAGCTTGAAAGCGACTATGTGGAAGAGCGATTATTTGCTCTGTTTCTCACAACTGTATCCAGTAAAAAAGAAGAAATTATTACGTCTAAGCGACTTTTTCAAAATCAAAAGCTAACCACGTTAGAGAAGGAATACATTTCATTAATTCGTTCGGGAAAAAAATCGACGACAGCAGATGCACAAGAAATTGCAGAGATTTTTTATGAAAACCATCAGCCGATTGGTACGATGGAATCTAGCTTATATTTGATGTGGTTTTCTGTTTTCGTTGAACTTTCTAAAGCCAACGTCAGCATGAAAAATAAACGTGCATGGGCTGGGGCTGTGGAATATGTATGGTACAAGTTGCGTAGCGAAAAGGTTTCTCAGCAAGAAGTAGCGAACCGTTATGGACTTTCATCTGCAACGATTGGTAAATATGTCAAACTTGTGAATGATTTTCTAAATTAAGCAGATAAATGGACTATAAACCGATTGTTTATTACGATTAAGTAGGGAAATATATACTTAATCGTTTTTTTTTATAAGGAGTGAATTACCCATGTCTGAGGAAAAAATTTATGACGTTATTATTGCGGGGGCTGGTCCTGCTGGGATGACCGCTGCTGTTTATACATCACGTGCCAACCTTTCAACACTTATGATTGAACGCGGTATGCCTGGCGGACAAATGGCCAACACAGAGGATGTGGAAAACTATCCGGGCTTTGAGAGTATTTTAGGGCCCGATTTATCCACAAAAATGTTCGAGCACGCGAAAAAATTTGGTGCAGAATATGCCTACGGCGATATTAAGGAAATCGTTGACCACGGCGATTACAAACTCGTAACCGCTGGTGCAAAACAATACAAAGCGCACTCCGTTATCATTTCTACAGGTGCCGAATATAAAAAGCTTGGAGTCCCTGGTGAAAAAGAACTTGGCGGCCGTGGCGTTTCTTATTGTGCCGTTTGTGACGGGGCCTTTTTCAAAGGAAAAGAATTGTTCGTTATTGGTGGAGGGGACTCTGCAGTTGAGGAAGGGGTCTATTTAACTCGTTTCGCTTCTAAAGTGACCATTGTTCATCGACGTGATCAGCTTCGTGCACAAAAGATCCTTCAAGATCGTGCGTTTGCTAATGAGAAGGTCGGTTTTATCTGGAATCACACGGTTAAAACAATCAATGGTAAAGACGGCAAGGTTGGCAGCGTGACGCTTGTTTCAACAGAAACGGGAGAAGAACAAGAATTGCCAGCAGATGGTGTGTTTATCTACGTTGGAATGGTTCCACTTTCAAAACCATTCGAGAGCCTTGGTATTACGAATCAAAACGGCTATATCGAAACGAACGACCGCATGGAAACCAAAGTGCCTGGTGTGTTTGCAGCAGGAGATATTCGTGAAAAAACCTTACGCCAAATTGTTACCGCGACTGGTGATGGTAGTATTGCGGCACAGAGCGCACAGCATTTTGTAGAAGAACTGAAGGAAGAGATGAAGGTAAGAAAATAGGTGGTAAGCACTATTGTGAGTGGTGTTAACATAACATTCACAGAAACGTAATCCTGTTTTAACTCTTTTGTAACAGTAGTGAAATATAGTTAGGGTATGATAACAATAATTGACCCCCTTTAAAAATATATACCTTCCTGCACAAGCCCAGCAGCTTGTGCAATTTTTTTTTGTCTAGGCTGTGTTAAAGAACAATGTTGATTTTTACAACTGTTGATTGGAGCGGAAGTCAACAGACAAGTTTAACAGAGCCTTTGTCTAAAAAAGATGAAGTGTCCCCTTAACTAGTTTCCCAAGTTATTTATCAGTAATAATTAACAGAAATATCAAATTTGTATTCATTGTGACTGTATCTTAAAAATAGTATAATGAAAAGAATAAATAAATTGTTATATTAGGATATTTAGCATACTTGCACAAGCCTTTGTGCTTAAATAAAGAGGGTGGAAATATGCAGCGGGTCACCAATTGTGTATTAATAAAAGAGGATAAAATTTTGTTGCTGCAAAAACCGAGCCGCGGCTGGTGGGTGGCTCCAGGCGGTAAAATGGAGCCAGGTGAATCGGTTCGTGATTCTTGCATAAGAGAATACCGTGAAGAAACGGGAATCTATCTTAAAAATCCACAGCTTAAAGGTATTTTTACTATGATCATGAAAGAAGGAGAACAGCTCCTTTCAGAATGGATGATGTTCACTTTTTGCGCCACGGAATCGGATGGGGTCGATTTAGAGGAATCGCCTGAAGGTAAGCTCGCGTGGCAATCGATTGACCAGGTAAAAAGTCTGCCGATGGCCGAGGGTGACTATCATATTATTGATTACATGGTTCATGGAAAAGGAATCATCTACGGTACATTTACTTATACCAAGGAATTTGAGCTGATTGGTTACCGATTAGACCCGAGTTAAATGTAAACGCATTATTGACAAGCCATGGGCGAAATCAAGAGGGCGTTTTGAGGAATAAGAAGAAATATTTTTGGGGGGAATGGGAAATGAGTACTGGTTCGACAAGTGAAACTCAAATGGTCATTATTACGGGAATGTCTGGGGCTGGAAAAACTGTAGCCATTCAAAGCTTTGAAGATTTAGGGTTCTTCTGTGTCGACAATCTGCCTCCTACATTACTTCCTAAATTTCTTGAACTTATGAAGGAATCAGGGAATAAAATGAATAAAGTTGCCCTTGTAATGGACTTAAGAGGGAGAGAATTCTTCGACCATCTCTTTAAAGCACTTGATGAGTTAGCTGAAACCTCTTGGGTAACCCCGCAGATTCTATTTTTAGATGCGGATGATTCTACACTAGTACGCAGATATAAGGAAACAAGACGGTCGCACCCGCTTGCTCAAACAGGATTGCCTCTAGAAGGCATCACGCTTGAACGAGAGCTTTTGGAGGAATTAAAAGGCCGGGCACAGTTGATTTATAACACTTCTCAGATGAAACCACGTGAATTACGCGAAAAAATATTAACCGAATTTACGGCTAATAGACAACTAATCTTTACTGTCAATGTCATGTCGTTTGGATTTAAGCATGGGATTCCAATTGATGCTGATCTTGTCTTTGATGTGCGCTTCTTACCGAATCCACACTATATAGAGCATATGAGGCCAAAAACAGGGCTGGACGATGAGGTCTCTAGCTATGTTTTAAAATGGAACGAAACGCATAAATTCTTAGAAAAAGTCACGGACTTACTTACCTTCATGCTTCCGCATTACAAAAGAGAAGGTAAAGCACAACTGGTGATTGCCATCGGCTGTACAGGCGGGCAGCATCGTTCGGTTGCGCTAGCTGAATATATTGGTGACTTTTTCAAAAATGATTATAAGACGATTGTTTCCCACCGTGACATTGAGAGGAGAAAGGATAAAACAACATGAGTAATTACGGACAGCCGCGAATTGTCGTTATTGGCGGAGGAACAGGATTACCAGTTTTGCTACGGGGGTTAAAACAGTATCCTGTGGACATTACCGCCATAGTGACAGTCGCGGATGACGGGGGCAGCTCAGGACGTTTGCGCGATGACCTCCAAATCCCTCCTCCAGGAGATATTCGAAATGTTCTAGCATCATTATCTGATGTAGAACCGCTTGTGGAGGAAATGTTTCAACATCGGTTTAAAACGTCAAATGAACTTTCCGGCCATTCATTAGGAAATTTAATCTTGGCCGCGATGACTTCAATAACTGGAAATTTTGTTCACGCCATTCAGGAGATGAGTAAGATTCTAAATGTTCGTGGGAAGGTGTTACCTGCTGCCAACCAAAGCGTGGTTTTACACGCGGAAATGGAAGACGGTGCGATTGTTTCGGGTGAATCGAAAATTCCTTATTCTGGAAAGAAAATTAAGAAAGTCTTTTTAACATCTAAAAAAAATATCCGACCATTACCTGAGACGATTCAAGCCATTCGTCAAGCGGAATTAATTATTATTGGTCCTGGAAGTCTTTATACCAGTATTCTGCCTAATTTGTTAGTCCCACGTTTAGGGGATGAAGTATGTCGTTCCCATGCCAAAAAGGTGTATATATGTAATCTAATGACACAGGCAGGAGAAACACACGGTTATACAGCGAGCGATCATGTAAAGGCCATTTATGATCATATGAGCTGTGCGTTTATGAATACCATTTTAGTTAATAATGAGGAAGTGCCGAAGGATATTCAGCTTCGTTACAATGAAGAATTGGCGAACCCTGTTGAATATGATTTGCCCAGGCTTTATGAGCTGGGTCTTGAAGTGGTGCATGCAGATATTGCCTACCAGGAAAATGGTGCCTTAAGGCATGATCCTAAAAAGGTGGCAAAAATTTTATATAATTTGCTTTTAGATGAAACCAAAAAGCGTTTTGAAGCGTAAATACTTTGTAGGTTGTTTAACGTAATGATGTTATATGTTTCAAATTCAATAAGAGGTTTTAGGGGGTGAGGGGATGTCTTTCGCTTCGGAGACGAAAAAAGAATTAACTAACCTGGAAGTGAAAACATGCTGCATTCAATCTGAGCTATCAGCATTGATCCGCATGAACGGTTCCCTTTCCTTTTCAAATAGGAAGTTAGTTGTTGATATTCAAACCGAAAATGCTGCTATTGCAAGAAGGATTTATACCTTATTAAAAAAGAGCTACCAAGTACAGGTGGAGCTGCTTGTTCGAAAGAAAATGAGGTTAAAAAAGAACAATGTGTATATTGTACGCCTGTCAGAACAGGCGAAGGAAATTCTCGAGGATACCAAAATACTCGGGGAAGGATTTACCATTATTCATGATATATCACCGGACCTCATAAAGAAGAAGTGTTGTAAGCGTTCTTATTTACGCGGAGCATTTCTGGCAGGTGGATCGGTCAATAATCCAGAAACATCTTCTTATCATTTGGAAATTTTTTCACTTTATAAAGAGCATAACGACTCTTTATGTGAATTGATGAATATATTTGGTCTTAACAGTAAAACGCTTGAGCGCAAAAAAGGATATATTACGTATTTAAAAGAAGCGGAAAAAATTACCGAGTTTTTAAATATTATAGGTGCTCACAACGCCTTGCTGCGCTTTGAAGATGTAAGAATCGTAAGAGATATGCGGAATTCGGTTAATCGACTTGTTAACTGTGAAACAGCCAATCTGAATAAAACGATTGGTGCCTCTATCAGACAGGTGGAGAATATCCGTTTCATTAATCAAACGGTTGGTCTTCAGATTCTACCAGATAAGCTAAGGGAAATTGCGGAGCTTCGTATGCAATATACGGATGTCACCCTAAAGGAATTGGGAGAGATGGTGTCTGGTGGCACCATCAGTAAATCAGGCATTAATCACCGCCTAAGGAAAATTGATGAAATAGCCGAGAAACTACGGATGGGTGAAATCGCTACAAGGGATTAGTAACTGGTTGAAATTGTTTTATGAATATAGAGAATGGACATGAGGAGGAAATGCGCAATGTTGGCAAAAGAAGTAGAAGTTAAATTGAAGACTGGTCTTCAAGCACGACCAGCAGCACTTTTTGTGCAAGAAGCAAACCGTTTTTCAGCGGATATTTTTCTAGAGAAAGATGGTAAGAAGGTTAACGCCAAGAGTATTATGGGATTAATGAGTCTTGCTGTTGGCTCAGGCGTTGTGATTAATATTATTGCAGATGGCGACGATGAAGAAAATGCTATCCATTCATTAACTGATTTTATCCAGAAAGAACAATAATGTTGTAAAAGGGTTCGGCTCTCGTATATTTGAGTCTGAACCCTTTTTTAATAGAAAAAAACAATGATATAAACATTGAACAAAGGTTGCATGAGTATAAGACACGTAGTAGGAAGAGTCTACGTGAC
>NZ_JBCNAC010000043.1:0-31987 GCF_050477885.1 Neobacillus rhizosphaerae
GAGCCAGGATCAAACTCTCCAAGAAAGTTGATTAGCTCATTTTGTTACGTTGGCTTCGTTTCAATAAAGAAACGAAAAAATTTTGTTTGTTTGATTGTTTCTTGTTTGTTTAGTTTTGAGAGTGCAATTTCGCTTTTTTCTATTAATCTATCAATCAGCGACATTTATTATTCTAGCATAACGAATGCTAAAGTGTCAACTTCTTTCTAATTGTTTATTTACCTTCATTTAAGTAATCTATAACAATTCATAGCAGCGACAATGACTATAATACTATGCTAGAGCTATCTCGTCAACAATAAATTTCTATCATGGTTAGAAAATCATTTATAGGAAAAAATACTTAGTAAATCATGTCGTAAAGGAGTGTTTCAATAATGAGTACGTACTTTCATAAAAAGGAAGAGGAAGGTGGACTAACGAATTCTTTAGACCAAGGTTCATTAGAGAGCTCAACCCAAGGTGAAAAGTTACCTGAATTTGATGTAATCGGAACAGCACTTAATGACATTTAATCATTAAAAAAGCCCTTTGCAAGCTTCTGACCGTGCAAAGGGCTTTTTTGTTACCTTTTAATTGCTTTTAAGACGATTGCTTCTCCTTGAAAAGAAACAACTTGATCTTCCTCAATGACAATCCGAAATTTCTCTTTTATTTTTGAATCTGACCCATGAATGTATTCAGATAGTTTATCTTTTTCACCCTGTGATAAATTCATTCGTTTGCACCAAGGGTCAAACCGAAATGTTTTATCAAACCGATGACATTCATATATTTCAAAACCCGCTAATTCAAGCATACGAAGCCACTCACTTTTCTTCCAAGCTCTGAAGTGACTGTAATCTCTTCTTTTTTCAATAGCATTATAGAAATGATCAAACAGATCCTCTTCCGGAACGACATTATCATCGAGTAAAAATTGTCCATTTGGTTTAAGTACACGATACACTTCTTCAATAAACTGATTTACATTTGGAAAATGGTGCGGTGCTATACGACAGGTTACAATATCAAATCCTTCATTTAAAAAAGGAAGGCTCTCCGCATCTGCTTGTATGAACCGAACATTTTGATGACCATTTCCCTTTATAAAATTTTCTGCAGCAACAAGCATCTCTGGTGTCAGATCAACTGCAGTAATATTTTTTACTATCGATGCAAAGGCATTTGCAGTATGTCCACCACCTGTTGCTACGTCGAGTAGTTCTTCTTCCCCTGTGGCAGTCACCATTTGCAATAGTTTTTGGAGGTCCTTTCCCTCTTTGTGTATAGGGCTGCTTACGTATGATTCGGCACTTTTTCCAAACTGCTGCTGTACATCTCTTTTAATATCCATTTTTATCCCTCCGTCATTTACTTTCATATATAGACTATAAAACACATACTACATAAAGAAAATGACGGTTATTTTATGATTTACAATAAGAAATCTTTATGACTACTAATGAATTTCTAATACTACGGGACAATGGTCACTTCCCATAATATCTGAATGAATATCAGCAAACTTTAATCTATCTCGCAATGTGTCAGATACGATAAAGTAATCGATTCTCCACCCTATATTCCTTTCACGAACTTTATTCATATACGACCACCATGTATATGCCCCCTCTTGATCGGGATAAAAATGGCGGTAGCTATCTACAAAACCCGCTTGAAGTAATGCTGACATTTTCCCTCGTTCTTCATCGGTAAATCCAGAGTTACCAATGTTAGTTTTTGGATTTCGTAGGTCAATCTCTTGATGAGCAACATTCAAATCCCCACATAAAATAACTGGTTTCACTTCGTCTAATTCCTTCAAATATTTAATTATGCGGTCCTCCCAAGCTAAACGATAGGAAATTCTTGCAAGATCTCTTTGCGAGTTTGGTGTGTACACATTAACCAAGTAGAAGTTATCGAACTCTAAGGTAAGTATCCTTCCTTCCCCTTCACCCTCATCAGAACCTACCCCGTATTTTACAGACAAGGGTTTCATTTTAGTAAACACCGCTGTACCTGAATACCCTTTTTTTATCGCATAATTCCAGTATTGATGATATCCCTCTAACTCAAGGTCAATTTGACCTTCCTGTAGTTTTGTTTCCTGCACACAAAAAATATCTGCATCTACTTCCTGAAAATAATCCAAAAATCCTTTTTTCACACAGGCTCTTAACCCATTCACATTCCAAGAAACCAACTTCATTTATTATTCCTTCTCCCTTACTGGCTTTATGACATTCTTTGTAGATGTCATTTTACCAGCTTGGGTTGCTTTGGGAAAGAACTTCGTGTTGAAATAGTAAAAGGCACCTTTCAAGAGTGCCTTTCAATCATGGTACAAAATACTGTTCAGTTAATTTACCAGAAAACAACTCAGAGACAGGAACTATTTTTATATTTCGTTTATTAAATTCCTCAACTGAACTGAAAATACCAATTGAACAAACTTTCCCCGTTACCCCAACGTGACCAATGGCAATTCCTTTACCTTGAATTTCAGTAACCCTTGCCAGACGGATCATTTGTTTATGCACATAAGAGGAGGAGGAAATGTCATCTAAAAATACATCTCTTTTTAGAAGTGGTACACCAAGTTCCTTTGCGATCTCTGGAAATTTAGATTTCGGGCTTGTACCGCTATCGATTATATACAGTTTTCTTTCTTTCGCTACTTCAACTATCGCACGGACTATTTCTTCATTTTCAACTGCGAGCGAGCCCATATGATTATTGAGACCAACTGCATACGGTACACTCTTTGTCGCCTCTATAACCCGCTTTCGTACCTCTTTAGGAGAAAGATCGACCGTAATTGGCTTTGGACCAAGCCAAGACCTTTTTCCTCTTTTCGGTTCCATAGGTAAATGAATCATCACTTCAAAACCATTTTTATGAGCCCATTCAGCATGTAACTTTGAATTTTCAGTGAAAGGCATGACTGCAGCTGTTATTGGAATCTCACCTTCTAAGAAATCCCGTACACCACCCGTACCACCGCCAAAATCGTCAATAATAATGGAAGCCTTTAATTGTTTCGGTGGTTCGTTATTTTCCGCTCGGGCATTTGAGTGAAACGTAAGAAATATGGCTGAGATTAAAATTAGAGCAAACTTTTTCATAGCAACCCCCAATGTGAACTTTGAAGTTAATTTGCCCGTTCCTTTGTCTCCTTACCACAACTTATGAAATTTTTCATGGTCAGATTTTTAGACAAAAAAAAGAGGACTACGATAGTCCCCCTTCATTGTTTATTCTTCGTCATATACCTTAACTTCTACCATTTTGTCGCCATTTCTCATTGCTTTTGCTGTTTCAAGACCTGATGTCACTTGACCAAATACTGTGTGAACACCATTTAAATGCGGCTGAGATTCATGAACGATAAAGAATTGGCTACCACCTGTATTTCTACCTGCATGAGCCATTGATAAAGAACCAGGAACATGCTTGTGCGGATTTCCTTCTGTTTCACAGTTGATTGTGTATCCAGGACCGCCCATACCAGTACCTGTTGGGTCTCCTCCCTGACTTACGAAACCAGGAATAACTCGGTGAAAGACTACGTCATTGTAAAAGCCTTCGTTCGCTAACTTTTCAAAGTTAGCTACTGTGCCAGGAGCTTCGTTAGGGTATAAATCAAATTCAATCTTTTCTCCGTTTTCCATCAATATGTATCCTTTTTTAGCCATTAAAAACACTCCTTTATGTAAAAATCATTTTTATCATACACTTTTTGAAAAATAAAAGAAAGTTTGGCACATCATTTTTGCTTCGCCTATTTATATTTTCACTTACTTTGTGTTAAAATATCTTTACCCCTTCCGAACATTCGCTTGTTGCGGGACACTTAACCACTGTACGGACGGAAGGGGTCTGGTGCCCATTTGTCGGCATCAGAAAGGCCGGGACAAATTGTTCCGGCCTTTGTATTTACTCGTTTGTTCTTTCTATCCAATCATGATAGAAAGAAATCACAGCTAAGAAAAACAAATAACCCAAAAATGTGTACAGGTGTTCCCACCTTGCTGAATGGACGAATAAACCTAATACTTCAGCTAATTTCTCAAATATAGACATCAACAAACTTATAAATAGAATGATTCCAGCTCTTCCCCATTTATTTACCTGCGAAATAGACATTAAAAAAATAATTACAAGGATAGGTAAACCAACTAACGTAAATAAAATATTGATTGGAAAAATTTCTAGAAATGGTCTTATTGGAAATCTATAAAACTGCTTTCCAACAAAAAATAAATCCATATAGGTTCCAAGCAAAGAGGCAAACACCATGCATGCAACATATCGCTTACTCCAAAAAGTGAATCGCTTTTTTGGCAAGGGCTGCCAGCTCGAGTCGTTCAAGTGTTTTACAGTATTCATCTTTAATCTCCCCGTTAATCATTTCATCTTTTTCCGTTAAATAATTCACCACTCGCCAATCTGTAAACCAATCACCTTTTTCCGCTTCCGGATGATTTACATTTTTCCACGAATGTTCTAAAGAAGGGCTATAAATTTTCCTCGCCTTGGATTTGAGTTGGCAGGACTTTAAGCGAAGTTGATAGGCAAAGCCAGGTATCCCCTCATTTACATTATTAAAGATATGAGGCCAATAATCTTTTCTTGAACCTGTATGCGGATGATTTTTTGCCCACTCAACTGTTTGGTTTAAAATCTCTTTATTCTTAAAAAGGATGGTATTTAACCTCTTTCCCAGTAAAATCCGCTCATTCAGTGATTCGAACTGATGAAGTGTTTGTCCCGATAAATTTCTTTTTCCAAACGGAAAGAGAATATGGTTAAAGGAAAGCCAGTCCTGCAATAAAAATTCAATTTTGGTTAATACTGCTTTCTGATAGTGAGGGTTTTGTACCACTCTTTTTTCTAAATAGCTTTGTTCATTAATAATCATAGCAATCGTAAGAATATTGGGTTCTTTTATTCTCCAAAAATGGTTCCAAATCGTTTCCATAAAGATTGAGATATTAAAATAAGAAAATAAATGAAACATTGGCTTATTTTGTTTCAAACCTTCCTCGTAAAGCAAAAATTGCGGATAAGCGTCTTGAAAAATAAGCCAATTGCCCTTTCTAAAAAATTAAAAAATACATCTCTTTCTCTTTTTTGCATCAACCTAGGTAAAAATTCCCCTTTTAAGTCAGTCATATTCCATCCACCATTACGGGAGACCATGTGGCCAAGGAACGCCCAATGTATTTCAGGATGTTTAAGGTAAAAGTCAAGATAGGCCTTTGTTCTTGTCACGTTGTTGACATTCATTTCTTGTGTCTTTGTTTTAATTTTTTCTAAAAGGGCTTGATCGCTTTTTATTAGCTTGGACGAAGAGTGCGTATGATGATTTTTCTTTTTTAATTCTTGGGTTATGCTTTCTATCACCGTTTTCTCTCGATTTCTTGTAAATAAAATACACATTACCTCCCTTACGAATTCTCTTGACTAGATGAGAATATGTATAAATTAAATTAGAAAAATATTAGGGAGAGGAATGTGAATCAGTGATGACTGAAATAAGTAAGGGTATTGATTGGATTATTAGACAACTTAGGCAAGATCAATCTCCCAATGGCTCATGGAATTACCCTTTTGAGACAGGTATTTCAACTGATGCTTATACCATTATTTTATTACGGACACTGTCAATAAATGATGAAGATTTAATTCAAGGGTTAGTAAAGAGAATTATTAACAAACAAGAAAAAAATGGAGCCTGGAAACTTTTTTATGATGAAGGCGATGGGAACCTATCAGCAACGGTTGAAGCCTATTATGCTTGTGTTTATTCGGGATTGATTGATAAAGGGGATACACGGCTTATAGCAGCCCAAAAATTCATTTTATCTAAAGGCGGTTTAGAAGAAGTTAGTATGTTCACAAAAATAATGCTCGCGATAACGGGTCAATACAAGTGGCCTGCCTTTTCTCTACTACCCATTGAAGTAATCCTCCTACCCTTAAACTTTCCTATTAATTACTATTCCTTTTCAATTTTTGGCAGGGCCAACCTTACTCCAATCTTGATATTAACAGATAAGGAGTTTTCAATAAAAACGCCTAACAGTCCCGACCTATCTCATTTATATCTACAACGAAATATTAAAAGCGAATGGATCCGCTCCCAGGACTATCGTTCCTTGCACTCTTTTATTGAAGATGGGGTAAAAAGCTTACTTGGCTTACCCGAACAGCTTCACCAAATGGCCATTGATCGAGCGAAAAAGTATATGCTTGACCGGATTGAGCCAGACGGCACCTTTTATAGCTTTTACAGCAGTACTTTTTTAATGATTTTTGCCCTACTATCTCTTGGATTCAAAAAGAGTGACCCAATTATTACAAAGGCAATATCCGGAATGAAGTCCATGCAGTGCGAAATTAAGGGGATGCCGCATATGCAATATACCACTGCCAATGTGTGGAACACTTCATTGATTAGCAATAGCTTGCAGTCCGCGGGGGTTGCTATAAGCGACGAAATGATTCAGAAAGCCAATCAATATCTTCTTGAACGACAGCACCATAAATTTGGAGATTGGGTGGTCCATAACCCTAGAACGATGCCAGGAGGCTGGGGTTTTTCCGATGTAAATACAATAAATCCAGATGTCGATGATACAACAGCTTCTTTACGAGCACTATCCAGAATGGTGCCCGCTGAAACCGCAGTCTGGGACCGAGGAATTAATTGGGTCTTGTCCATGCAAAATGATGATGGCGGCTGGCCAGCCTTTGAAAGGAACACCAATTCAAAACTACTACAATTTCT
Source organism: Neobacillus rhizosphaerae (assembly GCF_050477885.1). Classification (GTDB taxonomy): domain Bacteria; phylum Bacillota; class Bacilli; order Bacillales; family Cytobacillaceae; genus Neobacillus; species Neobacillus rhizosphaerae_A. The sequence goes on from NZ_JBCNAC010000043.1 coordinate 6,779, forward strand.
TCCGATAGAAAAAGCAGAGTTCTTGATCGCTGACCCTTCAAGTGCTGATCTCACTGGTCGGACACTTGAATTTTTCGGAAATTATACTAACCTCTCAAAAAACCACACCTCTATCAAGCAAGGCGTCCAATGGCTGCTACGAAATCAAGAAAAGGATGGCTCCTGGTATGGTAGATGGGGGATTTGTTATCTTTACGGAACGTGGGCAGCAGTTACGGGATTATTACCGGCAGGTGTTCCTTCCAATCATGCTTCTATTGTAAAAGCTGTCACTTGGTTACGTGAGATTCAAAATACGGATGGGGGTTGGGGAGAATCATGCCATAGTGATAGTAAGAAAACGTTTATCCCATTAAATGCAAGCACATTAACACATACTTCCTGGGCACTAGACGCATTAATTTCCACCTCAAATAAACCAACATCTGATATCAAAAGAGGTATCCGCTACTTACTTGAATCACTCGAAAAAGATGATTGGACTACTTCATATCCAAAAGGACAAGGAATGGCGGGAGGCTTTTACATTCACTATCATAGTTATCGGTATATTTTCCCACTCTTAGTCCTGTCACACTATCATAAAAAATTTGGTACCTAAAAATAAAAACATCGACGGTAAACTGTTTCCGTCGATGTTTTTATTTGGTCATTAATTGATTTAACTGTTTATAGATTTCTACAATTTCATCCATTTTCATTCTAACTAGTCCGCTCGAAGATGGAGCTACAAAATCAATTGTTCCTGGTACTACAGATATCTTTTGAGCCCCCCATAGAACGGACTTACAACCACTATACTGCTGGTATACACCCTTTCCAACAAAGCAAACTAGTTTAGGCTTAAGTTGGACAATTTTCCTTTTTAATATTTCTTTTCCCTCTTTGTACTCTTCCTTCGTAATTTCATCCGCTGCTTTCGTAGGACGTTGGACAATATTCGTAAAACCAAATCCTAACTCTAACAGTTTTCCATCTTCCTCTGCCTCAAATTTCCGAGGGGTAATCCCTGCTTCGGATAAAATTCTCCAAAATCGGTTATTTGGATTAGCATAGTGATGCCCTACCTCACTAGAACGGATACTGGGGTTAAAGCCAACAAACAAAATTTCTAACCCTTTCTTTAAGTGGTCATTAACAAGTTTCATTCTACTTCACCTCCGGCTTTTAACCTTACTTTTATTTCATTAAAAAAATAGGTTTTATTTTATATTTTACCATATAGTTTTCAGTTTCTTTTCAGAGTCATGGACTAAACTGCAAACAAAGATGTAAGGAGGTATGGAATGTGAATAAAAAATGGAAACAATTAATGATCCTTTTTTCCGTCATTCTACCATTACTTTCAATTGGATCAAGCGTCATAGCAGATGATGGTGAAGAACATCACGAGGAGGACAGACACGAATATTATCAAGAAGATGATGAAGATGACAATTTTGATGTAGTGGATGAATTGGAGGTCCCTAAAAGGGAAAAACAACAACAAACAGAATTTTGGAATTTATGGTCAAGGCAACCAAGAAACAATCCTAATAATCTACTTCCTATTTCAGAGCCTTCAGAGGTTCCTGTCATATTCAATCAAAACAAGATAGAAATTTATATGATCCCTCAAGATGGACAGATACTAATCTCAGCAAACGAAATAGCAAAAGCAATCGGAGCAAAGGCTGCCTTCTATCCAGATAGTGAAATTTCCGTTCTAACTAAAGGAAATATAGAGCTGATTGTTAAAGCAGGATCAAACGCAGCTTTTGAAAATAGGGTCAAAACTCCGATGCCCACACAAGCTGTACCCTATGAAAATACAATTTATCTACCAATCTCTGTTGCTGCAAATGCCTTCGGTTACCGTATTAAATGGGATATTACTCAAAAAGGAATGGAATTAGAAGAAATTCAATAAGGAGCGTGATATTAATGGTTAAATCAAATCAATCAAAGTGGATACTTGGGATTACCGGTACTGCCCTTTCAGCTTTTGTAATTAGTCAAATTAGTGTAAATCAACCTAGTCAGGGATTGCCAAACTCAGAAACAATCATCAAGAAGTCGATGAGCAAAGAAGAAAAAGAATTTGCACAGCTAGATTGGTCCAATTTTTCAATTAATGGGGCAGTTATCTCAGAAAGCGTGATGCAAAGTGATAGGAATACACGGAGATCATGAATGGCTAGATATATTCTCATTGGACGCTATGAACACAAACTTTTATTTTGCTATCTATAATTGTAAGATTTCAGCTTGGAAGGTAGTAATGGAGGAATGGGTCCGATATGTGGAAAATGAATGGTCAAGGTTTCGAAAAAGCAATGAATTGGATCGTTTGAACCAATTAAAGGTAGGTGAGGAAATGAGTCTTTCCGGCCCTCTATTTGACGTCCTTAAACAAGCAGAAGCTTTTCGAAAGAAGACGAGGGGACTCTTTTCTCCCTATCTTTCATTACAAATGCAGTTCCATGGTTATGAACAATCCTTTCCATTCAATACAGACTCCAAACAATACCATTTGCATTCTCCAGTTGCTGAAATAGATCATTCTCCTTTCCTGATTCATTCGAATAAACAAACTGTTTTGCGAGTAGCTGAAGGGCAAATAGACCTGGGTGGAATTGGAAAAGGATATACCGTTCAAGCAGCAGCTCAATGGTTAAAAAATATAGGTAAATCAGAAGCTGGAATAGTTGATGGTGGTGGGGATATTACAGTATGGTCTGATGGCACTATGGATTGGAGAATCGGAGTGAGCCATCCCTATCATAATGAGAAAGAAATTGCCCACTTCAATATAAAAAATGGAGGCATCGCTACCTCCAACGTTATTTATCGAAGCTGGATGCAAGGATCAATAAGAAAACACCATATCTTAAATGGACAAACAGGTATACCTGCAGATAACGGCATTATACAAGCGACAGTTATTTCCAATAACCTCCTTGAAGCAGAGGTAGGAGCCAAAGTAAGTCTTATGGTGGAACAAGCTCTAATAAAGACTCATTTACAGCAATTAGATCCAACCTGCTCTTATCTACTAGTAAATAATCAAGGAAAAATACTACTTGATAACGGAGGACCGTGCAATGAGTGAATACCTCTCAGTTTGGACGTTGATACGTGCGTCTGGGTTTTTAGCCTTTTATTTTCTCACTCTATCCCTAATTATTGGTTTATTTAGCACCTATTCTATAATGAAAAAAAAGAAAGCTGCTCTGCTATCATACCATCAAACTAGTGGCTGGTACGGAATGCTAACAATTATTTTTCACATCATTCTAATTTGGCGTGATCAGTATGTTCCTTATTCTCTAAGTGATCTTCTCCTACCTTTTCACGCAAATAATAAACCTTTGTATTCAGCACTTGGAACTCTTTCATTTTACCTATTTTTTATAGTGATAGGCTCCTCGGATTTTTTTATTAAAAAATTAGGAATCCGAAAATGGAAAAAAATCCATCTTACAGTAATCCCTGCATGGATATTTATGCTTGTGCATGGGCTGGCAATTGGGACCGATTCTTCTAAAAGCTGGGCATTAGTTATTTACCTAACTTCCAGTTCCTTTGTAATCTTGCTTCTTTTTATTAGAATCATGGAATCAATTATGAGTAAACAGACTCCTAGAACAAAGGAATTGAAAAGATAAACGGCAGAATCAGGCTGCCGTTTATCTTTCTTCCTCAAAAATAACCGTAAACACGCTGCCCACCCCCGGAGTGCTGTTGGCATAAATTTTTCCTTTATGAGCTTGAACAATTGATTTAGCAATAGAAAGTCCTAACCCAGCTCCTCCCTTTTCTCTTGATAAATCCGCTCGATAAAAACGGTCAAATATATATGGAAGATCCCTAGATGAAATGCCACTACCTGTATCCTCAACAGTAATAATCCTTTTATTTCCTTCTAGTTTTAAGGAAAGAGTAATCTTTCCTTCGTTTGTATAACACAAAGCATTATCCAATAAAATGTAAAGCAATTGCTGTATTCGTACTGGATCACAAATGAGATCCACATCATCTTGGATATTTGATACGAATTGAATTTGGGTATCAATTTTTCTCGAAAACCTGATATATACTGAAAACAGTAAATCAGACAAATGTACTCTCTTCATATCTAGAATTAATTGGTTTTTATCACTTCTCGCTAACTCTAAAAGATTATTAATTAAATGGCTCATTAGGATTGCTTCCGTTTTCACGTCTTGGAGAACTTCTTTTCCATAGGCGCTTATGTTTTTCTCTTCCTCTCTTAAAAGCAAATCAATTGAGCTATAAAAAATGCTTAGTGGCGTCCTTAATTCGTGCGAGGCATCTGAAACAAATTTCTCTTGCTTCTGAAAGGCATTTTTTATTGGGTTAATCGCTTGTCCAGCAAAATAATAGCCAAGAAAAGTATATAAAAGACTAAACAATAGTGTTAACACAATAAGGGTCCAAGTAATATTTTGTATAAGGTGCTTCTCACTCGTAATATCCATACCAAGTATGATAAATCCATAGCTTTCAAGTGGTTCTTTAATAAAAAGTAGATGACGTTGTTTCCACGTTATTCTTTGAGAAATTGAATCTCCACTAATACTTTTATATTGATTAAGCCAATTGGAGAAGGTTTGAATGGTTTCCTCCCCAAATACAAGTTCTCCCTGTTGATTGTACACATAATAGAAGATTGATCGATTCGGTTCATATTCCAAGCCATGGTGGTCTCTTTCATATAGTTCCTCAATCATTTCTACTTTCTCTTTGTCATAATAATGGAGTAAGTCATTTCTTTGTTTTTCATTTATTTCATGTGAAATTAAAAGATATAACAAGCCAATAAACAAAATAAGTAGGATGACAAGTGATAACGTATAACTAATGGTTAGTTTTGTTCGAACCTGCTTAAACATCCGAGTGTTTCACTTTATATCCGATTCCCCGGACGTTTTGGATAAAAGAAGGTTTACCAGGCAAATCTATTTTTTTTCGAACTAACTTAACCAAAGCATCTAACGCATTATCTGACACTTCTGTGTCATACCCCCACAGCTTTTCGAACAAAACTTCTCTCGTCATTACTTGATGTTGATTGCGCATTAATAATTCGAGAAGATGGTATTCCTTTTTAGTTAGTTCAATTACACTGTTCCCCCGAATGAGTTCATGGGTATGTAAGTTTAAAGTGAAATCATCCATGGAAACGAGCACTTCGAGGGGTTTATTTTTTCTTCTGCTGATCGCTCGAATCCTTGCTATTAACTCATTAAATTCAAATGGCTTAACAATATAATCATCCGCACCTGAATCTAGACCCGAAACGATATCTTTATTAGCATCTTTAGCCGTAACAAATAAGATTCCGCTTTGAATCCCTCTTTCACGCAATCTTTTACATACTGATAGACCATTTTCCCCAGGTAACATCCAGTCGAGGATCACAACATCATAAATCTCCATTTTGGCATGGTCATATGCGTCATGGCCATTTTTCACCCAATCTACACGGTGGAACTCCTTTTGCAGTAAGTGGGCCATTAACTTCCCTAGTCGAACATCGTCCTCCGCTAGCAAAATATTCAATATAGCCACCCCATTTCAAGAAATCCGATTATTTTAATCATATCAAGCTTTTCTGAAAATGGAGTGAAAAAAAGTGAACAAAATGTATAGACTTTTTGATTGTCCTTAAGAGAGATTATCTGAATCCTAAAGTATATGTATTCTACGGTAAGAAGTAATAATCGTGGCAAGGAGACCAACAATTGTAATGACAACCAGTGAATATAGAAGTCTAGCATTTTGGAGAAGAACAAGCCCAGTTAGTATGATCATGCCATCCATCAAAACCATAATGACGCCTACATTTATTTTTGACCATTTAGAGATTAATAGTGCGAGCAAGTCCATACCGCCAGGACTAATATGGTTTCTTAGCATGACTCCAACACCTATTCCAATGATGATTGCCCCGACTATTACACTGCTTAAAATCGGTAAATGGAATCTTCCGTTTAAGGGAAATAACAGTTCAATCATAAAGCCTGATAAGATTGCACCCAGTAATCCGTTGAAAAAATACAGTCGATCGGATTTATAAGCAAACATATAAATAGGGATGTTTAGAAGAATAAAAATAATTCCCGCTTTAAAACCAAATAAATACTTTATTAATAGGCTAACTCCAAATAGTCCTCCATTAATTAAATGAAAAGGAAGGATAAAGCCATTTATACCTATTCCTAGCATAGTACTGCCAAATCCGATTATAGCCAATTTCTTTAGCATATGATCATTCCTTGTCCTAATTCTTTACTATCACTTATATGACAGTAACTAAGAAATCATTCAATCGAATTAGAGACCTCTGATCAACAAAAAAACGAAGCCAAATGACTTCGTTTTACATTGTTGCATCAGTTTTTTCTTTTCGGAATAGGACTTGTTTCAAAAATGAGGATAAGATAGTTAGAAATGGTAAACCCCACAAAAAGAAAGCATATGGTAGGTATTTCATTAAGGGGATACCTACTATTGTACTACACATGATAGCAAGAACACTCCACGGGACCATTCCAGGGAATAACATAGTTGAATCACCCATTACTCTAGCTAGCTCTTCTTTTCCATACTTTTTTGACCAATGCGGTAAAAAGGATCTCCCTGTTAAGATGATGGGGAGTGTTTGATTGGCAGCTATGACACTGATTAGTAACGTTGCCAGAATTGTTCTTACTGTATCATTCATCAAGGAACGTGAGGACTGTAGCCATTGGTCTAAATAAGGCTGAATCACATTCAATTCTTCTAACAATCCATTATAAGCCCCTGCCAAAGCGAGAAATAGCAGCAATTCGAACATATGAACAAAGCCTCCGCCTAGACCATTTATTCCGAACCAACATACATAGATTATCTTTGAAAAAGCTGCCCCTTTAACTACAGCTACCATAGCTGCTGATAGAATACTAGCAAGGAAAGCATATATAATGCTAAACCGACAAACCACAATTCCAATTAAGACCATAGGTGGAATAAATGTTATCACAGAAATCTCCCCCCAGGTAATGGACTTGGAGTGAATTACTGAATTATCGGAGTAAAGGAAGTCAAAAAGCCCATATAAACTGAAACAAACGAATATTGCTAAAATGGACGTCCATAACATAGCCTTCCACTGTTTTTTTACCGGCACTTCAACAGTATGTGATAACAATTGATGACTGCTTGAAAACGGTGATGTTCGATCACCGACAAAAGCACCAGACACTAATGCTCCTGCTACTATCTCAGTTGGAAGGTGAAGGACTGCAGCAGTGCCTAAAATAGGAATGCCAATCGCACTTAACGTACCAACTGTTGTACCAAGGAGCATCGAGAAAAACATGGCAACCAGGAATGACAGAATAATAAAATGGTGTGGATTAATTATATAAAGTGCAATTTTAACCATCTGATCAATCGTTCCTGCTAAATACCAAGAAGGTAGTAAAAGACTAACTAAAGAAAGTATAATAATGACAATTTTTGTTTTTTGGATTCCCTTTACACTAATTTGAAGTATAACTTTTAATGAATTGTATTTTTTTCTTGCAAGTAATACCAAAATTACATACCCCGGAAAAAAACCAGCAAAAAGAGGGTGATGAAAACTTACAGACCAGATGACCCCTGAAATTGTAACAAAAAGTAGGAACAATACTTGCTTGACAGTAAATTTAGATTCCATAAAATCACCACCTTCAGATAAAGAACATTACTAATTATAAGAAAAATTTCGACACTCGAAAAGTCCCCTTACAAAAAATAGAGCCGCATAAATTGGCGGCCCCATCCATACGAACTGTTTACACAACTTCATCTAGCAAGATGTATAGTTGGTCTCGTTCAATTTCCCTGTTTTCTATTTCCAAATAAATTTTTTGCAGTAACTCGAGCTCACTCACTTCTTCAAGCATTTTTTTAAGCTGGTGTAACTCCGATTCAATTTTCTCTATTCTCTCTTCGATGTCATCCACCTTCATCACATACTTCTCTTCTCCTTTTGTTCTTTGTAGAGATGGTTTTGAAGTGCTGGTGGGTGTTTTATAAATTTGTTTTGTTTCAAATTCCCTCAATTTCTCTTTTGCCCAGTCATAGTTACCATCAAAAAAGTGAACGGAGCCATTTTGCAGCCAATAAATCTTATTAAATAATTTATTGAGGAAGAAGCGGTCATGAGAAACAGCTAATATTGTTCCGTTAAATTGTTCAAGTGCTTCTTCAAGTACTTCACAGGAATCAATATCCAAATGGTTCGTTGGTTCATCCAATATCAGCAGGTTGATATCCTGATACATCAACTGAGCCAACCTTAGCCGCATTCTCTCACCACCGCTAAGCTGATTTACTTTTCGAAATACAGCAGGTCCGTAAAACAAGAAGCGAGCTAAAATATGACGTGCCTCTCCTTCGTTTACCACAACCTCAGAACGAAAAACGTCAATTAACGATTCATCACCAATGTCCCCAAAGACATGCTGTGATAAATAACCCACTTTAACATTGCTTCCTACTTTAACTATTCCTTTGTCTGCTTCCATTTGCATTAGGATCATTTTTAATAGTGTCGATTTCCCCGTTCCGTTTTCACCGACAATCGCCACACGGTCCTTATATTGAACAAGCATATTGACCTTTTCGAAAAGGGTTCGATTACCGAATATCTTCGATACATCTTCTAGAACAATTACATCTTTACCGCTACGGTCATTGGTCTCAAAGTCAATCGCCATTTTCTTCACATCAAGCTTCGGACGTTCTAGTTTTTCGATTCGGTCAAGTGCCCTTTGCATATTGGTTGCACGTTTATGAAGGGCAGCACTCGGAGGATTGGATCGATTGGCCCAATCGCGAAGCCGCTTAATCGCTTCTTTCATTTTCTTAATTTTTCGTTGTTGTTCCTGATACTCCTGAAATTCTCTTAATAACCGCTCTTCTTTCTCTTTTACATAACCACTGAAATTTGTATGATACAAATCAACTTCTCCATCTTCCATTTCAAGCACCTTATTAACTACTTCATCTAAAAAGTAACGGTCATGGGAGATAAGAACGATCGTTCCTTTAAATTCATTAAGAAATGTACCTAGCCATTCAATTGCCTTAAGATCTAAATGGTTGGTTGGTTCATCGAGTAAAAGGAGATCCGGATTGATTAGTAAGCTTAAACCAAGACCTACCTTCGTTTTCTCGCCGCCGCTTAGAGATGAGAAGTCTTTGTCAAGGAGGCTGGTAATATTGAGGCCGTTTGCAATCCGCTCCAATTGAGCGTCCATTTCATAACCGCCATTTAATATAAAATCATCCTGAAGCTTTCCATACTGATCCATTAATCTTTGCAAATAATGTGGAGCGATTTCCTGCCCCATTTCTATTTCTAATTGCTGAAGTTTTGTTTCAACTTCTATTAATTGGGCAAAAGCAGTTTTTAAAACTTCCTTAACCGTTAGGCGTTTATAGTCAGCAATCTGTGCCAAATATCCAATTTTCAACCCTTTTTTCCAATGGATAACACCTTCATCCACTGTTTCTTGATTAGCTAATAACTTCATTAAGGTTGTTTTTCCGCCACCATTACGGCCGACGAGTCCAATTCGGCTTCCTTCTAGAATCTCTAATGATACGTCTTTAAAAATCAGATTTCCACCATAGGATTTTGCTATATGATTTACACTACAAATGATCATGTTCATTCTCCTTTAAATTTATAATTAAGATGAACACTCTCTTTATATAAAAAGGCCACGGGCATCTAACCTTCCCGCGGCCTAAAAATAAGCATGAAAAAAGAGTGCGGGCGATTGCACTCTCAACTACCTATTTATTGTGGGTAAAGAGATGTGTTATCGTTCTAAATTCATTATGAAGTTTCTAAAAAAGGGCAGATTTCCCCCTTTAAAAACCACATCATGAAAAATCGCGCGACAAAAATATAGCGCTTCAAGCCATTGCACGCGAACAAAAATAGAACGTTTCATCTCTTCCCACCCCCGTTTCCAATCAAGTTACTTTTATTGTAATTTTTTCCCCTATTAATTGCAAGCCTATTTTTTCAGACTATTCCGCAAAACCCCTAATGTAGATACCTTTTATTTGCTCCAAACCTTCTTCGGTATACAAACTTTCTTAAGTCATCATCCTTTAAGTTACTATCGTAAATTAAGAATAACAATGATTGGTACTCTTGATATTGTTCCTTTACGAATAGGGCGAACTCCTTCCGTTCGCTCTTGAGCATTTTTTTAAACTCATTTTTGTTTACAATTTCTTCAAGCTTCTTTTCATAAAATTCTTTTGTGTCTTCCCACTTCTCTTTTCGATTCGCTAAGATGTCACGGGCATATTCGGGCAATTTATCGATAACATGATCGATATAACCTTCCGACCACATAATCATTTTATCCTTTTCAGGTAATTCAAAAACCATATTCATTAGCTCTAAATCATCTACTACTTCACTGATCGCGTATTTTCCGACCCTATTCATGTTTTCACCTCAAGACCCTTATTATTGGTCTTATTTTACCTCTAATTATGCACCACTATTATTGACTAATTTTGCATTTAACGTGATAAGCTTCCCATTACGATATATTTCAAATTTAATTGAATCACCTGTGCGAACCTTTGAATACAGATATTTTCTTAAATCAGATGAATTAGCAATGGCATTTCCATTCATCGATACAATGATATCTTTTGGTTGAAATCCCGCCTTTGCTGCAGCAGAACTTGGATCAATATTCATAACCATAACACCGTTTTTTATATTGTTAGGGAGATTTTGCCAATACATTTGTGGTACTTCCTCTAAATCAGCAAGTCCAACTCCTAGATATGGTCGATCAATCTTACCATTTTTAATTAATTGGTTCACAATAGGGATGAAATCATTACTAGGTATAGCAAAGCCCAATCCTTCTACACCGCTCTCTGAGATTTTTAAGCTATTAATACCAATTACTTGTCCTTGTGGGTTGATTAAGGCACCACCACTGTTTCCAGGATTGATCGCTGCATCAGTCTGAATAACATTTGTATCCCAATTACCTGCTGAAGTAGTGACAGAAATACTCCGGTTAGTTGCACTAACAATTCCTTGAGTAACAGTTCTTGAAAGATTTAAGCCAAGCGGATTTCCAATCGCATAGACCTGATCACCTGGTCGTAGTGTAGATGAATCTCCGAAGTCTGCTGTTGAAGTGACATATTTGGCATCAATTTTTAATACTGCAAGATCTGTAAGAGCATCTGTTCCAACTACTTCTGCGGTTGTCTTTTCTCCATCATACAATGAAATTTCAAGTTTTGACGCCCCTTCAACAACGTGATTATTGGTAACGATATAAGCGATGTCTTTATTTTTTTGAAAAATAACACCCGAACCGGATCCACTTTCAACACTTTGCGTTGAATTTTGATTTTCGTAAAAGTTGTTCTGCTGCTGCTGCTGGTAGTTGACGATTCCGACAATCGCTTTTGAAATCTTTTCAACTGTATCTGCTATGGAGTTTGATGAAGCAGCAGTAGGTTGAGCCGATACGGGTCTTACTGATGTTGCACTATTCCCACTCTGTCCCGACCTGTTTACTTGTTGATTTTCTCCCACAGGATATTGGTTTTTAAAATATTCTGTATGTGGTAGAACCGTCAAAGTCAAAACAGATCCAATTATTCCTGCTGCCAGGGTAGAAGCAAACCCTTTTACATTTCGTTTCTTACGATTTTCTCCTCTTAATTGTTTGGTAGGACGAATCTGCTCGCTTATCGCGGGAATGACTTCATCCGACACTTTTTCAGATTCTATTGGTTGAACATTTTCCCTCTCGTGTTCGTTACCCACCGCACTGAAAGTCGCGTCAACCGCATTCGAATCTCCTTCCCTATTGTCAAATTCTGAAGTTTCACTAGTATTTGTACTTTCTGTCATCTCAGATAAGTTAGATTCATTTCTTTCAAATTCATTTTCATTCAAACGATCCATTACAATCGATCTCCTTTTCGGTTGTCAAATTCTTTTTAACTTATCTATACTTTAGCCGACAAATCTTAAGAAATTATTAACAATCTGTAACGGGTTATGAAAATTTATAAGAAAGAAAAATGAATTTTATTAAAAAAAGCTACAGACATAATCTGCAGCTCTCCTCAGCGTGTTTTTTGAAAACGAATCACAAATTTGGTCCCTTTTCCTTTTTCACTAAACACTTCAATTTCACCGTTATGCAGCAATACCAATTGTTTTACAATCGAAAGACCTAACCCAAACTCCCCATAAGGGTTACTTGTTCTTGAGATATCTGCTTTGTAAAAACGACGCCAGATATTTTCCAGTTCATTTGGATCAATCCCAATCCCAGTATCCTCCACTTCAACAATAACCCAGTTCACATCCTCTTTTCCTCTTAACCAAATGGTTCCATTGGTAGTAAATTGAATGCTATTTTTGGTAATGTTAATCAAAATTTGAACAAGGCGGTCATAGTCGGCATTCACCATGATATCTGGCTCAACATCGACATTGAGCATGTTATTTTTCTCTTCAGCCTGTAACATTAATTGTTCTTGAATGATTTCCAATACTTCTAAAAGCTGAATATCTTCTCTAAACAATTGGATTTGATTGGAACGAATTTTCTCAAAGTCAAGATTCTCATTGACAAGCCGAATTAATCTTTTGGCTTCATGACTTACAAGATTGATGCCCTTTTCTTTGTCCTTCTCAGGAATCATGTTATTTCTCAATCCTTCAATCACACCACTGATGGTGGTTAATGGCGTCCTCATCTCATGAGAAACATCTGCCATAAACTGCCTTCTTCTGTTTTCAAGACTCTCTATCTCCTCCATTGAAGTATTGATCTTATCCACCATATGATTAAAATCATTTGCTAACTCACCAATCTCATCAAAATTGGATGATTTTACATTAACATGATAATTCCCCGCTGATACAAGTGATGTCGCTTCACGAAGACGTTTAATACGATTTACATGTATTCTTGATAAAAACCAGCTTAATAAAAACGAAACAGCGGAGGCAATTAAAATCGTATAGAGTAAAAATTTATTGATTTGACGAATCATATCGCTAGAACCACTAATAGGGGAAGTTAACAAAATTCCGCCAACAAATCTCCCATTATCATGATAGGGCAGAACAACAAATGTTACCCCCTCCTGCCCAAACCTTTTAAAATCACTTTGTACTATGAGTGTTTGTCCTTCGGTAATTTTCTTCCATTCCTTATCAGATAACCCTTTAATAGCTGGTCCGCGTTTCCCGACTAAATAAAGATTTCCATCCTCATCGAACATACTAAAACTCATTTTTCGTGCAGCTAATACCGTACTATATTGATTCATAATTTCTTTAGTCGCGAAAGGAGTTTCTTTCATATCTGTTAAAATGGCTTTACCATACGAAATAAGTTCATCTGCCTTATTCTGATAAACTAAATTTTCCACGTAATGAGCAAACAAGAGACTTAGAATTAAAAAGGCAACAATAATAATACTAATATGGCTAAAAAACTGCTGATAGAAATATCTAAACTTGATCGGTTTTGATGGACTCATCAAATTTATACCCTACTCCCCAAACAGTATGAAAAAATGGCTGTGAAGTGGTCTCAACCTTCTTCCGAAGTCTCTTAATATGAACATCAACAGTTCTTTCATCGCCGTAGAACTGATATCCCCACACACTTTCTAGTAGCTGCTCTCTAGAAAATACTTGTCGTGGATGTTCCACCATAAAGTACAAAAGATCAAATTCCTTTGGTGTTAAGTTGGTTATCGGAGTACCGTCAACAATCACTTCTCTAGTATCTTTATTGACCTTAAAATATTCTGTTTGAACCATATTTTTCTGCTCCGCTGGTACTTGCGTTTGAAAACGCCGAGTCACCGCCTTAATTCTTGCCATTAGTGTTAAAGGACTAAAAGGCTTTGTCACATAATCATCTGCACCCATTTCTAGTCCAAGCACTTGATCAGATTCACTATCCTTTGCAGTTAACATAATAATCGGAACAGTAAACTTCTCTTCGCGAATCTTCCTGCAAATAGTTACTCCATCCATACTAGGCAACATCCAATCAACAATTAGTGCATCCCAAGTACCACTTTTAAAGCGGTTATAGCCTTCTAGACCATCATTTACAAACTCACCTTCAATTCCTTCCTTTGCAAAAAACATTTCAATCATTGAGCAAACACTCTTACTATCTTCAATCACTAATATTTTCAAAATGCCCATCTCCTAACTAGCAACGTGGAAGTACCTTGTTTAGGACTCTTCACCATTCTCGAACTGCAATCCATTTACTATAGATAATTGATTCTTACATTTAGTTTATCTCAAATTTTTTGCATATCAACATATTAGATCATTCTTCCCGACTAATTAATACTTTGTTCATAGTTTTTTAATATTTCCGCTCCAACAGGTGTGTTAAATCAACATAATGCTTTAACATAGCCAAAAGCATAAAAAAGAGGCTTGAATTGATATTCAAGTCCTCTTTTGGGGTAAAGTTAGAACACTTTTGCCGGTGCTCCTGTAAATAATGCTTCAGCATTTACACCAAGCATTTTATCGATTTGTGTCTCGGTTACGCCATTTTCCCTAAGTGTTGGTAGGATGTTTTCAAAGATATGACCTGGGTGCCAGTTCTCCATTATTTTCATCACTTGTTCGTTCATAATTGGAGAACGTCCCAGCCAAATATTAACAGAATCATGTGCTAGTAAAATTTGATCCTCGTAGCCTGCATCTAATAAATCCATTAAGGTTGCTACTCTTTCTTGATCGAAAGGTGCTCCAACCATTCCTTGGATTCCAAAACGGTCAAACCCAATTCTGACTCCCTGGTCCATGACTTCCTTATGATATTCAGGGTTAGTATTGCCGCACATATGACCAATAATAATCTTACTTGGGTCAGCACCAAGTTCAATTAACATTCTCGCCTGATCAGGCCCCATTGTTCCTTCCTGTGTATGAGTTAAAATCACGATGCCCGTTTCCTTTTGTACCCTTGCTGCAGCACGGAAGAACATTTTTTCATACTCAGTTATCTGGTCTTTGCTTGATGCTAGCTTAATAATGCCTGGTTTAATTCCTGTTCCGGCAATTCCTTCTGAAATCTCTTTTATAAACATTTCATAAATTTCTTCCTCAGCAGTACCTAATGCCTGTCTGAACTTGAAGTATGGAGGAGCCCCTTCCCCTTCATAATAGTATCCTGTTGCACAAATAATTTGTAATCCAGTTGCTTCTGATACTTTTTTTAAGAATAGTGGATCTCTACCACATTCATTTGGAGTCGGGTCAACAACCGTTTGAACACCAAAACTCTGCATTTGTCTTGCTACAGCAATAGCTGCTTCTAAGAACTCTTCTTCCTTAAAAGGACCTAGTGTTACATCACCTTGGAATCCTGGGTATCCAAAAATAAAGTGTTCATGAATAAGTGTCTTTCCTAGCTTTTCAACGGGAATTGGACCTGTAACTGTTTCAACATTTTTCATAAATTGGTTCACCCTTTCGATTTTCTACTAAAATGAGAAAAATAACTAGATTCATATGGGTAGACTAGGTGATAACTGTTTACGGTTCTAAAATCAGTTTTCCTTGTGTTTTCCGTGATTGTAAAAGGGTATGGACCTGTGCTGCTTCCTCTAATGGGAAAACCCCACCTATTGTAAGTTCTAGTTTCCCTTCACCTAAATAGGTAAGAAGCTCTACTAAACTAGGTTGCAATAATTCTTGTTTTCTCATAATTTGTGGCAGGAAGAAACCAATAACTGATTGATTTCTGGCCATTAGTGACGATGGATAGAAACGACTTTGTTCCCCGCTTGCTGCACCAAAAATGACAAGTCGACCAAATGTGGCAAGGCACCTGACGGTTTTATTGAAAACTTCTCCGCCGACCATTTCAAGGGCAACGTTTACTCCTCTACCCCCTGTTGCATCGAGAACCTGTTGTTCCCAATCAGGCTCAGTATAATTGATTAGTACATCTGCTCCCATTTCACGAGCTAGCGCTAATTTTTCATCGGAACTAGCGGTAGCAATTATTTTTCCAGCACCGAACAATTTCGCAAGCTGTACAGCAATGGTACCTACGCCGCCCGCAGCAGCATGAACGAGGACACTCTCCCCCTTTTCTAAACGTCCCATTGTTTTTAAAATATGATACGCACTTAAACCTTGGAGCGGCAGTGCAACTGCCGTATGAAAATCTAAATGTTCAGGGATTGGGATTAAAGCACGTTCATCCGCAATGGCAAATTCAGCATATCCTCCCGATTCAATTAACGTCACAATTCTTGTACCTGGCTTTACTTTTGTTACTTTTTCTCCTACTTCAGCGACTATCCCCGCTATCTCAGCACCGGGTATAAAAGGAAGAGGTGTTTTTACCACATATTGTCCTTCCCTTCGCGCTGTGTCAGCATAGTTCACACCAATTGCCTTAATTTCTATAAGTACTTCGTGACCTTTAGGAACAGGTTTATCAATATCCACCAGATTTAATACTTCTGGCCCACCATATTCCTTTAATTGTACTGCTTTCATAAATTCATCTCCTACTTCCCTTTAAATGCTGGTTTTCTTTTTTCTTTAAATGCTGCAATACCTTCTTGGTGGTCCTCTGTTTGTACCATCAGTGTCTGGATCAAACGCTCCTGCTCAAGAATGTCCTCTAGTGAGGATGTGAATGCTTGATCAATTAACTTCTTTTGCTTTCCATATGCTTTCCCAGGACCATGTGCTAATTTCAGAGCAAATTTCGTTGTTTCCTCCTGAAGCTTTTCTACTGGAACAATGTAATTTATGACCCCCAACTGATATAATCGTTCTGCTGGAATTGGTTCAGCTGTAAAAAAGAATTGTTTTGCCAAATGTGGCCCAATCAACCTAGGTAGTAGATAAGAACCGCCCCCATCGGAAACCAGCCCCACCTGTGAAAAGCTTAAGGCAAATTTACTTTCTTCAGCCGCCACAATTAAGTCACATGCTAGGGCTAAGTTTACACCTGCACCCGCCGCAAACCCGTGTACAGCCGCAATTATTGGTTTTTCCGTATCTTTCATTAGTAAGATAAGTTCATTAAGTCTGCCAATATGGTCGTATACTTGAACACCCTTTGCCTGCCCCATGGTTTTAACATCACCACCAGCACTAAAAGCACGGCCAGCTCCTGATAAAACAATGACCTGCACGTCCTCATCCTGTTGTGCACTATAAAGCGCATCCTTTAATCCTCCTATCATTTCTGGACTAAAGGCGTTTAAGCTTTCTGGTCGATTTAAGGTTAAAGAAAGTACCGGTCCTAATTTTTCAACAATTAAATGTTCTTGAGTCATATACATCTTCCTTTCATTTAAAATAATATAGTTAAATGGTTTCTTATCACGTTTATTTAATGAGCCAACCTCCGTCAACTAAAAGATCAGCTCCTGTCATATAGGATGCTTCAGGTGATGCCGCAAAAGCGATGACACTGGCAATTTCTTCAGGATTACCCACACGCTGTAAAGCTGTGTTTCTTTGTATTGCTCTTACGAATCGATCATTTTTTAAGCCTTTTTCTGTTAGTGGAGTTTCAACAAATCCGGGTGAGACAGAATTGACTCGAATGCCAAAAGGTGCAAATTCTAAAGCAAGGGATCGTGTGAAATTAATGACCCCCGCTTTAGCTGCACTATAATGAGGAATTTCTGCACCTGCCTGGTGCCCTGACAACGAGGCTACGTTGACAATTGCTCGGCTTCGTTCTTCACGCTGTGCCCCTTCTATCATGATTTTTCCTAGCGCCTTTGAAACTAAAAATACACTTTTCAAATTCACTTCCTGCACATAGTCCCATTCTTGTTCCGTAATCTCCAAAATTTTAGTATGTCTTGATCCACCGGCATTGTTTACGAGCACATGAAGGTCACCATAATGCTGTTGAACATATTCTGCTAATTCAGCTATATCTTCTACATCTGTGCAGTCAGCTGTGAAGATTTCTGCCATCGGAATCTTATTCATTCGATTGATTTCTTCTGCTGTTTCCTCTAGTTTTTTCCTTGTTCTTCCTACTAAGATTACCTTTGCTCCTTCATTTGCAAGGCGAATGGCAGCAGCTCTTCCAATTCCACTGCCAGCCCCAGTTACTACAGCAATTGTTTGCAAAAACCTCATCTTCCACGCCCCTCATAAAAAATATTTCCCTCAGTACTGAAGTTATCTTCATACTAAGATGGATTCGATTACTACTTTTCCATCCTTTAATACGGGAACAATCGAAGTGATTCCTTTTGATGCCGCCAACATCAAGTCAGCCTGTTGATTATACTTTTCTAGGAGTTTACCAACATAAGAATCTAATAATATTTCATAGGAATCTTCCTGGCCCCGATAGAAATACAAAGCCGTCTTGGCTGCATCTGTTAAGTCATAACTACCATTTTTCAACAAGCAATCAATAAAATGTCCAGCCCCATAAAAATCCTCCATGCTGGTTTCTCCTGAATTTCCTGAACAAATAACAAGAATGGTTTGCTCCTCTTTACATTTTTGAACAGCGATGGCGACAGCAGGATTATTTAATATTGAGGCGATATATATTTTATCCGCCAATAGTGATTTCCTTAATGCAACAGTTCCATTTGTAGTAGATAATATTAATGCCTTTCCATTGATGGTTTCACCAATTAAGGTTGGACTTGGATAAACAAACCCTTCAATGGGCTTTGCGTCCAGCTCACCTGCTAGAACATATTCATCTTGTCTATACCTTCTTGCTAGTTCTAAGGCTTCATTGCTGTTTAAAACGGGTATGACTTCCTTCGCACCATCTTTTAATGCGGAAACGATTGTTGAAGTTGCCAAAAGTACATCTAAAACAACTGCAATTTTATTTCCTTCTGCTAATTTCTCTTCATTAATATCTTCTTTCTTCATGAGAAGGTGAACTTTTGTCATGCCATTTCAGCTCCCCTTTAAAGCTTTTCATCAGCCACATGCGCTGCGTGGAGGATGAGATTTTTTACAAAATGGTTAAAGTTAGCAAAACGCATATCAGTTGTTTGGCCTTTTTTAAAGCGATAATAGATTTGTTGTCCTATCACAGCCAGCTTAAAGTAAGCAAAGGTCAAATAGAAATTAAAGTTGGAGATATCGCGTCCGCTTTTTTTGGCGTAAAGTTCAATAAATTGGTTTCTGGTTAAAAATCCATCATAAACTGCCGTAACAGGTTCCCTTCCTAATCCTTTAATTATGAGATTGGAATCATCGCTTTGGTTCCAATAACCCATAGCAACGCCAAGGTCTGCCAACGGGTCACCAACTGTAGTCATCTCCCAATCAAATAATCCAACCATGTCTGTAAATTGTTCATTAAACATGGCATTGTTAAATTTATAATCATAATGAATGATCGTGGATTCGTGCTCTTTTGGAATATGGTCTATAAGCCATTTTTTCAAGGTTTCCACAGAAGCGATTTCATCTGTTTTTGCCCTTTCATACCTGCTGATCCACCCATGCACCTGTCTTTCCATAAAGCCCTGAGGCTTGCTAATTAATGATAGACCTGTTTGTTTGTAGTCAATGGCATGTAGTTCTACCAATTTTTCGACCATAACTTCAGAAAGGTGGCGACAAAGTTCTTTAGTTACTTGAGTACCCTCTGGGAATGATGTATCTATCACGGTACCATTTTTTCTTTCCATGAGGAAAAATGGGCTTCCTACAATTTCAAGGTTTTCTGAAAAAAGGATTGGCTTTGGCGCCACAGGAAAAATTGGATTTAATTCGGAAAGTATTTTATATTCCCTTTCCATATCATGAGCCTTTGGAGCAACTGGTCCAAGCGGAGGCCGTCTTAACACCGCTTCCCACTCACCCATTTTTAATTGATAGGTTAAATTCGAATGACCAGCAGAGAATTGTAAAATTTCAAGTGGACCCGCTGGCAACGTATCAATCGTTTCTCGTAAGAACTTTTCCAATACAATTAAATTCAATTCTTCTCCCGTTCGAACAGGAATTGTATCTTTATTCATTTGGCGCGGCATATGATTCCTCCTCTCAATTTCGAAAATTCAGTCTCTTTAAGTTAAAATGTCATATCTAAGAATGAACAAAAAAGCTTTGAAGTTCTTCTTTTAACAAGTCAGGCAGAGGTTCACTTTTTTGTTTTTCAAAGTCAAAGTAAACCATGATTGCATTTCCCTTAGCTACAATTTGGTTTGTTTTAGAACAAATAATATCATGTTCTAATTGAAAACTCTTGTTCCCTATATTTGACACATACGTTTTAATCAAGAGGTTTTGATCAAAATAGCCTTGACTAATAAAATCGCATTTGGTTGACGCGAGAATAAAATTCCAATTCCCAATATCCATCTTATAACCTAATGACTCAATAAAGCGGATCCGTGCTTCCTCCAAATAAATGAAGTAACTTGTATTGTTAATATGACCCAACGCATCAGTTTCCCCGAATCTTACATATACCCGTATTTCATGCATCACAATGGTATCCACCTCACTCAACAATGTATATCTAAATACACTTAATACTAACCGGTTGGTATTTTTGTTTTAAAAAAAGAGGGGGTATGTAATTTCAATTTACCCACTCTCACTTTTTCTTCAATTTTCTTGAATTCCCTTTAAAATCATTTCGACAAAAATTTCTGCAACTTCATTATCAGAGACCATGCCATTTGGATTAAACCATTGATAGCTCCAATTGGTAATACCTAGAATTCCCATAGTAACAATGCGTGCATTTAGATCCTGTCGAAACTCCTTTTTGGAAATGCCATTATTAATAAGTGCTTCAATATTTAAACGAAATTGATCCCGTTTAGGGACAATCAACGCCAGACGCTCTGAGCTAAGATTTTTCATTTCTCTAAAGAAAATCTTTGCTGCAGCTCCTTGCCGTTGAATATTCGTTATAAGCATATTCACAATCTCAAATAGTTTTTGTTTACAGTTTTTTGATGTATCATTTAATATTTGTTCCTGGTGGACAAGCAGCTCATTAATATACCCTAAATGTATGTCCATGAGCAGTTCCTCTTTACTTGAAAAGTAATAGTAAAAAGTCCCCTTTGTTACACCTAGAGAATCCACAATATCCTGAATCGAGGTTTCACTAAAACCCTTCTTTTCAAATAACTGGATGCTTTGTCCTGTGATTTTTTCCTTCACCGTTCTGTCCCCGCAATCTGTAAAAAATGTCTAATTGAAATTATACCATACTATCGAACGCTCCTTTAACGTATGAATAAATATTTGTCCATTTTGCTTTCCACTCTCTTAAAATAACCTCATCTATTGTTTGACTTCGTCTCTCAAGGCACGGCGAAGGATTTTCCCCACTCCCGTTTTAGGTAATTGATCACGAAATTCAACCAAACGAGGCACCTTATATGCTGCAAGATTCTGCCTACAGTATTGAATTATGTCTTCTTCAGTTGCTGCTTTACCAGCCTTCAAGACAATAACTGCCTTCACATCTTCTCCCCTGTATGGGTCAGGAACACCAATGCAAACAGCTTCTTGAACAGCAGGATGTTCATATAACATCTCTTCGATGTCGCGAGGATAAATATTGAAGCCACTGGCAATAATCATATCCTTTTTTCGATCGACGATGTATAAATATCCATCTTCATCCACCTTAGCAATATCCCCTGTATAAAGCCAACCATCCCGTAATGTATTAGCAGTTTCTTCAGGCATATTCCAATAGCCCTTCATAATTTGCGGACCTTTAATGATGACTTCCCCTAGTTCACCTATAGGTACCTCTTCCTTACCAGTTGCTAAATCGACAATCTTATACTCTGTAGAAGGCATTCCTATACCTACACTTCCAGGTTTCCTCTCTGCAAATGGAGGATTACAATGTGTAGTTGGTGAAGCTTCAGACAGACCATATCCTTCTAAAATCTTTGAACCTGTTTTTCTTTCAAAACTACGGAGTAGCTCCACTGGCATTGGTGCACTGCCGCTATTGCACGTACGAATACTATTAATTCCGTATTCCTCTGCCCGAGGATGGCTTGTAATAGCGACATACATGGTTGGAACACCAGGAAACATTGTAGGCTGTTCATTTTTTATCGTATTAAGGACTTCTTCTAAATCAAAACGAGGAAGCATTATTGATTCTCCTGCTGTGTATATAGAAAGATTCATGCAAGAACTCATTCCAAATACATGGAAGAGCGGAATTACTGTTAGGCATTTTTCCTTACCATCTACCAAATCATGTTTAAAAAATTCATAACACTGGATCACATTAGCTAACACGTTTCGGTGGGTCAGCATAGCACCCTTAGACCGACCTGTAGTGCCTCCAGTATATTGAAGAACTGCTACATCATGTTCTGGTTCAAATTCAATTGGGACCACATTCCCGTTACCTTCTGTTAGGAAGTTTTCAAAGCTCCTATCCGGAGCAAAGTTTTGTCCTGAGGACTGTAAGCTAACAACAATAATATTCTTCAAACTTGTTTGAGATTGAACACTTTTCACCCTTGGATAAAATGCATCAAGAACCACAATAGTTTCAGTACCTGAATCATTTAGGATATACTCAAGTTCCCGTTCAACTGACATAGGATTCACCTGGGTTACAATTCCCCCAGCATTAAGAATTCCATAATAGGAAATGACATATTGCGGGCAGTTAGGAAGCATAATCGCCACCCGGTCGCCTTTTTGAACCTTATTTTGTTGAAGTGCTGAGGTAAAAGCATGGGCTAAGGCTTGCAGTTGACCATAGGTGAACTTTTTTCCATAAAAAGATAGGGCAAAATTGTTAGGGAATTTTGAGGCTGTTTCATGAAGAATTTGTCCCATTGGTTTATTCGGAATGGTAATATTTTTCTCTATTGTGTCAGGATAATGTGCCAACCAGGCTTTGTTCTCGCTCATCCGTTCCCCTCCATTTGGTAATCGTATATAATTAAAACGTAAGTCCTCCGCCGTCAACTGAAAGAGTGGATCCTGTAATAAATGAGGCCTCATCTGATGCTAAGAATAAAACAGCATTTGCTACCTCATCTGGTGTTCCAATTCTTCCAAGTGCATTGGCACGAGATATGATTGGCCACTTACGCTCATTCTGTCTCCAGCCTTCAATTATTTTTGTATCAATCACTCCTGGAGCAATCGCATTCACCCTAATATTGTATTTTCCATACTCAAGTGCAGCGTTTTTTGTCAGTACAACTACTCCTGCTTTAGAGGCATTGTAAGCAGACATATACTTTTGACCCTTAAGTCCAAGTAAACTAGAAGTATTAATAATTGAACCTCCACCTGATTTTGATATCTCTGGGACAGCATATTTAATCCCAAGGAATACGCCTTTCAAGTTAATATCAACTACTCGGTCCCATTCTTCTTCTGCCAAATCAACACTCCGTACCTCGGAATTACCAATACCCGCATTGTTGAACATAATATGTAAGCCACCAAATGTATTGGATGTAATCTGAATTAGCTCCTTAATTTGTTCTGAATCGGCTACGTCTGTTTTAACAAAAATAGCCTCTCCCCCGTCCTCTTTTATAAGACTTACGGTCTCTTCACCAATGATAGGATTAATGTCTGCTACCGCAACCTTCGCTCCTTCTTTGGAAAAACGGACGGCGGTTGCACGTCCGATGCCGCTTCCGCCGCCTGTTATAATTGCAATCTTTTTATTTAATCTCATAGGTACCAGCCCTTCTCTATCTATCTAGTTCACAAATTAGCAATCCTGTTTATTGATATTTTCGTAGTTCGAGCTTTGCCAACTGAGCACGATGAACTTCATCAGGTCCGTCAGCCAACCTCAGTGTCCTTGCATTTGCCCATTGAGCCGCTAATGTAAAATCATTAGATACCCCTGCCGCACCTAATGCTTGAATTGCACGGTCAAGCACACGCAATGCCATAGATGGCGCAACGACCTTAATCATGGCAATTTCTGTTTTTGCTTCTTTATTACCTACAGTATCCATCATGTAAGCAGCTTTTAAAGTTAGTAACCTAGCTTGTTCAATTTCAATCCTAGAATCAGCAATCCACTCCCCAATTACTCCTTGTCGGGAAAGTGGCTTTCCAAAAGCGGTTCGACTTTGAACACGCTTACACAATTCTTCAAGTGCTCGCTCAGCAGCACCAATTAATCTCATGCAGTGATGAATTCTACCTGGACCTAGTCTACCCTGAGCTATAGCAAATCCTTTTCCTTCTCCCCAAAGAATATTGTCGGCTGGAACTCTTACATTTTCATACGTAATCTCACCATGTCCATGTGGAGCATGATCGTACCCAAACACTGGCAGCATCCGTTCAATCTTTACCCCAGGGGAATCAAGAGGAACTAGAATCATAGATTGTTGTTCATGACGGTTAGCATTAGGATCTGTTTTTCCCATAACAATCGCAATTTTACAGCGGGGATCACCGGCACCAGATGACCACCATTTTCGTCCATTTATGACGTATTCATCACCGTCGCGTTCAATTCGTGCTTCAATGTTAGTCGCATCAGAGGAGGCAACCGCTGGTTCTGTCATCGAGAAACATGACCTAATTTCCCCTGCCAGCAGTGGCTTCAGCCATTCTTCCTTATGCTGTTCCTTGCCATAACGAACAATTACTTCCATATTACCCGTATCAGGTGCACTACAATTAAACACTTCTGGTCCAATTAATGAACGTCCCATTATTTCGCAAAGAGGAGCATATTCCAAATTGGTTAAACCTGCACCATATTCACTTTCAGGTAAAAATAAATTCCATAAACCCTCTGCTTTTGCCTTTTCCTTTAGCGCCTCCATGATTGGCGGAACAGCACTCCAACGGCTTTCCTGTTCATTTAATTGCTGCTCGTAAACGGATTCATTTGGGTAAACATAAGCCCCCATGAATGCTGTTAACTTTTCTTGCAGATCTTTAACCTTTTGAGAATATGAAAAATCCAATCTCTCCACTCCCTTTTTCATACTAACCAGTTAGTATGTTATAAGTTTAATTATACTCCTAAAACTTAAATATTCAAATTCTTTTCTAAATATTCTAATAAATTTACTATACGTATAAAATCCTTTTAATAGTCTTGTTTTTAAAAAAAAGCTCTGTTGAACTTGGCTGTTGATTTCCGCTCC
>NZ_JBCNAC010000044.1:0-22356 GCF_050477885.1 Neobacillus rhizosphaerae
ATCAAGAATAGTATCGTTTCCAAATCCTACCCTCCTTTTTTAATTGGGCTTTGTTAAAATGGCTGTTGATTTCCGCTCCAGGCGCTTCGCTTTCCGTGGGCGTTTCGGCGAGCCTCCTCGGCGCATGCGCCTGCGGGGTCTCCCCTGAACCATACTCCCACAGGAGTCTTCGTGCCTTCCGCTCCAATCAACAGGCTGTTAAAATCAACACTGTTCTTTAACACAGCCATTTTTTTTAAAAAAAAGGGTTGCAAAATTATTTAAAAATAATATAATTGCTTTATTCGTATTTATTAGAATTTTTTAAAATTATTAAAATCGATGACGAGAAGAGTAGCTTATATTCCTTGTACCTCAGAGAGCCGGCGGTTGGTGAAAGTCGGTGTCAGGAACTAAGTGAAAATCATCTCCGAGATGCAAGGCCCAAAATTGTAGTAAGCCTTTGCCGACCTGCCCGCCGTTAACATGGGACACGTATGATGGTACGTTGATCGAGAGCCGCAATTGCTTTTATTGATTGCGGAAGTAGGGTGGTAACGCGAGCTAGCTCGTCCCTATCCATAGGGGCGGGCTTTTTGTTTTGGAAAAAACTGTTTCAGTAAAAGGAGAGAGTAAGATGAAGAAAAAAGATACGTTATTTGTAGGTTTAATGCTATTTTCAATGTTTTTTGGAGCGGGAAACTTAATCTTCCCACCCTTTTTAGGAATGGGCTCCGGAACTTCTTTTTGGCCGGCCATCCTTGGATTTATTATTACTGCTGTGGGGCTGCCACTATTGGTTTTAACGGCAATTGCACTAGTGAAAGACGGTGTAAACACACTCGGTAGCCGGGTTCACCCATGGTTTGGTCCTATTTTTACCGTTGTCGTTTATTTATCAATCGGACCGTTCTTCGGTGTACCTAGAAATGCGAATGTTGCTTTTGAAATGGGATTCAAACCTTTTCTCGGTCATGTGTCTGCTAGTCAATCCATGCTATTAGTAGGTTTTACAGCTGTTTTCTTCTTGCTAGTTTACTTACTAAGCTTAAATCCATCTAAAGTCGTTGATTACATGGGCCGCTTTATTACACCCACCTTGTTATTATCCATCGTTGTCCTGTGTGTCACTGGTTTCCTAAAGTTAGACCAACCTTTACAGGCACCCGTTGAAAACTATCAAACTGCCTCCCTTTTCAAAGGCTTTATCGATGGCTATTCGACAATGGATGCCTTAGCCGCACTTGCCTTTGGGATTGTTGTATTAACTACGCTTAAACAAAAAGGGGTATCTAGCAAAAAAGAACTGACTTCTTATACAGTTAAAGCTGGATTGGTTGCAGGTGCAGCACTTGCCCTAGTTTATGTCGCTATTGGCTTCTTGGGTGCAAAAATGGCTGGCTACGGTACCTTTGATAATGGAACGGCTCTTCTTTCTTCCGCATCCACCCTTTTGTTAGGCACTAGCGGAAAAGTCCTTCTTGGAGTCATTTTTACTCTTGCTTGTTTTACAACCTGTGTCGGCTTAACGATTGCATGTGGTCAGTATTTTTCAAAGGTGGCACCAAAACTTAGTTACCGATTAGTGGTTACCTTAGTTACTGTAGCAAGCTTTTTAATTGCCAATCTTGGGTTAAACCAAATCATTGCGATTTCTGTCCCATTCTTGGTTATGGCTTATCCGTTAACCATTGTTCTAGTTACACTTGCCTTTTTCCATCGTTTCTTCGGTGGTTCACAAAAGGTGTACGCACTGTCTATGCTCCTTACAGGTTTAGTTAGTTTATATGATGGGTTAAAAATGTTTGGAGTAAAAATGAGTTTTTTAGAAACATTTATGAGCAATTTACCATTTGCTTCTGTGGGCTTAAGCTGGGTTGTTCCTGCACTTGTCGGCGTCTTAGCTGGATTGGTATGGGAAAAGGTTCGTCGCACTTCATCACCTAACGAAGTACGTGATTTAGGGAAAGTAGCATAAGAAAATGCCAGTGGATAAAAACAGTAGAGGGTTCCGTTTTCGGGTGCTTTCTTATTAAAAGACACTAGACGTATGAATTGGCATACGTCTTTTTCTTTATTGATTAAGGTTTCTACGAATTTCATTAACTTTGACAAAGCAATTGACATCCTAATTATGATTTAAAACAGAGGATTAAAACTTTTGTCATTGCAGTGCCGTTTTGAGTAGAGCTGCTGATTCCCGCATCTAGGTTCAAGAGGGCCGCACTTATCGGTTGGGGGAACAGGTTATGCACCCGATCTGATAAATAGACGGAAAAATTCCGCTTAATAAGAAATTAGTATTAAAAACAGCTTAAATAGGCGGAGAAATTCCGCCTATTGACTCGAAAAATGTGAAAAAGGGGAGGTTTTGCTTTGCATAAGCGGAAAAACTCCGCTTATTTACCCCGAAATGAGCTCCATTTTAAATTTAAGCGGAAAATCTCCGCTTATTTTCCTTTTACTGGTTACCCGATTAAGAATAAAACATCTTACTTTTAAAAGAGAGTAAGTATATCTCAAAAATCCAAGAGAATCTTACGGTGAACCATATCACACACTAAGTAAGGTTTTATATAAACTCCTAATTAAGAAACTCGCCAATTACTATTTTACTTTTTATTTATCAATAACGATGCCAAACGACTGTCGTTTCGAACAGATCCACTGGCATTTTTTACTTTTCTATAGAAAAAATAATATTATTCTGTTTACGTGCTTCTTCAGTGATACGAAGGACGGTCTGACTCCAATTTTTCAAACGAGTATATTCTTCATCATTTTTCGTTTCAATGATATTGGCAAAACTTAAACATTCATAGATCATGTTTTGTTCTTCTTGGTCCACACTCAAAATTTGACTGTCCTTCGAATGGCTATCGATAAATTTGATTTCTGAGATCGGTGCAGCATCTTCAAGTAAGAAACTTCCCTTTTCGCCATGAATCTCACAAGGTAGCTCAGAATGGGAAATTTTAGAGCAAAGAATGGTACATACAAACCCTTCATATTCTAATACAAGTGTACCGCTGCCATCTACTCCCGTTCTCAATATCACTGGATGATAAGTAACTTTTCTTGGTTCACCAAATAAACAAACTGCTAAATAAAGTGGGTAAACACCTAAATCTACAAGTGCTCCCCCTGAATAGACAGCGGAGAAGATATTCGGCTCTTCGCCTTGTAAAAGTAAATCATAACGTGAAGAATAACCGATATAGGGTAACATGGCACTTCGCAGGTCTCCAGCCATTCCTAATTTCTCCTTTAGGATACGGAAATTAGGTGTATGGATATTACGGATGGCTTCGACTAAATATACGCCATTTTCCTCTGCGGTCCTATACGCCATTTCTAATTCAGTCGTATTAGAAAAAATAGGTTTTTCACAGATAACATGCTTTTTATTTTTCATAAAAGTTAGTGCTTGTTCGAAGTGAAGAGAATTAGGAGAGGCAATATAGACTGCTTGAATTTCTTCACTTTTGGCCATCTCCTCTAGATTTGTATAATAATGAGCAGCCTGATGCTTTTCGGCCATCTGCATTGCTTTCTCTTCTGTGCGTGAATGTACCCCTACTAACTGGAACTTCCCGCTGAGCTGTGCTGCATGGATAAAAGAGTCCGTGATCCATCCTGTACCAACTGTAGCAAAGTTAATCATCTTATTACCTCTTTCAATTATGTACTTTTCAACTTACCATTTTAGCGCATTAAAGCCCAGCTTACTAATATTAAGAAAAAATTTTTTATTACCAATTAGTTTTGTGCAAGAATAGTTGGGAACAATGGAAAAATATCAGTATTTATGGTATTTATAGATAATAGATAAGATGAAAGAGGTTGAAAAGGGTGGACAATCACACATCAAATTTTATTAAGGATATTATGATAAAAGATTTAGAATCCGGAAAGCACAATAAAATCGTCACTCGTTTCCCACCAGAACCGAACGGTTATTTACATATTGGCCATGCTAAATCCATATTTATTAACTTTAGCTTGGCAGATGAGTTTAACGGGTTGACTAATTTACGTTTTGACGATACCAATCCGTTAAAAGAAGATATCGAATATGTAAACTCCATTAAGGAAGATGTAAAATGGCTTGGATTCGAATGGGATAACTTATTATTTGCATCCGATTATTTTGAAGAGATGTATAATCGTGCCGTTCTTTTAATTAAAAAAGGACTAGCCTATGTGGATGACTTGTCTGCAGATGAAATTCGTGAATACCGTGGAACATTGACAGAGCCTGGTAAAGACAGCCCTTACCGTACCCGTACTATTGAAGAGAACCTAGAGTTATTTGAAAAGATGCGCGCTGGTGAATTTGATAATGGGCAGAAGGTTCTCCGTGCGAAGATTGATATGTCATCACCAAATATCAACTTACGCGATCCGGTCATCTACCGTATTGCTCATGCAACCCATCATAACACAGGTGATAAGTGGTGTATTTATCCAATGTATGCATTTGCTCACCCGCTTGAGGATGCGATTGAAGGGGTTACTCATTCCATCTGTACGATTGAATTCGAGGATCAACGTCCACTTTATAACTGGGTGGTTGAAAAATGCGAAATGGAAAGTACTCCGCAGCAAATCGAGTTTGGCCGCTTGAATGTAACGAATACCGTTATGAGTAAGCGTAAACTGAAGCAACTAGTCGAAGAAGGCTTTGTTGATGGCTGGGATGACCCTCGTATGCCAACCATTTCTGGTATGAGAAGAAAAGGTTTTACTCCAGAATCCATTCGTGCGTTTGTTCGTGAAACGGGTGTTCACAAAGGTTCAGGTGCGGTTGATTCGCAAATGCTCGAACACTACGTTCGTGAGGATTTAAAATTAAAGGCACCGCGTACAATGGGTGTTATTAATCCGTTGAAGGTGGTTATCACCAATTATCCAGAAGGTCAAATTGAATTGCTGGATGCGGAAATCAACCCTGAAAATCCTGAAATGGGTATGCGTAAAATCCCATTCTCTCGTGAAATTTATATTGAAAAAGACGACTTTATGGAGGAGCCTCCAAAGAAATACTTCCGTCTATTCCCTGGCAATGAGGTCCGCCTCAAAAATGCTTATTTTATTACCTGTCAGGAAGTCATAAAGGATGAGAATGGTGAAGTAGTCGAGCTTCGATGCACGTACGATCCTGAAACAAAGAGTGGAACAGGATTTACTGGAAGAAAGGTAAAAGGAACGATTCATTGGGTAGAATCCACTCATTCTGTTCCTGCTGAATTCCGCCTATATGAGCCCCTCATTTTGGATGCAGATAAGGATGAAAGTGATGAAGGAAAAACTTTCCTTGATCATGTAAATCCAAATTCTCTTGAGGTGTTACAAGGTTTCGTTGAGCCAAACATGAAGGAAAGCCGACCACAGGAAAAGTTCCAATTCTTTAGACATGGTTACTTTAATGTGGACCCAAAACATACAACTGTAGATAAGCTTGTTTTTAACAGAATTGTTTCGTTGAAGAGCTCATTTAAAATATAATATAAAGGCTGACTCCAAGAGGTAAGGAGTCAGCCTTTTTCTATTTGCTTATAGGAATGGGAGCTTCTAAAATAATCTTTGTTCCCTTTCCAGGCGATGAAACGATGGTCAGATCTCCGTGTACAGACCGGGCCCGCTCATCCATACTAAAATGGCCCACACCAGAGGAACGGTTATTCATATCAAAGCCTACACCCTGATCTTCAATCATTACCCTGATATGGTCATCCATTTCTCTAATTGTCACCTTTGCCTCAGAAACCTCAGCATACTTCCTTATATTCGTTAATGCCTCCTGAATGATCCGATAAATGGTCAGTTCAATATTAATGTTAAGGCGGCGATTTAAGACACAATCAAAATACACGTCAATATTGTAATGGTCGGAAAAACGAGACAGGAAAGAACGGATCGCCGGCACTAATCCCAGGTCATCAAGGACTGATGGCCGAAGCTCCCACGAGATTTCCCGAATCTCTTCAATTAATTGAGTCGCTTCTTTTTGCATTTGCTGAAGCAATGGATGGTCGAGTTCAGCCATTAAACGATTGATTGTGATTAAATGGCTATAAAGATTCTGCCCGATCCCATCGTGCAAGTTTCTGGAGAACCGCTTTCTCTCTTCCTCCTGCACATCAATAATCGTTGTCATCATTTTTTGAAGTTCCTGTTCTACCCGCTTTCTTTCCGTCACTTCATAGCGAATGGCTAAATATTGATAAGGCTTACCCTTTTCGTTTAAAAAAGGAACGATGGTCGTATCCACCCAATAATACTCGCCATTTTTCGCCTTATTATAGATTTCACCCTTCCAAACGTTTCCGTTTCCGATGGTCCTCCACATCTCTCTGAAAAATTCCTTAGAATGATATCCAGAATTGAGGATTCGATGATCATTGCCTAATAGTTCTTCTCTAGAGTATTTAGATATATGGCAAAATTTGTCGTTTATATATGTAATAATCCCCCTTGAATCTGTAATGGCAACAATTGAAGATTCATCAAGGGCAAACTTTATATCTACCAATTCCTGCATGGATTTCTTTAACTCTAATTCAAGGTCTGCTAGCTTGTTTGCAGGTTGGTCCATTTCTTTTTCCATAGCTACCTCCTGCATCTATAATAGGATCTGGTCCTTTAATACCTGTTCCAAGGTTCTTGCGGAATCATATACCTTTTGCTGCTCAGCTTCAGTAAAAACAGTCGTTTCTCTGTTTCCGATAAGCAATACCCCTTTGGGAACAGAATTAAAAAATAAAGGGACCGCGTAGGAGGATACAAGTTTTTCAGCAAGCATAATGGGATGATCAGTCACTTTTCCAAGAATACCTTTTGGAAAATCAGTCATCATCATCGGACTTCCGCTTGAGATAATTTTTCCAGCGATACCCTTTCCAAAACGAACGGTTATTCTTTTGTATTTCTCATTTAGATTGCCTGATGCATAATGCCACCTTACATCAGGACCCACTTCATTTTGTAAGGCAAGGGCAACAAAATCGCAATTAACCTCAACTAACAGTTGATTGCATACCTCAATCACCGCGGGAATTTCTTTTATCTCATTCATCTCAAGTAATTCTCCTTATATCCCATAGCCTAACAACCCTTTTCTAACTGCATATTCCACCAGTTCAGGTCTCGATTTCATTTGGAGTTTTTCCATTAACTTACCTTTATGGGTCTCAACTGTTTTCACGCTAATGACAAGTTGTTCCGCAATTTCCTTATTGGAGTACCCTTTTGCTGTCAAAGTTAAGACTTCTTTCTCACGCTCAGATAAAAGATTATACGTGTCATTACCATCTTGTTTCATGCTACTTAGATATTCTTCCATTAAACGCTTCGTTGCAGACGGATGAAGATACGCATCACCTTTTGCAACAGATTCGATTGCTGACATAAGTTCATCATGAGGGGCACTTTTTAGAATACAGCCCGATGCTCCACCTTGAATGGCACGAAAGAGGTATTCTTCATCATCGTGCATCGTTAGGATTAAAATGTTGATCTCAGGCTTTTGCTTTTTTAATTCTGTCGTAGCCGACAGCCCATCTTTACCATGAGGCATACTCAAATCCATGACAACTACATCTGGATTAAGCTTCAAGGCTTTTTTGATCCCTTCATTGCCTTCTGACGCTTCACCAATGACTTCTATTTCTGGATTAGTGTTTAGTAGCATTTTTAAGCCCATTCGAACTACGGCATGGTCATCAACCAGCAGGATTCTAATCACTCGTAACTCCCCTTTATTCCCTATTTAATAACGGAAGAGATAGTTCTATAAATGTTCCTTCTCCTATTTTAGAGGATATGTTACACTGTCCGCCAGTCAGAAGCATTCTTTCTTT
This sequence comes from Neobacillus rhizosphaerae, assembly GCF_050477885.1. GTDB lineage: Bacteria > Bacillota > Bacilli > Bacillales > Cytobacillaceae > Neobacillus > Neobacillus rhizosphaerae_A. The sequence goes on from NZ_JBCNAC010000044.1 coordinate 7,842, forward strand.
CATAGCAGCAAGCCCTGATGATGGATGATTTTCGTCATGCTCCTCTGGTCGAAAACCTTTGCCATAATCTTTAATGGTAATTTCCAACCTATCTTCAAACCAAATAAAATTCATTTTCACATTGCAGGTATCTGCATACTTGGCAATATTCGTCAATGCTTCTTGGCAAACACGGAATACCGTAATACTCGTTTTCTCTGGAATCTCTTTTTCTTCACCTGCGGATTCTAGGTCTACAAGAATACCAAAGGTTGAAGTATATAACTTAATATAGCTCTTCATTGCGGAAAGTAAACCAAGAGTGGTTAAGGTAGGCGGATGCAATTCCACAGACAACAGCCTTATTTCCTGGATAGTCTTCTCTATCAACTGCGACATTTCACGAACATAATTTTTCATAAACGGTTCGTTTGCACCTGATTCGATAAACTGTAATCCTGTTAAAATACTGTACAGATTTTGTCCGACGCCTTCGTGCAGCTCCAAAGCGATTCGTTTAATTTCTTCTTCTTGTGACTGAATAATATATGAGCTGATCTGCTGCTGTTTTGACCTCAATTGATCCATTTTGCACCTCCTACTTATTGTTATAGGCTTTGTTAAATTTGTCTGTTGATTTCCGCTCCAGGCGCTTCGCTTTCCGTGGGCGTTTCGGCGAGCCTCCTCGGCGCTTGCGCCTGCGGGGTCTCCCCTGAACCGTACTCCCACAGGAGTCTTCGCGCCTTCCGCTCCAATCAACAGGTGTGTCAAATCAACATAAGTCCTTAACATAACCTTGGTATAAAAAAAGGCAGGTTCTTTTTAAAAGACCTGAACCTTTTTTACTGTATATGTTAAGCCGCTTTCCTGGTCAAATGCAGACCATTGATTCTCTGACTGACTTACCTCACTTGTTACCGGGACTGCGAGAAAATAGAAATCGTCAAAATAGTAACGAATATGAGTGCCATCTGGACAGTATTGCACTTTTTTCACTGTCTTTTTAACGGCAGGAGCTTGATCTCCACCCTCGGAGTCTTGAATGGTAATTTCAACAGGTACACCCATAAATCGTTCTACATCCTCTAACTTAATGAGTTCCACAGCTATTACACCCTCTCAATACAGGATAGATGAACATCTTATAGCCCTGAAGATACTCCCAAAATTTCTCGCCTGCATTTTCCTCGAGGTACTGAATGGTCTCCTCCTCGGATGACCAATCACTCATCCCTTTAATTTCAGCCACAACCATTTCCGCTCCATCTATCTTTTTTTCTTCTAGAAACCAATTCAACCGTTTTTTTGCAAAGGTATTCTTCAATAACTCATCAATTTCTGTACTAAAATCGCCTGCTTCCGGACGGACGAAACAAAAATCTATATATGTTTCACTAGTCATTGACCTTCACACCTTTTTTATAAATGAGGATTGCGACTGGAAATAAGACCACGTTAATGACAGCAGCAATAATCGTATTTGTATAATTTTCATAGAAATATTGATGAACCATATATTGTGTAAAAATAATATTGAGCATCAATACGGCTAGTAGGAATGCCACAGGGATATAACTACGCTTCATAACGCTTCACCCCCACGGCATAAACGGCACCGTTTTCCACTTTCACATAAATCTCTGGAAGCGGACGTCTAGGCGGCCCGGCAATTGGCGCCCCTGTTTCTACGTCAAATTTACCATGGTGGCACGGACAAAGCATTTCTCCTTCATCCTTTTTCCAAAACACAGGACAACGTAGATGTGTACAAGCATTTTGGTAGGCAACGTATTTGTTTTCAGACAGTCTGATTAAAATCGCGCTGTCATGTTCACCTGGGAATGCAAAGTCAACCGCATCTCCAATTGGTAATGCCTTTACATCAACAATTTTCTGCTTCGGATATTTTTTTTCTCCAAGACCATTCAATTCTTTTGCTGCTAATACCCCCCATGGAAGAGAGGAAACGGCGAATACTCCTGCAGCACCAACCAATGTTTTCATAAATCCACGACGGTCTAATTTTCTTTCGTTATTGCGGTTTATATTATGAGTATAGTTATCTTCTTCGAACGGGATTTTATTATTCTTATCTGTCATGGTAATCCCTCCTAAAACAATTTAGTGACACCCTGTAAAATACCAGGAAGATTCACTTTTACGTTTGTTTCGCCTTCTAAATAAGGCATGCTTGTTACCCACTTACCATTGTCCAAATTAAACTGCTTTTGTTTTGCTTCAATCTCCTCATCGGTTAACCATTGAAGAGTATTAGATGGACACACACTTGCACACATTGGCGGGATGCCATCCTTTGTACGGTCAATACATAGATCGCACTTATACATTAAATTCTGCTCGGTATCAAACTTCGGTATACCATATGGGCAGGCAATCGTACAGTTTTGACAGCCAATACACTTTTCCACAAGAGCAGATAGTACGGCACCTGTTTCGTGAATTTGAATGGCTTGTGCCGGACAGCTTCTTGCACATGCAGGATTCACACAGTGAAGGCACATAAGAGGCATGGTTTGACGGTTAACAAGCGGGTTCACATCGTAAACATAGTTACGGTTACGTTCCTCATGTCCTCCGCACTGTGTACAAGCCGCTAAACAGGAGCGGCATCCTATACAGTTTTCAAGTTCTAAATATAGCCTCTTTTTCATTTACTGCACCTTCTTTATGTCTATTTTTTCAATCTGTGCGGCACAAGCCTTGAACTCCGGCATCCGTGATATCGGGTCAAGGGCGGCAATGGTTAACAGATTAATAGATTTATCATGGCCCCAATGGTACGGGACAAATACTGTATCTTTTCTAATGGCTTCGGTGACTTTCACTTTATATTCAGCTTCTCCTCTGCGTGTAAAGAGGCGAACATATTCTTCATGATTAATATTGTATTTCAACGCTGTTTCCGGGTGCACCTCAACAAATGGCTCTGGGCACATATCACGTAAGAACTGAATTCTTCTTGTTTGATTCCCAGATAAATAGTGGTAGACCACACGCCCTGTTGTTAGACGCAATGGATATTCTTCATCTGGTTCTTCCGCTGGCGGGCGGTATGGAAGAGCACAAATTTTTGCCTTTCCATCTGGATGATAGAATTTTTTATCTAAAAACATATGTGGTGTTCCTTTGTCATTTTCATCTTTACAAGGCCAAAAAACACCGTCTTGCTTTTCGATCTTATCCCATGTTGCTCCGTAATAATCGGCATAGCCACCTTTTGATGCTAACCGGAACTCATCGGCGACATCTCTTGCCGTCTTCAAATGAGAGAAATACTTGCCTCTTCCGAGACGCTCAGCAAGCTCTGCTTGAATTTGCCAGTCTGGCTTTGATTCCCCAAGCGGTTCTTGTGCTTTATTAATTTTAATAATACGACCTTCAATATTGGTTACCGTGCCTTCATCCTCTGACCAAGTGACGCTTGGAAGAATAACATCGGCATATTCTGCAGACTCGGAAAGATAGAAATCTGAACACACCATAAAATCTAATCCTTTTAATGCTTTACGGACAAAATTTTGATTCGGTGCAGAAACTGCTGGGTTAGAACAGAGTAAATATAATCCACGGATCGTTTTTTCATCCATCAACTCAAACATTTCGTAAGCAGAAACACCTGGTTTTGGCATTTCATCAGGAGTAATTCCCCAAACCTGGCACACTTCTTCAACATGTTTTGGATTAGTAAGTTTGCGATATCCTGGTAGTAAATCTGACTTCTGTCCATGCTCACGGCCACCTTGACCATTTCCCTGACCTGTGAAGGTTGCTACACCTGATTTTGGACGGCCGATCTTCCCAGTTACAAGCGCCATGTTTGTGTAGGCTGAAACATTATCCACACCTTTATGTTGCTGTTCAATTCCACGAGCAAACATAACTACAGCATTTGGTGCCTTACCGTAGATTTCAGCTGCACGTATAATTTTTTCAGGAGCAACACCAGTAATCTGACTTGTATATTCAGGAGTGAATTCTTTCACTAATTCTTTTGTTTCTTCAAAACCATTTGTATGGTTGTTAACAAATTCTTCATCTGCATAACCGTTTTGTATTAATAAATTTAAAATTCCATTAGCTAGAGCCAGGTCTGTACCCGGTCTTAAGTCCAAGTGAACGTCTGCTCTTCTTGCAATTGGTGTTTCTCGAGGATCGACCACAATGATGTAACCGCCTCTTTCCTGTACATTCCAAACACGGAACATAGAAGTTGGATGGCATTCAGCCGTGTTACTACCAGCAATAAACAAGCAATCTGTTTCATGGATATCTGTCCATGGTAATGTCGATCCACGATCCACTCCGAAAGAACGAAGGAAGCCACCTGCTGCACTAGACATACAGAATCGTCCATTGTAGTCAATGTAGCGTGTTTGCATAGCAACACGAGCGAATTTTCCTGTTAGATAACATTTTTCATTCGTCATGGATACACCACTGAAAACGGATAATGTATCTTTTCCGTATTTTTCTTGAAGTTCACCAAACTTTTTAGCGATTAGATCATAGGCTTCATCCCAGGATGCTTCACGGAAACCTTCTTTTGTCCCCTTTAAGGAAGCATCGTCTCTAATTAATGGTTTTAAAATCCGATCATTATGGTTTGTTTGTTGATAAGCGGTTACTCCTTTAGGACACATTTTCCCAACCGTCACCGGCCAATCATAACGAGGTTCTACCCCAATAATCTTGTTTGTTTTTGTATTTACACGTAAATTCATTCCACATTGCATTCCACAGTAGCTGCAGTGTGTTTTTACGAGCGTTTCATTTGGATGGCGTACATTTTCTATTTCTTTAAAAAACTTATCCCTTTGCATTCTGGTTTGCCTCCTTGACCTTCACTTGGTGCGTTGCGAATCCTGAGAATCTTGAAATACGATATTTTCTACGACATGGAAGACATAATTCAGCGAGGTTGAAGCCATCATTCATATTGAATTCAATCTCATTAACTCCTAATACTTGAATCACATCGTTTGATTGTTCGATTGATACGAATTGTTCTCCGCATACCTTACATTCCTTCATATGTTGTTCTCCATAATGTTCACGGTAGTTTCTTGCAAACACGCTCATTGGACGGAAAGGAATGTGAGCAAGCTTTCCGAACGGCAGATAGATTAAGGTAACGATGACTGAGAATTGGTGAATTAGTGACATCTGTGGCTGCATCCAGCCATGTAAAAATACGTTTTGGACTGTTAATAAAAGTCCAGTAATTGAAATAAACAATAATAGATAAAGTGGTAAGAAATCGTACATAAACTTTTGTTCTGCTCTTGCTTGCATATTTCTCATACGGCGGTAAAGCGCCATGCAGACTCCAGCCGTTACCATGATCGCTGCAATGTTTAGAGCGTTATAGGATAACCAGGCGATGATTCCATCTGCCTTCACTTGCATAACATTCATTCCGAATAACACAATTGTATAGTAGCCATTAGCTTCCATTGTGAAGTACATCCAGCTAAAAACGAGTGGGAAAGTGACAAGGCAAGCAAGCACACAGCCCCAGCCTATTAAAATATGTTGCACCCATCGGTAAACGCCCCGATTGCGAATGAAATCATAAATCGCTAAATGGCTTACAGCTGTTTTAGGTGTGCTTTTTCTAAAAATCAGCTTAAGACCTTTTTTGATAAAAATCTTGGTTGGTGGTCTTTCGCCCCATGCAATAAAGCGATAAAAGAAGCCTCCGATAAATACGATCGTTCCAACCATATATCCATAAAGATTTAAGTCGACATGTGTGAACATTCTAGTGCCGATAAAGGTTAAAATCACAAGTCCGACAACCGATAAAAACATAGATTTAGCAAAATGTGATGCAAATGCATCATTGACCGAACGTCCTTGATTTTTAGTCGTTGAGATATTCGCTTGCATTTGGAGTTCCTCCTATAAAAAAAATAACACTTCCGTTTTCTTACCCTAATTGTAAGAAAAACAGCAGTGTTATCTATATAGGGGAACTCCCCTATCATGGGGGGGAAAAACCCCTAAAAAAACTTTTTTAGACAAATTCCTGACACATTTAATTTTAGAGACCATTTTTAACATATTTATTTCTCCATGAATATAGGAGGAGTAGAAAGCCAATTAACATTTGCAATGTAAATAAAGTTGCATCCCAAAACGGAAGAGAAGTCGGCCCTTCTAAATAGCCTGGAATGATCCTTTTCACTGCAAACAATAATTGCGGGACATAAAAGATGACATATAAGCTAAGCGTTAGAACTACCCCAATAAAATAAAAAATAGAATAGGTGAAGATTATCCTTCTTTCCCCTGCAAAAACAACTTCTTCCGTTGCCTGGGATTTAAGAAAAGGAACCCATTTTTTAATCATCTGTTGGGCATTTTCCATTATGTTATAGCAGCCAGTTACATTTTCAAAAACGTAATATAAATCGGTTTTCATATAAATGCAGCATTGGTATATGAGACGAATAAATGTATCTAAGACCACTACCGCCATGATACTCAGAAAAATCCCTGACCCATTTGTAAAAATCATCTGACTAAGTAAGGCAGCGAAGAGAATAACCATATCAAAACAAAGGCCAGCCAGATATAAAACATTTCGATCTTTAGATGGCAGTTTCCAAACTGAAGACATATCTGTCTCAAGGACGACTAATATCAACCTGTGGCCTAACTCTAATCTAGTAGGGAGATTATTTGCCCTCATTGCAAGAATATGACCAAATTCATGAATTAGCACGGTACAAAAGGTCACCAAAAGCCAAGTTATGATATTTAATACCATATAATCAAATATGAAAAGATCCTTGTAGTGAGGAAAAAGACTTGGTTTTAAAAAAAGAAAAGCTATATTTAGGATAAATAATCCTGCGTAAATAACCATTGCAATCTTATTAAAAAAGCATTTCCCCCCATTAGGTGAAATCCACTGAAAACCTAAATGTTCTTTTTTCTTTTCAGGCAAATTAACTCTTACTCCATCAATTTCAGCTATGAGTTGGAGTTGTAGCAGCTGTTCAGCAAAATCGATGAGGTCTACTTCTTCGTCAGGATAATCTTCTTTAAGACGTAGCTCAATAACTCCTAATGATTCACCGTTATTAATAGAATTAATTGCATCAATGCAAATATTTGGCATTTCGTAAAACTCACCAGTATTAATATCTTCAACAATAAAGTGGTTTTTATCTCTACGAATATTGATGGGTACCAAAAATAGAATAGAGCTTAATCTAAGGTTCATCATAACACCCTTTTTAGTAGAATAAAAAAAGAAGAGATGCTAAATTCTTTCTTAGCATCCCTTAGATTTCTAGAAGAATAAACACCACCAGCACCCTGTTGTTTTAACCCTTTTCAACTTCTTAATCACCATAGGATCACCTCCCGAAATCTAAATTTTTATCATTATTAAAGTCATAAAATAAGGTTTCTTGTTTTTCTGACCAATCATTATGAATTTCTTTCCAGGATGTATAGACTTTAACAAAGGAATCAACTAAATGTGGATCAAATTGAGTTCCTTTACCTTCTATGATTCGTTTATATGCTTCCTCAACAGATAACGCTGCTCTATAAGACCTTGAAGAAGTCATAGCATCAAATGCATCCGCAATTGATGTAATTCGAGCTAAGTATGGAATATCTTCTCCCTTTAAACCATTCGGGTAACCTTTTCCATCCCATCGCTCATGATGAAATTGAATAACATCTATTGTATTCGAAAACCCTACAACCTTTGAAACAGCTTTAGCTCCAACAATAGTATGGGATTTAATTATTTCGTATTCTTCTTTTGAGAGACTTGTTGGTTTCATTAAAATGTGATCTGGAATATTTATTTTACCTATATCATGTAATAAACAAGCGTAATTAAAAGATTTTAATTCTTCGTCCTTGAAAGACCCTAATTCTTTAGCCAAAACCAATGCATAATTAGCAACTCTCTCACTATGACCTCTAGTATAAGGATCCTTAAGTTCAAGTGTTGCGATTACACCTTTAACTATTCCAATTAACTGCTGATCATATGAAGTTTTTACTGCATCCACATAGGATTGAAAACGGTTCAATATAATAAAAGATAACACTGACAGAAGACCTATTAGTAAGATAGCATTAACTACATTTGGAGATTGAATGATTAATCCCACAGTAATATATTTTAAAATTAAACCTAAGGAAACAAGTTTTACAAAACGTTTATTCACAAATATTGGTGATAACAACAACCAAAACATCTCAACAATATTTCCACTTTTATAAGGTGCTGCACTATTAATATATGACAATGAATCGTTTAGTAAAGTAATTAATGTATAACAAATAAAGAAGACGTATTTTATTGAGTTTTGTTTTTTCTGTTTATATAGATAAATAGCAACGGGAATTAATCCAAATAAAAACAAATAAATCCAAAAGCCTAAGAAATTTGGAGAATTATCATTTAAATCTGGTACAAACTTTGGAATGATATAATCAGAAAATAGATCGAATGCAATTGATATTATATAAAACAAAGCCAGAAATCATTTCATTGTTCTTTTTTCTACATCTATTAAATTCTGATCTTCTATTAAGTTTTGCATGTTTCTACCTCTCAATGATTTATCCCTATTCGGAACTATTTTAATGTTGATACCGAATTAATAAAAATAGTTCGACACTTTTCTTCATTATAAAACATTTGCATGTATTTAAATACTAGTAAATCTAGAAGATTTATGTATAAAATAGAAATATTTTATATTAATTTGTACAATATTACCATTTATATTTGTTTTGTACGTTCTTATTAATGTGATATAGGTAAGGACACTTCCACCCTTGTTCCTTTTTCAATTTCGCTATGGAGGTTGAATTCTCCTAAATGTTCTTTAATAATTTGGTTGGTTACCATTAAACCCAATCCCGTTCCATCCTCTTTTGTTGTGAAAAACGGTTCTCCTAGGTTAAAAAAGTTCTCATCCTTAATTCCGCAGCCTTCATCCTGAATAGAAATATACATCTTCTGTTTTCCAACAACTTTTACATTAATTTTTATACATCCCCCATCAGGCATTGCTTCGATTGCATTTTTAATTAAATTTAAGAATACTTGTTTTAGTTGTTTACTATCACAATCGATTGGCGGTAAAGGCCCAGCCATGATTGTTTCAACTGTAATTCCTTGTCTCTCAGCCTGTTGCTGGGTGATTGATAGGGTATAAGCGATAATTTCCTCAATACTAGCTTTTTCGAACTTGATTGCCCTAGGTTTTCCAATATACATTAAATCGTTAACAATAGAATTAATCCGGTCAATTTCCTGAATCATTATTGGATAAAAATCATTTGTATTCGGATATCGTTCCTGCTGAAGCTGGGTAAATCCCTTTAACGAAGAAAGAGGATTTCGTATTTCATGACCAATAGCTGCAGCCATTTGACCAATTACAGCTAACTTTTCTTTTTTTCTAAGCTCATCATGAACACTAGATAACGAATTGATATATGAATAAAAACGTATCAAAACAACATAGGCAATTCCAGATAGTATTGTATAGACTATTATTGTAATCATTACTTGAAAATCATGTAGGATTAATCCTAAGACAATATATTTGCCTGCCATCCCCAAATTGACCGTCCAAAAATATCTTTTGCTCACAAAAATGGGGCTAAAGAGAATAAATAAAACTTCTACTATATGTCCACTCGTGTACTGTTTAGTATTACCCAAATAGATTATTAGAGTATTAATAAAATCTATCAATAAGTAGCTGTATATATATATATATTTTACTAGGTAAGGGTTTCCCTTTTTCATAGTCCAAATAGCAATCGATAGAATAACGATTAATAAAGCATGAATCCAAAAACCTAATCCATCTTCAGGGCCTCCTATTTTATCCATCTTTAAAATATATGTCAAAATATCAAAAGAAAAATAAACGATATAAAACGACCATAAAAATAACTTAACAGCTTTCCTTTCTTCCATTATTAATTGTGGATTCTTGATGCTCTCTTTCATTTTGTTACTCCCTCGAGATAAATATAGTTCAATCATACTTAATCCTATTTTATCATCATTCCTCCAATTATTTGACAATAATTCCAAAAAACATTGCTAAATTTCGACATTTTTCGATAAAACGTAACAAAAGACCCACAAACACTTGCGGGTCCTCCACTTTTTATAACATTAACTTACTTTTCTCAATCGATTACTAGAGGTATTCAAGGTTGAATGCTTACGCCCGTATCCAAAGTAGACAAACAATCCGATTACGAGCCACACACCAAAGCTGATCCAAGATATTGCTGGTAACTGAAGTGCTAAATATCCGCAGAATACGAATGCTAGGATCGGAATATATGGAACAAATGGTACACGGAAGCCTGTTTTTGGTGCTTGTTTGTTTTTACGAAGATATAAAATCCCGATTGAGACCGTCATAAAGGCAAATAATGTACCTATATTAACCAACTCTGCCAGTCTTCCTAGTGGTACAAAACCAGCAAAAAATGAAACTAATAAACAAGTAATCCATGAATTAACGGTTGGTGTTTGCTTCTTCTTATCTACTTTTGAAAAAACCTTTGGCAATAATCCATCACGGCTGATGGCATAGAATAATCGAGATTGCCCATAAAGCATAACAAGTAAAACAGTAGTAATCCCAGCAATAGCACCAAGAGAAATAAAGCCAGCCACCCAATCTTGATGGATATAGGTAAGAGCAAATGAAACAGGGTTTTTTACGTCAAGCTGCTGGTATGGAACAATTCCCGTTAAAATCGCAGAAACAATGATATAAAGAACAGTACATACAAGCAAGGAAGCGATAATTCCAATCGGCATATTTTTCTGTGGATTTTTCACTTCCTCCGCTGCAGTAGATACCGCATCAAAGCCAATATAGGCAAAAAACACTGTTGCCGCACCCGTTGTTACACCGGAAAAACCAAACGGCATAAATGGAGTCCAGTTACCTGGTTTCACATACCATACACCAACACCAATAAATAAAACCACAACCGCTAACTTAATAATTACCATAATCGTGTTAAAACGAGCTGATTTTTTTACACCTTGTGTTAATAGTAAGGTAATAACAAAAACAATGATAATAGCTGGAACATCAATAAACGTCCCGTTTGCTGGATCGTAAGCACTGGTTAAGGCTTTGGGAAAATGAATTCCGAATCCGGCAAGCAGTCCTTGAAAATAACCGGACCAGCCACTGGCAACTGCAGAGGAAGCGAGTCCATATTCGAGAATTAAATCCCACCCTAAGATCCAGGCAATGAGCTCTCCAAAGGTAGCGTAACTATACGTATATGCACTCCCTGATACAGGAACAGTTGAAGCGAATTCTGCATAACAAAGTGCAGCAAATACACATGCCAACCCAGATAGTATGAAGGAAAGGATTAATGCAGGCCCAGCATGTTCAGCAGCCGCGACACCTGTTAGAACAAAGATTCCCGTACCAATAATTGCTCCGATACCGAGCATAGATAAATCAAAGGCTCCTAATTCCTTTTTTAAGGTCACATCTTTTTGACCGGCTTCTTGAATTAGAGTCTGAATCGACTTCTTTCTAAATAAATTCATAGGTAATCCCCCTGGAAGCAAATAACTAAATGTTCTGAAAAAAATCAACCGAAAATTCTATATCGAAATAATATAATTATTTTATAAAAAAAGCAATATATTTTGAAAAATAAAACAATTTGAAATTAATCCCTTGTAAATTACTTACACAAAAATCGAAAACGATAAAACTTCTATTTTCATTAAAATTCTTCAACTATACTAGTAAAATAATAATCTTTACCAACTCTTGGGATAAAATTGTTGTTATTTATCCATAGGTGTTCCATTGAAGTTTTGACTTGATTACCATTATCTAGATTGTCCTATCTTACATCAGGTTCAGACAGTAGTACCCATTTAAATCATCTATGTACAAAATTGCTTTGCCTTCTGACAGTGTTTCAGTTTTTCCTCCTTCTCTGTCAGAAGTTGAACTGACTTCTGACAGTGTTTCTAGTTTTTCCTCCTACTTTGGCCAAAGTTGACTCGCCTTCTGACAATGTTGCCAGATTTTCTCACGACTCTGTCAGAAGTTAACCTGACTTCTGACAATGCTTCTAGTTTTTCCTCCTTCTCTGTCAGAAGTTGAACTGACTTCTGACAATGTTTCTAGTTTTTCCTCCTACTTTGGCCAAAGTTGACTCGCCTTCTGACAATGTTGCCGGCTTTTCTCACGACTCTGTCAGAAGTAAACCTGACTTCTGACAATGTTTCTAATTTTTCCTCCTACTTTGGCCAAAGTTGACCAAACTTCTGACAGTGTTTATATTTTTTCCAGTTACTCTTCCGAAGTCTCTTTTGAATCAGACATAAAAAAGTACAGATAGTATCAAAGTCTACAAAAAGAGCAAATAGAAAAGGATGATACGAAGGGAAACTCCCCTCCATATCATCCTTTTTGTAGGAATCTATTAAGCTACTTTTGTTTCAAGTTGAACCCGTGGAGAGTTCCACATATTAATCCATTTCTTGATAGCTGTCACCATTATAATGACTCCAAGCGCCAGCATAATAATAGATAAAATTCCATTTAATACGCTATAGCCCGCTGCTGCTGAATTAAGGTAGACATTTTTAACCATCCAATAACCAGCATAATTTACTGTAACAAATAAATAGGACAGCGGGATCAGACAGGTAAGCATATAACGCCGTTTATCTGCTATTCTCAGAATAACGGTTGCCCCAACAATAAGACCGATTGATGCCATCAACTGATTGGAAACTCCAAACAGCGCCCAAACAGATCCGATGTCACCTGAGAATAATAAGTATCCCCACATGAAGCATGCTAACGCACTAGCAAAGATGGATCCTGGAAGCCAGTCTGTTTTCTTTAAAGGCTTATAAAACTCTCCGAAAAAGTCCTGAATTAAATAACGCGCTACACGAGTACCCGAGTCAATAGCAGTTAAGATAAATACTGCTTCAAACATTATGACAAATTGGAAAAAGTAAGATGATAGTTTCGCAAACCAAGGAATACCTGTGAAGACATATGTCATACCAACTGCTAATGTAACCGCACCGCCTGTTCTTCCTTCAAGGTTAATCCCAATTTCATCCGCTAGCTTCGGTAACTCTACAACATTCATTCCAAGTGTTTTGAACACTTCTGGTGTTGAGTTAATAGCAAAGTAATCGGCAGGTTGAAGGGCAGTTGCAGCGATCAGAGCCATAATACCAACCACACACTCAACTAACATCGCTCCAAAACCAACGACCTTAATATCTGACCAACGATCTAGCATTTTAGGAGTTGTTCCTGAACCAACAAATGCGTGGAATCCTGAAATCGCTCCACAAGCAATAGTGATAGAGATGAACGGCCAAACAGGTCCACCTAGAACAGGTCCGCCACCTGAAGTAAATTTCGTGAATGCAGGCATTTCAATACTTGGATTGATAATGAAAACACCAATGATTAGAGCAATAAATACCCCAATTTTCATAAAGCTGCTTAAATAATCACGTGGTGCAAGCAATAGCCAGACTGGCAATGCTGCTGCAAAGAAAGCATAGATTGGTAGAATAATTGCTAATGTCTTTGTATCTAATGTCAGCCAATAACCTAAAACAGTATGTTGGATGGATGGACCTACAAAAACTCCAACCATAACAAGGATAAAACCGATTGTGGATGTTAATTTTAAATTACCTGTTTTCTTATATGCAATCCCAACGAACATCGCAATTGGAATCGTGATTCCCACAGAGAAGGTACCCCATGGATTATTTTCAAGGGCATGAAGGACAACCATCGAAAGTCCAGCCATCGTAATCGTGATGATAAACAACATGGCAAGTCCTGTACAAAAGCCTGCAACTGGTCCGAGTTCTTCTTTTGCTACTTCTGATAAAGATTTACCTTTTTTCTGCATGGATGCAAAAAGTACAACCGCATCATGGACTGCACCACCAATTACTGCACCAATTAATAACCAAAGTAAACCTGGTAAATAACCGAACTGCGCAGCGAGAATAGGTCCTACAAGTGGCCCAGCTGCCGCAATTGCCGCGAAGTGGTGACCGAATGTGACCCATTTATTTGTTGGAACGTAGTCCTTTCCATCATTTAACTCATGTGCAGGTGTGGGTTTTGAATCATCTAACTTTAATACCTTAGCTACCATGAAAGTACCATATAAGCGATAAGCAATCATTAAAATACAAATGGAACCGATTACAATTGAAACCGCATTCATTTATTCTGCCTCCCTTTTTGTTTCTTTCTGCTATTATCTTACTTTAAGAAAACGCTAACATAGAGTTTTCAGGATGAAATGTAAAAATACGAGCTTGAAAAACAAGAATGCTAGATTGAAATGCAATTTATAAAGAGCCAGATTAAGAAGCAGAAATAAGGGGAGAATTTCCCGCTATTGTATAAAAAGTAAGCTTAAGAAGCCGAAATAAGCGGAGAAATGATGCTAGACTAAAAAA
>NZ_JBCNAC010000045.1:0-21520 GCF_050477885.1 Neobacillus rhizosphaerae
TCGAATCCCGTCTTCCGCTCTCATATTGCCGGGGTGGCGGAACTGGCAGACGCACAGGACTTAAAATCCTGCGGTAGGTGACTACCGTACCGGTTCGATTCCGGTCCTCGGCACCACTTTTAAAATAATGCGCCCGTAGCTCAATTGGATAGAGCGTCTGACTACGGATCAGAAGGTTATGGGTTCGACTCCTTTCGGGCGCGCCATTATTACGGGAAGTAGCTCAGCTTGGTAGAGCACTTGGTTTGGGACCAAGGGGTCGCAGGTTCGAATCCTGTCTTCCCGACCAGTCTGAACTATTTTTTAAATATGGGGCCTTAGCTCAGCTGGGAGAGCGCCTGCTTTGCACGCAGGAGGTCAGCGGTTCGATCCCGCTAGGCTCCATTTATGGTAATTGAAATGGCGGTGTAGCTCAGCTGGCTAGAGCGTACGGTTCATACCCGTAAGGTCGGGGGTTCGATCCCCTCCGCCGCTATATAATATGGAGGAATACCCAAGTCCGGCTGAAGGGATCGGTCTTGAAAACCGACAGGCGGGTTAAACCGCGCGGGGGTTCGAATCCCTCTTCCTCCGCCATATTATTTTAGAATTAAATAGTTTTTACCGTCGCGGGGTGGAGCACGTTCGAATAAGCTTCTCGAATACTCTACAGCGCAACGATTGAGCCGCAGCTTGAATAGGCTTTCCGAAATCGGGGCGGTCTTAACACATGGTGCATGCTCAAAATTAAATAGTTTTTTACCGTCGCGGGGTGGAGCAGTCTGGTAGCTCGTCGGGCTCATAACCCGAAGGTCGCAGGTTCAAATCCTGTCCCCGCAATATGGTCCGGTAGTTCAGTTGGTTAGAATGCCTGCCTGTCACGCAGGAGGTCGCGGGTTCGAGTCCCGTCCGGACCGCCATTTTTATTCCAGTAGTTAACTCTACTGTTTGATATATATTTTGTGGCTCAGTAGCTCAGTCGGTAGAGCAGATTGCTCACATCCTGATTACGCTTCTACGGCAATCTGCGAAAAAGAACGGAAGTTTTTTTGAGCAAAGGACCTTTCTCAATAAAAGATTAGTGAAACATCTTTATATGGCTCAGTAGCTCAGTCGGTAGAGCAAAGGACTGAAAATCCTTGTGTCGGCGGTTCGATTCCGTCCTGAGCCACCATTTATTTTTATGAAACAATTTAATGTGGAGGGGTAGCGAAGTGGCTAAACGCGGCGGACTGTAAATCCGCTCCCTCCGGGTTCGGCGGTTCGAATCCGTCCCCCTCCACCAAATTATGGCGATTGTGGCGAAGTGGTTAACGCACCTGATTGTGGTTCAGGCATTCGTGGGTTCGATTCCCATCAGTCGCCCCATTTATTATATTATTGGGCTATAGCCAAGCGGTAAGGCATCGCACTTTGACTGCGACATGCGTTGGTTCAAATCCAGCTAGCCCAGTCATGGCAGCATAGCCAAGTGGTAAGGCAGAGGTCTGCAAAACCTTTATCCCCGGTTCAAATCCGGGTGTTGCCTCCAAACTTGCGGGTGTAGTTTAATGGTAAAACCTCAGCCTTCCAAGCTGATGTCGTGAGTTCGATTCTCATCACCCGCTCCAATTACGGGCCTATAGCTCAGCTGGTTAGAGCGCACGCCTGATAAGCGTGAGGTCGATGGTTCGAGTCCATTTAGGCCCATTATAATAGTATATTGTTGTTCCGCAGTAGCTCAGTGGTAGAGCTATCGGCTGTTAACCGATCGGTCGTAGGTTCGAGTCCTACCTGCGGAGCCATATTTTATTTTACGGGCAGGTTTTCTTGGGTCTAAAGAGTTACAGTTCTCACTTTCCACCGTTAATACATATCGTAATGCGCCTTTAGCTCAGCTGGATAGAGCATACGCCTTCTAAGCGTACGGTCAGAGGTTCGAATCCTCTAAGGCGCGTAAAAATTAGAAAACGCTAAATTTAGCGTTTTTTTTATGCTCTTATTTGACATAGAGGGCACAGAGGGATGGATCTCGTGGCTCTTAAGACCTCCTTGATGGGAAAAAAGCAAACAGAATCTTTAGGACTACACTACCGAATCCTCTTATCGACCGGTTTGAAGAAGGTATCATCCACTTTACGCAGGTTATCGTCCACTTTTTGAAATTTATCGTCCACTTACGACCTCATATCGTCCAGTTCCACCAACTATCGCCCACTACACACTAAAATCGTGGGGACAAACAATTGGGAAAAAACCCCATGGATCATAGCTGGGGACAGTCCCCCGCTATTTTAAAGCAACGGGGGACTGTCCCCAAAAAAATTTTTTTTAATTTCTTCGTCCAAATTGAACTTTGTTTCGGTCTAATAGTGTAAAGAGAAAAAAGGGGTGAGGATATGACCTTATCTGGCAATGATGGAATCCTAAATGGAAAGTTATTTATTACCTTATTTGAAACAAATAAGGATTCGATCTATAGGATGGCCTATATGTATATGAAGAATCAATCTGATTCACTGGATATTGTTCAGGAGGTTGCCTACCGCGCGTTTAAGAACAGAAACAGTTTAAAGGAATTGAATTACTTTAAGACATGGATCCTGAAAATCACCATC
The DNA here is from genome assembly GCF_050477885.1 of Neobacillus rhizosphaerae. GTDB lineage: Bacteria > Bacillota > Bacilli > Bacillales > Cytobacillaceae > Neobacillus > Neobacillus rhizosphaerae_A. The sequence continues at coordinate 2,577 of NZ_JBCNAC010000045.1, forward strand.
AATGCATCCATTGACTTTTTAAGGAAGAAACAAAAAGTGGTCGAGCTGCCTTTTACTAGAGAACTAGGAACACAGCAGACGGAAGATAGGTACTCCGATTTATTATTAAATGAATTGCTATATTCCTTAGATGAAGACGAAAAAAGGTTAATTTATCTCAAGTATTATCAGGACTATACCTTCCATGAAATTTCGGAGATTGTTGAAGCACCAGTCAGTACGGTCAAGTCGAAAATTTACCGAACCTTAGAAAAAATCCGCTTGGACTATCCGAAGGAGGAACTTTCATGAACAAGATTCAGAGGGAACTAGAAAAAATTCATATTCCAGATGAGGTCATGGATCGTATGTTTAAAGGAATCGAGCAGGCAAAAGGGGAAGAGAAGGTAACACCGGTAAAAGTCTGGGGCATGAGTAAAAGGAAAAAACTCATCGGGTCGTTAGCAGGACTTGTGGCGGTTGGCGGTTTGTTCTTCGGTTCTGCCTTTGTATCTCCAGCAATGGCACAAATCGCATCGAAAATTCCGTATTTAAATCAAGTGTTTTTGAAAGACCTAGATAAAAATGGGGAAAAATCGCTGATGGCCCTTGTTCGGGAGGAAGGATTGAAACGCGGGTACGAGGTTACTGGTCTACGTGTGGGTCAAGGGTTGATGGAAGGCGACGAACCGGAAAAAGTATATGTTTTTCTAATAAGTAAAGATTATAACGATAAAACGAAAGTGGATGCTGAAAATCTGACAAAAGAAATGCTCAATCAGAAGGGATATTATGCAAAAGCGATCGAGGTTCTTCCGTTTAAAGCTGATTTTTATGCCTCTATGAGACGAATCAATCGCATCATGCTTGAGGAGGCCCAAAAAATCGAAACCTTAATCAAGGATAAAGGGTATAGTGTTGATTACGTGGGAATGAACCCGGGGCTCGATGAAATATTTGTGATCCTTCCTGATACAGAAAAACACGTCGATGAGGTTCGGACCATCATTCAAGCTTACCAAAAAAAGAAGTATAATGAATTTTCTTTGGACATCAAATCAGTGAACCTCACTAATATGGATGAGGAAACGAAGCTCAAAAAGAATCTTTATACGATTTTTGAAGGATTATTGGCTAAGAAAGAGGCGTACAAAATTAATTCTTTCACTTACTCTACCAAAGGTGAGCTTGTAATTACGATCGAGACCTCCCTTGAGAAAAAGGATCAGAAGCTAATTGAGCAGATTCGTAAGGAAGTGTCTGCACAAGTAGCGAAAGAATACAAACAACCTTACACCATTAACATGGTTGGATTAGAGGATTTGAAGACGGTTGGGGAATAATTTTTCTATCAAAAAAGACTGCCAAAAATTTGGCAGTCTTTCTGTCTTCAAGATTCCAATCCTTTCAATGTTTGCTCCCAGTCATCGATAATAGTGGTAGGTTTATTTGTAGGTTTCTTTGCAGTAGGCGCTTTGCTTGCACGAACTTTACCACTCTTCCATTTGGATATTGTCTTAATAGAGCAGTTAATCGGAATATCTCCGCGTATATCTGGATCTTAGGTTTTCTCTATATACATTAGCTGAGACTCTCGTGGATGTTGGAGGAGTGAGTGTAGTTACATGGTTGGCGAGTAAAACGTAAATAGTGACGAGTAAAGTGTGAAGGTTGACGAGTAAAATGAGAAGTAGACGAGTAATCATAAATTTTGACGAGTAAATCATCAAAAGTGACGAGTAAGAAAGGAATTTATATAAAAAAGGTAATTTTAAAGGCGCTTCAAGAGGAGATCAAGACATATTTTTAGAGGAAGATACCTGAGCCAGGCTAAACGCCTGGTTTTTAGTGGAGAAGTGGGTGTATTTAAGTAGTTGGTGAGTAACCCAAGACAAATTTTATCAAAAAAGATAAAAATTACGGAAAATGCCAGAATGTTAATAGAAATTGGATATTTTTTCGCATCAACCTTGTGTAACGAGGTGCATCGTGTTACGATGTAAATAGAAATAAACTTAAAGCGAGGTGACTTTTTTGGATAAGGAAATTATGAAAGGGAGCATCGATATTTTACTTCTTTCCATCGTAAGCAAGAGGGATATGTATGGATATGAGATGGTAAAGACACTAAAAGAAAACAGTAACGAGCTATACAACATGAGTGAGGGCACCCTATATCCGGCTTTAAAACGACTAGAAAACAAGGACTGGATCGAGTCTTACTGGGAAAATCCAGAGGTCGGGTCAAGGAGAAAGTACTACCGCATCACGGAGGATGGCAAGAAGGAGTTAGAACGGAAGCTTAACGAATGGGAGAAGATACACAATTTAATTAAGAAATGTTCGGAGGGAATGGCTTGGATCAAAACATTAAGGCCTACGTTGACCAGATAGTGAAGGAACTACAATGCGATAAAAATGAAAGAGCTGATATAGCGGAGGAAATGATTCAACACCTGGAATTGTTAAAGGGCGAGTACATAGAACAGGGGCTTTCTGAGAGTGAGGCGGTTCAACAAGCGCTAGCTAGTTTTGGAGATAGGAATACTTTAAAAGAAGGATTGCAATCCTCTTTGTTTCCAGGCTATAAATTGTACAATGTTGGTATAAAGATCGCATTCTATCTTTATTCTTTTATCATACTTTGGAATCTACTATTTCAACGAATCATCGGCAGGATCATTGATCATGGTTCGTTTAATCGTTACTTTTGGTATACCGAAAACACACAGAGCTTTTTCAGCGTGGAGGTTTGGAAACTGAATTCGAATCTCATCCCGTTCAAGACCATCTCGCGCTATATTATTGAAAGGGAACACTATAATGTGGATATCATTTTACATAATACAGTGGGGAATATTATGATTTTTGTTCCTTTAGGTATATTACTGCCGATCCTTTTTAAAAAATATAGGTCATTTGCGAAACTTCTCATAAGTGTAGTAGGTATGACATTTGCTATTGAAATAGGACAATTCTTTCTACAAATAGGTCAGTTTGATATAGATGATGTCATTTTAAACGTGAGTGGCGCTTTGATAGGTTTTGCTTTTTTCAAAGGGCTAACCATCATTTCAAGGCAAACGAACTGGAAGTTACTTAAAAGAATAACAAACTGATAAGTATGTTTTATGTAATAGGAAGATTGAGCGGATGCCTTCTGCTCCTGGGGCGATCCGCCTTCCTTATTGGTTAACGGTTTTCAATAAATTTTACAACATCACCGACCGTTTGAAGCGTCGCTGCAATTTTGTCAGTTATTTCGATCGCGAATTCATCTTCAATTTCCATCGTCAGGTTCACCATATCAAGCGAATCCGCTTCCAAGTCATCTTTGAATGATGCATCCGGTGTGACATTCTCCATTTTGACACCCAGCTGGTCTGCAATAATAGGCCTTAACTTATTAAATGTGTTCATTGCGGTATCCCCCTAATTATATCTTAACAACCATTATAACAACCTAATTCCGAACATAAAACGTACAAGTATTGCCAATCCTGCGTGAATACGAAAGGGGACGGTTCAAGAACCGTCCCTTATTGAATTTTACCAAACAAACGGAATTAATTTCGATGTTTTTTGAATATACCGTGGATATTCTTCTGGAAATCCAGCTTCCAAGGCTTTTTCTTCAATACGCATACGATAACCGAATACAACGATGAAGAAGGCAAGCATAATTACGGAACCAACCCACGAATTAAAAGCAAGGCCAATACCAATAAACACCAGCAATGCACCTGTATAGGAAGGATGGCGGACAGCTCGGTAAGGGCCGCTTTGGATGATTTTTTGCTCCGATTCAACAGAGACGACCAACGAGAAATGTTTACCTAAAGTTACTACTGCCCAAAGTCGAATCACCACACCGATGATAATTAAGATGGAACCCAGATCCGAAATGGTTGAATTAACGTACCCAATTTTCATCGAATTGCAAATTTGATTGACGAGGATACAAGTAAATATTCCAATAGTAATAGCCCAAAAAGAGCCCTTATCCTTATTTTCTGATGCCACATTTTTTCGTTGCACTTTGGTTTTTATTAAAATAGCAATCTCAGACAATAGCCACAAGTAAAACGAAACTTCTGCAAATGAACTAATTTCCATTCTATCCAGCCCCCAATTTCTTTATCTGTTTCTTATTTTAGACAGGAAAATTTTCTTTTTTATTACTCAAATCTTACGAAATTCTTAAGAAAGAAACGATAGATTTTTCGATTACATTTTTGGGGGATATAAGAATAAACAGCTTGCAAATAATAATAAAAACATGCGATGGAAGAAGGTCTTTTTTTGAAAAAGCTAGCATTGGTGTCCCTGATAAGTCTAGTGTTTCTCACTGCAATGGCGAAGCCACCGGAAGTCGTTCCTTTTTTACGACCGGCTGTAAAGGTGCTGACACAAAATACAAAGGTTCCAGTTTTGTTGCCCACCTATTGGAGTGCGCAAACGAAAAAGTCAAAGAAATATATGACTGGCAATTATCAAGCATATGAAAATGAGTACAGGATTGATTTTTTATCTATAGATAAGCCATATCCACCGAATGATCCAGCGTTATATAATCCCCGGGAGTCGAGTAAAATGGGGGATCTGTTTGGAAACGTCGGAACAGTAACACCTGTCGTTCGTCCCAATCATTTTGTTTTTTATAAAAAGAAAAATGGATTCGATTTATGGATTGAACCTAAAGTAAGATCGATGATCCATGCGAGGAGGGGGAAATGGACGCTTCTATTTGATGGAGATCACGGAGAGGAACCGTACCAACAGGCAGATGAGTTGTTCAAATATATGAATAAAGTAAATTGGCTTAAAAATATGGACATGGATGAAGGGGAAATTTTTATACGGGGTACTAGACGTTCTGCATTTGTGAATGTTGTCTGGGAGACCAGTGATGGATTTGTCTATAGCCTTTTTTATAAAGGACCGATTAAGGAGGCAGTGAAAATTGTTGCTAGTCTAAAAAAAGTTGAATAAACGGTCAGAGGGTACCCAATTTCATAATTTCCTTGATTAACACTTGTCCCCCTTCATGAATATCTTGTTATGAAGGGAGTGTATCGAAGATGTCAAAGAAGAAGAAAAAGGACAAAAAGTGTGAGTGTTCCAATCCAAATTTTCACTTGGTTCACTGCCGAAATTACGAATAATCCCTATAAGAGACATTCCAGACAACTGCCAATTAGTTTGTGTTGGACCTTTTTGCACAATCGCCTGCTTTGGTACTGAAGCAGGGGAAACGAACTGCGATATAATCTGTGATGATGCTGGTAATTGCACGATACGATGCATGACTGACAACAACGGCTGATGTCTTAGTGGTCAGCTATTCATAAAAGAAATAACTCTAGTCCATTCGGTTGGGGTAGAGTTGTTTTTATTTTTTAAATAATGATATTTAATAAATGTTGTAAAAATTAGTAAAATTTGTACTATAATAGTAATAAACCGTGTATTTATGGAGGTGTTCATTTGATTTGGGTATACATTATGCTGCCAATCGTTGTCCTCAGTGGTATTGCGATTTATTTTGACAAAAAGTCGGGAATGGCCCCAACCGATGATATGCGACAAGCTGATCAGTTAGAGGAATATCCACCAGAACATGGGATGAATTCTTTTGGACCATGAACCGATATGGAGAATCCAAAGGGGGTCTGACCCCATGACAATTACAGAGAATGGGGAAAATGTATGCGTAAAAGAAGGACTCTAGTTTTATTGCTGGTGTTGGGGATAGGTTTCCTTTGGCAATCCCATGAAACGAAACAAGCAAAATTAATCAATTATGATAGTCAAATGACGGAATTCGCCAGGTTGAATTGGGATATTCAAAGTTTGATCCTGGAGTCCAATGGAGTCACTCATTATGGACAAGATGAATTGAAAAATGTCATCTACAATATGCAATTACATTTGCAATCCTTGACTAAAGAAATGGAAGATATGCCCGTTCCCAAACCATATAAACAGGCACACGAAGACTTGTTGCATGCCTATAAAGATTTTCTTAAAGTATTAACGGTATATCAAAAAAATGCGAAAAAGGATGACATGATTACCGAATCGAATGGTAAGATGATTTATTCTGCTTACACACCCATTACACAAGCATCTGATGAGTGGTTTGCCATTTATAAGGAGCGCATGGTTCCAAAGGAAGGTACCGATTATACTCCATGGACTGCATTAGGAAGCTTGCAGAACCAACAATTCTATATAGATAACACGCAGACACGTATGAAAATGATTGTTGGAGGTTTTGAGTCCGATATACTTCCTTGGGTGGAGAAAAAAGATTATGGTGCGATAGATAAATTACTACTGGGTAGCCCTGGTCGAGCCCAAGACCTTCAAAGGGGAATTTCCTATATGAAACTAATAAAAGTTCCAAAAGCCTATACTTCTGCTCACCAGCAACTTCTTAATTCTTACGAAAACTATTACAACTCTATAAAAGATAAGAATGCCACGGACCTGAATGATGAGTATATAGAAACCATTAAGAGTTGCTACCTGGATATGAAGAAAGCTTCTGAAGAGTGGAATTTGGTTTTACAGCAGCAATCATAGATTAAGTCTATATTTCTAAAAGAGTAAAAAAAGAACTGCTGCCTTGTAGGGCAGCACGTTCTTACTCGTACCTTCTTAATATTAGAGTGCTTTTTTAATTAGAATCTACGTCTTCTTCTTCTTTCGATTTCGAATCGTCTTCTTCTCTCTAATTCAATTTCAATTTCAATGCGTCTTCTTTCAATTTCGATTTCAACAATAGGAAAAAACGGTCTTCTTCTAAACCCGTCACGAAAAAACAAATCTCTTCGTCCAAATCCCCAAAATGGCATTCCATGTATCCTCCTTTCATTTTAGCAGAAAAAGGGCAGACACCAGGTTCTGCCCCTTTTTCCATTCGCATTGTCACGATCTTGTCCTAATCGTTAATAAAGTTCAACTAGAAAGTAGAAAGCACGATAATTAACAAGATGAACAATACAACAATTAGCACAAAGCTGCTTCCGCCATAGCCACCGCCATAGCCGCCACCGTATCCACTGTATCCCCAGCCCATATATTTCACCCCCTTTTGTGAGTGAATGGAGTTGAAAACTCCTCTATATAAATATATTTTTAAAGACAATTATCGTTTGGACAAACATCATGTTGAATGAAAAAAATCTCAATTTGCTTAAATATTTTTGGGAAAACGTTTGTTAAGGATGGGGATGGCTGATCTTTTGGAATAGGGAGGACTTTTTTTACTAACGGAATAATTCATTTAAACTTGTGCAAGATAGGACTGTCTAAAAGATCAAAAATGAGGGATGTAACGATTATGTACAGTCATTTAGAAAAGGCATTTAATAAGTATCTAACATCGGAAACAGAGATATGGCTGCATCAGGATTTATTTAGTGCCCATTGGTGGAGTATTGTCATTTTAAATGCCATATTTTTTGTGCTTTTACTCATATTAATTGATCGTTATCGAATCGTACTGATTTCATTGGCTTTCATGGTTAGTTTCGTCCTCTGTGGTATTGCGGATGAGCTTGGGAATTACTTTGATTATTGGGAATACCCACACCAATTTTTAGTTTTTACCCATCGCTTTAATGCAGTGGATTTTGCGGTGATCCCCGTCATTATGACATTATGTTATCAATATTTTAGAAAATGGAAAACGTACCTCGTGGCGCAGGTAATATTATCTGCTGTCATCAGCTTTATAGGAATCCCGCTTTGCGTGTACTTTCATTTATACTCGATGGAGAATTGGAACTATTTTAAATCATTTATCGTATCAATTATCCTGTTTATTATTTTGAAATTAATAGTTGATTTTGTTTGGAAGACAGCAAATACATATTCACCGAGTGGTCAAAAAAAGAGCTGAAGTCAGCTCTTTTTACTATTGTTCTTTTGAAGTCCACATTCTAGCTATTCAAGAAAGAATAGGCGGTGTACCGATGATCAAGAAAATTCCTATCTGCTTTGTTATGCTTTTTCTACTTGGGGGGACTTTCGAAAGAGCGAATGCGGTTGAACGCGTGGTCATCTCATCCCTTCCATCAGAGGTATGGTATGACAATCTTTTCTTGATGGCCGATACAATTGACGGAAACTGGATGGCTCACAGGAACTTTACGATCCAGGTTGGACTGGGTGGCGGTCAAAGTGTCCTGCAGTACCATTTTCCTGATTGGTACAACGATAAATTTACTCCTGAGCTATTTTATGAGGACCTGACCGGGGATCATTTAAAAGATATTGTAGTTGTGCTGATTTCAGGCGCTGGGTCAGGACTCTCGACGAAAGAAATCCATCTATTAAATCAAATCCAGGACCCTAATCGACGATACGAAGAGGTTCCGGTTGAATCCATCAATGACGCCGTCAAACGACTGGTAAAAATGGAGCGGCATGGGAACCTAGCCACCATTTTAATAGGCAAAAAAAAGCATGTAGTCGAACTTTCGAAGTTTCATTATCTGCAAGGGACTTTTTCCCCTAGTCCAGGTGTTGGCCAAGAAGAAAACTATTCTACGGAAAACGGGGTCCTTTACGGCACGACAATTGTGTATATTTCTGCTGCTGGCCACATTGGAACCTTGCGAATCAAGTATTGCTGGGATGGAAAAATGTATAAAGCTAAGTCCATTCAGTTTGAGGAGGCAGAACCGTTAAAAGAAGTTATTTTTAAATAAATCCCCTCTTTTTGGGAATGGTAAGTTAATAAGATACTTAATGAGGGATAAAATGGCTGAAATAATTGGAGTCAGTTTGTGGACATTAGTGACCCTCAGATGGGGGGACTGGAGAAATGTTAAGAAATATTATGCCACCATTTTATATTTTCTTTTTTGCGATGTACTGTATTATTACCTCTCGTATAATCACCGACTCTGGTCCATTACGCCTACACCCCCACTGACAAGTGAATTTGTAGCGCTGGTAGGAGAGTTTATTGTATTTACCGGCACCATTTTTCTATTTCTGGGAAGGTATCCATCAAATCAGTTTTTTTCCATCCGGTGGACAAGTTTGTGGGTAATCCTTTACACAACGAATGAATGGGTACTGCTCAAAACCGGTACATTCGTATACGAACATGGCTGGACAATCGTTCATTCCTTACTATTTAACATCTTTATGTTCATTTTCCTTCGATTACATGATCAGAGGCCCATCCTTACGATGATCCTTTCGATACCCATTCCTTTTATTTTAATAAAATTATTTTCGATACCGATTCGATAAGAGTATTTCTTCAAGCTGGAGAAGTGCTCTTTTTTGTTGTATTAAAAAACAATAAATGTAAGAAAAGTTATTATTTACTAATTTTTGTTAAAATAGTAAACTATCTTTGTGTGCTAATAGAATAATAGAAAAATGGGGGCATCAATTTTGAAAAAGACACTAAAAGCAGTCGCTCTAGTAGTTGGTCTAAGCTTACTTTCAGCACCAGTTGCATCCTATGCTGCGGGAACCACAGCTGTTCAGTACCATAACCAATGGGTGAAAAAAGGTTCATACTGGACTTACTATAACGCTAAAGGTGCGTTGCAAAAAGGGTGGCTGCAGGTAAACAATAAATGGTATTACTTTGATGCAAAAGGCTACATGAAAACTGGTTGGGTTTTTGTCAACAACAAATGGTATTACCTTGAAGCAAGTGGTGCCATGAAAACAGGCTGGGCAAAGATTTCAAATCTATGGTACTTCCTTGATGGATCAGGCGCGATGAAAACAGGCTGGCTGAAATCTGGTCAAGATTGGTACTTCTTGAATTCAAACGGAGCGATGAAAACAGGCTGGCTGAAATCCGGTCAAAATTGGTACTTCTTGAATTCAAACGGAGCAATGAGAACAGGCTGGTTACAATCCGGGGGTAAGTGGTACTTCCTCGATCGTACGTCTGGAAAAATGGCGCTTAACTGGAAAGACATTGACGGAAAAACGTATTACTTCTTCAGCAATGGAGCAATGGCAGCTAATACAACTATCGATGGTAAACAAATTGGTGCTGATGGAGCGGTTATTTATGACAACACGGACGTAACCTTCAAAAACATCGAAGGAATGGCGCGTACACAGTATGGATTAACTGTTGAATATGATGATGAGTTAGAACTTTATACTTTACACAAGGGCGACGAGTTAGTTGGAGCATTTCGATTTGACGGATCTGTTAGTGGGGGAGTTTATGGCGACCCAGCTTATGGAGAACTGTGGAAAAAAATTGCCTTAGAACTAGGCGTACCGGCAACGGAAGCGGAGCTTAATGGTTTAATTGAGCAAGCCCGTCAAGACGTTGAAGTTATTACTGATACAATCTATGTATTAATAGATGAAGAAACTTTTGTTATTGCATGGGGTATTGAAGAATAGTAAAAATAGAAATGACTATCAAAATTTGATAGTCATTTTTTTGTGAATGTCCCATAGCTTATGTAGTAACGTCCCTGTGGAATAACAATCGTAAAACATTTCTTTTTATGGAGGAATGGGTTTGGCGAGTGAAATAGAAAATCGACGAGTAAAGTGTGAAGTTTGACGATTAAAATAGAAAATCGACGAGTAAATCATACAAATGACGAGTAAATCATCAAAAGTGACGAGTAAGAAAGGAAATCATATAAAAGAGGTAATTTTAAGGCGCTATCAAGTGGTGATCAACACATAATTTGAAAGGAAGATACCTGAGCCAGGCTCAACGCCTGGCTTTTTAGTGATTAATCTTTGGAAATCGATTCTAATGAGATGGATTTGGAAGTGTTTTTCCAACTTTTGTAGAATCGTTGCTCGATTTTGTAGAATTCCTCCTAAACTTTGTAGAATTGTACCTTGATTTTGTAGAATAAATCTAAAATTTGTAGAATTCCACTTCAATGTTGCAGAAATCAAGCTAAATGACAAAAAAATAGCTGAAGAAAAATTCTTCAGCTACATTTTTTACCCCAAATACACCAGGTCCTTCAACTCATCCGTAGAAAGCTCCGTGATCCAGTTCTCGCTTTGAATAATTTGGTCGTTGAGGAATTGTTTTTTCTCGAGCATCGCGTCGATTTTTTCCTCCAGCGTTCCGGTACAAATCAGCTTGTGCACATGCACGAAGCGCGATTGCCCGATCCGGTAAGCCCTGTCCGTAGCCTGGTTTTCAACGGCAGGATTCCACCAGCGGTCATAGTGAATCACGTGATTCGCCGCCGTCAGGTTCAACCCCGTTCCGCCGGCCTTCAACGAAAGCAAGAACACAGGGAACTTCCCGTCCTGGAACCGCTCAATCATATCATCCCGCTGCGTCTTCGGCACACTTCCGTTCAAGAACGGCACCTCGATACCAAACTTTTTCTTCAATGTCGCACGAATCATTTCTCCCATTTCAATATACTGCGTAAAAATCAAACAGCTTTCTCCTTGTTCCAGCACCGCATCAATCAACTCGACGAGCTTCTCCATTTTATTTGAACGGTCTAGAAGCTCACGCGTTGCCGATTTCTCCTTTAAATAAAGGGCAGGGTGGTTGCAAAGCTGCTTCAAGCGACTCAACATTTGTAAAATTAACCCCTTGCGCTCAAACCCGGACAATTTTTCAATCTCCGCAAACGTATCATGAATGAGCTGCTCATATAACGACGCTTGCTCAGGGGTAAGCGGACAGTACTCTTTTTGCTCGAGCTTATCCGGCAAGTTGAGAGCAACCTCTTCGTCTTTTTTCGTCCTGCGCAACAAGAACGGTCGGATCAACGATTGCAACTGCTGCACTTTTTCCTTTTTCTCATCCTTTTCAATCGGGATGACGAACTTCTTCTGGAACTGCCCCAAGCTGCCAAGATAGCCATGATTGGTAAAATCAAAAATCGACCACAGCTCTGACAGGCGATTTTCCATCGGTGTTCCCGTCAACGCAATATGGTGACGGCCGCGCAGCCTGCGAACCGCTTTCGACTGCTTCGTTTGCGCATTCTTAATGTTCTGCGCCTCGTCAATTGCAATCGAGCTCCAAATCAATGACTCAAACTCCTCAGAATCCAGATGGCTTAAGCCATACGAGGTTAACACCACATCGGCGTCCTTCGCTTTTTCAGAAAAATCCTCCTCTTTCAGGCGGTTCGAACCATAATGCAGGTAAACGTTCATCTCCGGTGCAAAGCGCTCAAGCTCCTTCTGCCAGTTGCCAAGAACGGAGGTAGGGCAGATAATCAGCGCCGCTTTGGTAGGAACCTTTTCCTTTGCAGGAGCTTTTGATTGGGGGTCAGGCACCGAATCTAGCTCTTTGCTAGCATCGGTTTTTACTTTTAACAAGTAGGAGATGAGCTGGACGGTTTTTCCGAGCCCCATATCATCTGCGAGAACCGCACCAAATCCGTATTGGCGCAGGAACCAGAGCCAGCTCATGCCTAGCTGTTGATAGGGACGAAGCTCGCCCTGCAGCCCGGAAGGCACATCCACAAGTGGGATTTCATGAACCTCTGACAGCTGCTTGACCATCTGCTTCCATTGACGGTTCAGCTCAATTTGTATTTTCGCAAACGCCTTCGGATTCTCCAGCTCTTCTTCGGTTGCTTCCGAATCCACCAGCTCCTGCTCGAGAAGGTCGCGAACATGCAAGCCTTCTTTTTCCGCACGCTTCATTAAATCTTGAATTTGTCGGATGAACTGCGGATCCAGCTTCACCCAGCGGCCGCGAATATAAACGAGTCGCCGTTTTTCCTCCACGAGCTGTCCGAACTCTTCCTCGGACAGGTCGACCCCGTTCATCGAGAAACGCCAGTTAAAATCAAGCATCGCCTGAAGTCCGACGAACGATGGGCGATGGCTTCCGGTACCTTTCAATGACGCCTTCACCTTTAGGTTGGCATTTTTCATCGCCTGCCACCAGGACGGGAGGAGGATTTCGACATCCAGTGCCAGCATCGTTTCACTTGCCTCGGTTAAAAACATCCATGCTTCTTCCTCGGTCAGATGCGTTTTGAAGTAATCATCCTCACTAAGCCACGGGATGAGTCGTACCCAGCGGCGTTGTTCACGGTCGACTTTTTCTAAAAAAGGTCGCCATTTTGCCGGAATCTTGGTGGTACCTTCTAAGTCATAGATTTCATCGGGGTTCTTTTTCCCACGCAAGAAGACGTCTAGGGTCCATGCACCTTCTCCATCGAGGGGCTCATCTAGGCGAAGCCCGATCGTAAACGGCGTATCGCTTTCCTTGATGCCAACCCATTCGAGCCAGCTTTCCTCATCAAAATAACGGGCGAGTTCGCCGCCGGAGATGTTTTGCTTCCGTAGTAGGTCAAGTTTCGGGCCGAACAGTTCCTTCATCGCCGCGTTTCGCGTTAAGTAGGCATCTAGGGCACTATTGTATAAATCAGATATGTAATTTTTAGTGGTCTCTTCGTCGTCGGCAGGATTCTCTGCCCCCGAAACCTGTTGCTCCCAAAACGAGGGATCAAATTCATCTTTTACGCGTTCGGGCAGCTTCCAACGGAAATCGCCATGCTCCCAAACAGAAAAGTCCGGCAGCCAGTCTTTTTCCACGATGCCTTCATGCATGGCATGGGCCGCCGCTAGACAAATCTCGGACTGCTCATTCCAATCCCACTCAATGAAGCGGTTGAATGATTCCTTGGCAAAAAGGGAGACGAGCTGCCAGCCGCTAAGGACCACACCTTCGACCTCGTTTACGGTCTCCGTCTCAAGGAGCGTGCCAAAGAAACTTTCTTCGTGGCTGCTAAAAACGAGGTTCTTCCACCGAAATGGATTCATAAAGTGACCACGCTCATCCTGGGCCGTAAGCAGAAAGCGGCCTTCCCCTAATTTAGTTGTCAGCAATTTCATAAACCTTGTTTTAAGCATCGGTACACAAACTCCTTTTGTATGAGAAGGGCATTTTTAAGTTACCTATTTTGAGGGGTGTATGTTTCCAAAAAATGTATAATGGCACAAACCCTCTGAAAAATGGCACAAAACGATGTGAAAATGGCACAAAACACTTTAATTTTGGTACAAAACCACAGCAAAATGACACAAAACACCCCAAAAACGGCACAAAACCAAAACTGTCCACTCCGCAATGACAAATGTCCACGCATGGTGCCTGACACCATCTCTAGGGACAGTCCCCCAGTACTTTAATGCGTTAACATCCCAGGGGACTGTCCCCCGAAAAAATGAAACACTAACTCTCTATCAACTTACTCCGCTTACATTCCTCATGAAACGCGCGTAACCGCTTGGTTCGATCCAGCAACGTTTCCATAAAGTACTCCCAGTCATCCACACGCTTCAGTTTCTTGTACAACGTCCGCAGTTTCTTCAAATGCCGCACAGCCAATCGGTAGCTACTACGGTTCTTCTGGTCAATCTCACGCTGGGCCGTCTGATGCAGCATCCCCAGCAACACCTCCGGACGCTCCTTCTCAATCAACTTCAACCGTTCCTTCGGCAAATCATAAAAATTCAAGCCAACAAACGCCTGGAGCTCGCCCCAACGATCATACTGCCCACGCTCAAACAACATATACTCATACTCCCGGAAACTATACGGCAGCGTCTGCAGCAACGCCCGCTCCAGCAAATCCACCCGGTCCGTCTCCGCACAATAAGGCGTCACTGCCCGGAGCGCATCCCGGACAAACGCCACACAGCTATGATAGCCGCCGAGCTCCTCCAGATACCCCTTAATTTTTTGCAGAAACATTTCAATCAAAACCCCAACACGGCGCCACGCCTTCAACTGGCTTAAATAATCAATCCAATACACCAGATACGGCACAATCACCCGGTCCTCAAACTGACCCACCAGCTTCAATGCCGCCTCATCGTCTCCCAGTAGCAAGTTAATATGAATCCCAGCTACCATCAGCGGCGCAGGATTCTCCCAATCATGAAGCTCCTTTAACCGCGCACGAATCTTGCCAACCTCGGCCTCACGCCAACTCTTCTGCTTGAAAAATTGCACCCACAACAGGCGATACAAATAAATCCGCTCATTCTCAATCCCGCTCGTACACGTCAGCAAATCAAACGCATCGTCCTTCAATTTTTCAATAAACTCATCAAACGCAAACGGCAAAGACTGCACACCAATCTTCACCGCCAACTCATGCGCATCCTCCAACAAATTCTGGAATACATGCAAGTACGCTCGCTTCACCATATCCTCACTGTGCTCCAGCTGTTCACTCAGAACCGCCAGCTTCCGGAACGATACCACGATCCACACCATCTCATATAACAGGCGCCATTCCTGCTCCACCGGGGCGCTTGCATGAACCCGGCGCTCATAAATCCCAAACAGCTCAGGAATCACATACGGACTCGTGTATTTCTTCGTCGCCAAGAGCGTATCAAAACTCACCTCAAACGACTGCACCCAGCGGCTGTAATCCGGCTTCATCACACCGTTCGCCTTCACGAGATCCTTCGCCGTCTGCATACCCCACGTCGAAAACGCCGCTTGCTCCCGAGCCGGTTCGCGCCAGTCTGTCACCCAATCAGCCACACTGCCTACCCGGGCATACACCGCAAAAAAGGTCGCCACCTGATGACGGCAAAAGCCTTCCGCAGGACAGGAACATGAGCTCTCTGACAAAAACGACAAGATGAGCTTCACATAGCAAGGCGTGACATCCTGAACCGTCGAGGTCACTTTTTCATCGTGGAAGATTTGGACCTGCTTCACCAGTCCTTGCCGGTACAACATTAACCCTTTCGAAACCAGCTTCGCATCCTCCGTCACACTCGAATGCAGCAGCTCCTTCACCTGTTCCGAGAAGAGCTCAATTTTTTCACTAGCAGGTGTCGACTCCATATCCGTAACCCCCCTTTTTGGAAAAATAAAAATCATCACCGCAGCGCGATTTTTTTAAAAAAGTCCGTCCATTCATTGATAAAAATCCATATTCCTTTATTATAACCAAAAATTCGCAATTAGAGGAGGGGCAGGCTCGGTTTTTAAAAAGAATGGAGTTCAAAGCGAAAAGACTTTATATCTTTTTTGGAAAACCAACCAATTATTTACAAATGATGGTAAAATAGTATGCGAGAATAATAGAAAGAAGGAGGGAAGCGGATGGGTAAAAAAATGATAATTCTAGTCCTTTGCTGCATGGTTATTTTTCAAGGGGCAGGGTTTGCAAATGCAGCAGGAGCACAGAGCGATGCAGCCAGTGATTTTGTAAATGCGACAGGCACACAAAGCGATGCAGCTAGTGACGTTGTAAATTCAGCAGGCACATCCACGAGTGATGATATAAATCCTCCTGTGCTTGAGAATTTCACGGTTTCGTCAAAATATCCGGTGATCGGGGACACACTCACCATGACCGCAAAAGTATCTGATGAATCTGGGGTCAGTAGAGTAACTGCTATTCTACACAATTTCACGGATAAGGAATTTGAGATGACGTACAACCAGGAAACCGGCTTATGGCAGGTCGACATTCCAATTGACAGTTATGCCCTGGTGGGAACGTGGAATTTGTATGTAAAGATGTACGATACGGCTGGGAATGACAAATTAAAGTCTTGTGCTGAATTTGTGGAATACATAGTGATATCAAACGAGGAGCATAAAGATACGGAACCCCCTAAAGTGACGTCCTTTACCATTAATCCCATGCCTGTCATCCTAGAAGATCCCTTTACCATTCGGGTAAAAGTAGTGGATGAAGAATCGGGAGTGGCATCGGTGTGGGGGGTACTAACAGATGAAAAAAACAGCCCTGGGGTAACGATTCCACTTACTTATAATAGTACCAATGATGAATGGGTTGCGACCTACACCTATCCGGAAAACACACCACTCAACATAAAAATTGTAAGTATAATTGCAGAGGATAAGGCGGGTATCCGCGGTTGGGATTACGTGTCCTTTATGCCAAAAAGTAAATATTCGGATGAAACCCCACCTGATATGCCAATTGTGAATGAGGTAACCGACAAGGATACAGTCGTTACGGGGCAGGCGGAGCCAGGTTCCCAGATTTCCGTGTGGAATAATGGCACGATTGGGAAGGCGACAACTGGAAGCGATGGGCAATTCGCGGTCCCGATTCCGGCACAGCCATCCCATAGCAGACTATTGGTTACCGCCTATGATCAAGCAGGCAATGGAAGTGATTCTGCAATTCTCTATGTCAAAGACAAAACACCGCCGGTAAAACCAATCGTCAATGAAGTAACCGACGCAGATAACGTTCTAACGGGGAAAGCGGAACCTTGGGGAACCGTACAGGTTAAAATAGCAGGGAAACTGCTTGATACCGCACCAGTGGATGGATATGGTGACTTCAAGTTTTGGTTCCCTTGGGTGAATGGTACTTCTTTGCAGCCCGCAGGCACGGAATTAAGCGTGACTGCTCTGGATCGAGAAGGAAATGAAAGTGAGCCAACCGTAGTGGTGGTGAAGGATGTGACGCCGCCAAGAGGTCCAGTTATTAGCTTGGTGACAGACCAGGATACGCAAGTAAGTGGTTGGACAGATAGTGTGGCCACTATAGAGGTGAAGGCGGACGGCGTCCTTTTAGGAACAACGACTTCTGAAAAAAGTGTCACCTTCAGGATTCCGATTCCGCAGCAAAAGGCAGGGACGATTTTAGCTATCACAGCTACGGACCTGGTAGGAAACGTCAGTGAAACGCATATCACGGTACTAGACAGAACCCCGCCGGAACAACCGCTTGTCAACAATGTAACCGATCATGATACGGTTGTGACCGGTGAAGCGGAGGTGGGTTCAAGAGTAGAAGTGGAAGGAAGTACGTTGCTTGGAACAGCAGTTACCGGAGCAGACGGCAAATTCACGGTGTCGATTCCACACCAAGAGGCAGACACGCAACTAGCCATTTATGCGTGGGATGCGGCTGAAAATCGAAGTCCAAAAGTATATGTGAGAGTAGCAGATGCCACCCCACCTCTCATGCCAGTGGTCAATGAAGTCACCGATGTGGATACCGCTGTCACCGGGCAGGTAGAAATCTATTCCACTTTGGAAGTGAAGGCAAACGGTGTGGTCATAGGGTCAACCATGACCTATCACAATCAATTTTCTGTGATTATCCCTACACAACCAGCGGGCACGGAATTAACCATTACGTCAACGGACTGGTTTGGAAACGTGAGTCCAGCCGCCACCGTGACGGTTGTTAAAAGCAAACCTGTTTTGGTTGGCTGGGTAGAAGAAAACGGCAAGAAGTATTACTATGATCCGATCACTCATATGAAAAAAACAGGCTGGTTTACCGCGGGAATGTTCAAGTATTACTTTGATCTGACAACAGGCGCGATGCAGGTCGGATGGATGAAAGAAGGAGCGAATTGGTATTACTTCAGTGACGGTGGGGAAATGATGACGGGCTGGGTCCTTGATGGAGACAATCGTTACTACCTCAACAGGAGTGGGGTGATGCAGACAGGATGGGTCAAGGATGGCTCAAACTGGTACTTTTTTAACAGTAGTGGGGCAATGAAGACCGGCTGGTTGAAGGATGGAAAGGCCTGGTACTATCTGAATACTAGCAATGGTTCGATGCAAACGGGCTGGCTATGGTGGGGTTCAAGCTGGTATTACTTGAATGGTAGCGGCGCGATGGCTACAGGCTGGGTGAAGGTGGGAACAGCATGGTATTACTTGAACGGCAGTGGTGTGATGGCCACCGGGTGGTTGAAGGTTGGCACAGCATGGTATTACTTTAACTACAACGGGGCGATGGTCACGGGCTGGTTACAACGGGGCAGGCAGTGGTATTACCTCAATAGCAACGGAGTCATGGTGACCGGCTGGGTGAAAATCGCAGGAAAGTCGTATAATTTTTATAGTAATGGTGTGTTGAAATAACGATGATTAGCCCCTTGGTTATAGGACCAAGGGGTTTTGTCACATTTTAAGAAAGTATAATACTTGACTTCGAGAATGGTCTAGCTCCATCGCCTAGCCCCTCGGGTCAAAT
>NZ_JBCNAC010000046.1:0-8573 GCF_050477885.1 Neobacillus rhizosphaerae
GCTGACCAAGGCGTTTGCGCGTTTCTTAAAAGATAAGAATGTATAAAATTTGTTACAACCAAAGTCCTTGTTAGTATAGTATTTTATGTCCCAATCCAATGGAAAGAAGCCTGACGGTAAATAGGAGGAGTGTCTAATGCCCGTGGTAAGAGAAAAAGCTCACGACCGGTAAATAGGGGAAGTGTCTAATGCTCGTGGTAAGAGAAAAAGCTCACGACCGGTAAATAGGGGAAGTGTCTAATGCCCGTGGTAAGAGAAAAAGCTCACGACTGGTAAATAGGGGGAGTCTCTAATGCCCGTGGTAAGGGGAAAAGCTCACGACCGGTAAATAGGGGGAGTTTCTAATGCCCGTGGTAAGAGAAAAAGCTCACGACTGGTAAATAGGGGAAGTGTCTAATGCCGTGGTAAGAGAAAAAGCTCACAACCGGTAAATAGGGGGAGTTTCTAATGCCCATGGTAAGAGGAAAAGCTCACGACCGGTAAATAGGAGGGGTTTCTAATGCCCGTGGTAAAGGGAAAAGCTTACGATCGGTAAATAGGAGTAGTTTCTAATGCCCGTGGTAAAGGGAAAAGCTCACGATCGGTAAATAGGGGGAGTTTTTAATGAACGTGACAAATTTGCCTGGTTACAAAGGGCTAAGGACTTTTGTACGCTTAAGAGCGACTAGGTCTCTGTCTGCGCTCCGCTAGCGAATCGACCAGTCGTCTTGATCGTGGCTGACCAAGACGCTTTCGCTTTTCTCATTTCGACAGGAATTGTCGAAATGTTTCAATAACTAACAATTTCTGCAGGTGATATACTAAAAATTGTAATCATACAATAGAGATATATTTTTATAGGGGGCTTATTTCGTGCAGTGGTTTTTGAAGGCATTCCAGAATTACGCCGTATTTAACGGTAGGGCCAGACGTAAGGAATACTGGTTTTTTGCGCTGTTCATGGGGATTATTGGAATCGTACTGACAGTCTTATTGGAAGTGTCTGATTCATGGGCAGTAATAATCATCGCTCTTATTTTTTGTTTAGCCATGATTATCCCATCGATTGCTGTGACCGTCCGCAGATTGCACGATATCGGCCGCAGTGGCTGGTGGTATTTACTTAGCTTAGTTCCGATTGGCAACATCGTGATCCTCATTTTCACGTTGCTCGACAGCCAGCCAGAAACAAATCAATGGGGTCCAAACCCAAAAGAGAAGAGCCTTTAATCGAAAAAAGCCGCTGCGATAGCGGTTTTTATTTTTCCAATAAATGTTACTACTTCCATAAGGAACGTCCATATATAATAGAAAAATAGACATAAAAAACTAGGGGGAAATCAGTTGGGCAAGCGAATTATTCTATCAATTATCGCCTTGATGCTATGCAGTCCTGGCTTAGGGCTGACAGCAGGCGTAGCGCCAGCCGCAGCATCTGCAGAAGAACCAATATTAGACTATCTCGAGAGCGCCTCCCTATCACAAACCGAGGCAAACGTTGGCGATACAATTACCATTAAGGCAAAATTAAACGTCACATCTGACATCTTACGGAGTGTGCAGGCGCATTTATCAGGTGACACCGAAAAGGTAGTCGGCATGACATACAATGTCAGTGAAGACAGATGGATCGGCACGTACCAAATCCAGCCGTATGACCATCAAGGGAAATGGAACCTCTCCTTTTATATAGAAAAAAAAGAGGGTGCATGGGGAGAGCCAAAAACGGACCAATACATCACGGTCACTAACCCGAACGAAGACCGTGCGCTTCCGGTGATGAATAGCATCACTCTTGAACCGCAAGCAGTCAAGGCAGGCGAGCCGTTCCAGATTCGGGCAAAAATATCCGATAACTTCGGGGTCGCATCCGTTAAAGCAAATTTTAAAAAGGATGGAACTACCTGGATCGGTCCGAAGCTGACATACGACAGCAGTAAGGATGAGTGGGCGGTGCCTTACACATTTGCAACTAACACCAATCCGGGCGATTGGCAGCTGGAGTTAACGATTACGGATTTGGCAAGCAACGTAACGACGGCAACGAAAGACTTTCAGATGACGAACCCAAATCTAGATACGGCACCACCTACATTCAAAAGCTTAAAAATAAGCAAAGAAGTTGTCACTCATAGTGATGAGCTGAAGGTGCAGGCGGACATCAGTGATGACAATTCCGGCATCGCGTTGGCCGAAGTAAGATTCGAGTTCATTGATTTAACGCATTTTTATAATTTTACCCTTGAAAAAAATCCTTCAACGGGCTTATGGGAAACGACGATAAAAGTTCCTTCCTACTTTGAAACGGGCACCTTTAACGTGTATCTTCATGTAGAGGATAAAGCAGGAAATGCGATTTTTCCAAGAAATGGCCAGATGCTGCAGGTCTATGTGGCTAAGCCAATCGTTAACAAGGTTACGGACAAAGATACCTATGTCCGGGGGCAAGGGGAACCTGGCTTTACCATTGAAGTTAGATCGGGCGAAACATTGCTCGGGTCTGCGGTGGTAGGTGTGGACCGCAAGTTCAGCGTTCCGATTCCAGCTCAAAAAGAGGGCACCGAATTATCAGTGGGCACTATCGATAGCTATGGGACAAAAAGTGTACCCGCACATGTTGTTGTTGAAAAAACAAAACCGTCTGGCTGGGTAAGCCAGGATGGCAAATGGTACTATTATGATCCTGCCACGTTTAATTTGAAGACGGGCTGGTTTAAGGTCGGAACCACTTGGTATTATGCGAACGCAAGCGGCGTGATGCAGACGGGCTGGATTAAGCTTGGTACTACGTGGTGTTACTTAGCGAGCAATGGCGCGATGAAAACCGGCTGGCTGCAGCTCGGCAAGACGTGGTACTACTTCAACGGCAGTGGTGCAATGGCGACTGGCTGGTTGAAGAGCGGAACGAAATGGTATTACTTCAACGGCAGCGGTGCAATGGTTACGGGGTGGCTGAAGAGTGGTACCCATTGGTATTACTTGAATAGTACCGGCGCCATGGTCACTGGCTGGGTAAAAATCGGCGGAAAATCGTATTATTTTTATAGTACAGGTATTTTAAGATAAACAAGGGAAAGCACACGACGTGAAATCGTGTGCTTTTTTGTGGTGTGGGGATGTTTTATGAGCGAATATGGAGTACTAATGAGCGAATCTAGAAATATATGAGCGAATTTTAAACTTTTATGAGTGAATCTACGAATTTATGAGCGAATCCTTGGCTGCTTGGCGTTTCTTCTTTTTCCACGGTTTAAATACTGATATACAGAAAATAAACAGGGTAACGACTACTTGAAAAATAACGGCATACTGCCTCAAGGTTTCATTTTCAATAAAAACAGGATTCATCAAGGCCTGGCTCCGTTCAGTTTCCAGCAGGGCCATATTTGCCATCATTAATCGATCAACGACGAAGATTCCGACAACAGTTTGTCCGACAAAAAGCCCCCATTTCACCGTCACCCATCTGTGCTTGAAAAATCCCCACGGGGTCATCACGCTATAAACGATTCCGACAAGTAGCGTGCCTACTGCCCCCGTTCGGACAATGAGGTCACTGATTGTGACCATGTGTTTATAGATTTCAAAGGTTTCGAGGAAGGCTGAGGACTTCGGCCAAAAACTCAAGGCGGTCGAGCTCATAATCCCCCCGAAAAATAACGCCACCAATACGATATGAACAATCTTTAACCATTTCATCCCGGTCGGTCCTAATTTTTTCATAGTTGCATCCTCTCTTGTTTTTTACTAGTGTAACAAGAAATCTCTTCAGAAAAATTAAGCCAGAGACGGAACTTTGACTAGGTCTCGAGGCTGAATCTACAACTATAGTCGTAGAAAACTTCCAACTAAAGCAGAATGTCTATTTTTTACAAAAATACTAAAATAAAGGCATCAATAGGGGATGGGGATGGACGGAATGAAAATATATGAAACTCATGTAAACACAAGGAATTTAGAACAATCCATTGAATTCTATCAATCACTGGGGTTGGAGCTCGCTTATGTGATTGAAGAGAGACGAGTCGCGTTTTTCTGGCTGGGGGATGCCGAGAAGAAGGAACAAATGCTTGGCGTGTGGGAGGAGCCTGCTGAAAAGTTTGTGCCATCCCACTTTGCCTTTGGGGTGTCACTGGAAGAGTTAATGAAGATACCTTCCTTTTTAGAAAAAAAGGGAATCGAGCTGCGCCCATCGTTCGGGCTGGATACCTCAGAGCCAGTGGTCCACGCCTGGATGCCGGCCGCCTCTTACTATTTCGCGGACCCGGACGGCAACTCGCTGGAATATTTGGCGTTGCTAGAGGGGGAGGCGCAGCCTGAGCTTGGTGTGGTCCACTTGAGCACGTGGAATGAGGTGAGGAATCATGATAAAAGGTTTGTATGAAGCACATTTACCTGTTAGCAATCTGGAACGGTCTATCGATTTTTATAAAAATCTCAATTTAGAATTGGCTTTTCAAAAGGAGAAGTTGGCTTTCTTTTGGATTGAAAAGGGTCGCAGCTGGCTGGGGTTGTGGGAAACGGATCGAGTCGAGACTCCCTATCATCCTTCCTTGAGGCACGTCGCGTTCCGGGTGGAGTTGGAGGATATGGAGAAGGTGAAGGTGTGGCTTTCGGAAAAGGGGATTGCGATTAAGCCGGATTTCGGTTTTTCGGCGAAAAACCAGCCGCTCGTGCTGCAGAATCATCCTCATGCGCATGCCGCCATCTATTTTCAGGATCCAGATGGCAATTCTTTGGAGTTCATGGCGCCCTTGCGATTGGATGTGGCGGAGGAGTTTGGGATGATGTCGTTGGAGGAGTGGAATCGGGGGAAGTAGAGGATGCTGGGTGCTGGCGGTGGCTCGGGCTGCGGCGGGCACCCTTTTTTTATGAATTGGAAGGGAATTTCCAACTTTTGTAGAATTCCTTGCTGGATTTGTAGAATAACTTGAAATTTTGTAGAATTCCTCCGTGGATTTGTAGAATTAATCTATTTTAGTGTAGCTAACCCCTGGATTGGTTAAGAAATAATCCAAAACCTTTTAGAAAAAACCTTTATTTGTAGATAAATCCTGAATTTGTGTAGATATAATCCAAAAGTGTGTAGAATTCCTCGAAAACGACGGGATGTTCCGTTCTGGATCTGGGTAAATCCTATAATAATTAGGTAATATTCCAACCAAGCTCTGGAGGAATCCTCTTAAATTAGGTAATATTCCAACCAAGCTCTATCAAAATCCCTTAAAATAGGTAATTGTCCATCCAGTTCAAGAGAAATTCGCATAGGTTAGGTATAATTCCATTAAAAGCTCAAGATAATTTCAAAAAAAACTACTAAACTCCCCCTAAAACCAGTCCCAATCTCCTAAATAGGCATCCTCGCAGACCTTTTGGGGACAGTCCCCCAGTTGGGTAACGCTTTAACGTAGCAGGGGACAGTCCCCCGGCTGGGTAACGCTTTAACGTAGCGGGGGACTGTCCCCAAACTTATCACTAACACTCATAATTTCCCAAAAAAATTAGCATAATAACCCTATATGACTAAATGCTGTAATCTTGGAGGTTTCTTGTGGAAGAGATGAATCATACTGTTCGCCTGACGACAGGGGAAATAGCGAATCTATGGACGCAATACATTAACGATACCATGGCCATTTGTGTACTTAGCCACTCAATTGAAACAACGCAGGACCAGCAGATTCAAGGACATCCTTCAGTTTGCTCTTCAACTAGCCGAATCACATATCGGAAAAATTACCGCTTTTTTCAACGAAGAAAACTTTCCGATTCCAATAGGATTTACGAAAAACGACGTAAATCTCGGTGCACCGGCGTTATTTACAGATAAATTCATGCTGGCGTATATGCTGATTATGGGAATCCACGGCCTGACCGGCTACGCGGGAGCAGTCAGTACATCGGCGCGCGCCGACCAACGAGCCTATTACATCCAATGTAGCATCGAAACAATGGAGTTACATGATAAAATCGTAGAACTCATGCTGGAAAAAGGAATCTACAGTAAGCCGCCAAGAATCAACACGCCAAAACAGGTCGACTTTGTTAATGAGCAGAGTTATTTAACAGGCTGGTTTGGAAAGAAACGGCCGCTAAATGCGATGGAAATCAGTGGGATTAGCTACAACATGCAAAAAACAGTCGCAAAGGCGGTACTGGAAATTGCCTTTGCCCAAACCTGTCAATCGAAAGAGCTACGGCAATATTTTCAAAGAGGAAAAGAAATTTGTAAAAGGGAGTTCGAAACCTTGAGTTCGATCCTAACAAAAGATGATCTCACCTCACCCGCTTCATGGATATCAGAATTGACTGATTCAACCATTCCACCGTTTTCAGATAAATTGATGTTATCTCATATCGTCATCCTAATTTCTGCGGGAGTCGGCTACTTTGGCGCCGGCTTATCGGTTTCACAGAGAAGGGACCTGGCGCTACAATACACGATTCTTATGGCCGACATCGGAAGATACGCAGAGGATGGGGCACAGCTATTGATCAAGAATGGCTGGTTGGAACAGCCGCCACTTGCCACAGACCGAAATGACTTAGCCGAAAAATAAAGAGGAAAAGGGGGCTAGAAATGGTTTTATTGATAATAACCGTAATTGGATCCATCCTAGCAATCATTTTTATCCCAAAGCGCATTTCCAAGTTAGAAATGTATACAACCTCCTTCTTTGCAATATTCCTTGCAGCGGTCGCAGACATTTATTTAGATATAAAATTTGATTTTTACGGCTTTTTCAATAAGGGCGTGGACTGGCAATACCTGCCCATATTTGTTTTTGTTTATCCAGCGGCAAACATCGTGTTCCTAAATTTTTACCCCTTTAAAAAGGCATGGATGAAAAAAGTACTCTATATTGTAATTTGGACATTTCTGACCACTGGCTTTGAATATATCGCATTACATACAGAGGTTTTTTATCATAACGAATGGAGGCTGTGGTATTCCTTCTTTTGCTACCCTTTTCTTTACTTGATCCTGGTCGTGAATCTAAGGTTTATTAGGTTTTTAGCAAAAAATAATTGAAAATGGTGAATAACATGCCGATCATTACACAAAAGTGGCACCCAAGAAGACCGAAGGCAAACCTAACCTCCTTTAACATCAATTATGTACGTGTGGGAAACCCGTTTATGCCTTTATGGTGGGGACTGGCGATGCCAGGCGCGGGCCACATTATGATTGGGAAAAAATTTAAGGGGTTTTTGTTATTTGTATTTGAGTTCCTCGTCAATACACAAGCCCATTTGAACTTATCCATTTTTTATTCGTGTACCGGACAATTCGAGTTGGCAAAAGCGTGTCTAGATAGCAGATGGTTCTTCATTTATATAGGCGTCTACATTTTTAACGCCTGGGACGCGTACCGATTAACGACGGATATCAACCAATTTTCGATACTCGCGGTGAGAGAGAAAACACCATTCCAAGCATTTAACATCAGTATCTTGGAAATCAACTACCTTCAAAGGCTCAATCCATGGGTCCCTGTCTTTTGGTCGGTGGTTACGCCGGGCCTGGGGCACCTAATTGTTAGAAATGTCGTCTCCGGTGTCTACCTGATAGTTTGGTTCATCATCTCGATTTACCAATCGAGGATACTGGAAGGAGTGTATTTTTGTGTGTTGGGGGAGTTTGAGCAAGCATCAGCCGTAATGAATATCCAATGGACAATGTATTTACCCTCAGTATATTGTTTTGCAGCATGTGACAGCTACTATCACGCGGTTGAAATCAATGAGTTGTTTAAGATGGAACAAGCCTGTTATTTGAAAAAGAACTACTTTGGCGCGAAATATAAACAATATTTTATCAACCAATTGGAGAATGTCTAATGCCTGTTATCTCAATCTTCGAGCATTCCTTAGCACTCGAGCTCGCCATTAGTGAATTAGAAAATCATCACATCGAAAAAGAGAGAATCCTAGCTGCTCCTGTCAAGAAAAATGTCGTCGAAAAAAAGTACCTCGACCCATACAACGCGGATGGACTCAATCTGTTTATAGTGTCGGGAATCGGCATGTCTGTCATGCTACTTGGCACGATGTACGGGTTTGTCCTTTATTGGGGTCCCATCCTTTGGGGCTTGATCGGATTAATTGCCGGGTCAATTATTGGACTTGTCATTGATTACATATGGAAAAAAACCGTCCGGAAAAAGACACTCAGAAAAAACATCGCAGACGTGCTGTTAATTGTGAATTGCGAAGAAGACCAGGTGGAGCTGGTGGAGAATATTCTTAAACAGCATCATACGTTGGGGCTGGTAAGAATCTAGCGAAAGGTCGCGGCATTTCTGTTCTTGAAAACCAATAGGTTGGTTTGTTAAAATACTTGTATAAAATTGCAAAGGCGATGGAGTTCGCCATAAACGCCGACAAGCTAATGACTCCTACCAGACAAATCCCTGGTAGGAGTCTATTTATTTGGCTGTTTTTTATTAAAATGAATGTATTCAAAGTGAATTTGTAGTGTAAAATTTCACATTGAATACCAATTTTATGATATATCAGCGAATTCCTAGCTCTTATCAGCGAATCTAAGATTTTATCGGCGAATTTCGAGCATTTATGATGCTAGACTAAAA
>NZ_JBCNAC010000047.1:0-23741 GCF_050477885.1 Neobacillus rhizosphaerae
CTTCTCTTTCCTTCTGCCAGATATGGCTCATAGACTGCTTCTATGTGACCTTCTTCTCTTTCCTTCAACCAGTTTGGGCTCATAGACCGTTTCTATGCGACCTTTTTCTTTATCTTTCTGCCAGAAAGGGCTCATAGACTCCTTCTATGCGACCTTCTTCTCTTTCCTTCAACCAGATAGGGCTCATAGACTCCTTCTATGCGACCTTCTTCTCTTTCTTTCAACCAGTTTGGGTTCATAGACTGCTTCTATGCGACCTTCTTCTCTTTCCTTCAACCAGTTTGGGCTCATAGACTCCTTCTATGCGACCTTCTTCTCTTTCTTTCAGCCACTTTGGGCTCATAGACTTCTCCTAATGACCTTCTACTCCCTCCTATAACAAACAAAAAAATCTACCATGTCGTAATGGTAGATTTTATCGTCTTGATTTTGGATTAAAGGCGTCTTTTAAGCCTTCACCGATAAAGTTTATCGATAAAATAGTTGCGGTAATCGTTAAAGCAGGAGGCACCCAAATCCATAGTTTAAATTGGAGTACATCTGGTTCATTTGCTGAATTTAACATATTCCCCCAACTTGGAATTTCTTGAGGAACACCAAAGCCCAAAAAGCTAAGACCTGTCTCAGCCACAATCATTGTGGCAAAAGTAATAGTAGCTTGAACAATAATAGTTGATAAAATGTTCGGTAATAGGTGTTTTACGATAATCTTAGCAGGAGAACAGCCAATCGATACGGCAGCTACAATGTATTCATTTTCTTTTTCTGCAAGAATTTTACTTCGCACAATCCTGGCAATACCACCCCAGCTTAAAATACTTATAGTCCCGATTAAAACCCATAGCCCATTTACTTTTCCAAAGAGAATGGCATTTAGAACTATAACAAATACAAGAAAAGGAAAGTTTAAGATAAAATCTGTAAATCTCATTAGTATACTATCTACTGCACCACCAAAATAGCCTGAAATCGAACCAATAATGGTCCCAAGGAATATGACAAATAGTGTACAGCTAAGGCCTACTAATAATGAAATTCGTCCACCATATAGTAACCTGGTAAATACATCTCTACCTGCCTTGTCTGTTCCAAGCCAATGTTTACTCGATGGCTCTAAAGACATCTGACCAATATTAATCCTGCCTACGTCTGCTGTGGTAATATACGGTGCAAGGAAAGAAACTATTGCCACAATGACTAGGAATACAAAGCTAATCATAGCCAATTTGTTCTTTAAAAACTTTTTTCTAGCGATAGCCCACGGTGATAAACTTTTTTTCGGGGGTTCTGTACTAATATTAGGATTTTTCTGAGTTACAATTTCCATTTTTTCTCCCCCTAATCTAGCCTAATTCTCGGATCCACAACACCGTATAGTATGTCAGCTACAAGGTTGCCAACTAGTGTTAAGAAAGAGAATAACATTGTCAACGTCATTAAAACTGGATAATCCCTGGTACCAACAGATTGTAAGAATAGTTGTCCAAGACCTGGATAAGTAAAAATCGTTTCAGTGATAATCGCCCCACTGATAATTGCAACTAAATCAAAACCTAAAAAAGTAATAAGCGGAATAATTGAGTTTCTTAAGATATGAACATTATAAATTTTTCTCTCAGGCGTTCCTTTTGCTCGTGCAGTACGAACAAAATCTTTTCGGCTATTATCGATTATATCGTTACGTAAAAATTGTGTATAGCTTGCCGTACTTAAAAGTCCTAGGACTACTGCAGGAAGAAATACATGATGTAGGCGGCTTAACCAATATTCCAGTGTCCCATCGGTAACACCAATATCAACTGAGCCGTTGGATGGAAACCAACCTAGTGTAAATGAAAAAAGGAAAATAGCAAAAACCCCGGCGATAAAAGAAGGTATTGATAGTCCTAAATAATTTAATCCACCAATTAAATTATCCCCTAATGTATAGGGCTTTCTCCCAGCGTAAGAACCCATAAAAAAGGCAAGAATGTATGTGATTAATATAGAAGTAAAACCAAGTAGTAATGTATTAGGTATACGTTCTCCGATTACTTCTGCTGCTGGTATTTTAAAACGAGCTGACTTACCAAAATCCCCTTGAACAAAATCTCCAATCCAACGTCCATATTGCTGTGGTAACGGGTCATTATAACCCAGTTTTTCCCGCATATCGGCAATATATTGTGGGTCGGTATTCCTTGGGTCGATTTCCCCACTTAGGGAATCTCCTGGCATTAATTTTGCCAAGGAAAAAACAACGATCGAAATGAGGAATAACATCGGAATCATGCCCAAAATTCTACGAAATGCATACTTCAGCATGTGCATTCTCCTTGTCTTTAAACTATGTTAAATACATGTTGTATGTATCCAAAGTGTTCAAATGGGAGAGGGAAATTGGAAGCAGTATACTTCCTCCCTCATCCCATTGAACTCCTGGACTATTTCAATCCTATTAAGCAATTAACATAGTTTTTTGCATGTTAATCTGTGTAATTATTGTTTAATCCACCATTCATTTGGACGGTTGTTACCAGAAACGTCGAACTTCACACCGTTCACGCGCTTGTTTATTGCCATTGTTTCTTCAAGCTCAGCAATTGGTAACACAGGAAGTTCCTTCATGAATAGTTTTTGCCATTGAACATAAAGGTCTTTACGCTTATCGTTATCAGTTCCTACTACACTAATATCAAGTGCTTGGTCTAATAACTTATCACTATCAGCATTTACCCAACGAGGGTAGTTCCAAAGTGATTTTGTTCCCCAAAGTGGAGTTGGATCTGGATCAGCACCTGTTGACCAGCCGCCGAAGAATACTTCCATTGATTTATCTGCTTTTTCAAGCATGTCATAGTAAAGGTTAGCATCAGTCATAGTTAACTTAGTTTTTAAACCTACTTCTTCCCAATATTGAGTTAACGCTTTTGCACGTGATTCGAATGTTGGGTTTGATGTTGCATAGTGACTGAAGTTTACAACAAATTTCTTACCATTTGGATCTTCACGGAAGCCATCGCCATCAACATCTTTGTATCCAGCTTCGTCTAACAATTCTTTTGCTTTTTTCGGGTCGTATTTGTATTGTTCTAAATCTTTATTATCTGCAGCAATCCAGTGATTTGTTGGGATAGGACGATTAACCGGTTTACCAACACCAAAGAAGAATGCCTTAACCCACTCTTCGCGATTAATTGCGTAGTACATTGCTTCACGAAGTTTTTTCTCTTGGTATTTTGGTTCATTCATGACGTTCTTCTCGCCATCCCAAGTACCTAATCTGAATCCAACATAATAGTAGCTAACACCTGGGTAAGTAATTGTATTTACATTGTCAAGTGCCTTTACTTGATCAATAATGCTTGGGTGGAATGATGTCATATCAAGTGTACCGTTTTTAAGTTCTCCCACAGATAGAGATGGGTCAATAACTTTTACAACAACCTTTTCAATATGTGGTTTTCCACCGAAATAGTCATCAAAGCGTTCCATTTCTACTGATTCACCTGGAACAACTTTAGTCACTTTAAATGGTCCTAAGCCCACTGGCTTAGTACGTACTTGCTCAGAGCTCATCATATCTTTTACTGCAATACCTTTAAATGCAGTACGGTTCATTGGGTATGTCCAAAGGTTATCCAAGTTGTTTACACGCGCTTTATCAAAAGTAATTTGGATATGGTAATCATCAATTACTTTAATACCTTCAATTTTATCTGTTTTTCCATCATGGAAATCTTGTGCACCTACGATATTTCTAACGTTATCAAAACGTGGACCTTCATAGTCTTTGTTAGCAACAGTGTATAATGAGAATTCCCAGTCTTTTACTGATAACTCATCACCATTGTGCCATTTAACACCTTTTTTAATTTCAAAATCAAATACTTTATTGTCTTCAGTTTTCCAAGAAGCAATATGTGGCTGTGCTTTCAATTGTGCATCGTAATCAATAAGGTTTTCATCAAAGAAATCAATTACATATTGGTCTGTAGCTGTACCATAGAATGTGTAGTTAAATTTACCTTCAGGTGCAGAATCTAGTGCATATACTAATGTTCCGCCATCCTGTGGTTTTTCAGCTGTTTCACCAGACTTACCTTCGTTTTCGTTTTTCTTTGTACTTGTTTTGTCACTGCTACACGCGGCCAAGAACGCTGATAGAACTAGCATTAATGCAGCAAGCATAAGCATACTTTTTTTCTTCATTGTTTTCCCCCCTAGAGAAATTTTATTTTTTTCCTTTTTTAATAAAGGTGGCAAGCTACTCGATGAGAAGGCTTCACCTCCTTTAATACTGGTTTACTTTTGGAACATTCCTCCATTGCCATTGGGCAACGCGGATGGAATGGACATCCTGACGGTGGATTGATTGGGCTTGGTACATCGCCTTTTAGGATAATTCTCTCCTTTTTCACCCTTGGATCAGGGGATGGAATAGCCGATATTAAAGCCTGTGTGTATGGATGTAGTGGTTGTGCATAAAGGCTGTCCTTATCTGCAATCTCAACCATATTACCTAAATACATAACACCAATCCTATCGCTCATATGCTTTACAACACTTAAGTCATGGGCAATAAAGAGAAAGGTTAAATCGAATTCCTTTTGCAGGTCTTTTAAAAGATTTAAAACTTGCGATTGGACAGATACATCAAGTGCAGAAACAGGTTCATCCGCAATAATTAGTTTTGGCCTAAGAGCAAGGGCACGAGCTATACCAATTCTTTGCCGCTGACCGCCTGAAAATTCATGTGCATATTTATAATAAGCATCCTGTGGCAAACCTACTTTTGTTAATAAATCCATCACTTCTTGTTTTAATTCCTCTTTGCTTTTTCTTGAAAAATTATAAATAGGTTCAGCGATGATATCCCCTACCATTTGCATCGGATTCAACGAAGCATAAGGATCCTGAAACACCATTTGCATATCTTTTCGAATTTCTCTGAGGGACTTCCCAGATATATTCGTTATATTTTTTCCGTCAAATAGTATTTTGCCATCGGTGGGTTTTAACAATCGTAAAATCGTCCGCCCCGCAGTAGACTTACCACAGCCGGATTCACCAACTAGTCCAAGTGTTTCCCCTCTTTTAATTTCAAAAGAGATATTATCAACCGCTTTCACATTTCCAACTGTTCGTTTAAAAAAACCACCTTTAACAGGATAATAGGTTTTGAGGTTCTGAATTTCTAATAGATTCTCTGATTGAGAGGACTCCTGGTTCTTATGTACAGTTATGGTACTCATTTACTCACCCCTTGTCTTGGTTTACTAGTTTCATAAAGAAGGCAGGCAACTTCATGATGCTCCTCTGCTTCTGCTAGTTCAGGGGTAATAGTAAAACATTCAGGCATAGCTTTTGGACATCGATTGGCAAACCGGCAGCCCACTTTTGGCATATTAATGAGTGAAGGTACAATTCCTTGGATTGTGCTTAATCTTTCTTCCGTTTCCTCCATTTTTGGAATTGCTCCCAAAAGTAATGTAGTATAAGGATGTTTAGGATTATGAAAGAGTGTGTCTACATCCGTTCGTTCTACAATTTTCCCAGCATACATGACAATAACTTCATCACACATTTCCGCTACTACACCTAAATCATGTGTAATCAAAATAACGGACATATCATTTACTGATTGGATATCTTTTAATAGCTCCAAGATTTGTGCCTGCACCGTAACATCAAGCGCAGTAGTTGGCTCATCGGCAATTAATAGCTTAGGCTGGCAGGCAATGGCAATGGCAATCATGACCCTTTGTCTCATTCCACCTGACAATTGATGGGGATATTCGTCCACAATTTTTTCAGGTCGAGAGATCCCTACACTCTTTAAAAGAGCTATTGCTTTTTGACGGGCCTCTTGTTTTGAAATCTTCATATGATTGAAAAGAACTTCTTGCAGTTGATAGCCAATTGTAAATACTGGATTTAAAGATGTCATTGGCTCTTGGAAAATCATTGAAACGTCTTTTCCTCGAATTTTATTTATTTGTGATTCATTCATTTTCTCCAGATTTATACCGTCGAAAATGATTTCACCCGATTTTACTTTTCCAATTCCTTTTGGGAGAAGCTGCATAATTGATAAACTCATAACAGATTTTCCACAGCCAGATTCACCCACAACACCAACAATTTGTCGAGGTTTTACAGTAAAAGAAACATTATCTACTGCGTTATAATCAGTACCCTCAATATCAAAGGCTGTCTCTAAATTTTTCACTTCGAGCAATGGTGCCTCTTTGAGTAACGGTTTTTTTATGCTCATAGTACACCTTCTTACTTTTTGAATTATTCTGTGAATTCGTTATATTCTAATAAAATTCTATTACTGAATTGTTACAATTGCAAGACTTTTTTACAATACTGATAATTTTCACTCTTTTTAATATAAAAAAAAGCCTAATTTAGCAGGCTTTTTCATGTTCAACTATTTTGGTCTTTGACAAAGTTGTCAGCAGGCATTTCAAAAGATAGTTTTGTAGAATAGTTATGATTTTTGTAATATTTATCAATAATGTTATATCCAACAGCATACCCTAGTAATTTTGGTACTCTTCCACCTCCAAACAATAGTTCGTCGTGAATTCTTTCATTCTTCTTTATCTCTAATTGTTTTTTTAGAAACTTATTCCAAAAATATGATATCTCTTTTTCATTATACATTCGGCACCAATCTGCCAAGTATACCTCTCCACAATGCCTTAATACTGTATATTCAGCCAAACCTTCAATTACCAAAGAATCTAATAGTGTATAATCCTCCATTTTTTTATTCATCTTACGGAGCCTGCAAACATGATGATATTCATGAACAAACAATGCTTCTATCTCTTTTGCATCTTCATGGGAGGAAAGAAATAGAAACATTTTATCAGGAAAAGAAACTCCTCCCTTTGTCCTGTCTATTCTAATAAAAAAACTTCTAGACTGAGCTAATGGAAAAAGAAAAACAGGTATATCCGGACCATTCCATTTAACTTTATATTTACCCAGTAGACGTTCCACCTGATCCCATACTTTCTGTTCATTCATTATGTGAAGGGTATCCTTTGAAGATCTCGAGGGCTGATACATCCCAAAATTTAATAATTGGTTGTAAATTTGTTTTGCTGTTTTCCCCTTGAAATACGGCTGTAGTTTTTCACATATTTTTATGGCATTATCAAAATCGTCCATCAACCAGCTGTCTGTTCGTATTACTCCCATACTTCCCCGCCTCCCGTAATCCCAAGAGTCACTTTCGTCTATTTTATGAATCAAAAATATAAGATGTTCTTATTAATTGTAGGAAAGCAGGATGTAAAAAATCGACCAGACATTTTATCTGGTCGACCACTGTTTTTATTCGTATTTTTTAAACACGATGGTTGCGTTATGTCCGCCAAAACCAAGTGAGTTGCTCATCGCTGCCTTGATTTCTTTTGAACGTGCTTGATTTACTACATAATCCAAATCACATTCTGGATCCGGAGTTTCATAATTTATGGTTGGAGGAAGTATGCTATCTCTCATAGCTAATACGGTAAAGATTGCTTCAACTCCACCCGCAGCTCCTAACAAATGGCCTGTCATCGATTTGGTTGAACTCATCGCAAGATTATATGCATGCTCTCCAAATACTTCCTTTACCGCAAGTGTTTCAAATTTATCATTATATTCGGTACTTGTACCATGTGCATTAATATAATCAATATCTTGAGGTTGTAATCCACCATCGTTAATGGCCATCTTCATTGCTCGAGCACCGCCTTCACCACCTGGTGCAGGGGCAGTGATATGATAAGCATCACCTGTTGCTCCATAACCGACGATTTCCGCATAGATTTTAGCTCCCCGTGCAAGGGCATGCTCTAACTCTTCCAAAATAATGATTCCTGCCCCTTCGCCCATGACAAAGCCATCCCTGTTTTTATCAAATGGTCTGCTAGCTGTTTGAGGATCAGGATTTGTAGATAGTGCTGTATTTGCACAGAACCCAGCAACAGACATTTTTGTGATTGGTGCTTCAGCGCCGCCTGTTACCATCGCATCTGCATCACCGCGCTGAATAACTTTAAATGCATCTCCAATGGAATTCGTTCCAGTAGCACAAGCTGTTACTGTACAAGAGTTAAATCCTCGAGCTCCTAAAGTAATTGAAACCTGGCCAGTAGCCATGTCTGGAATTAACATTGGAACGAAAAATGGACTAACCCGCTTGTATCCCCTTTTTTGGAAGGTTTCATATTGTTGTTCGAATGTTTCCATTCCTCCAATACCAGAACCAATCCACACACCAATGCGTTCTGAATTCTCTTCATTAATTGTTAGGTTTGCATCTTTTACTGCCATTAATGCACTCGCTACGGCATATTGCGTAAAGCGGTCCATTTTTCGAGCTTCTTTTCTATCCATAAACACTTCGGGATTAAAATCTTTTAACTCAGCAGCCACTTTAGCTGGATATTCGTCTGCATTGACTCTAGTCAGTGGACCAATACCTGATTTCCCCTCAATAATCCCCTTCCATGTTGTTTCAACATCGTTACCAAGCGGCGTCACCGCTCCAACGCCTGTTACTACAACCCTGCGCTTTTCCATTTGTACATCTCCTTTTCAACTATCTTTTCCCTTTTTTGTAATAGTAAGTGTTCTTCTCAACTAATTCAACTTTCTTTGAAGCTAATAAGTAACCTTACACGCTAATCTTTATTTCCCCCATCGGATGGCAATAGCTCCCCATGTTAAGCCACCACCAAAGCCAACCATGACAATGACATCATCATCTTTAATTTTTCCTGCCTCCAATTCCTCCACAATAGAAATAGGAATAGATGCAGCTGATGTATTACCATATTTATGAACGGTTTTGGACATTTTTTCAACTGGGAGTTCTAGTCTTTGTCTAGATGCTTCCATGATACGAATATTCGCTTGATGCGGTATTAAGAAATCAACATCCTCTTTTGTTAACCCTGCCTTTTCAAGAACATTTAGGCTGCTCTCGCCCATTTGTCGGACAGCAAACTTAAATACTTCTCGCCCATTCATAATGATATATTCATCTTGGTATAAATGTTTAGCCCCTGTACCATCTGCACCCAGCTCAAAAGATAGAATGCCACGATTCTCTGAAACAGGACCAATAATAGTAGCTCCTGCCCCATCTCCGAAAAGAACAGCCGTATTTCGATCATTCCAGTCAGTAACTTTGGAAAGCTTCTCAACTCCAACTACTAGTACGTATTTATAGACTTCTGTCTCAATAAATTGTTTTGCAGTAACAATGCCATACATAAAACCGGCACATGCTGCACTAATATCCATTGCAGCTGCCTTTGTTGCACCTAGTTTTTCTTGAATCCGACAGGCAACTGAAGGGAATGGTGTATCCGGAGTTACTGTGGCTACTAAGATTAAATCGATTTCCTCAGCAGTAATTCCAGCATTTTTAATAGCCTCTTGAGCTGCTGCTAACGCCATATCTGATGTATCTACATCATCTGCAGCGATTCTCCGCTCTTCAATTCCTGTTCTGGTACGAATCCATTCATCAGAGGTATCCATCATTTTTTCTAAATCCTGATTAGTGACTATCTTCTCTGGTAAATACCTACCAATTCCGACAATACCAGCTCTCACACATTCCATCTCCTTTTTATTTAACTAACTCTTTATCCAAAAATTAATATCAATTATTATGACTTGGTACTAATTTTATCAAATAGACCCCATTTTAAGCAACTGTTTCTTCTTCTATATTCTCCGCTAATGTACATTCCATTTATTTGTTTAGTCATATTCTAAAATAAAAGAGGTAATAGAAAGGAGGATGCAAGTATGGAAGAACGGAAACACGAAGAGCGAAAAGAGTCAGACCGTTTTAACAGTTTAATGTTTGGTCCCGGTAGACAACCCCAACGGGATCATCAGACGCAGGAAGCACCTCATCAGCAATCTACAATTGATTATGAAGAACTAATGAACAATATTGATGCATTAATGGAATCTATGAAGGGATTTAAACCCTTATTTCAAAAAGTATATCCATATATCGAACAATTATGGAAAAAAAATAAGGCTGACTCATAAAGGGTCAGCCTTTCTCATTATGATTGTTTCAATTCACTTAGGGCACTTTCTCTTCCTAATTCATATGCTTCTTCCATTACTTTAGTAAATAGGTTCATAAATGGTTGGATTAATTCCATAGATAATTCGACCCCAGCCTGATCCAATTGTTCTTTTGCCTCCGGTAAATACTTCATAGCGATTTGCATAAATTGTAATGTGTGATCTTGATTGTTCATTATGTACTCCTTTAAAAATATTATTTAGGCAATTTGCCTGTCTCCTTGTATTCCTCAATATGCTTGTTCATTTTCTGAATGAACTCTTTCTTAACTAATGGGCTGTACTTACCAAGTGAGATGACGTTATCTTGAAAGTCAAAGGAAAGATTACCTGATTTCAGTTCGCCTTTATTGTATTGCTCTGCCACTTTTTCATATAATTTATCAACCTGTTGAATCGTACTTGTTAAAACGGTAGATTCTCCTAAGTCAGACTGATCTGAAACGTAGCCGATAACAAAAAGACCTTGTTCCTTCACTCGTTCAATAACTGGAACGTTATAACCATCCCCTGCTGGATACACCACATCAACACCATTTTCTAACATACGATCAACTAATTGGAGTGCCTTAGTTTCATCATCCCAATTTCCGACATATTCTATGCTCACATGGGTTTGATTATTTTCAGCTAGGGCTCCCTGGTAAAACCCTTCAATTTCTGGTTGCCACTCATAAGCAGCCAACACTCCCACTTTATGTTGTTTTGACATATGAGCAGCAACCATCCCTCCAAAAAAGCCCATTGCATGCGCTTTAAAGTTAAGACTAGTTGTATTTGAATTCTTTGCATCTCCATTAAAGCTGACAAAATGAATCTTCGGATAGTCTTTAGAGATTTTATTAAAGTACTCAGCATATTCTGCTCCATGACCAAAGATTAGGTTAACCCCTTTTTGGTCAAATTCTTCAACCGCACGTTTAACAACGGCCTCCGAATTCATTCCTTCTTTATAAAATACATCAACATTAAATTTTGATTGTATTTTTAACATTCCTTTAAATCCCTTTGTTCCCCATACTTGATCATTTACCGTCTCAGGAACTAGCAAGCCTACCTTTTGCAATTTCCCTGTAGACTTTGTTTCCCCGCAAGCTCCAAGTAAAAGAAGACATAAAAGAATGACTCCGAAACGCTTTAGCATTCCATGCAACTCCTTAATACATCGGCCATATCTACAACGATTTCTTTTTTTAATTACATATTGTGAACAGTAAGCTATGTGAAAGGACCGTTTTTCCCTTAATTCTACTCTTTGTATTATAAAATGAAAAGACACATTTTTCCTTTTTATAAATTCCCCTGATATAAACGACGTACATGTTCTACTTGCTGGGTTATAGAATTAGCGATTGGTGTGATGTGGCGAACGGGTACAGTTACCATTTGATTTTCAAACTTTCTAGGCTCCGATCCATCCTTTGTAAAAAAGCTTTCATCTATCTGAAGGTAGGCAGCGCACTCAGACCAATAATCTTTTTTGCCACTTTGTAACACATATTTACCTGGCTTCTCTGATTCTACCATATCAAAAATAGTTTCCACTGCATCACATACAAAAAGTATATCCTCTGTCCATTCTCGATCACCTTTTTGTATTCCTACCTCTTGTATTTTTGATAGTATGGATTGTTGAAAGAGGAACGTTTCTGGCTGCCACGTGCCATAGATAGCTGGCAAATAAAAAACATGCATGCTCTCAGCTATACGACTAACCTGATCTAAAAAACTCCCTAATTGTCTTTCACTATTAGAACCAAGCTCTTGAATCGGAAGCAAACATACGATTTCGAGATTCTTATTATTTTTCTCGATATAGTTCACTATCGGCTTCATAACTCTATTCTTTAAGAAATGGGCTTCTTTATTCAGCATGTATAAGTCATAGATTGAAAAGACAAGTACGGTTTTGGAATTTTCCAATTCTCTCGCCTTTTCCCACTTAGAGAAGGATTGTTCGATAAAGTTTGCATTTCGACCTACCTCTAGTCTTTTCTCCTCATAGAATGGAATTTCATCTTTATCCTCAAAAGAAATGCCAACCACTTCTATTCCCTGATTCAAAAGGGTCTGGCTTGCATGAAAGCTTACAAAATCATATATACCAAATATTATAGCCTTGTCCATTAACGCTTCCTCCCCAATTATCCTTATTGAATCCTATGCTGATTAATAAGGAAATATTTCTTTTGGGGAGAAACGAGCGTTAAAGGACTGTTTCATGACTGTTGAAAAACTTGATGACTATTTTTCCTAGCTGCGGTTTTTTTTCAGGAAGAATAAAAGTAGGGTTAATTTCAGAAGTGTTGATCATCTGCTGATACAATTTCGACTGGGAATAGGATTTCCCACCTGAAAGGACGTGAATGATTTTTATTGGACAGTCCTCTTCAAGATTAACAGAATCTTCCATGTTGTTAATTTTACTTTCCACTTCGTTTTGATCCACATGATACGCGGCAGCTAATTCTCTCATCAATTTTTTATAAAAGAACTTATGCTCCTTTTCCAGGTCAAGATGATGCTTTAAGGACAGGATTGGATTAAGCAGGATAATCGATCGAATATTGTCCTTCATTTTTTCCATCAATCTGAGAGCCACAAGTGCACCCATTCCTTCTGCCAAGATATGAATTTTATTATTAATTATCTCGTTACGGATTATATGGTGATATAACCTTTGAGCAAGCTCGACAGCACTTTCGCTCCCCCAGTTTCGCCCATAAAGATTTGAGGAAAAAATGGTGTACCCTTTTTCTTTTAGTTCGTTGATAATAGCTAGTTTTCCTTCATTTTGTGTCCAAAAGCATTTATTTTCATCCACAAAATGCCTTTCATCTCCAATGATTAAGATCCCAAATCCTGTAGGCTTTTCAGGGTAGTGAATGATATTCCATTGGGTATCCATTAGAAAATTTCGATTTTCCATTGATAAATCTCCTTTTACATATTTCCTCAAAGTATTGTATGCCACTTCACAAAAGATGAAAGGGAGTTTGCCCAATTTCAATTAAAAACAAAATGCTGATTTTTCTATATTTTTTTGATTCGGTATGGTAATATTAATGATGATGTAAAATAAGTATGAGGTGAATAATTGTGCAATACTTTTGGACATTTTTCTGGTCATTTCTTTTAGTACAAATGCTTACATATGTTATTAGCTCTATGTCAGGAGTAAGTTTTGACTTTGTCTCCGGTTCTATTGCTGCAGTTGTAGTGACAATTTTAGTTTTCGTTGTTTCTGCAGTTATTCCAAATGAACCAGTTGAAAAACACTAATAAGCAAACCGTCCGTTTGGGAATGTAAAAAAAGAGGCTGACTCCTTTAGCTTTAGAGTCAGTCTCTTTTTACTTTTTAGCTTTGTTAAACTTGTCTGTTGATTTCCGCTCCAGGTGCTTCGCTCCAATCAACAGGGTATAAAAATCAACACTGTTCTTTTACACAACCTACTTCTTAGCCATTAAGCTCACGAACCTTTAAACTTACCTCTCCATGCTCAATGACAATTTCCACTGATGAATGTTCATGTACACGCCCAGCTATTATTTCACGGGCGAGTTTCGTTTCTATATTCCTTTGTATATACCGTTTCAATGGTCTTGCACCATATATAGGATCAAAACCATTCTCGGCAATAAATTCTTTTGCATCCTCTCGAATCGAAATATCAATATGCTGCTGCCTTACCCTCTTTTGTAGTTCCTTCATCATTTTAACAACAATATTTTTTATTTCTCCCAATGATAGAGGTTTAAAAAGAATGATTTCATCAATTCTATTTAAAAATTCAGGACGAAAATGCGCTCTTAGTTGGTTCATCACGTTTTCTCGTGTATCCTCCGAAATTCCCATTTCATTATCTCTTCGATCCAGTAAAAAGTGTGACCCAATATTGGAGGTCATAATAATCACTGTATTCTTAAAGTCCACTACCCGGCCTTGTGAATCAGTAATTCGCCCATCATCTAGTGCCTGCAAGAGAATATTGAAAACCTCTGGATGAGCCTTTTCAATTTCGTCCATCAAGATCACAGAATAAGGTCTCCTTCTCACAGCTTCTGTTAGTTGTCCGCCTTCTTCATACCCTATATAGCCAGGAGGTGCACCAATTAAACGTGAAACTGCATGTTTCTCCATATATTCGGACATATCAATACGGACAATATGGTCCTCGCTGTCAAATAACGATTCTGCCAATGCCTTTGCAAGTTCTGTTTTCCCTACACCTGTAGGACCTAAAAATAAGAATGATCCAATTGGTCGATTAGGATCTTTAATTCCTGCCCGTGCTCGGAGTACGGCATCAGCGACTAAGTTGACTGCTTCCTCTTGTCCAATGACTCTTTCATGTAAAATAGACTCCAATTTTAACAACTTTTCTCTTTCACCTTCAACCAGTTTAGAGAGCGGAATCCCTGTCCACCTGGAAACAATATTTGAAATTTCTTCCCCCGTTACCTCTTCACGCAGTAAGCGGTCATCTCTTACTATGGCCTGCTCTAACTCTTTTAGTTCTTTTTCTGCTAAGGGAATTTGTCCATGACGAAGCTCAGCTGCACGGTTTAAATCATATTGATCCTCTGCCTGTTGAAGATCTCTCCTGAATTTTTCAAGTTGTTCCCTTTTCTCCTGTAATTTCTGAATTCCTTGCTTTTCTTGAAGCCACTTTGCTTTCTTGATATTCGCTTGCTCTTTTAAATCTGCCAATTCCTTTTGAAGTGTTCCCAGTCTGACTTTACTGCCTTCATCACTTTCTTTTCTTAATGCCGCTTCCTCAATTTCCAATTGCATAACTCGCCGTGTGACCTCATCAAGTTCGGTTGGCATTGAATCAATTTCCGTCCGAATCAAGGCACAGGCTTCGTCTACAAGGTCAATGGCCTTATCTGGTAAAAAACGATCTGTAATATACCGATCCGACAACGTCGCAGCAGCTACAAGTGCATGATCATGGATTTTCACTCCATGGTGAACTTCGAACCTTTCTTTTAAACCTCTTAAAATTGAAATCGTATCTTCTACATTAGGTTCTTGTACAAGAACCTGCTGAAATCTCCGTTCAAGTGCAGGGTCTTTTTCAATATATTTTCGGTGTTCATCAAGGGTAGTCGCACCAATACAGTGAAGTTCCCCTCGAGCAAGCATGGGTTTTAACATATTTCCTGCATCCATTGCTCCTTCGGTCTTGCCTGCCCCTACAATCGTATGGATTTCATCAATAAAAAGCAGGATTCTCCCTTCGCTTTTTTTGATTTCATTTA
This sequence comes from Neobacillus rhizosphaerae, assembly GCF_050477885.1. GTDB lineage: Bacteria > Bacillota > Bacilli > Bacillales > Cytobacillaceae > Neobacillus > Neobacillus rhizosphaerae_A. The sequence continues at coordinate 15,370 of NZ_JBCNAC010000047.1, forward strand.
AGACAGCTTTTAACCTTTCTTCAAATTCACCCCTAAATTTGGCACCGGCAATTAGCGCACTCATATCTAAAGAAAAGATCGTTTTGTCCTTTAGACCTTCCGGTACATCCTTTCTGACAATTCGCTGGGCTAACCCTTCAACAATAGCTGTTTTACCAACCCCTGGTTCGCCAATTAAAACAGGATTATTTTTTGTTTTCCTTGATAAAATCCTGATAACATTACGAATCTCTGTGTCTCTACCGATTACTGGATCTATTTTCCCTGCTCTGACCTCTGCAACCAGGTCTCTTCCATATTTCTTTAGAGCCTCATATCCTGCCTCCGGATTTTGCGAAGTCACTTTCTGGTTCCCCCTTATCTCTTTTATCGCCTTTAATACATTTTCTGGTGTTTCTCCAAATGATTGAAGAATCTTTGTCATTTCAGAATCATTTGCATAGCATGCCGCTAACACTATGTGTTCAACAGATATATACTCGTCACCAAATTTGGCTGCAAATTCTTCAGCGCTAACGATCAACTTTTGCAGCTTTGCTGTTATATATAATTTCCCTTGCTCAACGCCACTTCCAGTGACCTGAGGTTTTTTAGAAATAGATTCCATCCATTTTCTTTGAACCTTCTCAACGGACAAACCGGTCCTTTCAAGGATAGATACAATGAGACTATCCTCCTGATCCATTAACGCCAAAAATAAATGGGGTTCATCCACCTCTTGATGATTATTTTTAACAGCTAAAGATTGGGCATCCATTAATCCTTTTTGTAAACGTTCTGTCATTCGGTTTAAGTCCACACATCTCACTCCTTTTTTGACCATCTTTGACCTTATCTAATTATAAAACATTTCTTTAAAAAAAGTAAAATTTTTCACAATAGAAAAGCCACCCGGATGGATGACTTTTCTTGATACATTAAGGTTTTCTTTGGTAGGTCCATACACGTTCGTCATTGGACGTTTCTGGAAAAGGGTCTCCTGCTTTAAGCTTTATTTTTTTGGGGTTGTTGACAGTGCTTCCTGTGTCGCCCACCTCAATGTATATTCCATTATTCGGTGCTTTTTTACCTGATTTAAACTGGTGGTTTTGTCCCATATTCTTCCCTCCTTGTCGTCTACATTTTTATTATTTCCTTTTCGTTGGAGGCCATTAAAGGAATTTACTGCAAGTTTTCACAAAGTTCGACAATATTTCCTAAGAAATATTATGAATGCTTTTTAAAATATGACGATTGTATGAATTTATTGCACATTTATTGCTAAATATTCTTCGTTAACAATATAATTATAGTAATAATATTCCTGTAAAATTTGACTGTGTTTTTATTATGAAGCGGTTTATTTGAACCTTTAAAGGTGGTTATTTGTATGCAGTCAGTAAAAGAAATACCCGTAACACTCTCTCATCTCTTTGATACAGTTCACCATATTAGAAAGATTGAAAAAGGTACCTTTCTTTTTCAAGAAGGATCAAACGCAGATGAATTATATATTGTTCAAAGTGGAATTCTGCAAATTAGTAAAATTATTCCTGACGGCAGAGAATTAACTCTTCGAATGTGCTCAAAAGGCGAACTTGTTGGGGAGTTAAATTTATTCTCTCCTACTTCAAAATTTTTATTAAGTGCTCGTGTAGTTGAAAGTGGAGAAGTAGCTGTTATTAAGAAGGATGCACTTGAGGAAAAGCTCTCACAAGATCTACCGCTTTCCTTTGAGTTCATCCAATGGATGAGTCAACAATATCGGAAAACCCAAACTAAATTTCGTGATCTAGTCCTTCATGGAAAAAAAGGAGCATTATATTCAACATTAATTCGAATAAGTAATAGTTATGGGATAAAAACAAATAAAGGAATCTTAGTGGAACTTCCTTTAACGAATCAAGAATTAGCTAATTTCTGTGGAACCTCTCGTGAAGTGGTAAATCGCCTTCTAAGTGATTTAAGAAAGACAAATATCATTTCAATTGATAAGGGAACAATTACTATACATGATTTAGATTACTTAAAAAGGGAAATCGATTGTGAGGATTGTCCTGTTGATATATGTAAGGTGGATTGAGCAAGACTATATTGCACAAAAAAATCGGTCAATTCAGACCGATTTTTTTTGTACCTGTTCCTGAATATATTGGATTATCCACTGAATAGCCGTATCCTCATTGATTAAAAAAGATGGACCTGCCCACTTTTCTTTTACCTGTTCCTTTATTTCATCATTCCAAGAAATCACTGCTACTACATTGTTCACTTTTTCGAGTAATTGTATGTCAGAGGTTTCTCTAACTAATAAAAGCTTGGGATAATGCTCTTTCTTATACCCTTCGACTAATATGACTTCAGGCTTAAAGAATTTCATAAGCTCTACTTGATCATCAAGATTGCAAACAATCTCCTCAGCTTGAAGAAGTAGTCTTCCGCCTCCTTCCACAATGGAAGCAAGTGCACCCGAGGTTAGATGTTTGCCTGTATCCTTAGACATCGATGCATCTGGCTTACCGCCATGCCCATGGTGCTTAATGGTTACAGTCTGTAACTGGTAGTTTTTTAATTGTTCAATTAACTTTAATGTAAAAGTGGTCTTGCCACTATTTTGAAACCCTACAATTTGAAAAACAACAGGCTTTACCAAGGCCACTCACTGCCTGATTGGTCCTCCAATAAAAGGACTTCGACTTCACATCCTGCCGTAAAACCTCTTGTTCCACCTGGCAGAATCATTAACGAATTGGCGCCAGCTAAGCTCATAATAATGTTTGATTTGTCCAAACCGCTCGGTGTAGATTTAAGTCTGCCTTCTTCTATAAACGTTGAACTTCGAACAAACCTTGTAAATGGATTAGCTTTTGGAAAGTCTACTTCAAGTACAGCCAGTTCTTTTCTCAAATGCGGTTTTTCAGAAAACAACATTCTCCGAAGGATTGGGCGGGCAAACAGTTCAAATCCAACATAACAGGCTGAAGGATTACCAGAAAGCCCAAATAAAATCTTTTCTTTATATCGGGCAACCGTTGTTACACTTCCCGGCCGCATTGCTACCTTATTAAATAATACTTCTGCCCCTAGTTTTTCATAAATAGCCGGAAGGTAATCAAAATCTCCTACAGATACCCCTCCTGTTGTTATCAGAACGTCTACTTTATTTAATGCATCCTTTACTGCATCAAAGCAGGTATCAAATTCATCAGGTAACTTTCCAAAGTAATGGACTATTCCACCAGCTCTTTCTATCTGTGCACAAATCATGTGTGAATTACTATTACGAATTTTTCCTGGAACTAAATCTTCATAAACCTCTAATAGCTCTGTACCGGTCGCAAATAGACCCACAAGTGGCTTTTTAGCTACTGGTACATTATGATAGCCGAAAGTCGCAAGCATGGCTTGAATACCTGGATTAATAAGTGTCCCTTTTTTAACTAGAACTTCTCCTTGTTTCGCATCTTCCCCTATGAAGGAAACATTATCTCCCTTCTTAAATGGACGCTTAATTGACATGAATTGAATTCCATTCTTTTCATAATCCTTTGCCAACTCAAACATAACAACAGCATCGGTTCCCTCAGGCATCATAGCACCGGTCATAATTCTAACCGCTTGATTTTGACCAACAATCTTATTTGAAACCATTCCAGCCCCAATGTGATCTACTACTTCGAATTCTAGAGAATTGGATTGAGAAGCCTGACTCGTATCAATAGACCTAACAGCAAAACCATCATATGGTGCCCTATCAAAATGGGGCACATCACTCGTTGCAATTAAATCTTCCGATAAAAAACGGCCATAGCTATCATTTATGGAAATGTACTCGGTCGCACCATGTAATTGGAATTCCATGATTTTCTTAACCGCTTCACCTATTGGGATGGGATTTCTTCTTTCTAACATCCTGCTCACTCCTGCCTAAAACGGGTAGTTTAACTTTATGTACAATATATGAACTAGTATACATTATAAGCCTATAGCAACCTTGCTAATATATCAAATATCACAAATTGGCTAAATCTTACCTTAAAAAAACAAAAAATCATATTGAATGTGTGATATAGGTCACCTAGTTTCCACTCTAATTCCAGTATGCTTATATCAAGAAAACAAATATGCTTCAAATTTTAAGGAGGATTTCGTTATGACTTTCCCATTTACATCAAACTCATTAGTTAAAGATATTGTTAACGAATTACCAAAAACAAGTGACGTGTTTAAGAAAAACCGTATTGATTTCTGCTGTGGCGGAAATATTCCATTGTCTGATGCAGCAGCCCAAAACGGACTCAATACCGATCATTTACTTACAGAATTAAAGGAAGTATTCAAGAAATATGAAAATGAAGAGAAAGATGTTAAGGTTTGGACTGATTCCGATTCTACTACGATTATTGACCACGTAATCACTAATTATCACCGTGTTTCTGAAGAAGAATTATCCATGCTTAGCCCTTATGTAACAAAAGTCTCTCGTGTACATGGTGATAATCACCCGGAACTATTAAAGGTTTATGAACTTTTTTATGAATTTAAAAAAGAACTAATGGAGCATATGGCAAAGGAAGAAGCTAGTGTCTTCCCATTAATCAAGCAACTAGCTGATGGCACAGTGGAAAACCGTGAAGAAGCCATCAATATGATTGTTGAGCTTGAAAAAGAACATGATCATGCAGGTGAAATTTTGAGAGAAATTCGGGCAGTGACATCTGATTATACTCTTCCATTAGATGCTTGTGGTACGTACCGCTTAGTCTATGCTCGTTTAGAAGCATTAGAGGGACTAACCTTTATGCATGTACACTTAGAAAATAATATCTTATTCCCACGCTACCTTTGATAAAAATAAGAGGCTGTCTCATCATCCTGTTGAGACAGCCTCTTTTGTGAAATGAAAAACTATCTTATTTTTGCTAAGAGAGTTTTTCATTCTTTAATATGGTTGAGAGATTATCCCCCAATATAAGACATCTCAATTTTTTTGCGGTTTTTCGTTGTCTCCGCCGTTCTTTCATCCGAATAACGATCTTCCCGTCCATTCCATATGGCGGATATTCTATTACGAATTTCTTCATCACTAGCGCCATTACGCATGAAATTACGAATATCATGGCCATTCCCATTGAATAGACATGTGAAAATTTGACCATTTGCTGAAAGTCGTGAACGTGTACAACTTGAACAAAACGATTCAGAAACGGATGTAATAAACCCTACGTTTACTTTTGCATCCTTATAACGATAAAGCTTGGCGACTTCCCCAAAATATGCGGGATCAACTGGCTCTAGCTCAAAACGCTCTTTTAGTAAATAGTACATTTCCTTCTTGGTAACAACGTCGTCCATTTTCCACCCATTTGTAGAACCAACATCCATAAACTCAATATAACGTAATTCCAATCCATTGTTTTTACAGTATTCTGCCATTGGAACAATCTCTGAATCGTTCAAACCTTTTTTAACTACCATGTTGATTTTGACACCTAGACCTGCCTGTTTAGCTGCTTCAATACCTTCTAAAACCGGTCCTGTCCCAACACCTCGTCCATTTATTTCGCCGAACAACTCATCATTTAAGGTATCCAGACTAACATTGACCCGTTTTAGACCTGCTTTTTTTAAGTCCATTGCTAATTTTGGAAGCAGCACACCGTTTGTTGTTAATCCGATGTCACTTAACCCTTCAATAGCTGATAACTTTTCAACAAGTATTGGCATATCTCTTCGTAGAAGTGGTTCTCCGCCTGTTAAACGAATTTTTTCAACACCTAAGCTAACAAATATCTTAGCTAGACGTTCAATTTCCTCGTAGGTTAGCAAAGCGGTCTTCGGAAGAAATTCAAAATCGGGCCCAAATTGATCTGCTGGCATACAGTATTGGCAGCGAAAATTACAACGATCAATAACTGATATTCTTAAATCACGTAATGGTCTGTTAAATTTATCTTTTATAATGGTTTTTTCCATTCGGTATCAACTCCATTTAAGGAAGCAATTTACTAATAAGTGTAGCAGTCTTTTGGTTTGAAAGCTGTTACTTTATTCACTATAAATATACTTTTAATATAATTCTTATCTTAACAGATGTCTATTGCTGAAGAAATGATTGTTTTTGGAAATATACAAGCAAATCTTATCTGACAAAAAAACTGGGTGAGTTTTCACTATATTGTCATTGTTTACTCCGATTTATTGCTCAATCATGGGATAGAATGATACTAATGAATCCTTAATAAAAATTGACAGGAATAAAAAAAATGTAACTTGAGGTGAAACGGATGACAACCACAATGAAACCTACTCATTCCATAGAGATAAAAGAATTGCTTCAATTTGCCGACCGTAAATTTAGAAGTGAAAGAGGAAGCTTCTTATTTCAGGAAGGGATGAAAGCAGAGGAACTTTACATTATCATTTCCGGAAAAGTTCAAATCAGCAAAATAACATCAGATGGGCGTGAACTATCTTTAAGAATTTGCGGTGCAAATGATATTTGTGGTGAATTGACACTCTTTACAGATAATCCAAGGTACTTATTAAGTGCAAAGGTACTAGAAGAAGGAGAAATTGTAGCCATTAAAAAAGATGTGATCGAAAGTGAAATTTTCCAAAATAGTAAACTTGCTTTTGAATTTATGAAGTGGATGAGTGATCACTTCCGAAAAACTCAAACAAAATTTCGGGACCTTGTGTTAAATGGAAAACGCGGCGCGCTTTTTTCTACTTTAATTCGAATGTCTAATAGCTACGGTATTCAAAAAGATAATGTAATTTTAATTGACCTACCTCTAACTAATCAAGAGCTCGCCAATTTCTGTGGAACTTCTCGAGAAAGTACCAATCGGATCCTCAGTGACTTAAAAAAAGATAAAATTATTTCTATAAAACGAGGTAAAATCTCTATTTTAGATCTTCAATATTTAAAAGACGAAATTGGATGCGAAAATTGTTCTGCCGTATATTGCAATATTGAATAGCTGTTATTGATGTAAGAGGCTGACTTTTAATGTCAGCCTCTTCATTTTTACCATTATTATTTTTGGACCTGTTTTTCCCGTAGTTCTTTTGGAATATAAACACAGAATGGTTCACTTTCAAGATAATCACCCGTCATGGCATAGGCCCTTGACCTTGAACCACCACATACATGGCGGAATTCACAGACCCCACATTTTCCTTTATAAAGGTCTGGATTACGTAGTGATTTGAAAATTGGTGATTCCCGGTAAATTTCTGCTAATGGCTGCTCCCTTACATTTCCAGCTTTTACTGGTAAAAGTCCACTAGGGTATACATCCCCAATATGTGAGATAAAGACAAAACCATTTCCATCATTTACGCCTTTCGGTGCTCGTCCCAATCCATCGATTGATCCTGTTAAGCCTTGTTCTGTTAGTGCACTTAAATAATCAATCTCTGCTGTTTGTTCCTTGGCTTCACGCATTTTTTGTTGAATTACCACACGACGATAATGCTGTGCTGCTGTTGTTTTTATATCAAAAGAAACACGTTTACTTAAATCATAAAGCCATCTGAACACTCTCTCATGTTCAACTGGAGAGATCATATCCGTTTCTTGTCCTCTTCCTGTTGGAACAAGGAAAAACACACTCCATAATACACAGTTTAGTTCTTCAACCATTTTTGCCATTTCATCAAGATAATTTATATTATAGCGAGATATTACGGTGTTGATTTGGATAGGTATCTCCAACTCATGAAGATATTTAATTCTTTCCATCGTGAGATCGAATGACCCAGCCGTTCCACGAAAATGGTCATGTACCTCTGCTGTTGGCCCATCAATACTGAATGCCCAGCGAGATAGTCCGACATCTTTTGCTTTTTCAATGGCTTCTTTCGTCACGTTAGGAGTGGCACTAGGCGTCATTGAAACACGTACGCCTTTGTCCACTGCATATTTAGCAATGTCAAAAACATCCTCTCTCATTAAGGGATCTCCCCCCGTAAAGACGAGCATCGGATTATTCATTTCATATATTTGATCAATTAACTGTTTGCCTTCCTCAAAGGAAAGCTCACGAGGATCTCTTCTATATTGTGCTTCGGCACGACAGTGCAAACATTTTAACTGACATGCACGCGTTAGTTCCCAAATAACGATAAATGGATCTTTATTAAAATCTCGGCTAAAAGCCATATGAAACGCCCCCTAAAACAGCTATTTCAACTCAAACAGCCTTAATACTCTGTATTATAAAGGTGTTTATAGTCGAAAAAAGTGAACTACCTCACAGACTTAGATATATATATGGACGTTTTGTGAATGAGTCTAAAAAGAAAAGCATTGGTTGAAATTCACTGCCAGTTTGTCGAGAAAGGAGTTCCACCTACTAAAATGTTGAAGTTTCCCTGCCTTCTGA
>NZ_JBCNAC010000048.1:0-4758 GCF_050477885.1 Neobacillus rhizosphaerae
TCCAAATCCTACCCTCCTTTTTTAATTGGGCTTTGTTAAAATGGCTGTTGATTTCCGCTCCAGGCTCTTCGCTTTCCGTGGGCGTTTCGGCGAGCCTCCTCGGCGCTTGCGCCTGCGGGGTCTCCCCTGAACCGTACTCCCACAGGAGTCTTCGAGCCTTCCACTCCAATCAACAGGGTATAAAAATCAACACTGTTCTTTAACACAGCCTTTCCATAAAAAAAACCGACCAAAGGGTGATCGGTTAGTTGTTTAATGGGATTTTTAATACTTGACCAGCATAAATATTTTCACTGGTTAAATGGTTAGCCTTTTTAATAATGTCTATCCCTTTTTGTGACTGGTAATAATTCATTGCAATTCGGTATAAGCCCTCTCCGGGTTGAACTTTATGATATTTTACTCTTACAGTGGGCTCTGTTTTTTTGGTTTCTGTTTGTGCACTACTGTTTTTATCTGTCTGTTGTTTGACAGCCGGGGCTTGATTAGAACTAGCAGGCACACTCTGGGTGTTTGGCTGACTACTATCATCGGTTGATTTTTCTTCTACCACAGGAACTTTACTTTCACTTTGTTCCTCGGAATTACTAACATTCGAATCGTCATGAATATTATCCTCATTTTTTTCAGAATTCGCCTTGTTTTCATCTTCATTATTGTCGAGATTAATAGTTTCATAGCCGATAGAATCGCTTGAGGTTTTTTCTGTCCCTATGATTTTTTTACCGCTATCACGATATGAAATAACACTAAAGATAATAATAGGTAAAAGGATAAAGCATAAGGCTAATATTCGAATCACGGGAAATCTTAACTTCCATTTGGTTTTCTTCTTTTTTTGACGATGGATTTGTTCTCGTGGAGGTAATTCATCGCCATATTCCACTTTTTCATTTATTTTTTGGATCCGTTGTTTTAGCCTTTCCGCTTGGTCCCTATATGGTTCTTCTTTATTCATGGAGACCCCCCTCTTGTTGGACGTCAGTTGATGAACTTTTAAATTTTATATATATACCTAAAAGAAAATCAATGACAAAATGCATAATAATTGTAACAACTAAGTTATTTGTATAAGCATAAATGCTACCAATTAAAAAGCTAAGGACAATAATATTTAAAAACAAGAACCAATTAAAAAGGTATCGATAATGAATGATAGCAAAAATAATACTGGCAAATAGTAGACCAACCTTTGTTTGTATGATCCCTCTAAAAAGTAATTCTTCACTAAATGCGACAAATGCCGCAATGAAAAGGATATGAAGAATCGATTTATTCTTAAAAATCCTTTCATTCAATCCCCCATCATCATAAAAAGAAGAAGGCAAAATTCTCATTAATATAATATCTATGATGACTACTGCAACACCTGCAGGAATACCTATTACAATTACGTTCCGATCCATCAAATTGAAAGACTTTAAATAAGAAAAATGGTCAAATAAAAGAAATCCTAAAATGAAAGAAATGACTAAAAGAATGACCTGTGTTAAATATAAATGGGAAAGTAGCTCTTTGTCGGTTAAGCTTGCGATTAATTCGTTATACTTTTTCTTCATTCACTCATCTCGCTATTTAATAAAATTTTGGCTAAATAATCCTTCCAGTCACCATCACTGTGTTTTGCTAATGAAAGCTTTCCATTTGATTCATAGCTCTCTAGATGGATTCCACATCTATCGCAGCATAATGAAACCTTAGAGGTGAGTGTTTCTTCAAAATAATTCAGAATCAATTCACGCCGACACTTCGTTGATTCTACCCATTTTTTCATTAGAAATATATTACTCTTTTTGATCTTTATTCTTTCTTTAACAAACTCTGAAATTGTGTCTCGCAAAGTGTCAATACTTATATCTGGTTGATATCGATGGTGTATAAACTCCTCAATTATTCTCCACTGTATATCAGTAAATCCTCCGAAAACTCTTAAGTCATTATGGAGATTAATTCTACCATTATCTAATTGTTGGATTTGCATAATTTGCTGGAACAACCAATCAATTTGCTGTACCGATGGAAGCTCACCCTCCGCAAGCTGTATTGGTAGTTGTTCATCACCAGGAGAATATAGGAGAATCGCAATACTTGGACTGCCATCACGTCCTGCTCTTCCAATCTCCTGAAGATAAGATTCCATTTGCATTGGCATATGATAATGAATGATAAAACGAATATTTTCTTTATTCACTCCCATTCCAAAGGCACTTGTTGCACAAATTACATCTAATTGATCGTGAATAAATTGTTGTTGTATCAGAATTCTTGTGTTTTGTTCCAGTCCCCCATGATAGGCCATAGCCTGACAGATTCCTTTATCAACTAATAAAGCAGCCATTTGTTCGGCAACTTTTTTACTTGAAAAATAAATTATTCCAGGTTTTTGCAGTCTAGAGACCAGTTCAACTATACGCTGCTGTTTTTCATTGAAATCAGCCAATTCTTCAACATAAAAAGAAATATTTGGCCGATCAATTGTTGATTCAATTTTATTAAATACTTCCAATCCAAGTGATGCAATAATATCTTCCCTTACCTTCTTAGTAGCAGTAGCCGTAAGTGCTAATGTTAAGGGATTTCCTAGTTTTTGGCGAATATCCCCTAGTTTAGAATAATCTGGTCGAAAATCATAGCCCCATTGTGAAATACAATGAGCCTCATCCACCACGAACAATGAAATGGTAAGCTGTTGAAGCCTTCTTATAATAAATGGAATCCCCAGCATTTCAGGAGAAATAAATATATATTTATAATTGTTCAACCGGTTCAGCACTTTTTTCCTTTCTTCTACAGGAAGAAAGGAATTCAATGCCACGACTCTTTTTTCTCCAAACCGATTCATTTGCTCTACTTGATCTTGCATTAGGGATAAAAGTGGAGAAACAATTAAAATCTGACCTTTTAGGATATAACCTGGTAGCTGGTAACATAAAGATTTTCCGGTACCAGTGGGGAGCATGGCCAATGTGTGTTTCCCTTCAAGTAAGGAGGTAATGACTTCTTTTTGTCCCGTTTTAAATGAATGATACCCAAAATATTTCTCTAAAAGCATTTCTAGTTCCATGATCTATCACCATATTTCGCTAAGACTAACCTTATTTGAAAATATGTTACTGTATTCAATTTATCCCTAATCATCTTTAATTGTCTCGTTCCCAATTCTCGAGAAATGGATAAAATCTCCTCTTGCATATTTTTGCTCACATATGAATCAATGGAAAAATCATTTACATGTAATGCAAATTCAACAAGATGATCTTCAATGGTACTCATTTTCAACTGTCTAAGATTGGCAATATGGTCGAGCGGATATCCCTGAATTAATAGTTTCCATGTTTTCCGAGATGAAAGAGTTAATTCATCTGTTTGTTTAAAGTCTCGAATAAGTAAAGGTAAAATGCTAAATTGACCTGCTTCCTGCCCAATCTTTTGTATTAAATAATGAAGTATTTGAATAAAAGCAAGGTGGTAATCATGCACATCCATCTTTAACATTCTAGCTGTCTGTTGTGGCGTTAAACCAATCTGTTTAAAACCAGTCAGCCGAAAAACAAAAATGGATGGATCTACACCTTTATAATGGTCAAAACAACTAACCAATTCAGCAAAAACCATTTCACCTACTTCTTTTTTTGGGACTTTTATCTCGTTTACTACGCTTTTCAACCATTGTTGGTGTTCTTTACTTTTTTGTATGGGAATATATCTTTTCTCCCCATATACAAGATTTGAAGTAACCTGAATGAATAACGACAGTCTTTCCCAAAATAAACTTGTAAAGGAATGATAATTCCACCCATCCAAATAAGACGTTGGTGGATTGATTTCAAGGAGTGCCTTCCCATGAGTGGTAAGATGGTATCGCTGATCACCATGGAAGGAGATTTGGTTTTGGTTTATCATGGATTGGATAATCTCTTCAAAAGCGTCTCTCTTTAGGGGTTCATAAATACCAAAAAAATTTTTCAAAGAAAACAAATGGGCATCCTGAATCGTTTGAGATGACTTTTTTCCATTAAGTAAATGAAAGATGGAATAAACTGTTCGCTCGCAATTAAGTTGTTTTAAGCAATAAAGAATAATGGATTCTATCTGCTTCATTCCACCTCACCACTTTTTCTTGTTTATATTCGACAAAATATCCATTTTTTCTATTATTATTTTAACATGAAATGGAGGTACTTGTTGCTGAAAATTGTGTAACTTTAAGAAATTCAATTTACCGATGGAAGGCTATAATAACATTTTTCTATTGAAAAGTTGCCCATACAGTTTTACAATAGAAATGAGTTATGCGTTTCCATTTTACAATGGAAATTAGCAAGAATATTTTTGTTAATTTACTGGGAGGTTTTTTTCATGGCAAAGTACACAATTGTTGACAAGGAAACATGTATCGCTTGTGGTGCGTGTGGCGCAGCAGCACCAGATATCTATGATTACGATGATGAAGGTATTGCATTTGTAACACTTGATGATAACGAAGGTATCGTTGAGATTCCAGATGTATTAATCGATGATATGATGGATGCATTTGAAGGTTGCCCAACAGATTCAATTAAAGTTGCAGACGAACCATTTGATGGTAATGCAACTAAATTTGAATAATATTTTGCTAATAAAATATTCTTAAGCTACTACCCCTCCTAAAAAAGGAGGGGTTTTTCATTTCTAAAAATAAGGCTGTGTTAAAGAACAGTGTTGATTTTTACACCCTGTTGATTGGAGCGGAAGGCACGAAGACTCCTGTGGGAGTAT
>NZ_JBCNAC010000049.1:0-9757 GCF_050477885.1 Neobacillus rhizosphaerae
CTTCGCTTTCCGTGGGTGTTTCGGCGAGCCTCCTCGGCGCTAACGCCTGCGGGGTCTCCCCTGAACCATACTCCCACAGGAGTCTTCGCTCCTTCCGCTCCAATCAACAGGGAATGAAAATTATTAATCTTCTTTAACAAAGCCTTTCGATAAAAAGAGCCAGCCCACCTTGGACTAGCTCATCTTTTCTTATAATCCTTGTGCAGCTGTAATCAATGCCAGCTTGTACACGTCTTCTTCGTTACAACCACGAGAAAGATCGTTTACCGGTGCATTTAATCCTTGTAAAATTGGACCAACTGCCTCGAAACCGCCTAAGCGCTGCGCAATTTTGTAACCGATGTTTCCTGCTTCAAGGCTTGGGAAAATAAACACGTTTGCATCCCCTTGTAGAACGGAACCAGGAGCCTTACTTTTTGCTACAGATGGAACAAAAGCCGCATCAAATTGGAACTCGCCGTCCAATACTAGTGAAGCATCACGACGCTTCGCTTCCTCCACTGCCGCAATCACTTTTTCTGTTTCAGGAGACTTCGCTGAACCCTTTGTTGAAAAACTCAACATGGCAACACGTGGCTCCATATCGAACATTTCAGCCGTTTTCGCACTTTCAATCGCGATTTCTGCTAAATCATTGCTGTCTGGTGCAATATTGATGGCACAATCCGCAAAAACGTACTTCTCTTCCTCACGAACCATGATGAACACACCAGAAGTTTTCTTAACGCCTTCTTTTGTTTTAATAATTTGCAAGGCAGGACGCACTGTATCTGCAGTCGAATGTGCCGCACCACTGACAAGTCCGTGTGCTTTGTTCGTATATACGAGCATTGTGCCGAAATAGTTTTCATCTAGTAAAATCTTACGTGCATCCTCTTCTGTCGCTTTCCCTTTGCGGCGTTCAACAAATGCAGCAACTAGTTCATCCATTCCCGCATAGGTTGCTGGATCATAAATTTCAGCCGCATCTAAAGAAACGCCAAGCTCGTTTGCTTTGGCCTGAACTTGTTCAATGTTACCTACTAGAATCGGTGTGATTAATTTTTCCTCTGCTAAACGGGCTGTCGCTCTAACAATTCGCTCGTCTAAGCCTTCTGGAAAAACAATACGCAAATCACGGCCGGAAACTTTTTGTTTTAACCCTTCAAATAAATCACTCACAATGAAATCCTCCCTTTTAAAAAAACTACCCCTATTAGCATACTTTACCAAAGTAAAATTTCAAGCAAAGTACGTCACAGATAGCGGTTTCATCGAAATGTTTTTGTTTTCAAAAAATTACACTCTCACTTTTTACTATTTACCCTTTTTAATAAAAATATCCACTTCTCTTCAATTAAGGTTTTATTGGGGCTTCACTTGGTCAAACTATGTTATAGTTAAGAGTGTTAATAAGAAGAATCATTATTTAGGAGTGATTTTAATGAGTGAAGCAGCACAAACGCTTGACGGTTGGTATTGCCTGCATGATTTCCGTACAGTTGATTGGACAACGTGGAAGATGCTTTCAAGTGATGAGCGCCAAGCCGCTATCCATGAGTTTCTAAGTCTAGTTGAAAAATGGAATCAAACACAGGAACGTAAAGAAGGCAGTCATGCTTTATATACAATTGTTGGTCAAAAGGCTGATTTTATGATGATGATTTTACGTCCAACAATGGAAGAATTAAATGCGATTGAAACGGAATTCAACAAAACAAAATTAGCTGAATTCACGATTCCTGCTCATTCTTATGTTTCAGTTGTGGAGTTAAGTAACTACCTGCCAGCAGGAGAAGATCCATACCAAAACCCACAAATTTTGGCGCGCCTTTACCCAACGCTTCCAAGAACTAAGCATGTTTGCTTCTATCCAATGGATAAGCGCCGTCAAGGCAATGACAACTGGTATATGCTTCCGATGGAAGAACGCCGCAATATGATGCGCAGCCACGGAATGATCGGTCGTACATATGCAGGGAAAGTTAAGCAAATCATCACGGGTTCTGTTGGCTTCGATGATTACGAATGGGGCGTTACATTGTTCGCAGAAGATGTTCTACAGTTCAAGAAGCTTGTATATGAAATGCGTTTTGATGAGGTAAGTGCTCGCTTCGGCGAATTCGGAGCCTTCTTCGTTGGGAACCTTCTCGAAGAAGAACGCGTATCCACATTCCTTCACGTATAATACAGAAAGTTCTCAGGCTTTGGCTTGAGAGCTTTTTTGTTTTCCCGCCAAAAGCCAGTCATATTTCTCCCAACCCCTTCATACTATTTAAACAGCGAGTCTCAAATAAAGCTCCGTATGTCTCATCAAGGTGAGGTGAGAAAAAAGTAGCATCCCAACTGTAACATTTGGGCTTCTTTGGAGTATGAATAGACTGTTGGGCGATTCGTTCAATCATTTTAGGAGGGGAAAAGATGAACCAATATAACAATCCACAAGGATTTCAGCCTTATACTGGAGTAGCTGGACAAAACCGTGCACAACCTATGGGTGGAGGGCAGGGCTTCCCACAATTCCCACCACCATCAACAGGACAGATGCAGCAGCAAATGGGGCAAATGCCGCAAATGCCACAAATGCCACCAGCGGGTGGAACTGCCCCAGGTATGCTTCCAATCGAGCAATCCTACATTGAAAATATTCTACGTTTGAACAAAGGAAAACTTGTAAGTGTATTTGCAACCTTCGAGGGTAACAATCAGTGGAACGCGAAAGAATTTAAAGGAATTATTGAGGCGGCAGGAAGGGACCATGTTATTTTAAGTGATCCGCAAGCTGGCACTCGTTTCCTTATTCCAATGGTAGCGGTCGATTACATTACGTTTGCTGAGGAAATCGAATATGAATATCCATATGGTGCAGCACCAAGCTTAGGTACTTACCCTCCGAGATAATAAGAAAAGCGGAAGCGCCTTGATCAGCCCCGACAGGCAAATGTTCTTCTGCAAAAAAAGTCGCTCTTTGACTTTTATTGCAGAAGGTTATTTGACCCGAGCTGTAACAATCATCGCTTTATCAAGCCATGATTGTTACAAGATAATCAAAGTAGATTATTCAGGGTGAAAACTGGCTAGGCGCTGGAGCTGGACAATTCTCGAAGTCGAATTATATACTTTCTGGTCATGCTAAAAAGGCATTGGGCTTAAACCCAATGCCTTTTTATAGCTTAAAAATGTTTAACCGCTCCAATTATCATCAGGACCCATGCCGCTAAGAAGCATACTCCGCCAATTGGTGTGATGGCCCCCAATACGCCTACCTTGGTTAAGCTTAATGCATACAAGCTTCCGCTAAATAGGATAATTCCGGCTAACATTAACCATCCGGACCAAGTAAATTGCGAACTTGCTGCTACTTTTCCCAGAAGTAGACCAATAATTAATATGCCTGTTGCGTGAAACATTTGGTAGGTTACGCCTGTTTTCCAAATCTCTAGATAATGAGCATCTAGCTTGTCCTTTAATCCATGTGCTCCAAAGGCACCAAGTGCTACTGCTAAAAAGGCATTAATCGCCCCAATTACGATAAAAGCTTTCATCTTCTATTTCCTCCCATTTTAAAAATCAAATAAAGAATCTCCGTTTGCTTCGTTGTCCATTTCTAGTTTCTTTCCCTGTTGGACGGGTGCCGGCTGTTGAAAAACTGGCTGTGCGACCACTGGCTGATAGACCGGTTGTGTGTGTACTGGTTTCGCGGCAGCAGGTGCATTCAACGGTCGTTCACTCTGCGCTGCTGGCTGATCGTCCAGAATCAATTCGCATAATATTTTAATAGAGTACACCTTTTCCCGCAAGCTTTCTTGCATGTGTGCTGTTTTCGCTTGTTTTAATTCTTCTTCTATTTTAGTTAAGAGCTTTTGGATGGATATGTTCATTTGTGACACCTCTATTTTCAGTCTCGTTTCTATTCTACCTGATAATCAACCATTTTACGAAAAATAGACCCATCCACCGTTCGACATGTTCCACGTGAAACAAGTCGAATATCGTACTTTTAATAAAGTCTGTTGATTACCGTTCCAGGCGCTTCGCTTTCCGTGGGCGTTTCGGCGAGCCTCCTCGGCGCTTGCGCCTGGGGTCTCCCCTGAACCGTACTCCCACAGGAGTCTTCGCGCCTTCCACTCCAATCAACAGGATGCCATTATTTCACGAAAATGCAAATGCCCGTACCATCACTGGTACGGGTTCGTTTTATCCTAATATTCGTTGATAAATAGATTTTGCATGTGTTAAATCCTTGGTTCCATGGACCAAAGCGCGGCCATCTTGAAAAATAACCATCCGTTCGTCGCCCATTTCCACAGACAGCAGATAAGGATTGCCTTTCACTACATAACCTAGTGAGCTAAGCTGCCCTGCAAGCCGTTCCAAGGAAATTTCACTAGCAGCCGCAGGCCGGATTTGCACAGTATCGCGGCCGCACAGCACCGTTGTTTTCGTCATATTCTCATAATCGAGATACGGATACGTTCGCTCCTCGCCGCATGATAAGCAGCCAGCGAACTTCGCCTTTGACATTTTTAAGCTCGTATATTCATTTCTCCATAAATCGAAGCTGACAAACGATGTGCGGACAGCATCCCAATCTTCAACCAGAATCTTCAGCGCTTCTGCCGTTTGATGCGCAATAACCATTTGGACAGCAGGAGAAATAATACCACCCGTATCACAGGTCAGCCCTTGTAGCGGAATGGATCGTAAAAGGCAGTTAAGACACGGTGTTTTCCTTGGAATAATGGAAAAACTCATTCCATAGCTCCCGACACAAGCACCGTAAATCCACGGAATCGTGTATTTTTGTGACACATCATTCATGGCCATCCGCGTCTCAAAATTATCGGTTGCATCCATCATCAAATCCACGCCGGCTACCAACTCCTCCAGCAATTCAGGAGTCGCATCACCGATAATCGCCCGAATCTCTACATCGGAATTGATGGCACGCAGGCGCTTTTCTGCTGCCGCAGCCTTCGGTAGCTTTTCAGCAACATCTTCCTCCGTATAGAGTTGCTGCCTTTGCAGATTACTTGCTTCGACATAATCCCGGTCAATAATCGTCAGCTTGCCCACACCGGACCGGGCCAAAACCTCTGCACTTCCCGACCCCAGTGCCCCCGCACCGATAATCAGAACATGTTTTTTTCTAATCTTCTCTTGCCCTTCTTTGCCGATTCCAGGGAATAGAACCTGCCTAGAATATCTTTCATCCATATTCAATCACCCACCACTGACGGGAGGGATGAACGCAATAACATCACCTTCAGCAATGACCTCATCATTAGAAGCAAACTCTTCGTTAATCGCCGTCATCACGGTGTCCATTTTCGGCAGATTATAGTTGGCGGTTAACTCCGCTTTTAACTCAGCAACGGTTTTACCGCTGGCATCGATAGAAAGAAACTCCTCACCACCGACTGCATCACGTAAGTGGGCAAAAAATAGTACCTTATTCATTCAAGTCACTCTCCTCAGGCTTTCCGCTTGGATAAGACACTGTTTCAAGCTGATTGCCCATCCATTCTTCGCCGTCTTCCCAGTGCTCTTTCTTCCAGATTGGAACAATTTCCTTAATCCGTTCAATCGCATATCGGTTGGCTTCATACGCATCTGCACGGTGCGGGGTAGAAACGGCAATCACTACCGCTACATCTGTAATATCTAATCGGCCGACACGGTGAGTGATTGCGACGCACGAACCTTCCCAACGCTGTTCAATTTCCGCACCAATTTGCTCCAGCTTTTTCACAGCCATTGCTTCATACGCCTCATAAATGAGAAACAACGTTTTCTTTCCCTTCGTTAATTCACGGACGGTACCAATAAAGGTCGTAATCGCCCCCGCCTCGCGCTGAACGACTTTATCAATTACTGCTTGGATATCAATCGGTTCCTTTGAAATCTCGAACATTTTCATTTACTTCACCTCTTCAGACAAGCGCTTTGGCTCTGCATTTTCCACTACTTGATAGCCACCAATCTTTTCTACCTGTTCTTTAAATGCAGGAGACTGGATCAGCTCAATTAGCTGTCTACCGTTGTCACTTTCATAAAAGCTTCTTGTCATCACTAAATCATATTCTTCATCGGCAACAGGAATAAAATCTAGGTCCATGGCTTTCGCTGCAGGATAGATACCAAGTCCGGCACCATAACGGTCACTCTTGACCTCTGCCGCTACCGCAAGATGGGAGAACATTTCCCGCTCATAGCCAATAATGTCCTCTGAGGAGAGTCCCTCTTCCGCGAGTAGTAGATCAAACAGAATTCTTGTACCGGCCCCTTTTTGGCGATTGACGAAATTCGCCTTGCCTTTAGCTACATCTACCACGGTTTCTATTTCAAGTGGATTTCCTTTTGGTAGAATCCATCCTTGCTTCCTTTTTAAAAATGGATACAGAACGACGTCTTGACCTGCTAGTATTTTGTTTACATATGAAACATTATATTGCTTTGTACTTGGGTCAAGCAAATGAATACCCGCTACATGGGCCTCACCTTTTCGAATCGCCATGATTCCGGCCATACTGCCGACATGCGACGAGACAATTTTTCTATCGGTGTTCACTCGTTTTAACTGAGATGATAATAGATCAATCGTCAAATCGTGGCTGCCGCTAAACACAATGGAGTTTTTCACTTCTTCTAGCGGTCTTAAAAGCTCTACTTCAGCGAAATCTCCTTGCTCATAGCCAATGACATTTGACGGTACGATCAAGAGGCCATCTGCCCTGACATAAGACATCGTTACCCCTGCTGCTCTTGTCAGCGGATTGGCAACAAATTGGCCATTCACATAGCCGATATTCATTCGAATAAAATCCTCCGCACCCATAGACGAAACAATGCGGCGGCCAAGCTTTACCATTACCTTCTGTCTTTTTGGTTCAGGAATTCCTAAGTACTTACACACCAATGGACGGACAAACCACTCTAAGGCCAAATAGGCAGAAACAGGATACCCTGGAACACCGACGACGATTTTTTCATTTATTTTCCCTAAAATCACAGGTTTTCCAGGCCGCGCGGCGACCCCATGGGTAAAGACTGTACCGATTTCACCAATAATGTGCACCGTGAAATCCTTCCGCCCTGCAGAAGAACCGGCATTAATCACAATAATATCGGAGGTTTCCGACGCCTTCAAAAGGACTTCTTTAATTTTCTCAGGCTCGTCCTTCACAATCGAATGGAGCTTAGGCTCGCCTCCCCAATCTTTAATAAAATTAGCGAACACCGTGCCATTGAATTCAATAATATTCCCAGAAGCAAGTTCTGAATCTGCTTGTACCAGTTCATTCCCGGTTGGAATAATTGTCACCACTGGTTTTTTTACGATTGGAATAACGGTTTGCTGTGCAGCCAAGAGCACGCCTAAATCCGCTGGTCTCAATACATGGCCTTGCGGGAACAACATTTCCTCCTGAACGATATCTTCGCCAATCGGACGGATATGCTGCCAAGGTGTGGCTGGCTCAATAATCTCAATCGTTTCGTCATCGATTACATCCACATGTTCAATCATAATCACGGCATTAAAGGGGGATGGAATCGAATTGCCTGTATCTACATAGCAAAATTGACTGCCTTTTTTAAGCTGCAGTGGATTTTGCTCGTGTGCTTGATAGGTACTTTCCGCTACTACGGCAATGCCATCCATCGCTGAAGCGTGATAATGTGGCATCGAAACCTTTGCAAAAATCGGTTCAGCAGTTGCTCGTCCTAACGCTTCTATGGCTGAGATATATTCCGTTTCAGAGGGCAACTGGTGTGCTGCAAGAATTTCTTCTCTCGCTTCCGCTCGGGGTTTATCTTCTAAATATATTTTTCGTTTATAATATTTCTGGTCCATTTGCCTTTCCCCCTATCGTGATGCAATCACAGGAACGAATTCTCCCTGTGAAATTCCCTCTTTTTCTGAAATAATCTCAACAATGCCATCGCTCTTGACTAATGTGGTAATTAAGCCTGATTTTCCGATAATTGGCTCCGCCCACCATTCTCCCTCTTTTTCAAACAGACGGACACGGATATAATCAGAACGTCCTGGGGAGGATGGGATATTCTTTGTAATTCTTGCAAAAATCCGCTCTGGTTTCCGCTCTATTTTTTCACCCATCAGCTTTCGTAAAATTCTTTCACCGAATAAGCGGAAGATAATCATCGCAGACGCAGGGTGTCCCGGTAGCCCAATGACCGGTTTTCCATCTGCCATAGCGAGAATCGTTGGTTTTCCTGGCTTAATCGAAATCCCGTGGACAAATACGCCAGGGTCACCCAAGGATTGAATGACTTCTGTGGTATAGTCCTTTGCCCCAACCGAGCTTCCTCCAGAAAGGATCAGGCAGTCCACTTGATCGTAAAGCTCGCGGGCTTGTTGCTGGAAGGTATCGAAGTCATCTTTCACAATGCCACCGTACACAACCTCCACATTCCATTCGCGAGCTAGCCCTGCAATCGTCAAATAATTAATGTCGCGGATTTGACCTTCTTGGAGTGTTTCCGTTTGATAGGGAACAATTTCATCTCCGGACGATAGGTAGCCGACCTTCAATTGACGAAAGACGGTTACATGGGTAATCCCTAAGGAGGCCATCGCCCCTAATTCCTGAGGACGGAGCTTTGTCCCTGCAGTTAGAAGGTTTTCGCCTTCCTTTATATCTTCACCGGCTCTAATCACATTTTCGCCTGGTGCAATTTGCTTATACGTATTTAAGAGGCCATCGAGGTCCTCGCAATGTTCAATCATTATGACACTATCACTGCCAGCAGGCATCATCCCGCCAGTTGGCACATAGACCGCATTACCTGGGCCCACCTCAGATTGAGGGACTTCGCCCATTTTCACTTCCCCAGTTACAGTAAGGAATCCAGGCATTGATTCAGAGGAACCATACGTATCCTTCGCTTTTACAGCATATCCATCCACTGTTGAGCGGTCAAAGCTCGGGACATTTTCCTTGGCCACGACCGGCTCGGCAAGAATGTAATGGAGCGCTTCTTCCAGCACCCGCACCTCTTTGTGTGGCGTTACCGGTATATATTCTTCTATTAAGGCGAATGTCTCTTCCACTGTTTTTACTTTGAAAAATTGCATGGTTCCCCTTTTCCCCCTTGTGGTCATCTATTCTGCTTCGGCCCACTTTTTAGCATCTTCATACTCATTCGGATGATTCATATTAAAAAAGACCTTTTCAAGATCGAATTGGCTATACGATTGTAATTCTTTTTCAGTAATGTACAGCACCTGCAAGCGATCCAAAAGGTGCTTCATTCGAAGTGTTCCTTCTTCGATGCTCTCAGCCACTTTCTCTGCAATCTCCTTTTTAAAGACAGAAAAAAGTGGGTGCTGTTTCCCACTGATCACGGGTATGACAGCATCATAATGGCTGCAGAAGTGGACGAGCGTTTGCGCCAGTTCTCCTGAAACAAACGGCATATCACAGGCAACAATCAGATTCACATCATAATCCGAGTAATTCAAGCCTGCATGAACCCCTGCGAGTGGTCCCATACCAGGATAATGGTCTTTTACCATCTTCAGTCCTAAAAATTCATAAGATTCAGGATTGTTGGTTACTAGAATTATATCATCAAAGTGGGGCCTTAGCGTATCTGCAATTCTTTCAATGTTTGTTTTCTCGTTTATTTTTAGCAGGGCCTTGTTTGTACCCATTCTGCTAGATTTTCCACCTGATAAAATAATAGCCGCAGCCTTCACCTTTGCACCTTCTTAGTTTTTGTTTCTGTTTACATGTCTGTTGATTTCCGCTCC
>NZ_JBCNAC010000050.1:0-1100 GCF_050477885.1 Neobacillus rhizosphaerae
CTGCGGGGTCTCCCCTGAACCATACTCCCACAGGAGTCTTCGCGTCTTCCGCTCCAATCAACAGGGCAAAAAACTATCATTTTAATCAAAGCCTAATTTTCCACTTTTTTTATACCTACCGCGTTATATCCATTTTCTTGGGCGACAAAGTCTAAATGGATGCTGTTCAAGTCTAGTAATGCGGCAGATGGTTTACTGATATATTGTCTTGTATCAATAATTTTAATATAGCCGTTACACTCATCGCAAACTTGAATTTGTGAAACAGCATCGCCTTCAATCGTTAAAAACTGTATATTTTTGTGATCTTCATTGCCGCAATGCGAGCATTCTAGGCGTCTAGCATGCCAGTGTGCTAAACAGCGCGGGCAGTGCATCACCTTTTTTCCTTCTTCCTCAAGAGACCCTATTCTTACCGGTTCTCCGCAGACTGGGCAGCCGGCTCCTGGAACAGCCTGATCTATGTCCTTTTGGACCTTTTCAGCGGTTACTTGTAAATATGGGCGAAGGGCTGTTTCGGCCAGGAATTGCGGAATCCATTCTTCAAGCCCATTTTCTTTTGCAAAACCAACAAAGTACACATGATTGAAGGAAAATGCCTCTTCAATACACTTTACCGCTACTTCTTCATTTAATAGATTACCAATACTAGCTAGTTTTGGCTCTAGTTCTGGATTAAACTTTACTAAAGTGGAATTTATTTCCCCTATCCACTGTAGGAATAGTGAAATTTCAAAATCAATAGCCGTTAATGCTGCGGCTGGTATCCCTGCGGCCATAGCTGCCTTATCTAGATTGGGCCTGATGGTCTCCCTATCTATCTGTTGCTTCCACTGTTCTTGAAGCTTCACAATTTCCTTCTGTAACTCCTGGTACTCTTTTGAAACAACGGATTTAATCATTGCTGCACCTCATTCTTCTAATATATTTCGGCTATGTTAAACTTGCCCGTTGATTTCCGCTCCAGACACTTCGCTTTCCGTGGGCGTTTCGGCGAGCCTCCTCGGCGCTTGCGCCTGCGGGGTCTCCCCTGAACCGTACTCCCACAGGAGTCTTCGTGCCTTCCGCTCCAATCAACAGGGCAAAAAACTATCATTTTA
>NZ_JBCNAC010000051.1:0-40328 GCF_050477885.1 Neobacillus rhizosphaerae
TACAATATATTACATTTGCACTTTAATAACATGGCTATAGTGATAAGTTCACAGTTTGTTAGAAATGTTTTGACAAAGATTTGAACGAACTGTTTTGTTCGATAAAAAAGCGTGGTTTCCAATAAGAAAGCTCAAGCACCTTGGTCAGCCCCGATCAAGAAGACTGGTCGATTTTGCGGAGCGCAGACATAGATCTATTTGCACTTAATCGTACAAAAGTCATTAGCCTATAGTAGCCAGGCAACCTTGCACGGACATTAGAAATTTCCTCCATTTACCGGGCACTCACTTTTTCTCTTACCACGGGCATTAGAATCTTCTCCTATTTACCGGTCGCGCACTTTACCTCTTACCACGGGCATTAGAATCTTCCCCTATTTACCGGTCGCGCACTTTACCTCTTACCACGGGCATTAGAATCTTCTCCTATTTACCGGGCACTCACTTTTTCTCTTACCACGGGCATTAGAATCTTCCCCTATTTACCGGGCACTCACTTTTTCACATACCACGGGCATTAGAATCTTCTCCTATTTACCGGGCACTCACTTTTTCTCTTACCACGGGCATTAGAACCTTCCCCTATTTACCGGTCGGGCTTCTTTCCATTGGATCGGGACATAAAGTACCACAGTATCAAAGCCCACAGGAGTCTTCACACCTTCCACTCCAATTAACAGGGTATAAAAATCAAAAAAACGCACCTACTGGAGGTGCGTTCGTAGACGTTATCTTTTTTTCTTTTTAGAAGGATCCAAGGCCACTTGTTTGTTCTTATTTACTTTTTCTAAGACCACTTGCACATGGATATTTTTCTCATCCACAGTGGTTACTTTAGCAACCGTACCTTTTCTCCCCTTAATCTTGATGGCTTCGCCTTCCTCCGGCACAGTCCTGAGTAACTGCGTTAATAATACATTTTTGTTTTCTAAAAAATGAACAGCAAACATGATCGAATCACCTATTTTCATATGGTATGGGTAGAATTCCTTCTACCTAAAAATATTAGATTCGATTGAAATTTAGACCTCCATCCAAAAGTTTGAATTACAACACCCCGGAAAAAAGCCTTGCGAAGCTTTCTTTGAATTTGACCACTGGCTTCCTTTTGTAAAACTCGACAGCGCGGATGCGGCGGCAGTCGTTAAGGTCTTCTTGAAAGTGGTCCACCAGATCGGCAATCGAGTTCGTTCCTGATAAAAACAAATTTACCTCGAAATTCAAATGGAAGCTGCGCATATCGAAGTTGGCGGTACCAATCGAGGCAAGATTTCCATCGACAATAATGACCTTTTTATGAAGAAAGCCTTTTTGGTAGGAATAGATTTCAATTCCTGCACGCAGCAGTTCTGGAAAATAGGATTGGGTCGCATACTGGGTAAGAAATCCATCATTCGTTTCCGGTACCATCAAACGGACCTGGATACCTTTCCTGGCGGCAATTCGGAGAGCCGTTTGGATGGACGGGCTCGGAATAAAGTAGGGGGTGGCAATCCAAATGGATTCTGTGGCCGAGGAAATCATCGCGTAATAGTGATCACTCATATCACGTGTTTCGGGACCAGTTGCGACGACGTGCACCAATCCATCACCGTTCACCGGTTTCGGCTCCAAATAGCGTTCATTTTCAAAAAAGTTCTCGTTTGAGGCATAGAGCCAGTCTAGCAAAAAGACGGCATGTAAGGTTTGTACGGCTTCCCCTTCGAGCATGAGGTGGGTGTCGCACCAAAAGCCAAAGTGGTCGTCCTCGCCCAGGTACTCCACCCCGACGTTTAAGCCACCGACAAAGCCGATTTTTCCATCGATGACGATGATTTTGCGGTGATTTCGAAAGTTAAATTTTTGATTGATGAATCCTGATTGGATCGGTAAAAAGGGGTGAATCTGAATGCCGGCCTCCTCCATGATTTTCAGATCGGCGTTGGATAGGGAGAAGCTGCCGACCGCATCGTACATGAGACGGACTTCTACTCCAGCCCGGACCTTTTCTGTAAGGATGTCAATTAGCTCTTTTCCAAGGCGGTCATAGCGGAAAATATAGTATTCGATATGGATAAAGTCCGTTGCTTGCTGGAGTCTGAGTTTAATTTCCTCGAATGTTTCGTCTCCATTTCTCAACACTTTCGTTCTTGTATGCTGATTCCAGTCAGTTAAGGTTACCCGTTCTAAATAGTTCATAAATCCATGCTGGTGCTCATTCAGCCCGGACACCGTCCGTGTCGCGGCCCCACCTCCAGCCATCCCCCATTTCTTTTTGTTCAGCTCCTCAAACATTTCCCGGTCGAGGCTGCGTTTCCTTTTAAATAGCTCGCCTTTATGTACCAGTTGGCCGGAATAGACGTAGAAGATATAGCCCAATATTGGCAGGAACACTAATATATACATCCATAGCAAGGTGTTCTGGGCTGGGCGGTTTTCGAGCCACAGTGAGACCACTGTATTTACAATCATGATGGTGTAAAACGTGAGGCAGAGTGCTTTCCAGTGAAAGGGAACGTCGGTACACAACGCCACGTAGCCGAAAATCAACATCATGAGAACATAAACAAATTCGACCCTGAGTTTTTTCATATGAGTTTCTCCCCACATCTTTTTATCTATGAAATACCCCTTCCATGAAAAAGCTAAACCACTCTCACAGTATGGGGCTCAGGTCTAATTAATGGATAGTCAGTCCCTATCGGCGGATGGCTCCTTTCAATTGGCGGATAACTAACCTCAATCAGCGGATAGCACCAATCAATCAGCGGATAACCATCCCCTATCAGCGGATGACAATCCTATTGGCGGATAACTAGCCTCAATCAGCGGATGATACCGTTCAATTAGCGGATAGCCAATCCCTATCAGCGGATGGCAATCCTATTGGCGGATAACTAGCCTCAATCAGCGGATAACCATTCCCAATCAGCGGATGGATCCGTTCAATTGGCGGCGCATATACTGCTTAAACTGACGCATACAAAAAAAAAAGCCGGCCACACTATTAAAATAGCTGGCCGACTAAAAAGGTGGCGTCATCTTTTCGCTTCGTCATATGCAGTTTTAAATGGTTGGACATATCCTCGATCGATTGGAACCGGGTTAACTCCTGTTTAATCGATGGTAGATGGAGTCCATCCGTGTGCATCATAAATTTGGAGTTTTCTTCATAGGGAAAGGTCTCAATTCGATAGGTTTGCGGCTTCCCTGATAAAAAGCCAGTAACAGGAATGGGATAAATATAGAGGCCTGAAGGAAGATAGAAGACAAATTGAATGTTACCCACGGAGCAGTAGGTGACTTCCTTCCGCTGAAAATGGGCCTTTAAAACTGAAACAGTAGCCCCTCTCTTTGATTTCAGTGCTTGATTACAATAATCCATCAGCACCTCGACCTCTTCATGATGATGCTCTTCAATCACCTTCCTCACCGCATCGGATGAGTGATTCGCGTACAGTCCACTCCCTAGACCGTCAGCCACCGAACAGATAAAATACTCGTCCGTTGCCTTCATGAAAAAACTATCACCGTTAAAGCTGTTTCCTTCTTTTTGAATTTGAAAGGCACGCGCTTGAACATATGCGTTGGCTTCATGATCAAGCATGGGTGACCCCTGAAAAGGCATCCTTTGCTAGTGCCTTTCGTAATTTTTCAATTGCCTTTTTTTGCAGACGTGATACATGCATTTGTGATATTCCCAAAAACTCACCTGTTTCCTTTTGACTCTTATTCTCGATATACGTCCAGTGAATAATTTCTCTTTCTCGATCCGTTAACACATGGAGGACACTTTGCAGCAGCATGCGTTGGTCCACTTTTTCAAAGCCTTCGTCCTTCGATCCCATGACATCGAGCGCGGTGACCGTGCTTCCCTCAGATCCCGTTTCGATCGGTTGGTCAACAGAAACGGATTGATAGCTTTTCCCCATTTCCATTGCTTCTAGCACTTCTTCTTCGCTCACATTCAAATAATCAGCAATTTCCGGGATTTTCGGTGAGCGTTGATACAGATTGGTCAACTCGTCCACCACTGTTTTGAGCTTCGGCCATAATTCCTTCACGCGTCTCGGTACATGGACACTCCACGTTTTATCCCGTAAAAATCGCTTGATTTCTCCAATGACCGTCGGGATTAAAAACGATTCAAACGACCGTCCGACATCCGGTTCGTATCGCTTAATCGCCCCTAATAACCCAATCATCCCTACTTGCATGATATCCTCATGAAAGTCTCTGCCCTTTGAATATTTATTGGCAAGACTTCCGACAAGAGCGGTATAATTCTCCACCAGGATTTGCTGCACTTCTGGAGAGCCAGTCTGTTGCACCTCGAGAATGAGGGCATCAATTTCTTCTTTAGTTCGCTTCACGGTTTGAGATGGTTTGGTCATGATTTTCACGCTCCCCACTTACATTCTTCACCATGAAGACCGTTACCCCAGACTGATTCGATACACGGACCTCGTCCATGAGCGTTTCTATCAAAAATAGACCTAACCCTCCCTCTGCCAAATCGTCCATTGTACTTGATTTTGTGTAGGGGCCTAGTTCTTTTTTTGTTTGGATAAAATTAAAGCTTTGTCCGTAATCGGCAACCATCATTTCTAATTTATCCGGATAAATCCCAAAGCCGACGATGATTTCTCCACCTTCATCACTTTGGTAGGCATGCTGTACAGCATTCGTTGTTGCCTCACTAATGGCAATTTTTATATCCTCGATTTCCTCGTATGTAAATCCCATACGGCTCGCGATACCTGATAATGTTAATCTGATTACTCCTACATAATCGGGTTTCGCTGGAATCTTCATTTCGATATAATCCATCACTTGGTTCATACTCCCCCCACCTTTTCATATGCAATTAATTTTTGCCGTGTTTGTCATATTTTCGTCCCGTTCTAATTGGTAGCAATGGTAATAATATTGCTTAACCCGGTAATTTCAAACAACCGTTTCAATCGATCAGATAGGTCAACCAGTTTCAATTCGCCCTCATTTTTCTTCAGCTGTTTGAATAGACCAACAAAGACACCGAGGCCTGTACTATCTAAATAAGAAACATCCTTCAGACTGATGACAATCGATTGATTTTTTCCTTCTGCTAGAGGTAAAAGCTCTTCCCTCAGCTGTGGTGCTGTAAAGGCATCAATTTCGCCTGCAATCTTTACGACTGTATCCTCATTATTGTGATATTTATCTATTAGTAGATTCATTTTCTCATCACCTCAGGAATATTTATTTTTTACATACCCGCTTATACGAAAGGCTAAACCTTTCTTTTTAAAATAATTAAGGTAAAATCGTCTCGTATTTCAAAATTCTGAATTCTCTCTAGGTCTCGATAGATTTTATCCACCATTTCTTGTGCAGGCAGGTGCTGATACTTACGAATATAATCCGTGATAACAGACCGTTCGATAAAGCCCTCTTCCGTTCTTGATTCGGTAACACCGTCTGATAATAAAACAATCATATCGCCCGGCTCGACTTTTTTCTCATATTGATGATAGCTGGCATTCGGGTCCACTCCGAGGACGAGACCTTTTGCGAGGAGGTCCGAAAACCTATCCTTGGATGCTTGATAATAGAAACCTGGTTCATGACCGGCTGATGCATATGTAAAGGTGTGTTCATGTGAATCATAGATGCCATATAGCATGGTAATAAACATACTTGAATCGACATTATTTTCTACGACTCTATTTAAATTTTCGAGCACATGCTGTGGATGGACACGTGATTCCAGCAGACTGTCCATCGCATACTTGATCATCGACATGCAAAGAGCAGCAGGGATGCCTTTGCCAATGACATCAGCGATCGCAATACTGATTAATTGCTGGTCCTGAACAAATCGATAGTAATCACCATTCATTTGCTTGGCGGGAATGCTGATGGCGCCAATATCTAACTCATCTATTTGAGGAATTTGCGTTTCTAAAAGGTTATCTTGAACGCTCGCAGCAATCTCAATTTCTGATCTAATTTCAAACTGCTGGTCACGGAGGCTTTGATGTTCCTGGTAGGCTAACCCATAGTCCATCATCACCTCTAAAAGAAAGTCGCAGGAATCAAACACTTCTTGCGGGAGGTCGGGGAAAAGCTCCTTCAATGCGGTACAATGCACATTGATAATTTCTTCAGGGGAGATTTGGTGTTCCATTGCTTTTCGGCTAAACTTTTGTCCTTGATATAGTGCTGCTTCGTTTGATTCTTTCAGATAGCTGTATAATATGCTGCGATACTTTGATTCGAACATATCTTTAAAATCCATTTTCTCACACCCTCCTAGCGAAGCCATTTCACCACCTGAATGCTTGTTCCTTCTCCCACCGTAGAAGTAATGCTAAACTCATCCATTAATCGTTTCACCCCTGGTAATCCTGCCCCTAAACCACCCGATGTGGTAAATCCATCTTCCATTACTTTTCTTATATCATGAATGCCCGGACCTTTGTCCGATGCAATGACCTTTAAGCCGCATCTTCCTAATTCATACATGCGGTCAATTTCGATTTCGCCTGTTCCAGCGTACAGATAAATATTGCGGGCCAGTTCCGAAATCGCTGTTGTGATCCTTGCTTGGTCAACCGAACCGAATCCAAGCTCCTTTGCAACGTTTCTCCCAAGCTGACGCGCTGCAACGATATCCCATTCGGTTATAATTTTCACACAGGATTCGTTCTCCATGCTTTACTCCCCCAACTCCCGCTGTAGTGTTTCTAATCCTTTTTCTAAATCTAGTGCTGTCTGCACATCTTGTAGGTGTATCCCTAGTTCTACTAGTGTGATCGCTACAGCTGGCTGGATACCCGTCAACACCACTTTTGCGCCCATTAGATGGGACATACTGACCACATCGCCAAGCACCTTGGCAATAAAGGAATCTATCACGTCCACAGAGGTTAAGTCAATGACGACCCCGCCCACTCCTGTTTCATGAATCTTGGAAAGAAGATCCTCCTGAAATTGTAACGCAGTTTGGTCGTCCAGCTCCCATTGGATCGAGATGAGCAGGCAATTATATAATTTTAATATTGGAATTCTACCATTCATTGCTTATTCCCCCATCGAGACGATTTTGCGATTTGTCATTTCCAATGCAGCGGCAACCCCTTTTTGCAGGCTGTTTTTCGTAACGACCTGATTGAGGTTAATCCCTAAATTAACGATGGTCTGCGCGATCTCCGGTCGAATGCCAACGATTAAACACTTGGCCCCCACCAATCGTACCGCCTCTGACGCTTGAATAATATGATGGGCCACCATCGTATCTACTACAGGCACACCTGTAATATCAATTAACACCACTTGTGCATGATGCTTCACGACACCTTGCAGTAAATTTTCCATGATCCGCTTCGCTCGATCTGTATCAATTGTGCCAACCAACGGCATAACGGTGATATTGTCAAAAATAGGAATCAGCGGCGCTGACAACTCTTGGAGTGCAATTTTTTGCAATGAAACGGTCCTTTGCCAGGACGATGCATAGTGATTGAGTACTTCTTTATTAATCGGTGTTACCCACTTATCATAGGCCCAGCCGAATTCAATCTGTTCCTTTTCCGATGCCTCTCCCACCATGTGGAAAAACATTATCTTTGAAAACTCCATTAAGCTGTCCATGATAAAGTTCAAATTCCAGCCTAATTGGACCAATTTTTGTGAGAAATCTCTCATTTTATTTTTCGCTTGTTTGTCCTGATTGATTAAATCATGAACTAATATATTAATATATTCATCGCCAACATTTGTATAAACTTGGTCGGTTATGACGGTTGATAGTTTCTGCTCATCCATCGCGCTCATTTTTTCTACCCACTCTTGTAAAAGCTGTCCCCTGTTCGCTTGAATAAACTCAATCATTCGAGTTGCTTTTTCCATCGTACCTCTCCCATCCTACCTTTTTTCCTATTATTTCTAGTTACTATTATACCAATATATTCTATTTAAAAAAATCACCATAATGGACTAGACCAAAAGTACTAGTACATGGCCATTTATTGTCCCTCACTTGAAAAAGGAGCCACGCTTTTTCCCTTTTAATAAGTCACCTGTCCAGCCTTTAATCCTAAGATAAGCATATAGAAGTACCGTTGAAATGACAATCATGACGATGGAAAGAGGATAGCCCCATGTCCATTCGAGCTCCGGCATATGCTTGAAGTTCATACCCCATAGGGCTCCGAAGGCCATTATTGGAGTAAATACGGTGGTAATCACGGTTAACGTTTTCGTGATTTCATTTCCCCGATGGGAGGAAATGACTTCCTCTAAATTGATAATGGAATCTAGTTCATGTTCGTATTCCTGTAGAAGGGTCAGCGCTCGCTCAATCCGTTTACAGGTCATAGGGAAAATTTTTCCCTCCGTCGGTTCATGTAGATTCACTTCCTCAATCGCCATCTTTAGCTCTTTCACCGGAATAAGGAGACTCTTCCACACTAGTAATTCGTGCCTGCGCAAATAAACGAGCTCGAGAATGCTCGTTTCATTTCGTTTGCGGATACTCCAGATCAGGGTTTTTAGGTCCTCTTCAAACCGGTCGATCTCAACTAGCCATGCATTCATCCATTCTGCAATGAACAGCATGAAGCCTTCGACGGCATTAGTGGTTTGGCTGATTTGACGTTGGAGAAGCTGCAGATCGATGTGCTTCAGGGTGTCCCATTCGAGGTCGATGGTTACCCATTGATCGATGGTGACATAGAAATGAAAGAGTTTGACGTCATGTTCCTCTTCAAAGCTTTGTTTATAAATGAGCGAGCCTTTGACTACTTTTTTTCCATCAGGGGTGATGGCAACCCTGAGGCAGTTGGTTTTGTTGTTTTGGATTTGCTTCAGCCACTCGATGCTGCTTTCATGTTCAAGGATGGGAGTGAGTTGCTCGATTTCCTCTTGTTTCGCCTGAATCCAAGTCCAGTTGGTCGGTGTGCGGTAGGTTATCATGGCGGTCTCCTTTTTTTATGTTTAAAGTTCCCTGTTTTGTGGGGATTGAAACTTTTATGTTTGACGGTTGAATTAGTGGGTATACATAGTTCAAATAGAATAATCGATTGGTTGATATGAATGAATGAATTTTGGAACAAATTTTTCTAGGAGGGATTTGTTATGAAGCAAGTGTTTGGTATGAAATCATTAGTAGCTGTGGGAATTGGCGCCTCTGCTGCGATGTGGTTGTCGTCAAAGCCAAATCGCGTCAAAGCCGAAACGGTACTGCGGGAGTGGAAACGCAAGGTGAAACCGACTGTCTTTGAAAAAGCAGAACAGTTGCCGATTGAAAAAGGTGCCCACCCACATCCACTCGATGTCGAAGACAACAACATGGTAAGTGAAGGCGCAATGTACTCCGTCCAGTTCTATAATGAAAAAATACAATAATTTTTGGGGACAGTCCCCCGCTGCTTTACAGTAGTGGGGGACTGTCCCTGTGTGAGGTGGATAGAATGGTCCCCTTCTTTTTACTGATCTATTTTGTAATTATTACGGCGGTTATTGAGATTTTTGTGGTGCTGTTCCGTTGTACGGGCCTGAAGGTGGAAATCTCGCGGTTTCAGGTGATTTCGATGATGACGGGAACAGGATTTACAACGGGTGAATCCGAGCTGATTCTAGGACACCCGATACGAAGGAAGCTGGCTATTTTTTTAATTTTGTTCGGCGCGTTCTCGCTTGCAGTCATTATTTCCTCAATCAGCCAGTTCCTTTCTGAGGGACTACGAACGAAAGAAATTCTCGCCGTGGCCATTGCGGTGCTGCTGGTCTTTGTTGTGCTACGGATGTCTCGGATGCAGCGACTGTTGTCTAAGGTATTTAATCGAAAAATGAAACAGAATGTTGAACTTATTGATTTGCCAGTAAAGGATGTATTTTTATCCTCTAAAAAGGAGGCAGTCCTCAATCTGCCTATCTATAAGGAATCTTCACTTCATAACCGTACGATTCAAGATGTCCTCCCAGGCCATCAAGGAATGGATTTCATGGTCCTCTTTATCCAGCGAGGCGGGATGAAATTGAGGAAAGACATCTACGGGTTGGTGCTCCATGAAGGCGATCAGCTGCTACTATTTGGGGATAAAAAAGTACTGTGGTCAGCCTTTGAACATGATTGGCGGGTACTGGAGGAGAAGCGGAAGGATGAGGGAGTCTAGTCTATTAATAATAGAGATAGTTGGTCTAGAATATATTTAAGTAGACACTGTTCTATCACTCCAATACGCAAAAAATAGAAGTAGTTTCTCGCTACTTCTATTTTTTGCGTTACATTTACTTCGTTTACGCTATTCTCAGATACAATATATGATACCCGTCCACCTCCTCCACGGTAAACACGTATCCTTCTGCTTCCACACTTGCCCCGGGTTTAACATCGCCAGTTTGTGTTAGAAACCAACCGCCAATTGTCTCGACTTCTTCAGTAGATAAATGAATGCCGAGTAAGTCGTTCACCTCATTAATCCCTACTTTTGCATCGACGACAAAATTATTTCCCGGAAATTCTCTGACCGCTGCGACTTCTTCCGCATCAAATTCATCTCTTACCTCACCAACAATTTCCTCAAGGATATCCTCAACCGTCACTAACCCCGAGGTCCCTCCATATTCATCCATTAAAATCGCCATATGCGCATGTTCCGTTTGCATCTTCACCAACAAATCATGAATCGGAATCGTCTCAATCACCCGAATAACCGGCTGGATTAATGAGGTTATATTCCACTCCTGTTCCTTCTTTAAGATGGTAGCTGTTAAGAACATTTTCACGTTTAACACACCAAGAATATGATCCTTATCCCCATCCATCACTGGATAGCGTGTAAACTTTTCCTTTTTCACCGTAGCAAGTACCTCAGATAGTCGCGCATCTACAGAAATGCAGGACATCTCTGTCCTCGGAACCATGATTTCCTTGGCCATCCGCTCATCAAACTCAAAAATATTGTTCACGAATGTCCACTCGTTCACGTTGATTTCCCCACTTTTAAAGCTTTCCGATAAAAGAATCCTAAGCTCTTCCTCCGAATGCGCTAACTCATGCTCCGAAACCGGCTTCAATCCTACCATTCTTGTAAGCATGCGTGCCGAACTATTCAATAACCAAATAAACGGATACATGATTTTGTAAAACCAAATCATTGGTGTAGCAAACAGCAGCGTAATCATCTCTGCTTTCTGAATCGCCGCCGTCTTTGGCGCTAACTCTCCTACGACCACATGTAAGAAGGTGACAAGAGCAAAGGCGATTCCTAACGATAAAATATGGGTAAGTGATTCATTCAAGTGGAGGGCTTCCATCAACGGGTGCAACAGTTTTTCTACAGTTGGTTCCCCAAGCCACCCAAGTCCTAACGCTGTTACCGTTATCCCCAGCTGACAGGCCGATAAATACTCATCCAAATGGGATACCACCTTTTTTGCAGCAACCGCACCCTTCTTTCCTTCCCCCAACAATTGCTCTATTCTCGAAGGCCGAACCTTCACTATTGCAAATTCAATCGCCACAAAGAACCCGGTCAAAGCAATCAACAAAGCAACAGATACCAACTTCAAAATCATAAACATATCCCACCTTACAGAGATGGGGTCAGTCCCCCACTGCTGTAAAGCAGTGGGGGACTGACCCCGCCTGAATTATTCTTCTAGTTTTTGGTCTAGTTTGCGTAGATATTTGGCTGCGAAATCTTTTCCTCCGATTCCAAATGCTAATCCAAAGGCAAGGGCCAGTCCGCCTAGGACGAGGATGAAGGCTGCATTGACAATGCTATGTGCGACACCGAGCTGGTCAAGGGCCATAAAGATGGTAATCGCAAACACAGCGTACTTCGCTACCGCCGCTAAGGTGCGGGAGTAATTATTTTTCATTACATTTTGTAGAATTCGTTCCACCAAGTGCCCCACATATAATCCAATCCCTAGGATGACAAGTGCCGCAAACAGCATTGGTAAATAAGCAATGACGCCGGTTGCGAGGGTCACTAAGAAGTCTAGTTGTACGATTTGTAAGGCTTCTACAGTAAATAATAAAACCACCACTATTTTAGCCAGCAACCCAACCAACTGTGACAAGGTTGTCTTCGAAGCATCCGGAGTTAATGAGCCGATGCCCATTCTGTGAAATAGACTATCAAACCTTACGCGCCACAACATCTGGGTGACGATTTTCTCCACCATTTTTCCAAGCCAAATCCCTGCTAAAATCAACAACACGGCTACAGCGATGTTTGGAATCATCGACAATACCGCGCGGAGCATGCTGATTGCTGGTTCCGAAACGCCCCTCAAATCTAATTTTTCTAAAGCCGTAATAATCGTTGGAAGTAAGATTAAGATAAACGCGATATTTCCAATGATATTGGCAAGGCTCGCTCGTCCATCTACCGATTGATCCAAACCTAAACGCTTACCTAACTTTTCAACACCTACATTTGTTAAAAGACTCGTTACAATATCACGAACAATCTTGGCAATTAACCAGCCGATAAACACAATCAATGCGGCTGCAAATAGCTTTGGAATAAAAGCGAGTAACACAGATAAGGTTTCCGCAAAAGGCTTTGAGATGCCTTCCATATGCAGTGCGCCTAATACTCCTGGTAAAAATAAGAGAAGTACAAAGTAGAAGATCACCTTCGAGATGCTGTTCACTTTATTCATCGCATCCAATTCACCTTTTGCCAGCTTCCGTTTCGCTAAATGATCTTCTAAATGGAAGCGGGAAGCTGCTTTTGTGAAAAGATTGGACAGTAAGAACGCGACCACCCAGGCAAACAGTAAGATGAGTGCTGCTTTTAATAGATTAGGAATTGCCGCCGTAATGGTCGATAGCATTTGAACGAATGGTGTGGCAATAAAGCTTAAGCTCAACATATTGAAGAAGATCGTCCAAACTACCACTAATAAAAGATAGTAAACTATTTTTCCGATAATGGTTTCTGATGAGTATTTTCTCTTACCAAACTTTGAAAATAGCTTATCGTCAAAACTGGTCTTTCTTAAGGCCGCTTCTACGCCTCGGCCAATCCACTTGGCGACCAGCCAGCCTACTAATAGCACTACTAATGCCATGATTAGATTGGGTAGGTCTTGAAAATAAGAGGACCAGCCCATCATCATTTCGTTTACGTGCATATCATCTCTCTCCTTTTCATCGTCATGTATTTGTTCTGCTTTCTGTATTACCCCGTCTCCACTCATTCAAACCAACAATCTAGCAATCAAACTTTTTGTAAAAATGCATTTAATGAAAGGGAAATTTTTTCAAAAAAGAAAGGTTTTGAATTTGTTTTTGCTGGGAATATAGTCACCAACACAACGAAATACACCAATCACAAGGAGGAGATTTATATGATTACCAAGAGGCGAAAAAACTTAGTAGCGGGTGGGTTGGCGGTTTTGCTTACATTTGGCGGCTTAGCCGGATGTGGCGACGGCGTCGATCAAGATAATGGCATCAGTGATGGCGAGCAAAAAGACGCCATCGATAACGATACCAAGAAGGAAGCCGATACCTCCTTCAAGGATGCAAAAGAAAATTTGAAGGAAGCAAAAAAAGATATTGAAAATGAATTGAAAAAAGATGGCGTTGGCGATGGTGTTGACCAGGATAATGGTGTCAGCGATGGGGAAAAGAAGGACGAGCCTGACAACCTGTAATCTAAGAGGCTATTAGCTGTTAAAAAACATGTTTAATACCATACCAATATTGGTATTTAATATACTAACCAAAAACAAGGAGGACGACACAATGAATAAGGACCAAGTAAAAGGAAATATGGAACAGGCCAAAGGCGAAGCAAAAGAGCAGTGGGGTAAACTAACCGATGATCGCTCAACCGAAGTTGATGGAAAAATGGACAAGGTTAAAGGAAAAGTACAAGAAGGCTACGGCGATGTGAAGGATAAAATGGAAGATTAAAATGATTGGTAGAAACATGTTGAGACACTTGAAAAGTGCCAGACACTACAGCATTTTGTTGTAGTGTCCGGCACTTTTTTGATGTTTGGCGGAATCATGTGAGAAGTTGGCGGAATACTTTTGAAAACCGGCGGAAATACCTTAAAAACTGGCGGTATCCGCCAACCAATCGGCGGAATGACCAACAAATCCGGCGGAATCCACATACCAGTCTGTTCTAAAACAAGCATAAAAAAAGAAGAGGTTCCCCAACCTCTTCTTTTTGATATATAACCCCTTTATTTGAGCTGGCGGCCTTCCCCAAGGCCCCAGCTGATAAATCATTTCCCCCAAAAAATCTTACATATTGTTCAAGAAGTCGAGTGCTAGGTTTGGCGCTACTCCAAACAAGACGGAGCCGACAACCGCAACCAGCAGCACAACCACTATTCCAAATGGCACCTGTAGCTTGCTTTCATCCTTAGCTGGACGGAAGAACATCTGCGTCATGACGCCAAAATAGTAGAAATAAGAAACAACTGTTGTCGCAATCATGATAGATGCGAGCACATAATGCGGGGTTCCGAAAAATGCACCGACAAAGATGTTTAATTTTCCAATAAAACCTGCTGTACCCGGGAAGCCTGCCAAGGAAACGAGTAAAATTCCCATTAACACAGCTAGAACCGGCGAGCGGCGGTAAAGGCCAGCAAAATCAGCAATCTTCGTTGAACCTGATTTTTCCGTCACCACTTGAATGATAGCAAAGGCACCAAGGTTCATCAGCATGTATGCAAGCAAGTAGAACCAGATGGAGAACACTAAGTTCGCACTCATAGTCGTTATAGCCACTAGCACATACCCCGCATGGGCGATACTTGAATAAGCGAACATTCTCTTAATATCTGACTGCTTCAACGCTACCACGTTACCGACAACCATCGTTACCGCTGCAATCACCGCTAGGTAGTCATGCATCTTGAACAGAATGCTTTCACCACCGGCGCCTCCCTCTGGTGCTGCATTGTAGAAGACAGCAACAAGGATACGAACGACGATGACAAAGCCTGCTGTTTTGGAAACTACGCTTAAGAATGCAGTAACAGGTGTTGGCGCTCCTTGATACACGTCAGGTGCCCACATATGGAACGGAGCAGCCGCGAGCTTAAAGGATAAACCAACGAAAATCATTAAGAAGGAAAGACCAAGTAAGTAAGTCTGCTGTGCATCACCAACCGCCGCAAGAGTTTGCGCGATATTGAAAAGGTTCGTGGTTCCGGTTAACCCGTACACATAACTCATTCCGAATAACGTGATCGCAGTGGAAATTCCGCCATTGATGACGTATTTCATTGCAGATTCGTTGGATTCTACATGGTGTTTGCGAATACCCGCTAAAATATAAGAAGAAACCGTTAATAATTCTAATCCGATGAATAGGGTGATTAAATCCCCACTGGAAGTCATAATCATCGCACCGAGCAACGCTGCTAAAAACAGGTAGTAAAACTCGCCGTGACTGTCTTCCACTCCATCCTTTTTCTCATAGCTGACAGCTAAAAACAGCACCAGCCCTGAACCAACAAGAAGCAAGAGTTTAAAGGCCTTGCCAAAGCCATCAAGTGTAAAGCTGTCTTCTAAAATCGAAGTGACATCTGTGTTCAACAAGCCAGCAAGAGACACGATTGCTGCGAAAACTCCGAGAATCGCAATCCAGCCAAGAACTCGTCGGTCTTGTTTTTTCGGCATAAATAAATCAAGTAATGTTAATAGTGCTGACACACCAAGGATGATGAACTCTGGTGTCATGACACTCCATTCAAATGATTTCAATGTATCAAAATCCATCCTTCATCACCCCCCTAACCCTAGCATGATTGTTTCAAGTGTAGTTTGCAGCGGAGAGCTTAGAACACTTGGATACACACCAATTAATACGATTAAAAATGTAAGAACAAGGACTGGAATGAATTCCACGCCTTTTAAATCAACCACACCAGTAAATTCACGGTGTGACTTGCCGTACGTCATACCTAGAACCGCACGTAGTAAGTAGGCTGCCGTCATGATAATACCAATGGTACCAACTGCTGCAATCCACGGCATTTCTTTGAAAAGACCTAAGAACGCCATAAATTCGCTGACAAATCCAGACATACCTGGCAGTCCGAGTGATGCCATCGCAGCGGCAAGCAAGAAGCCTGCGGCAATTGGCATTCCCTTCGCCATTCCGCCCAGATTTTCCATTAACGATGTATCCGTACGTTCGTACAAGACACCCACTAAGAAGAACAAGAGCGCGGAAATCAATCCGTGTGAAATCACTTGGAAAATCGCTCCCTGGACCCCTGCCTCATTCATCGCAGCAAGGCCAATTAACACGATTCCCATGTGGGAAATGGATGAATACGCCAAAACCATCTTAAAGTCTGTTTGAATGAACGCTAGAAACGCCCCGTAGAGAAGATTGATCACTCCAAGTACGGCAATGATGGTCGCAAGCGTCTCAAACTGCTTCGGAAAAATACCCATTCCAAAGCGGATTAATCCGTACGCACCAATCTTTAAAAGAATACCAGAGTGAATCATAACGACTGATGGTGGCGCCTGAACGTGTACCTTCAGCATCCAGCTGTGCAATGGGAAAATCGGTAATTTTACACCAAATGCAACTAAAAGGGCAATCAGTAATCCAAGCTTCAAATCACCAGTTACCGGTGTATTTGGATCGGCCATCATTTGTGTTAATAAGTCAATATTTGATGTTCCTGTTTTTGCAAACAGAATCATAATCACAATCAACAGGACTGCTGATCCTAAACCGTTATAAATCAAGAAGCTGTATGCTGCTTTTTCTTTTTCAAAATAACCCCATTTTCCAATTAAGAAGAAAGTCGGAATGAGTGTTACTTCGAAGAAGATGAAGAACAAAATCAAGTTTTCTGCGGTAAACACGCCAAGCATTCCCACTTCTAAAAGAAGGAATAGCATGAAATAACCTTTCCATTCTTTTTTTATAAAAATGGAAGCGATGGAAGCGAGTGTGGCAACAACCGCTGTTAAAACAACCAATAGAAGCTGGAAGCCGCTTAATCCAAGCTCGTAGTAAACCGAGAAGATTGGCTCGGAAATCCCATTCATGCCGCGGAATTGAATCCATGGCACCGATACGGAAAAGTCAGCTAAATCCTTGCCCCATTGATAATGAAGATAGGCCGCAAATGCTAGGATTAAAGCTGGCAGTGTCGCTAAAAAGCCCACTAGTTTAATTGATTTTTCCTGCGTTTTAGGCATGAACGCCAAAACCGCGATACCTAGTAAAGGGGAGAATACTAGGACGGAAAGGACTGCATGTAAATTCATCGTAAGTACCCCCCTGTTAATGCAAAGATGACGGCTAATAGTGCGAGACCGATGAAGGCAACTGCGCCATAGGTTTGAACCTGTCCGGTCTGCATCTTCGAACCAGTTTGACCAAGTCCTTGGACGATCCCGACTACGCCCTTCACGAGCCCCTCTACAAGAAAGACATCGATGAAGCGTAAGAAGTAGCTGATTGCTTTTGTAGCGACTACGACAGTAAGTTGATAGAACTCATCAACGTAATATTTGTTGAAAAGAATCGTGTGCAGCGTGTCACCTGTGCCGCTCAACCAGTTGCGGGCTAGAGAACGCTTGTAGTACATCATATAAGCAAGGAAAATTCCTGCTAAAGACACGACTGTTGCTGCAATCATAATCCATACTGGACCTTCGACATGGCCATGGTGTGCAAGTGTTTCGTTGCCATCCACTAACCAGTCACCAAGGAACGTTCCAAACCATGGAGTGTTGACGTAACCAGCGATCACTGCCAAGACACCGAGAAGAATCATCGGGAATGTCATGTTGGACGGTGATTCGTGCACATGCTTTTGATCGCCCCGCGCTTCGCCAGTGAATACTAGGAAGAACAAGCGGAACATGTAGAAGGCAGTCATAAAGGCTGCGATTAGTGCTAACAAGAATAGGACTGGATGTCCGCCTTCCCAAGCAGCAATTAAGATTTCATCCTTTGAGAAGAAACCAGAAAATAACGGTACACCGCTGATTGCGAGTGTTCCAATTAAGAAAAGAGGTCCGGTGAGCTTCAGCTTTTTCCAAAGCCCGCCCATTTCTTCGATGTTTTGTGTGTGAACTGCGTGAATGACAGAACCTGCTGCAAGGAATAGTAACGCCTTGAAGAACGCATGAGTCATTAAGTGGAACACACCCGCTACATAGCCGGCAGACCCTAAGGCAAGCATCATGTAGCCAAGCTGTGAAACGGTTGAGTATGCTAATACACGCTTGATGTCCGTTTGGACAAGACCGATGCTCGCTGCAAAGATTGCTGTAAACGCACCGATCACGGCGATCGTAAGTAGTGCTGTTTGGCTTGCTAAGAATAGTGGGAATAGGGCTGCCACTAAGTATACCCCTGCGGCTACCATGGTCGCTGCGTGGATTAAGGCCGAAACTGGTGTCGGACCTTCCATCGCATCTGGAAGCCAGGTGTGAAGCGGGAACTGACCTGATTTACCAACTGCTCCGATGAATATAAGGATGGCAGTGAGGGTAATCATCGTCGTTGAAATCTTTCCAGCTTCTACTGCTGCAAAAATATCACTATATTCAAAGCTTTTTGTTTCCCAGAATAGAAGAGCCATACCGATAAATAGGCCCACGTCCCCGATACGGGTCATGATGAATGCCTTTTTCGCAGCGGCCTTCGCTTCTTCTTTGTAAAAATAAAAACCGATTAATAGGAACGAGCCGACACCGACAAGCTCCCAGAAAATATAGGTTTGCAAAAGGTTTGGTGAAAGAACCAGCCCAAGCATTGCAAAGGTAAATAATCCTAAGTAGGCATAGAATACTGGAAACCGCTCATCTCCATGCATGTACCCTTTGGAGTAGGTATGTACTAAGAAACTTACGAGCGATACGATAAACAGCATTAATGCATTTAATTGATTCACTTCAAAGCCCGCTGTTAGATGCAGATCTCCTATCGTGAGCCAGTCAAATTTCGTGACGTAAGTTGGCTCTGAAAAGCGCTCAAATAACACAAGGATTGAATAGACAAGCGACGCGAGTGTAAGAAGAATCCCCACATAACTGCTTGCCTCCTTCAACCGCTTACCGAATAGAAGAAGGATCAAAAACGATAATAGCGGGAAAAGCGGTATGAGCCATGCATTCTCCATCATTATCACTATCCCCTTTATAGAACATGGTGCCTGACACCCTCCGTGGACAAATCCCTCGTTTGTCTTTCTAGAATGGACATCCTTCGCTCAGCGAAAGTTGTCCTCCTGAGACGGACAAATAGGGCGGAGTGTCTTTTTGTGGTGCCTGACACCCAAAGTGCTCTATCTAGTTTTTCATTGTGTCCATTTCGTCGATGTTGACGGTTTTCTTGCTGCGGTAGAGTGCGATGAGAATCGCTAGTCCGACCGCTGCTTCGGCTGCTGCCACGCTGATTGCGAACAGGGCAAAGATTTGGCCTGTAATCGACGGTGCCAGACCGTATTTGCTGAAGGTGACTAGGTTAATGTTCACAGCGTTCAGCATCAATTCGATTGAGATCAGGACGATCACTGTATTTCTTTTCGTTAACGCACCGTATAAGCCGATGCAAAACAGTATAAGTGCCAGTGCCAGGAAGGCTGAAGCGGGAACTGAACTCATTCCTCATCCGCCTCCTTTTTCTCATTTTTTGCCAAGATAACGGAGCCAACAAGGGCTACTAATAGTAAAACCGATGTTAACTCAAACGGAATGACATATTTTGAGTAAAGTGCCTTACCAATTTGTAACGTGTTATTTTCATGCAGTGTGGATGGAACCTGTTCGATATTGAAATCGTAGATGCCAATATACACTGCAAAGGCAAAGCCCACAATTCCTATGAACAAGAGTAACTTTCTCCATCTGCCTGTTTTTGGTTCACTTTCGTCATCATGCTTCGTTAACATAATGCCAAACAGCATGATGATGGTGATCGCACCAGAATAAATTAAGATTTGGACGGCAGCCACAAATTCTGCGGATAGCAGAACGTAAATA
The DNA here is from genome assembly GCF_050477885.1 of Neobacillus rhizosphaerae. Taxonomy (GTDB): domain Bacteria; phylum Bacillota; class Bacilli; order Bacillales; family Cytobacillaceae; genus Neobacillus; species Neobacillus rhizosphaerae_A. Next base: position 19,973 of record NZ_JBCNAC010000051.1, read on the forward strand.
CCGGCGATTGCGACGAAAGTGAAGATCAGGGCAACAACCATATGAACCACTTTCGTAAGGTTCAACAGAAGCACGCCGCCGATGATCGCAACAAGTGCGAGTCCCATAAATGCGAGGAATTCGCCTGAGAAGGTCATGCTTTATTCTCCTTCCGTATGTTTTCGTCGTTTTCATCTAACCATTCAAGGTTCTTAAATAACATATCGCGGCTGTATTCAGCGAGCTCAAAGTTATTGGTCATGATGATGGCTTCAGTTGGGCAAACCTCCGTACATAGGTCACAAAGGATACAAATCTCAAAGTTGATATCGTATGTGTCGATGATTTTCCCTTTTTTCGTTGGATCCGGATGCTTTTTACCCGTCAGGTTAATACATTCAGTCGGACAAATATTCATACATTGATTACAAACGATACATTTTTCCGGATAAAATTTCTGTATACCACGGAAGCGATCTGGTAGTGGAATCGGCTTATTCGGATAATCGTAAGTAACCTTTTCTCGCGTTAATTGTTTTAGGGTATATTTCAAGCCTTTTGCTAATCCAAGCACGTTTTTCACCCCTTTTACCTTTTAAGAATTGTTAGTGGTGGTATTGGTGTCAGGCACCCTTCCTGATTTAGAAAAATAATGATTTGATTAAAGCCGTTAGGAATATGTTGCCTAGTGCTATTGGCAAAAGTACTTTCCAGCCAAATTCCATTAGTTTATCGACCCGGAAACGTGGGAACGTGCTTCGTAGCCAAATGTAAACAAAGACAACCACACTGAATTTAAGTGAAAACCAAATCGCTCCAGGAATAAAGCTTAGGAAGCCGATTGGCGCTAACCATCCGCCTAAAAAGATTACCGTAATCAAAGCAGACATCGCGAACAAATACACATATTCTGCGAGCATAAAGAATGCCCAGCGGAAACCGGAATATTCAACATGGTAACCGGCAACTAGTTCGTTTTCCGATTCTGGCAAGTCAAATGGTGTTCGGTTTAATTCCGCAATCGATGCAATGAAAAAGACAATAAATCCAATTGGCTGCAAGAGGATGAACCATCCGTTCTTCTGTGCTGCCACAATCTCATTTAGATTTAAGCTTCCTGATAGAAGAATAACGCCTAAGACAGACATAACAAGCGGAATCTCATAGGAAATCATCTGGGCTGAGGCACGCATACCTCCTAAGAGTGCATACTTGTTATTCGATGCCCAGCCGCCAAGCAGCATACCAAAGGTAGTCAATCCAGAAACGGCAATATAATAGAGTAATCCCACACCGATATCGGCAAACTGAAATTTGTCAGTGAACGGCATCGTTGCTAGGACCATAAAGGATGGCGCAAAAGCAATGACCGGTGCAATAATAAATAATGGCTTGTCAGCTGCCTTCGGAATAATATCCTCTTTTAATAATAGCTTGAGGACGTCTGCGACCGTTTGTAAGAGTCCCCACTTACCGCCGACTTGGTTTGGACCATGACGGAGCTGCATGTAACCCATTACTTTCCGTTCTGCTAAAATTCCGTAAGTAACGAAGCCTAATACGACTAAAAGTAAGACAGCACCGAGTAAAAAGAAAATCCCAAAGTTAGCCCAACTAGGACTTGACTGTAGCAATTCTTCTATCATTAGCCGTCAACCTCCCCAAGGACAATATCCACTGCCCCTAAAATAGCAATCATGTTTGCGATGTTTTCGCCCTTTAAAAGTTTTGGGAGAATTTGCAGGTTATAGAAGGATGGTCTTCTAAACTTTAAGCGGTACGGTTCTTTTTTACCATCGCTCGCAATATAACAGCCAATTTCACCACGTGGTGATTCAATTCGTACAAAAGCTTCACCCTTCGGCGCCTTAATAATCTTCGGCACTTTGGCAAGAATTGCTCCCTCAGCAGGAAATTGCTCCACTGCTTGTTCAAGGATTTTTAAGGATTCTTCGATTTCAGCAAGGCGTAGATGGTACCTAGCCAAGCAATCACCGTCCTCCGATGTTGGGACATCAAAGTCAAAACGGTCATAAACGGAATATGGTTCATCCTTCCGAAGATCCCATTTCACACCGGTACTACGAAGATTAGGTCCGCTAAGTGAATAGTGGATGGCTTCTTCTTTTGTATATTTTCCAACGCCTTTTACACGGTCTAAAAAGATTTCATTTCCGCTGACAAGATCGTGGAAACCAGCAAGCTGACCGCGCATATATGGCACAAAGTCTCTTACTTTTTCAATCCATCCTTCTGGAGCATCCCACTTCACTCCGCCCACACGCATATAGTTAAATGTCAGGCGTGCACCCGTAAGTTCGTTTAGCATATTAATAATCATTTCGCGGTCACGGAATGCATAGATGAACGGACTTGTAGCTCCAAGGTCAAGAATATATGTACCCCATGCAACAAGGTGACTCGCAATCCGGTTTAATTCCATTGCAATAACCCGAAGGAAATCTGCACGTTCTGGCACTTCAATCCCCATCATCGTCTCAACTGCATGACAAAGGACATAATTGTTTGTCATAGATGATAAGTAGTCCATTCGGTCTGTGTAAGGAATAATCTGTGTATATTGCAGGTTCTCAGCAATTTTTTCAGTCCCACGGTGTAAATATCCGATAACAGGTGTTGCTTCAACAATGGTTTCCCCATCAATTTTTACAACAAGACGGAACACGCCGTGAGTACTTGGATGCTGAGGTCCTACGTTTAGTATCATTTCTTCTGTTCTGATCAATGGTTACACCTCCACATCGTAAGGCTCATAATCTTTTCGCAGTGGATAGCCAACCCAATCTTCGCCGAGTAAGATACGACGTAAATCCGGATGTCCTGTAAACTTAATTCCTAATAAATCATAAGCTTCACATTCAGGCCATTCTGCGCCTGCCCAAAGCGGCTGCAAGGACTCGATGATTGGTTCATTACGGTCAATCTTCACTTTTAACGCGACGGATTGACGGTTTTTGTATGAGAATAAGTGAACATAAATTTCCATATGTGTTTCGAAGTCTGATCCATGAAGCTCTGATAAATAATCAAACCCTAACAGCTCATTGTATTTTAAAAATTGAGCCAGTTTAAAATATGTGTCACGCTTCGCTACAAGTGTTGGAACATCCTTAGAAAGTTTATTAATATAAGAATCTTCTAAAACATCAGATCCCATATTTTCTTCAATGACTTTCAAATATTTATCTAAAAATGGCTGATTGACTGAAGGCTTTGCTTCTGCTGCAGGGGCTGCTGTTTCGCCAGCTTTTCCGCCTGCTGCTGCCTTCGCTTTGGCTGCCGCTGCTGCTTTTGCTTTCGCTTTGGCTGCTGCAATCGCCTTTGCCTTTTCATCATCGCCGCCTGCTGCTGCGTCCTCGCCGACCATTCCGGCTGCTTTCGCCTTTGCTGCGGCCGCTGCCTTTGCTTTGGCTGCCGCTGCTGCTTTCGCTTTCGCCGCTGCTGCCGCTTTCGCTTTCGCATCATCTCCAGATGGTGCATCATCCCCAGCTGCTTCAGGTGTGTCACCTAGCTCCATGGCTTTCCTCTTTGCTGCCGCAGCCGCCTTTGCTTTAGCTACTGCTGCTGCTTTTTTCTTCGCGAGGTCATCCGCGTCAGAACTTGCCGCTGGGGCTTCATTCGTACCTGCGCCGGCTGTTTCCTCCGCTGGGACTGATTCTGATGTTGGCTCAACTGGTGCTGAACCTCCTGCGAGCTCCATCGCTTTTCTTTTTGCCGCTGCTGCAGCCTTCGCCTTCGCTACCGCTGCCGCTTTTTTCTTGGCAAGGTCATCCGCGTCATTCGCAGGCGCTGTTGCTGGTGCTTCAGTCGATGGCACCGTTTTTTCAACTGGCGTTTCGCTTGCCGCCGATGCAGGTGCTTCGTCTTTAGCCGGCTCAGCAGGTTTTGAAAGAGCTTCCCCTGCAGCCTTTGCCGCCCGTTTCGCAGCCGCCGCAGCCTTCGCCTTCGCTACCGCTTCTTTCTTTAACTGTTCAAGATCCTTTTCCCCACTCATCGGTTAGATCACCTTCTTCCCAGTCTTCGCTTCATAGCGAATCTTTTCCTTTAATTTATTGATTCCATAAATTAAAGCAGCTGGGTTTGGTGGGCATCCAGGTATGTATACATCAACAGGAACGATTTGATCGACTCCTTTAACAACTGAATACGACTTTACATACGGCCCGCCAGCTGTTGCACAAGAACCCATCGCAATAACCCACTTTGGCTCAGGCATTTGATCATACAATCGGCGTAAAATCGGCGCCATTTTCTTCGTCACTGTCCCAGACACAATCATACAATCCGATTGCCTTGGAGACGTACGGAAAAACGAACCAGAACGGTCTAAGTCATAATTCGCTCCGCCCACACCCATCATTTCAATCGCACAACAAGCCAGACCAAATGTTACCGGGTAGATCGAATTACTTCGAGCCCAGGCCTTAATTTGCTCTAGCGTAGTCATAAATACACTTCTTTGTAAATCTTCCATTTCCTTAGGTGAAATGCCATCTAGTTTTAAATCCATTGTAGCACCTTCTTCTTCCAAGCATACACTAGGCCAATTAACAGCATAATCACGAAAATTAACATCTCGATCAACGCAAAAACACCTAGCTTATCATAGGCCACAGCCCATGGATATAAAAACACCGTTTCCACATCAAAAACAACAAACATAAGGGCAAAAATATAATAGCGGACATTGAACTGTACACGGGAATCGTGAAATGGCTCAACACCGCTCTCATATGTAGTTAACTTCGCATCGCTAGGTTTATGAGGACGCAAAAGCTTACCTAAATATAATGCCACCACCGGCAGCAACACCCCAAGACACAGAAACGCAAAAACAATCAGATAATTATTCTGATATACATTAAGAAGTTCCATGTCTATCCCCTCCAATGTTGTAAATTTTCATACTAATGAATATTGTAACCGAATTCATTATAGCATTGTTACAAACCCATGTCGACAAGCCATTATACTTAAATTGGAATTCTCCCGCAGCGAAAATTTATCAGTTTTAGACACTTGAGAGCACGCTCTCAAAAGGGGCTTAAACTAATAAATTTTTGCAAGTACAAGTCAGAATCCCAAGTGGGTTAGCGCACGTGATCTGGAGCGCTAGCGGAAGATGACGTGCATAGTCAAGGCTAGAGCCATGCTGTTTCCTCCAATAGGTTCGCAACAACACTATTAAAAATCCGAGAACACCCCCAATTTAACAACAAATGATGAAAATTGTATGTGAGATTTGTCATTAAATCTTCACTAAATCTACGTTTTTCTCCCTAACTATATGAAATTTCGACAAGCCCCATTCATACTAAACCCAAACTATGTAAAAACATAAAATGAACCTTTTTATCACAAATCCAATCTTGTATTCGCCCTACCATCATATGCAAAAATGTACAAATCATGCAGTTTTTCCGAACCAAGAATACCTCCAAATAAAAATGCCGGTCGCAAAGCTGGCCGTATTCCACTAAAAATGCCAGTAGTAAGGCTGGCAAACTAACTTCCCACCCATTTATCGTCCGCCCTCCAAAAAACATACTAAAAAACCCCTCCAGCAGACTCCCAAAAAAGAGTCCACCAAAGGGGTTTCCATATATATATAAGCTATTATTATCTTTTACCTTCCGATACGGCGAGGCGATTGATGGCACGTTGCAGGGCAAGCTCAGCACGTCTGAAGTCAATATGCTCAGCATGCTGATCGTGCATACGCTGTTCTGCACGTTCCTTCGCTTTGATTGCACGTTCAACATCAATATCGGATGCTTTTTCAGCCGTTTGCGCCAAAATGGTTACTTGATCTGGACGGACCTCTAAAAATCCTCCACTTACCGCAACCAGTTCCGTTTTTCCATCCTTCTTGAGGCGAACAACCCCAATTGCAAGAGGAGCAACCAACGGAATGTGACCAGGTAAGATACCTAGCTCACCACTTTGAGCCTTTGTACTAACCATTTCCACATCTGATTCATACACCGGGCCATCGGGAGTAACAACATTGACTTTAATCGTCTTCATTTTTTACCCTCCTGGCAGGATTTAGACCTCTACGCCCATGCGTTTTGCAGCTTCAACCACTTCTTCGATGCGTCCAACAAGACGGAATGCATCTTCAGGAAGGTGATCATATTTACCGTCAAGGATATCTTTGAATCCTTTTACCGTTTCCTTAACAGGAACATATGAACCTGGCTGTCCAGTAAACTGTTCAGCTACGTGGAAGTTTTGTGATAAGAAGAACTGTAGACGACGCGCACGAAGTACGACTAACTTATCATCATCAGAAAGTTCGTCCATACCAAGGATCGCGATAATATCTTGTAATTCACGGTAACGTTGTAGCGTCTGTTGCACACGACGTGATACCTCGTAATGCTCTTCACCAACGATTTCAGGTGACAATGCACGAGAAGTTGATGCAAGTGGATCCACCGCAGGGTAGATACCCATCTCAGAAAGCTTACGCTCAAGGTTAGTCGTTGCATCTAAGTGAGCGAAAGTTGTAGCCGGAGCCGGATCCGTATAGTCATCGGCTGGTACGTAAATCGCTTGAATAGATGTAACTGAACCTACGTTAGTAGACGTGATACGCTCTTGTAATTTACCCATTTCAGTAGCAAGAGTTGGCTGGTAACCTACCGCAGATGGCATACGGCCAAGTAGGGCAGAAACCTCAGAACCTGCTTGCGTGAAACGGAAGATGTTATCCATGAAGAAAAGAACGTCTTGTCCTTGCTCATCACGGAAATACTCAGCCATTGTCAAGCCAGTTAGGGCAACACGCATACGTGCACCTGGTGGCTCGTTCATTTGTCCGAATACCATCGCTGTTTGCTTAATAACGCCTGAGTCAGTCATTTCGTGGTAAAGGTCGTTACCCTCACGAGTACGCTCACCTACACCAGCGAAAACGGAAATACCACTATGCTCTTGGGCGATGTTATTGATTAATTCCTGGATTAATACAGTTTTACCTACACCGGCACCACCGAATAGACCGATTTTACCACCTTTAATATATGGTGCAAGAAGGTCTACTACCTTAATTCCAGTTTCAAGAATTTCTACCTCAGTAGAAAGATTTTCGAAAGTTGGTGCTTCGCGGTGAATTGAATCACGACGTGCACTTGCAGGGATTTCATCAGCAAGGTCAATGTGCTCACCTAATACGTTAAATACACGTCCAAGTGTTACATCCCCAACTGGTACCGAAATCGGTGCACCTGTATCTACTACTTCAACTCCACGAGTTACACCGTCAGTGGAAGCCATTGCAATCGTACGAACAGTATCATCACCTAAATGAAGGGCTACTTCAAGGGTTAAGTTGATATCAACTTCTGATTCATTACGCGCTTTGTAACTAATTCTTAATGCGTTATAGATCTCAGGCAGCTGACCGTTTTCAAATTTAACGTCAACGACCGGACCCATAATTTGAACTACGCGTCCTATGTTCATCTTTTTCCCTCCTAACTTACTCTTTTGAAAATGAACGTAGTTGGAGACCCGCATCTGCTCACTCATGAACAAATGCTGCCTTCCCGTTCATTTTCTTTTTTTGCCCGCCGAATGGGCTAATTTTAAAAATTCTATTCTAACGCCGACGCACCGCCAACAATCTCTGTAATTTCCTGTGTAATCGCAGCTTGACGTGCACGGTTGTAGCTAAGCGTATAGTTACGAATCATTTCTTTCGCATTATCAGTTGCATTTCTCATTGCCGTCATACGGGCAGCATGCTCACTTGCTTTACTGTCTAAAAGAGCACCGTAAATTAAAGCCTCTGCATATTGTGGCAGGAGAACTTCTAAGATTTCTTCTGCAGACGGTTCAAACTCATAAGAAGCCAGCTTTGAAGAAGTTGTGATATCCGTTAGCGGAAGAAGCTTCTTCTCCGTTACTTCCTGAGAAATGGCACTTAAATAATGACTGTAATACAAATATATTTCATCAAATGTACCGTCAGAGAACATTCCTACCGTACTTGAAGCGATATCTTTAATATCTGAAAAGCTTGGCTGATCGGAAACCCCTACAATTTCAAGAGCTACATTCATACCGCGCTTAACAAAAAAGTCACGCGCTACTCGACCTACTGCAATAATCGCAAATTCATCATTGGATTTATGACGGCTTTGGATTTCTTGGTGTACGCGTCGAATCACGTTACTGTTAAATGCACCTGCAAGTCCACGGTCAGAGGTCATAACGATATAACCTGTTTTCTTCACAGCACGGGCCTGAAGCATTGGATGGTTAATTCCTTTGCTGCCGATTGCAATCGATGCCGTTACTTCCTGGATTTTTTCCATGTAAGGGACGAATGATTTCGCATTCATTACTCCACGGTTCCATTTCGCTGCCGACGTCATTTCCATTGCTTTCGTAATCTGACTCGTCTTTTTGGTTGAATTTATACGATTTTTAATGTCGCGTAAAGATGCCATTGGTTCTCACCACCCTCATTCAAAGAATGTTTAGCTAAGAGCGCCCTTAGGCGCCCCCAATATTACTCAGAAACTGCAAACGTCTTTTTAAAGTCGTTGATAGCAGAAGCGAAATCGTCATCAGAAGGAAGATCCTTCGTCTTCGTAATATGGTCTAACACTTCTTTGCGGTTGTGATCTAACCAATTTAACATTTCTGATTCAAAACGACGAATATCTTGAACAGGGATATCATCAAGGAATCCGCGTGTTAATGCATATAGGATTGCCACTTGCTTCTCAACTGAAAGCGGCCTGTTAAGATCTTGTTTTAATACCTCAACGGTACGTGCACCACGAGCAAGCTTCGCTTGTGTCGCTTTATCAAGGTCAGAACCGAACTGAGCAAATGCTTCAAGTTCACGGTATGAAGCAAGGTCAAGACGCAGTGTACCTGCAACCTTTTTCATCGCCTTGATTTGTGCAGAACCACCTACACGGGATACAGAAAGACCTGCGTTGATCGCTGGACGTACGCCAGAGAAGAATAGGTCAGACTGTAAGAAAATTTGTCCATCAGTGATGGAGATAACGTTTGTTGGGATATAAGCAGAAACGTCACCTGCTTGTGTTTCGATAAATGGTAATGCTGTGATTGAACCTGCACCTAATGTGTCGTTCAATTTCGCAGCACGCTCTAATAAACGGGAGTGCAAGTAGAATACATCCCCTGGATATGCTTCACGACCTGGAGGACGACGAAGTAATAGGGAAAGTTCACGGTATGCAGCCGCTTGTTTAGAAAGATCATCATATACGATTAATACGTGTTTGCCAGAGTACATGAACTCCTCAGCCATCGCAACACCAGCATATGGAGCTAAGAATAGCATTGGAGCTGGTTGTGAAGCAGATGCAGATACAACGATTGTGTAATCTAATGCACCATTCTTACGAAGCGTTTCAACCGCATTACGTACTGTTGATTCTTTTTGACCGATTGCAACATAGATACAGATCATGTTTTCAGTCTTTTGGTTTATGATTGTATCGATCGCAACAGATGTTTTACCTGTTTGACGGTCACCGATGATTAACTCACGTTGACCACGACCAATTGGAACTAGCGCGTCAATCGCTTTGATACCTGTTTGTAATGGCTCATGAACGGATTTACGAGCCATAACGCCTGAAGCTACTGCTTCAACAGGGCGAGTTTTTGTTGCATTGATTGGACCCATACCATCAATTGGTTGTCCTAAAGAGTTAACAACACGTCCAATTAGCTGCTCACCAACTGGAACCTCCATGATGCGTCCTGTACGGCGAACTTCGCCGCCTTCCTTGATCTCTGTGAAAGGTCCAAGGATAATAATACCGACGTTATTTTCTTCTAGGTTTTGTGCCATACCCATAACGCCATTTGAAAATTCAACAAGTTCTCCAGCCATGACATTGTCGAGGCCATGAACACGAGCGATACCGTCACCTACGGAGATAACTGTACCAACATCACTCACTTGAATTTCTGCCTGATAGTTTTCAATCTGCTTTTTAATCAGGGCACTGATTTCTTCAGCTTTGATGCTCATGAGTTTCACCCCTATCTACGAATCTTAGCTTAACAATTTACGTTCTAAACGGTTTAACTTGCCGCGCAAGCTTCCGTCATATATACGATTTCCGATGCGGAGCTTCACGCCACCAAGCAATTCGGAATCTACGATATTTTCAATTCTCAAAGATTTCTTGCCTACTTTTGCTGCAAATGTAGTAGAAATAGCCGCGCGTTCAGCATCTGTTAGCGGACGAATGCTGTACACTTCTGCTTCAGCAATACCCATTTCATTATTTGACAGCTCAATAAACTGGTCCACCACTTCAACGATTTCATCTTCGCGGTGACGATCGATCAAAATTAACAATGTATTTAGTACATAGGCATTGATAGATACAAAAGCTGCTTTTATAACCTCTTTTTTCTTATCAATCGTTAGTTTTGATGATTTTAGGACAGCTTTCAAATCAGCATTGTATTGTAAAACTTCTTTCACTACACGAAGTTCTTCTTCTACTGTACTTAGAATCTGCTGTTCTTTTGCAATTTGAAAAAGAGCTGACGCGTAGCGTTTTGCTACCATAGAATTGCTCATCGCTCTTCTCCTGCCTCTTTGATATATTCGTTAATAAGTTGTTCTTGATCTGCTGCAGTTAATTCTTTCTCAATTACTTTAGAAGCAATTAATACAGACAGGGAAGCAACTTGTTCGCGAATAGCTGCAACTGCTTTTTCTTTTTGCTGTTCAATTTCAAGCTTAGCAGCTTCTTTAACACGCTCTGCTTCCGTACGTGCTGCAACTACGATCTCTTCACGCTGGATATCGCCTTGTTTTCTAGCGTTTTCCATTAAGTTCTGTGCTTCAGTACGTGCTTCTTTTAAAAGACTTCTTTGCTCTTCTAAAAGTTTCTTCGCTTCTAAACGACTATTTTCAGCCGCATTAATTTCATTAACAATGTGTGCTTCACGTTCCTTCATGATGCCCATTAATGGACCCCATGCGAACTTTTTAAGCAACGCTAACAAAATGATAAACATTAATAACTGGAAGAAGATATCTCCAAAATTAATATGGGAACCGCCTTCAGCAGCAGTAGCCAATACAAAATTGCTTGTTAACACCCTGGGTTCACTCCTTTCAAGAGTCGCTAAACGATGAAAGTAACAACAATTTAACTAGACATAAATGAATGGCGAAGGATGTATGTATCTTCGCCATCTGGAGTTTTAATGATAATTACTTATTTAAAACCATGAACGCGATAACTACACCGATGATCGGTAATGCTTCAACTAACGCAACCCCGATGAACATTGTAGTTTGTAATGTACCACGTAATTCAGGTTGACGAGCAACACCTTCTACTGTACGTCCTACGATAAGACCGTTACCAATACCTGCGCCAATAGCTGATAAACCAATTGCAATCGCTGCTGCTAAAATACCAATTGAACCTGTCATTTCGTTTTTCCTCCTTAAATGTATAAAAAAATATAGTTTATTATTTTGTTCATGAGTAATGAACGGTTTATATTAATGGTCGTGACTCACTTTATGAGCCATATAAACCATTGTTAACATTGTGAAAATGTAGGCTTGAATTGAACCTACGAAAATAGAGAAACCTTGCCATACTAGTGTCAACGGTACTGCTGCGATAGTTCCAGCAATTCCTTGATGCGCTAGTCCTGCTGCTAAAAGTGAAAGAAGTAATTCACCGGCAAAAATGTTACCGTATAGACGCAAACCAAGAGTTAGCGTATTCGCGAATTCCTCAATAATCTTTAATGGGAAAAGGAATTTCATTGGGCTGAAGAATCCTTCCGCATATCCTTTTACACCTTTTAGCTTTACACCATAGAAGTGCGATAACGCAACAACCATAACCGCTAACGTTAAAGTAATCGTCGGGTCAGCTGTCGGTGATTTCCACCATAGGTTTTCACCAACTACGATTGCAAACGGAAGACCTAACATATTAGATACAAAGATATACATCAATAGTGTGATCCCAAGTATGTGGAATCGACCACCTGTCTTCCAATCCATTGTACTGTTGATAATTCCTTTAACGAAGTCCAAAATCCACTCGAAGAAATTCTGTACGCCGGTTGGCTTCATCGCAAGTTTGCGGGTAGCAAGGACTGCAATAAGGAAAACAATCGCACTTGCAACGGTTATCATTAGAATATTGGCCCCGTTAAACCAAAGCCCCATAAACTTAAAATCCGGAGTTCCGTGTTCCATGTAAACTCACCTCGTTTCCGCTTCATTTATGTACATGCAATGCATGATAAAAATAATCTATCATAATGACAATATAGGATGTCATCAATCCTACTACTAACCCCATCACATTGAAATACTCTGGATACCTCAATGCAATTAATGCCGCTATTCCACCTACTGCCATCCTGGAAAGCGACCCGAGAGAGCGGACTTTTTCGCCCCGTGATACCTTTTTATCAAAGTTTTCTGTTTTCCTCACTAATAACCAAAGGTTTAAGAAACCAAAGCATGTCCCAAGAATCAACCCTAAGAAGATTGTTTGGTATGATGTGAATCCCCAGCCGAGAACATAAATGGACAACAAGTAAAAGATCCATTTCCGCTGTCTGTTGTACATGACTCTAAAATCTGGCATAGTTATTTATCTCCTGAATAGAAATGGCGGATTGAAAGAAGCATGGAATAGGTGCCTGCTGCAAGTCCTAAAAGCAGTCCAACTATTAAGAAAATTGGCTCGGTACCCCAATGCCGATCCAGCCATCTGCCTGAGAAAATACCTATTAGAATGGAACCGACTAACTGGGAGACGATCGCGGACATTAAAGCCATAGCTTGTAATGGATTGCGGTTGTTTTGTCGCATGCTTATCGCATCCTCACTATAAGAGAATGTGAACCGGAAAATAGTATGCAAACAGGCGGGAAACACCGTGGAAAATAGTCTATTAATCCGATGAAAACCCTATCATTTTACACCCTTTGTTAGCATACAATAGGCACCTTTTAAAGTCAATGAATTTAGTGAATTATTCCACAAACAATTTCCCAAGAATTTTTTCTCATCAAATTTTAATTTACTCTATTATTGTAGTGGATTTTTTAAACTTTTTTTGACCATTTTGTGTCTATTTTGTGAACAATGTCACTGAAAACTATTTTTCCGTGATGAACAGGCTGGACAAGCCGTCCGGATTTTGGCTTGCCCTTTCACCCACAGATTTTACTCTTTTTCCCTCTCAATGACGATCATCCGCTCGATAAAATCCTCCTTCCCTGCCTTTTTAGCAAACACCTTCACGAGGTACGTCCCCTCTTCCGGCAGCTGTTCTGTCGGAATCACTTTCCGGATTAACCCCTTTTTCACATTCGTCTTCGTATCCAAAAAGCCCACAAACCGGTAATCCTCCGGTTTAAACAAGGCAATCCCAAACTCCTCTGCTCCGCCAGGCAAATACACCTCATACCGATACTGTCCAGGATGGTCGCTTTCACCAAAATCAAAGCCCATCACCCTTGGATATCCCGGCTCCTCGAGCACATACAAATACGGAATGTGAATCGTTGATGATCCGGCCTGCATTTGAATATAACCGTCATGAACTTTTCGAAAAAACACTTTCGGGTCGACCGTTAACTCGACCGTCACCTCCCGCGACTCCTTCGGCCCAAGCTTGAACGATAACGGGAACCTCCAGTTCATCCCCTCCACCTGCTGCGGAATCGAAAAGGAATACCGCTGCGTTTCGGAACTCATATTTTCCACATGCAGCGTGGCCTGATGAACATCGTGGTCGTCACTAAATTTCCCAAACCTCATACTGCTAGGCGAAACAAGCGAGGTCGCCTTGATCGCTTCATCTACTTGAATGCGGCCTGCTCCCTGTTCGTACGTGCGGTAAAACCCTAGACTCTCATCAGCAGCAGACCTTATTTGTTCGCGCTCCATTTTCACAAGCGGTTTTGCCGTGTTCATCAAGGCCGCTTTAATTTGCACCGGCGTCCACTCCGGATGCGCCTGCTTGATTAATGCACAGGCCCCGGCCACATGCGGTGCCGCCATACTCGTTCCCTGCAAAGACAAATAGCCGCCTGGAATCGTCGAATTAATGGCTACCCCCGGGGCAACAATCTCCGGCTTAATGTCCCACGTTCCCGTCACCGGCCCCCTCGAGCTAAAATCTGCCAGCCGATCCCGCTCCTCTACCACCGAGATTCTCGCTGCCACACGCTGTTTTCTTATTTCTTTTTGTAAAATAACTCCGTCACCCTTAGAAAGTGAACCCACTGGTAGGGTCAGCGGAGACTCCAGATTCCCAATAAAGCTTCCGCTCATATTATTGTAGATTAACACCGCTCTAGCTCCCGCTTTGCGGGCATTTTCTGCTTTCTCAGTAAAGGTCAGTGTCCCCCGCTTCATCAGGACGATTTTCCCTTGAACATTCCTCAATTCACTTTTCCTGCCGATACCGCCATCCACCAGATCGACTGACCGGTCTAGCGCCCATTTTGCAGAGCCCTCCATCGGCTGAATCCGATATTTATTTCGGCTTCCTTCTATTAATAAGAACGGTATTTCCATCGTGGGTGTGGAGGCTCCGACAGAAATCGCTTTGGACGCCGTTCCCGGAGAACCAACCGTCCACACATTCGGTCCAGAATTACCGGAAGCGGCCACCGCCACAATCCCTTTGTCCACCGCGCGGTTGAGCGCCATACTTATCGGGAGGTCCGGCCCATTGATGTCATTCCCGAGAGACAAATTCATAATATCGACTTTGTCTTTAATCGCCTGATCAATGGCCGCCAACACCTGTTCAGTCGTTCCACCGCCTCCTGGTCCAAGTGCACGGTACGCCACAATTTTCGCCTCTGGAGCCACGCCTTTAATTTTTCCATTAGCCGCAATGATTCCCGCAACATGGGTGCCATGAATGGTCGCTTTCCCAACGGCGAGCGTTTCCATCGGGTCGCGGTCATTATCAACGAGGTCATGCCCGCCGGCATAGTTACGCTGTAGGTCGGGATGCGTATAATCGACACCGGTATCAATAACCCCAACCGTCACCCCTTTTCCGGTAAGGCGTTCGTCTTTTGCGTCAAAATAACTGCGGACCTCCTCTCCGCCAATTATTTTGACACTTTCCTCCGTTTGCACCTGGTACTGTGTGACTTGTGAGACGTTCATAATGTGCTGCTGGTTAGCGAGTTTGGCGATGGTTTCGGCAGGCCCCTGAACAGAAAACCCATCAATTGCTTCTTTAAAGATTCGTCTTAACTTGATGTTCCTGTACGGACGGAGGAGTTGCGTAATTTCCTGCTCCGACTGTGGTCGGTCCAAAAGGATAATCGCCACGGTTTGTTCATTTGTAGTTTTTGGAATAGGAGGATGAATAAGAATACTTGGGGTTTGAAAGGCAAGGAGCAAGGCGAGTATGAATTTCATCAGTGAAAATCCCCTTTTTTCCTATCGTTTTCATTTAGCGTGGAAAGTATGCATTGGGTAAGTTGATGTCCTTCTCCTCAGGCTGGATAAACTCATATTTTTGCGGTAAGAAGTATGTCGTGCCGCGTTTTGACCCCGTAAATGGGAGTCCAAGGGCTCGCACCATGTTCCCAGCAATAAAAGTAGACCCGATATGTAGAAATTCAGCCAATTGCTTTCTAGTAATCGTTGGTCCTAGCAAAAGAAAATAATCATCAACAGTAGGAAGGTGTGCAGTTTTTGATGAAAAATAACAACTTGAACAATGCCAGCTTCCTGAATAATACGTCATGGTGGAAATTTGATCCTTAGGACAAATAACACCCGTTTTAATTTCGTCTCTGGAAATCTTATATGTTTGAAGGATGTCTGTAATAAGGGGTTGATGGTTTTCTAATAGGAGATCCACTAATTGTGTGAGCTTCTTTTTGCTAAAGCGGGGTTTTTCATACTTCTTTTCTAGTTCTTGCATCTTATCAATAATCGACTCTGCATAAATCAATTCTTTATAAATTTGTTGATTATCAAGTGTGGTCTCTACCAACGTGGAAGTTTTACTGATGACGACTAATCTTTCAATCGGCAGTCCCTTAATCTGCCTCTTTTCCAGCCAATTGATGAATTGCATCCTTTGCCTTTTTACCTGCAGAATCGGATTCTGAATTCCTTCCTCTTCATTATTAAACTCCTTTATTACATGATTAGATTCTTTTTTAAAAATTAGCTTTTTCGATATATTTTTCACTTCTGCAATTAAGGCAAATGACTGTGAAACGATTAGTACGTCCATTTGGAACGCATTTTTATCCTTTAGCCTAAGTCCGTGGAAGATATAGTATTGGTCCTCAGGTAAAAATGATAAATAATAGCCAAACTCCTTCTCACCATAGTATCCCTTCAACCACGCTCGCAGGTCTTTTTCAATTTTAGGCCTCATTGGGTGATTTTTTGGTAGTCTGCGGAGCAGAGCCATACACTGTAAAGCATTAATAGGCAATTTTAATGGTAAAACAATCATTCCTTCACCTCATTTACTAGATTTACTGGTAAATTCTATTAAAAAAGGTCATATCCTGCCTGGGATTTAAGGACAATATGTGAATTTTTATAGATTGTCCGTTCGCTATATAAAATGTTATTGTGCTTATTTGAGTTTTGTGCATTTTACGGGTGTTTTAGTGCCAAATTTGATAGGTTTTGTGCAAAAAACCTATGGTTTTGTGTCATTTTGGCAGTGTTTTGTGCCATTTTCGAGGTGTTTCGTGCCATTATACATTAATTACCAAAAATAAACCCAAAAAACAAATAAAAAAAGCCGAACAACGTCGGCTTTTCTCCAAAATATCCTTATTTCGTTCCAAACAAACGGTCACCCGCATCACCAAGGCCTGGTACGATGTAGCCATGGTCATTTAATTTCTCGTCTAACGCTGCGATATAGATATCGACGTCCGGATGCTCCGTTTTCACCGCTTCCACGCCTTCAGGTGCAGCAATCAAACACATAAATTTGATATTTTTAGCGCCGCGCTTCTTCAAGGAGTTAATCGCTTCATTAGCAGAACCACCTGTTGCCAGCATTGGATCGACCACGATGAAGTCACGTTCTTCCACATCACTTGGAAGCTTGGCATAATATTCAACCGGCTTCAGTGTTTCTGGGTCACGGTATAGTCCGATGTGTCCTACCTTTGCCGCTGGGATTAACTTTAAGATTCCGTCAACCATTCCGATTCCGGCACGCAGGATTGGCACTAAACCAATTTTCTTCCCAGAAAGAACCTTCGATTTTGTTTGGCACACTGGTGTCTCAATATTGATATCCTCAAGCGGCATGTCCCTTGTGATTTCAAACGCCATTAAAGTTGCCACTTCATCAACCAATTCGCGGAATTCCTTTGTTCCTGTGTCTTTATCACGTATGTAAGTCAACTTATGTTGGATCAGTGGATGGTCGAAGACATATACCTTTGCCAAAAAAATCGCCCCTTTTTATAAAATTTATCAAATACTCCGTCTCATTTTACAGAAAAAAAGTACAATGAGCAAATAGGAAAACGTTTACTTTTAGTAGTAGGAATTTTTCGAAAAAACCATATAACCAGCTTGTTGAACTCCGCTCCAGGCACTTCGCTTTCCGTGGGTGTTTCGGCGAGCCTCCTCGGCGCTTGCGCCTGCGGGGTCTCCCCTGAACCATACTCCCACAGGAGTCTACGTGCCTTCCGCTCCTTTAACAATTTTCCTTTAAAAATTAGTACAAAAAAATCGGCCCCCAATAACATGAAGGCCGATTCTGTGATGTTTAGTATTCTGGATAAAGTGTAAATTTACTTGTTAAGGCTTCTACGCGCCCGCGTGCTTCTTCTAGTTTCACTTCATCTTCATGGTTTTTCAAAGTGAAGGCGATGATGGATGCAATTTCGTCCATATCCTCTAGACCAAAGCCTCGGCTCGTTACCGCTGCCGTACCGATGCGAACACCGCTCGTTACGAATGGGCTTTGCGGATCAAATGGAATCGTGTTTTTATTAACGGTAATACCGATTTCATCAAGTACTTTTTCAGCTACCTTACCAGTTAAGTTAAGCGACTGTACATCCACCAATAGCAAGTGGTTGTCCGTACCGCCCGAAACGAGCTTCAAGCCTTCTTTTTGTAAGCTATCAGCTAAGCGCTTGGCATTGGCAATGATGTTGCCAGCGTATTCTTTAAAGCTGTCTTGCAGTGCTTCACCAAAAGCAACAGCCTTTGCAGCAATCACATGCATAAGCGGACCGCCCTGAATACCAGGGAAAATGGATTTATCAATTTTCTTACCAAATTCCTCTTTGCAAAGAATCATACCGCCGCGTGGACCGCGTAAGGTTTTGTGAGTTGTCGTTGTCACGAAGTCTGCATAAGGAACTGGGTTAGGATGCAAGCCTGCAGCAACAAGACCAGCAATATGCGCCATATCCACCATGAGGTAGGCGCCCACTTCGTCGGCAATCTCACGGAACTTTGCAAAATCAATTTCACGAGGGTAGGCACTCGCACCCGCCACAATCATCTTTGGCTTGTGCTCAAGTGCTTTCGCACGAACATCTTCGTAATTGATGCGGTGCGTCACTTCATCAACACCATATTCCACGAAGTTATATTGAATACCGCTGAAATTGACTGGGCTGCCGTGTGTTAAGTGACCGCCGTGGGATAAATTCATGCCAAGCACTGTATCGCCCTGCTCAAGAACGGTGAAGTAAACGGCCATATTGGCCTGTGCACCAGAATGAGGCTGCACGTTTACATATTCCGCTCCGAAGATCTCTTTCGCACGTTCACGGGCTAAATCTTCAACAATATCGACATACTCACAGCCACCATAATAGCGACGGCCCGGGTAGCCTTCTGCGTACTTATTGGTTAGAACGGAACCTTGTGCTTCCATGACTGCTTCACTTACAAAGTTTTCTGAGGCAATTAATTCGATTTTAGACCGCTGACGACCTAATTCTTGTTGGATCGCTTGAAAAACCTGTTCGTCGGCTTGAGACAAATGCTTCATGATATTTCTCCCCCTTATGTATGCTCGCATAAAAATTTGAAAATTCCTTATTTATTTTAACACGTTTTTTCTCTATGTAAAAAATAAAGTCTGGAAAGTTGAGCGCTTGCTCGAAATTTTTTTGAAATCCCCTATTCGGATTGTAGGTAGGGCCTGTTGTCCGGACTTTATGAACAGCTTGTGTTCGCACTCGTCCGTTCGTATACTGCTCGAGCGCCGCCAATAAGCTTTGGCCTCGTTTTCGCTAGCGTTACATACGCATGGCCGACATGTTTCTGCTTTACCCGCACAGGCACAGCCACATGCTTCATATGCATACCAATCAGCGTATGGCCAATATCCATACCCGCATCCGCCTTCACAAATTCCACTACCACTGCATCGTTAAGCTGCTCGAACGCATAGGTGGCCATCGCCCCGCCCGCTTTGCGGACTGGGACCACGGAAACCTCATCGAATCCGCGCTGTTCGGCGACGGACCGTTCTACAACCAACGCCCTGTTCAGGTGTTCACAGCATTGGAACGCTAATTGAATGCCTGTTTCAGACTGCAATTTTTTTAATTGGCGAAAAATCATTCCGGCTACTTCAAGGGTTCCAGAGGTACCGATTCTCTCCCCCATCACTTCGCTTGTGCTGCAGCCGATCACCAACAACTGCCCCGGCTTAAACGAAGCCTGTTCCTTGAATTCTGTAACTATTGCTTCCAATTGTTTTTCCCATTCCTGAATCATTGGACCCGACCTTTCATTTTAGAAAGTATAAGTCTTCAAACCTTTACCTAACAGCTACCTGCCTTTGAAAAGAAATTACAAGCGCCTATCATTTACGCCTGCTTATTCTCGTATTCCGTAATCTTGCCAACTCGGTTCGCATGACGGCCGCCTTCGTACTCGCCGGTCAACCAAAGCTCGGCAATATCGCGTGCAAGTCCCGGCCCGATGACGCGTTCACCCATGGCAAGCATGTTTGTATCATTATGGGCTCGAGTCGCTTTCGCACTGAAGGTATCATGTACAAGCGCACAGCGTATGCCCTTTACCTTGTTTGCAGCAATGCTCATACCGATACCAGTTCCACAAATCAAAATGCCACGGTCAAACTCGCCACTTGCTACCTTTTCTGCCACAGGCAGGGCATAATCCGGGTAGTCGACAGATGTTTCGCAATCACAGCCAAAATCAACGTACTCAATCTTTAATTCCTCAAGCAAACTGGCGATTTCCTTGCGAATATTGACTCCGCCATGATCTGATGCTAATGCTACTTTCATCTTAAAAGCCCCCTACTTTACATAATAAGAATGTATAAAATTCGACTTCGAG